>JAYKIS010000038.1:0-20084 GCA_035286125.1 Candidatus Sericytochromatia bacterium
CCGGATATCGTCCCCTCACGGTCCTCGGGCAGTTCGACCCCTCGACGCGAGAATTCATGCGCTTGCGCACCCTCAACAGGACGCCTGCGCCCGGTGAGACCGTGGAGCGCTTCTTCATGTCGGACAAGCCACAGCACGTGCCCTGTCCATTGGATCTGCTCCCGTTCTGAATCCTGCCGCAGGGGCACCCAACACGGCATCCGGAAGACAGACGCCGGGCCGACAGGCATCCCTGTCGGCCCGGCGCTGAACCCGGCTCAGTTCCGCCGCAACTGGCGCACTTCGCCACCGATCCGGAGCAGGTCCATCTGCGACTTGGCATATTCCGGAAAGGTCAGGCCAGGACCATCCTGGCGGTTGGTCACGATTTCCTTGTGCTCGGTCCGGACCTGCTGGCGCAGGGCCTTGCCTTCATCCGTGGTCAGTTGCCCCTTGTTGACACCGGCAGAGATACGCCCCAGCAGATTCCCCTGGCGCTGAACGAGATTCACGGGCATGGTCCTGTCTCCTCCTCGAGTGGTCCGGCAACTCCGTCACCGAACGGCTGACTACAGGAACGTCATCCGAAGCGCCGCTCACCGGGCGCTCACCACGCGCCACCCGGGAACTCTTGCAGCCCTGAGAATAGGCTCTGACGGGGCCGCAAGGGCTTCTTGACACCCTGATGACAGGTCGGTAGCTTAGGGCGTCGCCGCACAACGCCTCTCAATCCCCACCTCAGGAGTGCATACGTGAAGATTCTCGTCGCATCGCTGCTTGCCGGCACGTTGGCGCTTGGCTTCGGAGCCCGGGCAGACGCCTCGGCGCACGCCAAGAAGGCTGCCCCCCACGCCCACGACCATGACCACGCCAAGAAAGCAGCCGAACCCGCCACCTTCGTCAAGGGCATGCTGGTGGACCACCACGGCATGACGCTCTACACCTTCGACCCCGACGTGGCCAACTCCGGCAAGAGCGTCTGCAACGACGGATGCATCGCGGCTTGGCCCGCACTGGTCGCCACGAAGGACGACAAGAAGACCGGCGACTTCTCCGTCATCACCCGCGATGATGGCTCCCATCAGTGGGCCTGGAAGGGCAAGCCGCTCTACCTCTGGGTCCAGGACAAGAAGGCCGGTGACGTGACGGGTGACAACTTCAACAAGGTCTGGCACATCGTCAAACAGCACTGAACGGTCGATGGAGCGTTCGCGGGGTGCAGGGTCCACGGGATCCTGCACCCCGTTCTGCCGGGCGGCACCCGCGACAGGTTTCCGGACCGTTCGGCAGCAGGCCGGGTACAAGGCTCCTGATGGAGACCATCCAACCGGGAAAACCGGCCCGCCTCGGCTCCCTGGGGACGACCGCCGCCCCGGCGCGGGCTTCGGGCAGTGAACCGAGCACCACCCCGCGGCCCGTTCGCGACCTGCTCGCCGTGTCCCTGGAAGGCAAGGCTGCCCATCAGGAGCGCCATCTCGACGTGACGGACGAGGCCAGCCTGGCCCGATTGCGCAATGGTTCCCCCGATGACCGGCAGTTGGCCCGGACCATCGAGCAGGCCCGGAGCAGCTACCGCACCTTGCTGGATGCCGGCGCGCGCATCGTGGTGGGGCGCTCGGCAGGGAACGGCCACATGCCTGCTGTCACGATCATCCCCAAGGCCTTGCTCGACCATCCGGATCAGGCCTTCGAGGCCGTGGTGCACTACGGCGGCATGTACGGCACCGCCGCCCGGCCGGACCCGAATGGCGGCCTGCCTGCGCGCATCCGCGACCGCATGGCCCAATTGCCCCCGGCCGTCATTGTCCTTTGCGAAGCGCGTAATCACGGCAGTTTCCCCACCCGCGAGCCCTACTCCCCGGACTGGTCGCTGGCCTCCGATCCGGAGCAGGTCGCGGCGGATGCCCTCCGGCATCAGGGCTTGTCCGGCGACCGCACGCTGACCGTGTCCGCCCATTCGGCCGGGGGACGTGCCATCGCCCGGATCATCACGGAAGGCCGACTGGCCTGCGACAGGCTCGAGCTGCAGGACTGCCTGTACGCGAACGGCAACAAGATCAGCAGCGGCAAGGCGGTCCTCGCATGGGCCGGTTCGCCAGAGGGGCAGCGCTGCCGCGAGATCGTCTACATCCACGCGGCGCACGGCCAGAATTCCGAACACCACCTGCTTCGCGCCGGCCAGATACTGGCTGGCGGCCAAGCCGTCACAAGGGTGGAACTCGTCCGGCATTATGATGCGGCGTTCTGGGCGGCCCCTGCGGCTGCCGGACGCCTCCGTTAGGACTAGAAACCCGTAGACGTGCTTCTGTCAGCAGCCAACAGCATCAAGGTGGCGTGAACGTGGAAGAGAGCGTGTCCACGATGTCGCCCGTCCTGACGTGGTCCATCTGGGCCTTCCTGGCCGTATTGTTCGTCATCATGCATCTGTTCATGTGGCAGTGTGCGGTGAACATCTTCCGCCGCCACCATGAGTCCCGGCCCCTCCTCTTGCTTGTCACGGCGATCGGGTTTCAGGTCATGGCAGTCTACACAGCCGAGGGAATCCGGTCAGTGCAGGCCGACGCGAGACGCCTCGCTGGCGTGGGGTGGGCAGACTGTGCCGCGCTGTCCGTCACGGTGCCTGTCGATGGCAAGCAAGCGAACCACCAGTATTGGGACACCATGTGCCTCTTGCGCATGTTCACCCTGGTGAGCGATTGGCAACTCCAGCGCTGGAACGACGAGGTCGTCAGGCACGTCAGAATCCACGGCCGATGCCACGTGGTCGAGGCTGACTCCGTGGGCACGATAGGTGGCTACTTCACGCTCAAGGGGAGGCTGTACGACCAAAGCTCACTCCAACTCAAGTTTCCTGTCACAAGTCAGCCCCAGGAATATCTGGCAAGGCTGAAACCCGAGGACCTGATTGCCTTCCGGGGCGACACGATCCAGATCATGCGCGGCTATGACGAACAAACCCCCGCCATCCTGGAAGTCATCGCAGAATGGTCACAGTTTCTGAAACACCGATCAGGACACGGCTCGGACGCCGTGCCCCCTCCCCGGCAAAACCACCAAGTCCGGAAGGCCACGTGACCCCTGCCGCTCGTCCGGGCATGGTGAAACCAACCGGGAGGTCTTCATGCTCCATCGTCGCCGCGTCTTCCTTCGTCAGGCTGCTGTCGCCCTGCTGCTTGCCATCGGCCTGAACGGCTGTGCCGTGACCCTCCGGGGCGGAACGGCCGAGGGCCTCGACCCGGATGTCGTGCGCATGGATCTCAAATACCGCGTGATGGGCCGGGTCAAGGCCACGGCCCACGCGGCCTACGTCCCCTTGCTCGTGCCGTTCTATGTCCTGCTGAACATCCCGTTGGTGGATGGCGGCTACCGCAGCATCGAGACGCGCAAGGACCATCCCTGGGGCCTGTGGCTGGATGCTTTCTCGGCCGATGCCGTGACGGAAGCCGCGCGCTACGACGCCCTCGAGAAGGTCCCCGATGCCTCGGGCATCGTCGGTGCGCGCATTCGCACCGAACAGACGTCGTGGGGCCTGTTCTGGCTCGATCGGACGGTCGAGGTCTCGGGCACGGCCATCCAGTATCAGTAGCGCCACACGCGACTCGGGCGCAGACGAGGCCCCCGCCCCAGGGACAGCGCCCGTCAGACGCCCGAAGGGGTCCCACGGACCTCGACTCGGGAAGTCAGGATTGGCCTCCCGTCAGGAAACCCGTGCCACCGGTCTTTCCCTGCCGGCCGGTCAGGGCCTTGAGGTGCTGGAAGATCTGGCTCTGGATGACCTGATGCTTCTGGATTTCCCTCCGGATCGCCTGGGCCTCGGCAGGCCCCGGACGCGCGCCACCGGTGAGACGCAGGCGCTGCTCCAAGGCCTTGACGAGCGTATTGCGGTAGGTGCGTTCCTCGGTAAGGATGCGATAGACCGTGGTCCTGTCTTCGGGTGTCAGGTTGCCCAGGCCGGTGGCCAGGGTCCGCCTCAGGAAAGCCATCCGTCCGGGTGACTCCAGCTCCTGCAGGCCGAGCCAGTCGGGATCGGGCACTTTGCGGGGAGGGCCGGACGGGGAGCCACTTGGGACAGCAGCCGGTTCAGGACCAAGACGGAGGCCGAGGCTCAACTCGTCCGTGAGCAGGGGCCGCGTCTGCGGTTGCTTCCGAGGCGCGGGCGAAGGCCGACGCGGCGCAGGCGATGCGGGCTCCGATACCGCCTGCGCTGCCTCGCCTGAAGGAGCAGCAACATCGGTAGGCTGTGGCGCGGACACCTGGGCCACGGACCGGGCCGCATCGGCGACGACCTCGGCGGCCTCGGCAATGGCTTCTGCCGTTGGCTTGATGAACAGGTTTCGCAAGATGGTGCTGGCCTTGCCCAGGGGTGTCTGGAAGGCCACAGGGTTGACCGTGACATCGGCGGCCCCGGACGTGCGGGAATCGCCACCCGCAGGTGGTTCCAAAGGTGGCGGGGCTGACTTCTCCGGCATGGTGCTGCCCCTTCTTGTACCTGAGATCGCAGCATTCCTGACATCCCGCCGCCTCAGGCTGTCTCCGGACCTGGGCCGCGCCCGTCCGAAACGTGCCCCCTATGTCCTGGCGGGCAGGTGGGTATGCAACGTATGTCCCGAATCCACCCGATGCAACCGGAGTGACCCGATGCGTTCCGCCAACCCGACCCTGAGCGACACGACCTTCCGGGAAGTGCGTCGGACGGCCAACAGTCGACCGATGACGCTGGACGGCGTGATCAGTTGCTCCGCGTGGCTTCTGGCACTGGTCCTGGGCGGAGCTGCCGGCATCTGGTACTACCAGCCACCTGCCGGTCTGGTGATCTCTGCCGCGCCCGTGGCCGCGTTTGTCGTGGCCATCGTGATCATCCTCCGCAAACAGGCGGCTCCGTTCCTCGCGCCCGTTTACGCCCTTGCCGAAGGCGTCGCGCTCGGGGGCATCACCCTGGGTGCAGAGCAGGTCTATCCCGGAATCGCCGTCCAGGCACTGGGGCTGACGCTGGGCATCTTCACGGCGCTGCTCGTGGCCTATCGGTCACGACTCATCCAGCCCTCCGAAAACTTCAAGTTGATGGTCTTTTCGGGAACCGTCGGCATAGGCCTTTACTATCTGGCCAGCTTCGTCGGAGGCATGTTCGGCTTCCAGATGCCCCTCATCCATGAGTCAGGGCTGCTGGGGATCGGGTTCAGCCTGCTGGTGGTCGCTCTGGCTTCGCTGAACCTCGTGCTCGACTTCGACTTCATCGAGCAGGGTGTTCAGGCGCGTGCGCCCCGCTACATGGAGTGGTATGCCGCCTTCGGACTGGTCGTGACCCTGGTCTGGCTGTACCTCGAAGTGCTGCACCTGCTGGCCAAGCTCCGCCAGCGGGACTGACACCCATAAAGACGGGGGCCGCATCGCTGCAGCCCCCGCTCGATGGCCATGGGCGACGAGCGTCAGCTGGCCGTCGGCGACGTCACGCTCTGGGCGGCAGGGGCAGGCTCGGGTGTGGGTGCGGGTGCGGGCAGCGCTTGCGGGGCGGGTGCACCCCACTCCTCGGCACTCACGCGACCATCCCTGTTGGCGTCCTTGGCTGCAAGGACCTCGGGCTTGATCTCGTTCCCGGAGAGGAAGCCGTCGGCATTGCCGTCGTAATCCTTGAACTGGGCTTCGAGCTGGGTCTTTTCCCGGGCACCGACAAACTCGGCCTTCGAGATCCGGCCGTCATTGTCGGCATCAAGGCCCTCGGCCTTGAACTTCTCGGCCTCGGTGCCCGTCAGGAAACCGTCCTTGTTCTGATCGAACGCATCGAACTGCTGGCCCGGATCCACTTCCTTGGTCTTGAACCGCTTGAGTTCGCCTGCGGTCACGCGGCCATCGCCATTCTCGTCGGCCCCGGCCAGGTCCTTGCCCAGTTCCTTGCCGGACAGGACGCCGTCCCCGTTGCGATCGCGACGCTTCATCAGGGACTCGGCGCGCGCGCTGCCACGGCCCATGCGGAACTCTTCCTTGGAAATCTGGCCGTCGCCGTTGGTGTCCCAGGCCAGTTGCTTCTTGCGCACTTCCTTGCCGCTCAAGACACCATCACCGTTGGTGTCGAGCCGGGCAAAGACCTTGTCGTCCAACGCAAGATCACTACCCTTGCCACCCGCGCCGGCCCTTACACGGTCGGCACTTCGGTCGCCAAGGCTCGCCGCCAGCGGCTTCTCTGCGCCCGCCTCCTTGCCATCGGCTGCAGCACCGGCCGCCTTGCCACGGGCCGCCTTGGGGGCAAAGGGATTGACTCCCCCGGTGTTGATGGAACCAGGCACGGGCGATGACCTCCAACGCGACGGACAGATGTCTGTCCCTACCCCAACTACATCCACCGGAAATCAGCCAGTCGCGCTTTCCTTCACGAAGAATTCAAGAACAATGCCGAACCCGCACGGCGGAGCCATCGGGAAAGGGGCAGGCCTCGCGACCCGCCCCTCACGCCGGAAGCCGCAGGGCCCGTCAGGGATTCTCGAGGGCGTCCTGGGCCAGCACGATCCGCGTCTGCGTGAAGATGGCCGCCCGCATCGCATCGTCGATCTCCTCGAGCGTCGCCTCTTCCGCGGGCCCGAGACGTCCGTAGGAACCCTCATGAAGATTGCGGCGGGCTTCCTTCAGGGTGTCATACATCGCGACATGCTTGTCCAGAGCACGTGACGCCGCCTCGATGGCCGCCAGTGGCTTGTCCAGGCTGTCGCGGGCCTGCCCAAGCGAGGTGCGCACCTGCCCGAGCAGATCGCGGGCCACCATCAGGTCCCTGACGACCGGGTCGCCGGCACCGGAAACACCGGCCGGGTCCAGCGTGGCAATCGCGGACTGGATGCGCCGTTCCTCGCCCTGGGATGCCCCGATGGCCGTTTCGAGGGCCTTGCGTGCACGCGCGGCATCGATGCGGCTCCCCGTCAGGCGCAGGCCATCGGCAGGCAGTCCTGCTGGGACAGGCGCCTTCTCCGAGGGTGCCGTCGCGCGCACCGGCGGAACACCGCGGGAAACAGGCGATGCCTCACGAGGGAAACGGGTCTCCACGACGAACCTCCTGCCCATGGCGCACGGGCAAAGTCAGATGAAGTCACAAGGGGTACCCGTCGGGAGAGGACCCTCCCCTCTTCTATGGAGCCGGGGCCCGGGAATCTTGCGTGGCCGCGGACAAGGGGGGCCGCTCCAGAACGACCTGGGTAACGTGGCTGAGACCGTGGTGCCCCTTGCCCTCGCGGACATCCCGGTCGCGTTCGACGGCGTGATGCGCGTGCCAACCCGGAAAAGCCGCATGCAGCGCCTCGAGGGTCGCCATCATCCGGGCATCTGGCGGCCCGCCTGTCCCATAGGCCAACTGTCTCGGATGATAGTGCTCCAGTACGAGGAGGCCTCCCGGGCGGACGGCCGCACGGATGGCTGCGTCCACGCCCTGTCGCAATTCGGGCAGGACGTGCGCCCAGATGGAGACCACCCCATCCCAGGCCGCATCCCCCATGGGCCAGACGGCGAGATCCGCCTCAAGCCAATCGACGTGCACCCCCCGGTCGGCAGCGAGGCGTTCGGCCTTGCGGAGACCTCCGGCCGAACTGTCCACGGCCGTCACGCGATGGCCGAGTCCAGCCAACCAGACGGCGTTGCGACCCTCGCCCTCGGCAAGGCACAGGAGCCGCGATCCAGGGGCGAAACGCCATGCCTGTTCCACCAGGAACGTGTTGGGCTCCGTGCCGTAGAAGTAGGTCTCACCCGCATAACGAGCATCCCACGGGTTCATGAACGAACTTCTCCTCTGGCCCCCGGGGGGACACTACGCCCCGGACACGCACCGGGACCAAAAGCCTCGCCGCAAATCCCGTTCAGGGGGTTGGAGCGCGACCCATCCCATGCTACTTTAGCGGAAGTTAATCTTCTTTTAAGAGAACACCATGCGCATCCTTCCCTTGCTCGTCTCGGCCTTGGCCATCGCCCCGACCCTCGCGGCCTGCGGCACGACGCGTGCGGCCACCGGCGCCGTTCAGCCTGCAACGCTGCCCTTTGCGGCATTGGGCGTCCGCACGACGCTCGACACGACCATCGACGCCGCGGCAGCCCACGCCCACGCCGCCTGGCTCAGCGACATCCGCTGGCGAGGCCGGGATTCGGCTTCCGAGGGTGATCACGAAGCCACGCGCTATGCCGAATCCATGCTCCGGGGCCTGGGGATCGCCACGCTGCGCCAACCCTTCAAGAACTACAGCATCCGGGGCCAGGCGGAGAACCTGATCGGCCTGCTGCCAGGTGCAGACCCGACGCGTTACGTGGTCTTCGGTGCCCACAAGGACCATATCGGTCAGGCCTTCAACGGCGCCATCTATCCCGGCGCCAACGACGATGCCGGCGGCTGCGCCGGAGTCCTGGAGATTGCCCGTACCCTCGCCAACCAGCGCAATCAGGGCGTGCTTCCCCCGGTGAGCGTCCTGTTCATCCTCTTCTCGGGCGAGGAGAAGGGGCTCATCGGCTCGCGGTACTACACCCAGAACCCGGTCGCTCCGGGTCCCGACGGCAAGCCCGTCAAGCTCGATCTCAAGCAGTTCCGCGGCATGGTGCAGCTCGACGTGATCGCCAACGGCAAACCTGCCGATTTCTCCACCGACACCGCCGGCG
Source organism: Candidatus Sericytochromatia bacterium (assembly GCA_035286125.1). Classification (GTDB taxonomy): domain Bacteria; phylum Cyanobacteriota; class Sericytochromatia; order S15B-MN24; family VGJW01; genus VGJW01. The sequence continues at coordinate 8,599 of JAYKIS010000038.1, forward strand.
GGGACGACGCGGCCATCCGCCAGCAGGTCATCGATACGGCCCGGCGCATGGCCATGCGGCCTATTTTCCGGACCTTCGTGGAGCATATCCCCCACAGCCACGACCTGGGCGACGAACTGCCCCCGGGCGCGTCCAGCGACCACGCTTCGTTCCGCCGCGCCGGCGTCCGCGCCGTGCTGTTCTACGCCGAGCCCATCCACAAGTATCTGCACCACCCCGCCGACACGGTCCAGGAGCGGGACACCTTCCAGAAGGCCGAGACCGAGGTCTTCAATGACGCCAAACTGGCCCGCCTGACCCGACTGGGCCTGGAGCAGGCGCTGGAGTGGTCCCGGAACCCCTGACCGTCCGGACGCAGTCCGGCCTGGCCAGCCTCACCTGGCTGCTGGGCAAGCTGGTCCTGGTCGTGGGCGTAGCCGTTGGGCTCAAGGTGGTCTGGCCCGGCTTCGACAAGGACCCGCTGCGCCTCGAGCTGCCGGAGCTCGTCCTGCTGGCGGCCGCGCTCGGCCTGGTTGCCGATCACTGGGTCCGCGTCGAGGGGCGCCACCTTGCGGACCTGGGCTATCCGCCCGGGTTACGGGGACTGCTGCCCGGACTCGGCGCCGGTCTGGGCGGCGTCGTGCTGACCACCGGCGTCGGCTGGTGGGCCGGCTGGTCGATCCCGCGGCCCGGCTTCACCTGGCCCGAGCCGTCCGGACTCGTGATGCTGGGCTTGCTGGCCCTCGCGACGGCCGTCCTGGAAGAGACCTTCTTCCGGGGCATCGTGCCCGGCATCCTCGGGCGCACGATGACATGGCCCCGGACCACGATCGCCAGCGCCACGCTCTTCGCTGCGACGCACTTCCTTGCTCCCGCGGGCCGCAGCGTCCCCGACATCGTGTCGACCTTCGCAGGGCTGTGGGCCACAGGGATCACGCTGGGCGTCGCGGCCCGCAAGCGGGGCCTCTGGTTTCCCGTGGGCGTGCACGCGTGCTGGATCGTCGCCATCACGGCCTCGGCCCGTTACAACCCCATGGTTTTCCTGCCCGAGGGCTTCCTCTGGACCGGCAACGGCTTTCCCCCGCGCGGCCTGCTGGGCATCCTTGCGATGGTGATCCTGCTGGCCCTGCTCGGGCGAAGCCGGTCGTCAGGCGGGCAGGTCGCGGCCGGCTGAAGCCCGGCCGAGGCGGTCATGGACCGCACGCCACGCAGGCCCCTCTGGCGGCAAGACGACGCGGATGACCGCCACATCGCGATCCTCGAGGTCATGCAGGGCGGCATACAGTTCCCGGGCAAAGGGGCCCGGCTCGCTCCCCAGATCAAGGACCGGGCCTGCCGCCCGCAACGCGATGCCGGGCGTGACCCAACCGCATGACGGATCGTCCAGATCCGCCGCGAGCGCCTGCCGGACGAGGACCAACGGCTGTCGCGGCGCATAGTGCAACTTCATCTGGCCCGGCACCCGAACGCCTGCGTCCATTGCCTCGCCCTGGGCCACCGGCTCGTCGAGCACCCGGGAAAGGGCTGCTGCCCCCAGCGTGCCGGGTCGCAGGAGCGCGACAGGCCGTCCGGGAAGCACGGAGACGATCGTCGATTCCAGACCCACGGTGCACGGTCCGCCATCGAGAATCACCATGTCGCGGTCACGGAATTGACCGGCCACATGGGCCGCCGTCGTCGGGCTCAGTCGGGTGGACAGGTTGGCCGAGGGCGCGACCAGCGGCTGGCCCACACCGGCAATCACAGCCCTCATCAGCGGATGGGCAGGCAAGCGCACGGCAACCGTGTCCTGCCCGGCCGTGATCCGGCGCGAGACGCGGGAAAGCGCCGGCAACACCATGGTGAGCGGACCGGGCCAGAACGCCTCCGCCAGTTTCAGGGCGCGGTCCCCGAGCGGCGGAGTCCAGCCGGCAAGCATGGCCGTGTCTGCGACGTGCAGGATGAGCGGATTGGTGGCCGGACGCCCCTTCAAGGAGTAGATGCGGGCAACGGCATCAGGCGCGTCGGCCAGCGCCGCAAGCCCATAGACCGTTTCCGTCGGCAGGGCGACGACCTCGCCGGCACGCAGCAGGGCCACGGCCTCATCCACTTCGCGGATCAGGCGGGGGCGCGGGGCGGCGCTGTCGTGCATGGTGGCTTCCATGATGGCGATGTCGGGATGCCCCGACAAGGTGCGGTCACGCGGATGCACGCAAGGCGCGAGGCTAACCGGGGCATATTCGGAGTATGAAGCGCGTCCCCGCTCCGGCCGGCCTGCCGGGTGTCCGGCCGCCTGCGCCTGGCAGGCCGGGACCTGTGGCTTCGCCTGCCCTGCCGGGCCCCGCTCGTCCGGATCGGCTTGCCGTCACGTCGCGTTCCGACCGGCAGACGGAACACTTGCGCGCCAGGGTCCTCGCCACCATGGAGCTGGTCAGGCGTCAGCACCCCGATGGGGGGCCGTGGAGCGACCCGGAGGGATCGTGCCTGGATCTCGCCGGCAATTGGTACCCGTACTTGCGGGCTGCCGGCCTGCCTGTGGCCATCACCGTGGTCGACCCTGCCCTGAGGCCACCCGGCCAGCCCGTTGCCCCGGGCATGGCCGGCAAGTTCCATGCCTTCCTTACCTTGGACGATGGGCGGGGCCAACCTTTGATCATCGACGCGAGCTGGCGACAGTTCGTCGCCGGTGCCGCGACCCGTACCGACCTGCCCGAGGCGTTCGTCGGGACGAGCACCCAGCTGCGGCAACTACTCGCCCGCGAGAAGGCCCACCTGCGCATCGAACTGCACGACGATCCGCAGCAGGGTCGCCGCAAGCCGGACCAGCTCGTGGACCTTGCCTACGGAGAGGGTCCGAACGCGATGCTCCGGCAGGTCCTGCCGCCCATGGACACCCCGGCACCGTGAGCCTCACGGTTCCCCCGAGGCCGACCCCGGATCGCACCGACACCAAGTCCCGGGGCGAACGGACCGGCTCTGCCGCACGAAGCCTGACACGGCGCCTGCTGGGAGCCTTCCGGCCCGACCACATCGAAGGTGTCCGTCCCCCGCTCGCCGGCCGGACGGAGGGCAACCGCCTGGGCCTGCATCTGGACGCCCAGGGTTTCAGGAAGATCCTGAGCGTGATCGATGGCGCCAAGGACCGGTTATCCCTCGAGATGTTCATCTTCAAGAACGACGCGACGGGTCGCGCGGTGGCGGACCGCCTGATCGAGAAGGCCCGGCAGGGCGTCGAGGTGCGGGTGCTGGTGGACATGCTGGGCACGCTCGGCAGTGGCGATGTGCTCGACCGGATGCGCCGCGGAGGCGTCCAGGTCGAACGCTACTACCCGGGCCTGCTGCCGCTGGCCGGCGTCAACCTGACGCATCGCAAGATCGTCGTAGCCGATGGCCGAGTGGGCCTGACTGGCGGCATGAATATCGCGGACGAATACGCCCATACGTGGCACGACCTGATGGTCTCGGTCGAGGGCCCTGCGGTGGCCGACCTCGAGCAGACCTTCCGGAAGGCGTGGACCAAGGCCGGGGGCAAGGCCTTCACATTGCCCGAATCCAGGGCAGCCGCGCACCCCGAGGGCAGTGCCGTCACGCTGATGACGACGGCACCCGGGCACAGCCGTCGTGGCGCCTCGCTGCGCAAGGGCATCTACACCGCCATCCGGCAGGCCAGCAAGGAAATCTGGCTGACCTATCCGTACCTGTCGGACAACCGCCTGGTCGATCACCTGCGGGATGCGGCGAGGCGCGGCGTGGCCGTCCACGTGCTGCTGCCCAGGCCCGAGACCAACGACAGCTTCCTCTTCAAGCTGCTGAACGAAGCCTCAGCGCGCCAACTGGCCCAGGCAGGCGTGGATGTCCGCTACCTCGAAAGCAACCGGTTCAGCCACGTCAAGGCCCTCAGCATCGACGGCACGTGGTCCAGCGTCGGCTCGGCGAATGGTGACGCCCGCAGCTACGACGCCAATCAGGAGCTCAACCTGGGCATCGAGGACCCCCGATTCGCCAGGCAACTCGAGACTTCCCTGTTCCGACGCTGGTGGCAGAGGTCGGAACCCTACGACACCGAATACCGAATGGCCAGTTGGTACGAGAAGCCTCTGCTGTGGGGTCGCGCCGCGGTCAGTCACGTCCTCGAGTGGTTCGATTTCCTGGCGTGACCGGGCATGATGTCCGCGGCGGCCACGATGGAGTGCCCCGGACATGCACCTCGACGTTTCTCGTTCCCGTGACGAACTCACGGCAACGCTGAGTCTGCCGGCCGGAATCCAGCCGACCGAGGCCGCCCTGCGCGAGGCCCTGGCGGATGCGGGCATCGTCCATGGCATTCTCGAGGACGTGGTCACCCGATTGGCCTTGCAGGCCGAACCTGGCGAGCACGTCATCGCCCGGGGCGAACCCGCCATCCCGGGACAGTCCGGCTCCATCGAGGCCCTTGTCGAGGTCCAGCCGGAAACACTGGTCCCCAGGCTACTCGAGGACGGCAGTGTCGATCACTACAACCTCGGGGTCTCACCTTCGGTAGCCAAGGGGACGGTCATTGCCCGACGGCTGCCCCCGGTGCCCGGGACGCCAGGACGAACGGTCGGCGGCGGCTGGCTGGTGGTCCCGCCTGTCGAGGAGGCGACACTCAAGGCCGGCAAGGGCTGCGAGGTGTCGGCCGATGGCGAGACCCTGGTAGCGACGGCGCAGGGGCTGGTCCGCGAGGTCCAGGGCGTGTGGACGGTCGAGCCGGTCTTCAGGGTCGGCGGCGACGTCGATTTCCACACCGGCCACATCGACTTCGACGGTGACGTGCACGTGGACGGTCACGTCGCCCATCACTTCCGCGTCGTGGCGACGGGCGACATCGTGGTACGGGGCAGCGTGGACGGCGGTCATCTGGTGGCCGGCCGACACATCCGCGTGGGAGAGGGCGTCTTCCAGGAAGCGACCCTGCAGGCCGGCGGCGACATCCGCGTCGCCCTGCTGGACCATGCATCAGCCACGGCTCAGGGAGGCATCGCGGTGCAGGAGGATGCCGTCTTCGCGACCATGACCGCCCAGACCTCGATCCTCGTGCAGGGCACCCTCGTGGGCGGCAGATGCGAGGCCGACGGTACCCTGATCGTGGCCAAGCTGGGCGGCAAGCAGGGAACGCCGACCGAGGTTTCCTTGTCGCCAAGGGAGCGTTGGGGGCGTATCCGGGACCAGGCCCGGGCGACTCAGGAGCGCCACGAAGCCAACCGTGAGCGCATGGTGGAGGGCCTGCAACAGATGGATGCGATGCGCATCCGTTTCAAGGGCCTGCATCCGGACAAGGAGGCCCTCGTCGAGCGCCTGAAGGAGACACTGGCGGCGATCAACACGGACATGCGTCGGCTCGACGAGACGATTCGAGAGGCCGAATCCCACATGAACCACGCCCACGACCCGGTCCTGAAGATTCTCGAGGCGCTGCGGCCGGGCGTCGCCATCTGGCTGCAAGGCCAGGGCATGACCACGAAGGACCTGGCGGGCGCCTGCACCGTCCGGCTGCACGAGGGGCGCATCCGAATCTTCGAGGGCAAGCCTCAGGGTTCGTAGATGGCCGAGTTGCGCTCGTTCTCGAAGAACTCCACCCGGACGACACGGACCCGGCCATCCGTCTCGGCCACGACGAAGGCGTCCAGGCGCTCCTGCAGGTAGCGTGCGAGCGCCTCGGCGCCGACAGCGGACAGAACGCGCAGTTGCAGCACGCCGCGACGATCCAGTTCCCGAAGCATGTCGAGCTCGGGATCGTCCTCGGCCGCGAGGACGGTGTGATCGAGCAGATGGTCCATCCACGCCCTGGGGGACATGCCATCGATCGTGCCCCGGCAACGGCTCATGCCGCCAAAGTCCCAGACCCAATTCCGGTGGTCGGGCTCGCCCTCGAACCAGACCTTGAAGAAGACGTCGTAACCGTGGAGGTAGGCGCAGTGGGTCCCCTGGGCCCGCCACTGGCGAAAGGCCGTCGAGAAGCCCTGGAAGACCTTGGTCGACTGATATCTTGCCGTCATCGGAGCCATGATGCCGCAGAGGGTCCTGCCGGCGCCACGAAGCGTCACATCGTGTACCGTCATGGCATGCGTGGCTTCATCCCCGGAACGCGCCTGCGGCCGCTTCGCCCCGTGCGCGTGCGCCCGTCCGGACGCCTCGGCCTGCTGCTGGTCGCCCTGCTCGCCGGCTGCGCCGCCGTCGTGCGTCGGGAAGGCCCACCACCACCCGAGGCCCTCGTCGCCATGGCGAACCGCCTGGCTGCCGAACTGGGTTCAGGCGGTGCCGTCGGCGGTGCGGCCGTCGTGATCCGGGGCGAGGACACGGCCATGGCCTTCCATGGCGTCCGGGACCGAGCCGACGGTACCGCGGTCGATCGCAGCACCCGATTCCGCGCGGGATCCGTCACCAAGCTCTTCACGGCGCTCGAGGCCGCGAGGCTCGCCGACGAAGGCCTGATCGACCTTGACCTGCCCCTCGACACCTACCTGCCGGGTGCCCGACAATTGCGCGCCGAGGGAGCGGGCGTGCCCACGCTCAGGGACATCCTGACGCACCGCGCCGGCTTGCCCTGGAACCATCTGGCCGGGGCGTTGGGGCCGTGGGAGCGACGCAAGGCGCTGCGTGCCGAGCTCGACAAGCTGCCCGAGCGCGTGGCGGCCGATCCCCTGCCTTTTCCCCCGGGACTCGGCTATGCCTACAGCAACGTCGGCTACGCGCTCGTGGGCCTCGCGCTCGAACGCGTGACGGGGCGACGCTACGAGGCCCTGATCCAGGACCACTGGCTGACACCGCTCGCCATGCACGACTCGGGATTCGGGGCGATCCGGCTCGCCCAGGGCTACGAGCAGGGGCGTGCCGTGCCCGATGATGCCCTCCGGGACGTGCCGGCGGGCGGGCTGGTCTCGACGGCCGAGGACCTCGGGCGTTTCGCGAAGGCGATCCTGCGCGGGGGCCGGGACCACCATGGCCGGGCGCTCATGGCTCCCGGCACCTTGCGGGCGTGCCTGCTGCCGCAGGGTACGGCGGGGCCGCTGGATCTGGACTTCGCCATCGGGCTCGGGTGGCAACTGCGTGGCATCGAGACGGCGACGCCCTGCTGGCTGGCCCGGCACTCAGGCGTGGTCGGGGCGTTCCGGACCGAACTGGCGCTGGCCATCGACCGCGGGACAGGCGTGGTCCTGCTGAGCAACACGGCGGAATCCGAGGCCGCCTTGCTGCCCATCGCCCGCCTGGCTCTGGACGGCCTTGAGCCGACCGCCGGCCCCAGGCCCCTCGTGGCCGAAAACATCCCAGGCCTCAAGGTACCAGCCCCCCCCCGTCCGAAGGCCCCGCTGCCGCCCATCCGCTCCCTGGAAGGCCGCTATGCGATGCCCGGCGCGACCTTTGCCCTGCGACAGGTCGGGGAGAACCTCAGGTTCGATTGGGGCGGTCAGGCCATGCGCATCGTCGACGACGGACTCAGCCGATTCCGCATCGAGGCCCTGCTGCTGGGCTTCCTGCCTGTCACGCCGGGGCGGCTTTCGGGCATCCTCGCGATCCCCTCCGTCGAGGAGGATGGCATCTGGCTGATGCTGCGGCGGCCGGGCGGCTTCTGGACGATGGCCCGCAGGGTCGATCCCCGGCCCGTGCCGGCACCATGGCTGGCGGCGTGCGGGACATGGCAACCTGCCGACGCCGAGGGCCATGCGGTCGATGCCGTGACGTTGCGCCTCGAGGACGGCCACCTGCTTGGCGAGGTGCGCTACCGCAATGGCCTTGCCGAAACGCGGCACCTGACGCCTCTGGCCGACGACAGGGCCCTGCTGACGGGCTTCGGACGCGGCCTCGGAGAGGAATGGCGGCTCGCAGCCGAAGGGTCCGTGCTGCGTTATTCGGGTGTGGCCTTCAAGCGTCTTGAAGACACCCCGGCCACACCGGCGCCGAGTCCCGAGGCGACCTCGGCACCGGCAGCCGGCGAGGCGAGTGGCGACGAAGCCGGCGAAACGCCCGTCCCGTCAGGGAGCGAAGCGGATGCCGGCCTTGTCCAGCCTGTCGAAGGCTTCGACCAAGGTCGCCTCGGGAGCAACGAGGCTGATGCGGAAGAAGCCTTCCCCTCCAGCCCCGAACCCTGAACCCGGCGTGAAGACGACGCCCGTCCGGTCGATGACGTCGGCGACGAAGTCGTAGGCCTTGGCACCGCCTGGCACAGGGGCCCAGACGTACATCGTCGCCTTGGGCGGCGTCAGGTTCCAACCCAGCCGGTTCAGACCGGCGACAACGACATCGCGACGGCGCTGGTACAGGGCGATCAGGTCGTCGACGTGCTTCTGGGGCAGCGCGAGGGCAGCGGTCGCGGCGTCCTGGATGGCCCCGAAGATGCCGTAGTCCATGTTGGTCTTGATGCGGTAGAGCTCGTGCAGGATCTTGGCGTTGCCCACCACGAAGCCCACGCGCCAGCCGGCCATGTTGTAGGTCTTGGACATGGTGTGGAACTCGACCGCATGGTCCTTGGCACCCGGCAATTCGAGCAGGGAGGTCGGCCGGTAGCCGTCAAAGGCCAGTTCGGCATAGGCGAGGTCGTGGGCCAGGACCAGGTCGTGGCGCTTCGCAAAGGCCAGCGTCTCTTCATGGAAGGAACGCGGCGCAACGGCAGCCGTCGGATTGCTGGGGAAGTTGTAGAACATCACCTTGGCGCGCTCGAGGTCCGCATGGGGAATCTCGGTCCAGTCCGGCAGGAAGTCTCGCTCCGCGCGGGCCCGGACGAGCGACAGGCGCCCCCCGGCCAGCAAGGTTCCCCGGTGATGGACGGGGTAGCTGGGGTCGGGCGTGATCGTGACGTCCCCCGGATTGATGAAGGCCATGGCCAGCTTGGCCAGACCTTCCTTGGAGCCGATCAGGGGCAGGACCTCGGTCTCGGCATCGAGCTCGACGCCGTAGCGACGGCCGTACCAGTCGGCGATCGCCTTGCGGAAGGCCAGCTTGCCCTTGAAATTCGGGTAGCGGTGGTTGGCCGGGTCGGCCACGGCACGCTGCATGGCCTCGAGGACCTCGGGCGGCGTCGGCTGGTCCGGGGAGCCGATGCCGAGATCGATGCAGACGAGGCCCTTGGCCTCGGCCTGGGCGCGCAGGATTTCGAGCTGGGCGGTGGCGTAGGGCGGAATCAGGCCGAGCCGGTCGGCCGGGGCGGCGGGGTGGGTCGTGGTCACGCGGAGCTCCTGCGGTTGGAATTGGGCCGGTCGGTCACGGCAGGGTTCATCATACCCACTGGGCCGGGCGCATGCCCGGGTTGCTTGCGTCATGCGCCTTCCCGCCTGTCCTCGGGGGGGGCGCGTGGTACCATGGCATGGCACAAAGACGACCTGTCCCTGGAGGTTCCATGCTGATTGAAGCCACCGAGCACACGCCTTCGGGTACCGCCGTCGGCGCCGGGACTGCCTACGGGGCGGACCAGATCCAGGTCCTCGAGGGGCTCGAACCTGTCCGCAAGCGCCCCGGCATGTACATCGGCAGCACGGGCGAGCGCGGCTTGCACCACCTCGTCTGGGAAGTCGTCGACAACTCGATCGACGAGGCGCTCGCCGGCTTCTGCCGCAACATCACCATCACGCTCCGTGCCGACGGCTCCATGGAAGTGGTCGACGACGGCCGCGGCATTCCCGTCGAGCTTCACCCCAAGACGGGCAAGAGCACGCTCGAAACCGTCCTGACGGTCCTGCATGCCGGCGGCAAGTTCGGGGCTGGCGGCTACAAGGTATCGGGCGGCCTGCACGGCGTGGGTGTCTCGGTCGTCAACGCCCTGTCCGAGTGGTGTGAGGTCGAAGTCCTGCGCGACGGCCGTCGCTGGGCCCAGAGCTACAGCCGTGGCCTGCCCGTGACCGAGTTGCGCGACCTGGGTCCTGCCGAGGGTACCGGGACGACGACGCGATTCAAGCCGGACGGGACGATCTTCGAGACGACGCTGTTCTCGCGCGACATCCTGGTGGGCCGTTTCCGCGAGATGGCTTTCCTGAACCGCGGCGTCACGCTGAACTTCCATGTCGAGCACCAGGAGACCGGCCCCGACGGCGCACCGCTGGGCCCCAAGGTGACCGAGTCCGAGGTCTTCCACTACGAAGGCGGCCTCAGGGACTTCGTCGCCTACCTGAACGAGAACAAGGACTGCCTCCATAACGACGTCCTGCACATGGAAGGCGAGCGTGACGGCGTGGTCGTCGAGGTGGCCATGCAGTACACCACCGGCTATTCCGAGACCATCCTGTCCTTTGCCAACAACATCAACACCATCGACGGCGGCACGCACCTGACGGGCTTCCGCAACGTGCTGACCCGCCTGCTCAACGAATACGGACGCAAGGCCAACCTGCTCAAGGACACCCAGCAGAACCTTTCGGGCGACGACGTCCGCGAAGGGCTGACCTCGGTCGTGTCCGTCAAGGTGCCCGAACCCCAGTTCGAGGGTCAGACCAAGGGCAAGCTCGGCAACACCGAGGTCCTCGGCATCGTCCAGGCCATCGTGGCCGACAAGCTGGGCCACTACCTGGAGAGCCAACCCTCCTTCACCAAGTCCGTGATCGGCAAGGCGGTCGATGCCCTGCGCGCACGCGAAGCCGCCCGAAAGGCGCGGGAACTGACGCGCCGCAAGAGCGCCCTCGAGTCCTCGACCCTGCCCGGCAAGCTGGCGGACTGCTCGGACAACGACCCGCAGCGCGCCGAGCTGTACCTGGTCGAGGGGGACAGCGCAGGCGGTTCGGCCAAGCAGGGACGCGACCGTCGCTTCCAGGCCATCCTGCCCCTGCGCGGCAAGATCCTGAACACGGAACGGGCCCGCATCGACAAGATCTACGCCAACGAGGAAATCCAGGCGATGATCGTGGCCATCGGCACCGGCATCGCAGATACCTTCGATGTGGCCAAGCTCCGCTACCACAAGGTCATCATCATGACCGACGCGGATGTCGACGGTGCCCACATCCGGACGCTGCTGCTGACATTCTTCTTCCGCTATGCCAAGGAACTCGTCGAGCACGGCCACATCTACATCGCCCAACCGCCGCTCTACAAGGCCGAGAAGGGCAAGAAGACCCTCTACTGCTACAACGACCGCGAACTCGAGGCCGCCCGGGCCGAGTTGGGGGACAACTGCACGGTCAGCCGATTCAAGGGCTTGGGCGAGATGATGCCGGAGCAGCTTTGGGAAACCACCATGAACCCGGCAACCCGGACCCTGCTTCAGGTCGACATCGAGGACGCCGCCGAGTCGGACCGCCTCTTCAACGTCCTGATGGGCGACAAGGTGGAACCGCGCCGTGCCTTTATCCAGCAACACGCCCTCGAGGTCCGAAACCTCGACGTCTGAGGCCCGGTGACAAGGTCGCCGGACTGGGGCACGAGATCCTCATGCGCTTGCCCACACGCCTCGTCGCCCTCCTCGCCACTCTGGCAGGTTGCGCGGCCGTGGGCACCAATGCCGCACCCAAGCTGACCTCGCGACTCGACACAGGGCCCGGAATCATCCTTGCCACCGGCACGCCGGCACCGGCACAGCCTGCCGC
>JAYKIS010000039.1:0-35023 GCA_035286125.1 Candidatus Sericytochromatia bacterium
CAGCCGGTCACGCTCGGCCTCGAGAGCAAGGACGCGATCCTGCATGCCACGGGCATCCGCAAGGGCCTGATCCCGCAGGCCTTCGGCCTCGCCCACGGCCTCTCGCATGCGAGCCACCTCGTGCGCCAACTGCTCCTGCCCATCTCGGGCGGCCACGAGTTCACGCTGCATCTCAGCCATCCGCGACAGCATCGCCTCGGGTCCGCGCTCGGCCTCCCTGAGTGCGACGTCGCGCTCCGCCTCCAGGCGCTCGGCAACCGCCCGCGATTCCTCGGCCTGGCGCCGCAACCGACCGTTCTCCTCACGCAGATCGTGGTAGCGGGTCTCGATGTTCTTGAGGACGACCTTGAGTTGCTCGGGCGTGATGGCCCCCAGCGGGTCGGGTGTCCGCCCCAGGAGGTCCCCCAGCTGCCGCTGCAGGTCCCGGAACACGCGGGATCAGGCCTCGACCGGAGCAGCCGATTCCGGACCAGGCTGCCGGAACTCGAAATGATAGGCACCCTGCGCAACGCTGTGTCGCGGCTCTGACGCCACCACCAACCCGGGAAGAGCCTTGTGCCCCTCGAGCCAAGGTGCCAGCCGGGCACCGAGGCCACCCGTCAGGAGGACCTGGTCGACGGACAGGTCGCGCCAGGCCTGCCGCAGGGTCAAGGCCAGCTGCTGCGCCATGAGCTCGAGGATCTCGTCAAGATGCCCCTCGGGCATCTCGACCCGCACCCGGCCATCGACGTAAACGCCATCGAGAGAGGCCTCGAGGGCTGCCATCGGGTCGATGCGCACGACCCCGGCATCACGCAGGACCTCCTCGACGGCCTCCACGAGGCGAACGCCCGCTACGGCCTGGGTGAAGCCGCCGAAGCGCGGCAGTTCGCGCGGCAGGCGCGCAACCATCCAGTCCGTCGCGACATGGCCGGCATCAATGACACCCAGGGTCGTCTCGGGACCGGGATCGATGACGCTGTCCATCGTCGCCGCATAGACGGCGGCCAGTGTCCGGGGCAGGACGTCGATCTGGTCGATGGCCACCGCCAGAGGCTGGCCGCAGAACTCGTAGCGATGCACCCCGCGCCAGCTGTCCAGCGCCGCCTCGAGCTCGGCTTCGCGCCGAGCGTGCACCTGCGGCACCGCGAGGCCAAGCCGGACGCGGAACGTGCCCTGGGCCCGATGCTGCCTCGCCGCGAGGCCGAGGGCTCCGAGCAGGTGCACGAACGCCAGTTCGTCCTCGAAGAGATCGACGCCCGACGCCGGAAAAACCATCGGCTGCTCGAGGGCGAGACGACCCAGGGTATGCGTCAGGCGCCCTGTCCGGATCGTCATGTAGTCCTCAGGATGGTCCTCGGCATGGCGTGTCGAACCGCGCGCGATCGAACGAACCGGGCCGCCCGCAAGAGCAGGGAAATGGATCGGCGCCTCGCCGTCGAACAGGCGGATCTCGCTGCGACCGAGGTCGACGCCAAGCGTGACGGGCTCCATGCGACCGTTAGACCTCCCCGAAAGGACCATGTGTCCTGTCCAATATAGCCCGTCCGGGCCGTGCAAGGCCACCATGCGGGCTGACCCTGCTAGGATCAGACCCATGCCCCCCGCCCGCCATGCCCTTGCCGCCGCCGTGCGGCGCGCGGCCGCGACGCTCCCCGTGCTGGCACTCGTCGCCGGGTGCCTCTCCCGCGAGCCTTCGTGGCCGACATTCATCGTCGCCAACACGATAGCGGCCGGGGCCAGCCAACTGGCCATCGGATCCGGCTTCCTCGCGGGCGTCGACGCGGCTGGACGTGCGTGGCTGGCGGAACAGCCCGAAGGAGCTACAAGCGCAAGTGTGCGCCCCCTGGTGCTGCCGGCACGACTCGGAGCCCCGCAAGGGCTCGCCGTGGCATGGGACGGCAGTCTGCTCGTCTCGGATCCCGGACACCACCGGGTCTGGCGGTACGACCCCGGGCAACCGGAAACCGCCACGGTATTCGCAGGGTCAGGCACGGACTTCCAGCCCATTGGCGACCGGGCAAGAGCCGTCGGGGCGCAGATGTCCCGTCCGGCAGCCCTGGCGACCCTCGGAAGAGAGACCTGGCTGGCGGACCCGGGCTTCCGCCGCGTACGCCGCGTCGATGCCGAGGGTCGGATCGATACGGTCCTGGGCTCCGGGCTCAAGGGTGCCTGGCCGGACCAGCCCACGCCGCTGCGACTGCCGCTGCCGGAACCCGGTGCCCTCGCCATAGGTCCGGACGCCCGGCTTGCGGTGGCCGACGGGCGGCACGGCGTGGTGGTCTCCGGTCCCGGTGACTCCCTTGCCCGCTGGCCCGAGATCGGCATCTCGGGCCTCGCCTGGCTTGGCGACGGTACACTCGTCGCGGCACGCGGCCATGCGCTCATCGGCTGGCGCGGAGGCGGCACCCGGGTCCTCTTCGAGGGGACCGAACCCGTGACGGCCCTGTGCGGGGATGGCGGGAACCGTCTGTGGTTCGCCACGGCTACCCGGACCGTGCGCCTGCAGGCCGACCAGCCCTGAAAGCAAGCCGGACGACCGTCCGGACGACATCCAAGGAAAGACTCCCCATGCGCGCCCGGGAACCCAAGCGACGCCTGGCGGCCCTCGCCGCCCGGGTCCTGCTTGTCTTGGGTCTCCAGGCCTGCACCCAGCGACCCGGTGGCTTGATGCCCGGCAACTTGCCCGCGCTGCCCGGTGACCCGCGTCAAGAGCAGCCCAGCACCGTGCGCGGCCGCTTCCCCCAGGGCTTCCTCTGGGGTGTCGCCACGGCCGGACACCAGGTCGAAGGCCATGACAAGGTCTCGAACTGGGCCGCATGGGCCGAGGCCGGAAGGACGACCGCCCTGCCCGGCCGCGCCACGGACTCGTGGAACCGCTATGCCGAGGACTTCGACCTTGCGCGCGGCATGGGCCTGAACGCCTTCAGGTTCTCGATCGAGTGGGCGCGCATCGAACCGCGCCCCGGCGTGGTGGACGGGGCGGCCGTCGCGCGCTACCGGGCCATGATCCGCGCTGCACGGTCGCGTGGGCTGGAACCCATCGTCACTCTGCACCACTTCGCCTATCCGGCGTGGCTGGATACCTACAAGCAGACCACAGGTGGGTACCCTGGCTGGGAAGACCTGCATACTGCGGCGGCATTCGAACAATTTGCCCGGTTCGCCGCCCGCGAGTTCGGCCCTGACGTCCGCTACTGGATCACCCTGAACGAGCCGAACACCCAGGTCATCCTGGGCTACCTGACAGGCGTGTTCCCGCCGGGCAAGGTCAACCCGGGGGCAGCTTCCGCCGTCACCCGGCACATGACGCTCGGCCACGTCCTCGCATACGACGCCATCCATCAGGAAGACCCCGACGCCCTCGTTTCAACGAACTTCTTCGATCTGACGCACGTCTCGGACCCGGCTGCCGTCTTCCCGGGGGATCCCGCACGGGACATGCTGGACCGCATGATGGATTGGCAGGGCCTGAACCTGATGATGGGCAGGAGCACGCTGGGCAAGGGCAGCCGCAAACTCGACTTCATGGCCTTCGACTACTACTACGCCTGGCGGTGGACCGAGGTACAGCGCATGGCACGCCAATGGGAGTGGGCCCTGCGTCCCGAAGGCCTGTTCACGGCCATGAAGGTCCACGCCAGCCGGACCGGCCTGCCCCTGCTCATTGCCGAGAACGGCATGGCCACGGACGATGGCAAGCCTCGGGCGGATGGCTGGAGCCGCGAAGCCTTCCTCGTCCAGCACGTGGATCAGGTTCGCCGGGCGATTGCCGAGGGTGTGCCCTGCCTCGGCTACATCCACTGGTCGCTCCTCGACAACTACGAATGGGGCAGCTATCGTCCAAGATTCGGCCTCTACGAGGTGGATCCCCGCGATCCGCTGCTGAGGCGCAAGCCCACGCCCGCGGTGGAAGCCTATCGGTCCATCGCCACGGGCAACGACGTGCCCCCCTCCCTGCTCGAGCAATATCCGCGGCCAACCGCACGCCCCTGATGCCACCGATCCTTAGACGCCTTTTGCCCTGCCTGATGGCGCTTGGCCTACTGGCCGCAGGACCTGCAGGCTCCCAGCCGGCTGAACTCGGCTTCCAGAAAGGCTTTCTCTGGGGCGTCGCCATGGCGGCCATCCAGAACGAGGAAGGCCTGGAGGATTCCGCCTGGCGGGTCTTCGAGCGCGCGGGACGCGCCAAGGAGCCGGCCGGCAAGGCCACGGCATCGTGGGATCGCTATGAGGAGGATGTCGATCTGGCGGCAGCTTCGGGGGCCAATGCCTTCCGCATGAGCCTCGAGTGGTCCCGGATCGAACCCCGGCCAGGCGTCTTCAACCAGGCGGCCCTTGCCCGCTATGCCAAGGTCATCGACCACTGCCGGAGCAAGGGCCTCCAGCCCATCGTGACGCTCTATCACTTCTCCTATCCGGCCTGGGCCGACACCACGGCGCTCCCCTACAGCGCCCGCAAGGGAAGGGCGGCCTTCTACGACCCGCCTCTCTCGCTCCTGCCGGATGGCAACGGTGGCAAGGGCTGGGAACGCCCCGGGATGGTGCCCGTGTTCGGTCGGTATGCGGCGGTGGTCGCCAAGGCACTCAAGGGCCGTGACATCCTGTGGATCACGATCAACGAGGCCAACATCGAGGCACTCAATGGCTACCTGGTGGGCATCGTGCCACCGGGACAGGTCAATCCCGTGGCCTTCGCGAGGGCACTCAACCATATGGCCGAGGCCCACGTGCAGGCCTACGATGCCCTTCACGCCGAGGAACCTGGGGCACGGGTCTCGACCAACCTCTTCATGTTCATGCGGCGCACCGGCAAGGCCACGACCCAGATGGTGCCGGTGGACGATCCCACCGAGAAGTTCGGCGATGCCCTGATGGCCTGGCGGGACACGCCCGAGTCCCAGCCACGACGCACGGTGGACTACATGGCTTTCGACTACTACTACGCGGCCGCCGTGGACGAACTGGGCAAGGTCGCCACACAGTGGCGCTGGCCGGTCCATCCCGAAGGCATGTACGACGCGGCCATGCTGCTGCACCGACGCTATGGCCTGCCGCTGCTGGTTGCCGAAAACGGCATGGCCACGCACCGCGGCCAACCGCGCCCCGACGGATGGACCCGGGAGGCCTACCTCGTCAACCACGTCCATGCCCTGGCCCGCGCCGTCCGCGATGGGGCCAAGGTCATCGGCTACTGCTACTGGACCTTGTCGGACAATTGGGAAGTCGGCACGTGGGCACCGACCTTCGGCCTGTACCGCCTGGACAACGCCGATCCCGTCCTGGCCCGCCGCCCGACCCCCTCCGTCGAGATCTTCCGATCCATGGCCCGGGCCAACGGCGTTCCTGCCGAGCTCATTACCCGCTACCTCGGCAAGCGCTCCTGACCCAGCCCCGATGAAGTAGGATCAGGAGCATGGAGGACACGAGCACCGGAGCCTTGGCCACCCGCGACGAGGCCGAACGCCTCGACCGCGAGGTCGACGAGCTCGTCGCCGTGGTCCAGCAGCCGCTCACGCGCCTCGCCAGCCTGATCCACCGGATTCGGGAGGACAAGGTCTTCGAAGCACTGGGCCATGAGACCTTCGAGGCCTGGGTCGGCAGCAAGCGGCTGCAGTTCAGCCGATCCTTCATCTTCCAACTGGCCAAGGTTGGCCGGATGTTCGACCGCGTGGGCATGACACCCGATCTCCTGCCCCCTGGCGAGACCGAGATCTCCAAGCTCGTGCAGGTGGCGCGTCTGGACGATCCCGAGATGCAACGCGAGATCCTGGAGCGGGGCTACTTCCCGACTTCGGATGGCGAGCGCCCCCTGACCGAGATTCCCGTGCGGGAGCTGTCGAAGATGGTCGACGCTCGCCTCGGACGGGAGCCCCGGGTCCGCAGCCTGTCCGAGACCTACGACGGCAATGGCGCTCCCTGGGAAGGACCGGATCAGTTTGCCGAGGGCGTCGCCTTGGCGGAACATGCCGACCTCGTCGCCCACGACGCCATGCCGCACAGTCCCTGGGGCTCGACTCGAGTCACGCGGGAAGAGGCCCCTTGGGACCACGTTATTGCGGAGCTGTCCCGGATGATCGAGGGCCTCGACGGGCCTGACCGGGACGATGCCGTCAATGCGGTGGCGAAGCTCTATCGCCGGTTGGTAGGTTGAATCCGATGATCCAGGTGCGCCTCTCCAAGGACAAGCTGACGGCCTACATCCAGATCCCTCAGGGCATCCAGCCGACGGAACAGCAACTCCGGGATGCACTGGGCAACGCCACCGTTCGCTACGGCTTGCTGGATGATGTCATCGCCCGCCTGGGCAAGGTGGCTCCGGCCGGCTCCTACGAGGTGGCGCGGGGCTTCGGGCCCGTGAACGGCTCGGACGCACGCATCGAATACTTCTTCCGGGTCGGCCGTCCCGAACTGAAGCCCAAGGTGCTTGATGACGGCCGCGTCGACTACTTCAACATGGACGTGGTGGCCAACGTGCCCGCAGGCACGGTACTGGCCCGCAAGATTCCGCCCGTCCTCGGCAAGATGGGGAAGGCCGTCACGGGCGAGGATCTGTCGCCCCGGGTTCCGCGGGAGGCCCGACTGAAGGCCGGCAAGAACACGATGCTGACCGATGACGAGCTCATGGTCGTCGCGACAGGCAAGGGCGAGCCCCGGCTCGAGCGCGGGGCCATCCACGTCATCACGAACTTCGTCGTGGACGGGGATGTGGACTTCAGCGTCGGCAACATCGACTTCGAGGGTGATGTCGAGGTCCGTGGCGACGTCAAGAACAAATTCGTCGTCAAGGCAACGGGCAACATCCTGATCAAGGGTGCCGTCGACGGAGCCACCGTCATGGCGGGACGCGACATCATCGTGGCGGGGGGCGTACGCCAGAACGCCGTGATGGAGTCCGGTGGCGACATGCTGATCAGCTTCATGGAAAGCTCGCAGGCTCGGGTCAAGGGCAGCCTGACGGTGCAGGAAGACCTGCTCTTCAGCGATGTCGAGGTCGGCGGCGAATGCCGGATCTCGGGTTCCCTGGTAGGAGGGGAGTGCCGCATCGACGTCCTGCTCAACGTCAAGACCATCGGCAGCAAGATGGGCACCCCGACGACCGTCCTCCTCACGCCCCGGGACAAATGGGTCAGTCAGCTGACCGAGCTCACGGAGCAGGTCAAGACCTTCAAGGCCAACCTCGAACGAATCGAGGAGAGCCTGCAGTCGCTCGAGGTCATCCTGGTCCGGCTCAAGCGCCTGTCCCCCGAGCAAGCCGCCATGAAGGAGAAGCTCGACCAGACTGCCGATGTCATCAAGCTGGAGATGGCCAACACCGCCAAGCGCATCATGCAGGTCCGAGCCCATCTCGAGAACCTGCCCCAACCCAAGGTCGAGGTGGGCAACCTCGTGCGCACGGGCGTGACGGTGCGCATCCACGACGCGGTCATGGTGTCGAAGAACGACCAGGCCATCCGTGGCATCCAGGAGGAGAAGGGCGTCATCCGTTTCTGGTGATGGGAGGCCGGAGATGCCCGTGGTAGGATGGGCGCCCGGAGGACCCCTCGTTGACGCAATCGCGACGTTCCTGGCTGCCGCTCATGCCTGCGGCACTGCTGGCGCTTTCCCTCGGCTGCCAATCGGCAAAGACCCCTGATCGCACCAGCACGCAGCCCCAGGCCGAAGATGTGGCTTCCGTGCCGGCCAGCGGCACGGAAGTACCGCCGACGAGCACTTCGGGGACTGCGGCCGCCGCCGTCCAGATCGCCTCGGCGGCTGATATCGCCAAGGCGAACGAACTTGGCCTGGTCCCCGTGCTCGAGTACCACGGTATCGGCAAGGAAGAGAGCCGCTGGGTGCGTCGGGCGGATCGTTTCCGGGCCGACCTCGAGTTCCTCGCGGCCAACGGCTATGTAACGGCAACAACCCAGGACATGCTGGACGGATTCCCGCATGTCCCGGCGGGCAAGAAGCCCGTGGTGCTGACCTTCGACGATGCCCGGGCCGACCAGTTCGTGGCGTCAGGCATCGATGCCAAGGGTCTCGCCATCCCGACGCCCGATTGCGGCGTGGGCATCATGCTCGATGTCGCGAAGCGCCATCCCGGCTTCGGCCACCGTGCCAGCTTTTACCTGTTGCCCTCATTCTTCGAGGATGACCGGACGGCAGCTGCCAAGCTCAAGTTCCTCGCCGCCCGTGGCTTCGAGTTGGGCAACCACACCTGGACCCACCTGTTGATGAGCAAGGCCACCCCTGCGCAGATCCGTGCAGAGCTGGTCCGCCTGCAGGCAGCAGTCCGCAAGGTTGTGGGCCCTGACTTCCGGACCACGACCGTGGCCTTGCCGATGGGCGGCATCCCTAAGCGCCCCGACCAGCAAGCGGCGGCCATGGGTGGCCCGGGCCAGGAGATCCACCACGGTGCCCTGCTGCTCGTCGGTGCCAACCCGGCCACGTCCCCCTTCGCCAGGGGCTTCAACCCCGCGCGCATCGCGCGCATCCAGGCCCTCGACAGCGAGTTTGCCCACTGGTTCAGGCGCAAGGGCCAGGATACCGGTAGGCAGGCCGAAGCCTTCACCCCCTACGTTGCCGACGGCGATCCGGCGCTGGTCAGCTTCCCCGCAGCCATGGCGAATCGCCTCGATCCCGCTCGGTTGGGCAAGGCACGGGCGCGCAAGCTCGACGCCAAGGCCGTTGCCGCCCTCGCCGAAACCGCCACGGACGCGCCGACGGCCAACCTGGCAGCAAGCCCGTCACCCGAGGTGGAACAACTCGCCCGGGTTGCGACCCCAATGCCTGCGTCGACCGATGCATCGGGTGTCCCTGCGGCGGCGACGGAAACGCTCGTCCCCGAGGCGGCATCGGCCTCGGTCGCATCGAACGTCCACCCTGGTTTCGGCAAGGCCCTGCCGCCCGGGGGCACGTGGCAAGCCGGCAAGATCAGCCACAAGGTCCAGGCCGGGCAGAGCTACGAAAGGCTCTCGATGGCTTACCTGCCTTTCACGAAAGCCTACACGTCGCGTGAACTGCGGCAGCGGATCGCAGCCGTCAATGGTCTGAAGCGCGCCTGGGTCAAACCAGGCGAGACCCTGACCATCCCGGATGTCCTCGCACTTCGCCCCGACCCCAAACCCTTGGGTTGGAGCGTCGACACGCCCGTCAAGGGTCTCTACTGCACGTCGACGACGGCCGGCATGGACCGGATATTCGTGCTGGCATCGGCCCTGAAGAAAGCTGGCGGCAATGCCGTGGTCTTCGACATCAAGGACGGTCCCGTGTCCATCCTGGCCAAGGACCCCAAGGTTCGCGCCTTGACCCAGTGGGACCACACCGTGACGGACCTGCCCAAGCTGGTCGACCGCCTGCATGGCATGGGCATCTATGTCATTGCCCGGCAAGTGCTCTTCAATGATCCCGTGCTGGCGAAGCGGCGGCCCGACCTCGCCATCCGCAGCAAGGCGACGGGCAAGCCGTGGCTCGAACATGGTCACCTGCGCTGGGTCGACCCCAGCAACCCCGAGGTGCAGGACATGAACATCCGCCTCGCGGTCGAACTTGCGCAATCCGGGGTCGACGAGATCCAGTTCGACTATGTCCGGTTCCCGGCGCAGGGCAATACCCGGGATTGCAAATATGGCTTCGACGAGAAGACGAAGCCCAAGCACGCCGTCATCACGGACTTCCTGCGCAAGGCCCGTGCCGCACTGGCGCCACTCAACGCCCGCGTAGGCATCGACGTCTATGGCGTCATGGCCTGGGGCAAGGACGTGGACATGGCCGTGACCGGCCAGAAGATTGCGGACATGGCCAAGGAAGTCGACGTCATCTGCCCGATGGTCTATCCCTCGCACTTCTATCCGCCCTTCGACGGTTTCGCGCGCCCGGCGGACCAGCCCTACTACTTCATCAGCCAGGGCGTCGCCCGCGTCCGCAACCGCATCGGTGAGGGCACCGTCATCCGCCCTTGGCTGCAGGCCTTCGGCTATATGGTCTCGAACTACAACGCCGATTACGTCTACCGCCAGTTGCAAGGCGGACGCGACGGCAAGGCAAGCGGCTGGCTGCTCTGGAATGCGAGCAACAAGTACGACATTGCCTTCCAGGGTACGCGCCGCTGGGAATCGGCCGAGAAGCAGGTCCCAGTCCAGGTCGTGCACGTCAAGGGCGAGACTCCGGGCAAGGGGCCGGCCAAGGGCAAGAGATCCTGATCGCGGGTAGGTGAGGGACTAGAACTATGGCAACCCCCACGCGCTCGCTCGGGACCCTCACGCAACGGGATGTCTCCTGTCCTGTCTGCCTGCAGGTCTTCAAGCTGCACACCCCGCGCAGCGGAACCTACGCGCTCGTGCGCCGGGATACCGACAACTGTCCGCATTATTCGGGCGTCAACCCCCTCTATTATCAGATCTGGGTCTGCCCGGGCTGTGGCTACGCCGCGCTCAAGAAGGACTTCGCCAGCCTCGAGGACCGTCACCACGACGCCGTGGCGAAGGCGCTCAAGGAATCGGGCCTCGCCAGGACCGTCGACTTCCGGCAGCCGGATCGCTCACCGTTCGCGGCGCTTGTCGCCTTCAAGCTGGCAGGCGTGACCTATGAAGCGCGCAAAGCCCCGCCCAAGGTCCTCGCCTCCATGGCACTGCGTGCGGGCTGGATCTGCCGGATGACCGGCAACCTCGGGCGGGAACTGGCCCATCTTGCGCGGGCCAGCGAACTGCTCGAACTGGCCTTCAGCCAAGGCGGCGCCAAGCCGGGACAGGGTGGGGAAGAGGAGGACGACGAATCCGCCATCCCCTTCATGATCGGCGAACTGGGCTTGCGCCTGGGGCGGTTCGAGCAGGCGGAGCGATGGTTCGGTGTCGTGCTCGCGGACCGCGAGACCCCGGACAAGATTCAGAAAGCCACTCGCGATCGTCTCTACGATCTGCGTCAGGTCCAGAAGGTGGACGACGTGCTGCATCACGTGCCCCTGCTCGAACCGATGGATGACGACAGCCTGGGTCTGCTTGCAGCCCATACGCACTCCCGCCGGGCAGAGGCCGGCGAGGTGCTCTTCCGGATCGGCGAGCCAGGCGACGCCATGTATGTCGTGACCAAGGGCCATATCGACATCTATCTGGGATCACCCGAGACCTCGGAGCCTGTTGCACGCCTGGGCCCCGGCGATGCCTTCGGCGAGATTCCGCTGCTCAAGGGTGAACCCCGTGGCGCGACGGCCGTCATCGCCCCGGGCGGCGGCGCCGAACTGCTCGAAGTGGACAAGCCGGCGTTCCGCACCGTCGTGCGGGCTAACCCCGAGGTCGTCGACAAGCTGGCGCAGATGGTGGCCGAACGCGAGAAACGCAACGCCGCCTACGAACATCCCAGCCTCGCGCAAGCCTCGCCGGCGCGGCCCAGGACGCCTTCGGAAGTCCAGCAAAGCATCATCGCGGCACAGGTCCGCAAGGTGCTCGACCCGATGGACCCCTAGTGGCCCACGCCGAGGACGGCCGGATGCGTTTCCGGCGCGCCCGGCAATGTCGGTGTGCGCGGCCCCAAGAGCACCTTGGCACCCAAAGCCGAACGGGGCGGTGCTTGCGCACCGCCCCGCCCAGGTGACCCTGACGACTACTTGATGAAGGCGACCAGGAAGTTCCGCCAACCTTCGGCCGCGAAGGCGATCTGGTTCACGTTGTTGTAGGCTTCCTTCCACTGATACTTGGTCTCAGGGAAGTAGATCACCAGGCCAGTGGCGCCTGCGGTGCCCTCGGTGGTCCACTTGCCGTTGTGGACTTCGGCAATGACCGCGGTCGACAGGGCCTGCTGCGTGCTGGCGACAGCCTGCTTGACACGGGCATTCCGGGTGTTGGCGCCCAGATGGCTCAGGAAGCTGCCGACGTCGCCGCAATCGCTGTTGTAGAACTCCTGGGTGGCCTTGCGGGCAGCCTGGAAGGCCGACTTCTCGGTACCCATCGCGGCGACCATCTCGCTGGCGAGATTGTTCAGCGCGGGAACCAGGCTGTTCTTCAGCGCGGCGTAGTTGACGGCCGACAGGGTGATCTCCTGCTCACGACCATCCTTGGCATGGTTGCCGCCCGGCTTGTAGGACTCGCCGTAGGCCTGGACGAGGTACTTTGAGGCCATGGCACCGTCGGCGGCAGGATTGGCGGCCAGGCGCTTCATCCAGCCCATGTAGTCCCAGCCGAGGCCGGGCTCGAGTTCTTCGGACGCAACCATGTTCAGGCCGTTGCCCTTCATCTGGTAGACCAACTCGACGTGAGCCATCAGACAGGCATCGAAGCCGACCATGTCGAGGGGCTTGCCGGCGGCTTGGGCACCGGCGGCGACCACGTCGCCGAACTGGGCGGTCGACATATGGTTGCCGGTCTCGTCATCCCAGCAGATGCCGTTGGCGGACATACCGTTGCCGGCGAGGGCACGCTTGACGGAGGAGCGATCGACGCTGGGGCCGAGGTTCACGCGCTGGCCCTGCGGGGTGAAGATGCCCGAGCCATGGTCCCACATCAGATAGCCGTACTTCTTGGCGGGGAAGTTCTGGATGGCCCACTGCGTGAACTTGGAAGCCGTCTTGACGTCGCCGGAGTCGATCTCCTTGGTGTCGCTCGGAATCACAGCACCCTTGTCATCGATTACCGTCGACACCAAGGTCTTGTTGTTGCCATTGGCGTCGCGGACCATCCGGTAGATCTTGGAATCGCCCTTCTTCTGACCGTCGAACAGGACGATGAAGTTGACGTTCTTGTCGTCGATGGCAGCTTCGATCTCGTTGAGGTTGATGCCGGCGAAAGGCTCGAGGTTGTTCGCGGCGCCGAGGTGCAGCATGATCGTCCACTCGGCCTGGCCCTTGGACTTGGCGCCGAAGACGCCACCGTTGGCACCCATCAGGCCCATGTTCGTGCCGCAACCGACCAAGGTGGTCGCCAGCGCCGCCGCAGTCGTCGCCTTCGCAAAACGCATCATTGCTTTAACCTTTCTCGATAGGCAGAGTTAACTCAACCTTTACGCTGCAAGCATAGGGCGACAAACACTCCGTGAAAAGCCCCCTGACGGCAAGTTGACGGAGAATTGCCGGAGACTTAACAGTCCAAACATGGACTTAACAATCCACCGCCGGGCGAAAGCTGGCGCAAAATCGCCAGAACCAAGCCGTGACCTAGCTTGAGGGCAATCCGGCTAATTGAACATCGACGCTGCGGACGTGTTGGAGCCCAACATCCGAATCTGACGCACCGTCTCCTCGAAGGGCGTGTTGTCCCGGATATCCTGCTTCAGGAAACCCTTGATCTGGTCCCACATCGAGATGGCACGGTCGTAAGCCGGGTTGGAGCCGCGGACATAGGCACCGACGTTGAGCAGGTCCTGAACTTCCTTGAAGTCCGCGATCATCTGGAAGACCGCCTGTCGCGCGGCCTTGTGCTCCTTGGTCGCCAGCACGTCGAGGAGTCGCGAGACACTCTGCAGGACGTCCACGGCCGGGAAGATACCCTGGGCCGCGATGTTGCGCAGCATCACGATATGACCATCAAGGACACCCCGGACGCAGTCGGCGATGGGTTCGTCCATGTCGCCCCCGTCGACAAGGACCGTGTAGATGGCGGTGATCGACCCCTTGTCACTGGTCCCTGCCCGCTCGAGCAACTTGGGGATCAGGGCGAAGACGGACGGCGTGTAGCCCTTCTGGGCAGGAGGCTCGCCGATCGCCAACCCGATCTCGCGCATGGCCATCGCGAAGCGCGTCATCGAGTCCATCATCATGAAGACCTTGTTGCCCTGGTCGCGGAAGTACTCGGCGATGGACGTCGCGACCAGCGGTGCCTTGAAGCGCATCAGGCTGGACGTGTCCGAGGTCGCCACCACGACCACCGAGCGCGCAAGGCCATCCTCGCCCAGCGAGTACTCGAGGAACTCGCGGACCTCACGGCCACGTTCACCCACGAGGCACAGGACCGACAGGTCGGCCTCGGTCTGGCGGGCAATCTGGCCCAGCAGGGTGCTCTTGCCCACGCCCGACCCCGCGAAGATGCCGATACGTTGCCCCTCGCCCATCGTGAGGAAGCCATCCATGACCCGGACGCCCGTCGGCAGGACCGTATCAATCAGCTTGCGCCTCATCGAATTAGGCGGCTGGTTCATCTGGGCATAGGTCGTCTCGTAGATGAGGGGGCCCTTGCCATCGATGGGATTGCCCAGACCGTCGAGTACCCGCCCCAGCAGCTTGGGGCCGACCTTGACGCTGACCATCCGGCCGGTCGCGACCACTTCGCAACCGGCACCGATGCCTTCAACCTCGGAAAGGGGCATCAGCATGACGCGTCGGGGCTTGAAACCGACGACCTCGCACGGGAATACGGTCTTGCGGTCCTGTGCATAGATCAGGCAGAGCTCGCCCATGCGCACACCTTGCAACAGGGCCTCGATGACCAAGCCCACCAACTGCGTGACCTGGCCACGGGCACGAATGGGCTCGGTATCCCGCAGTGCGAGCGCGAAGGGTTCGATGGGCAGGGTCAAGGGGCAGCCTCGGGACCAGGGTCCGAGACTTCAGAGAGCTCGGCCTGGGTATTCCGGAAGACCTCCGAAAGGACCGAGAGCTGGGTCTTGATCGTGGCGTCGACCGTACCCGATCCCGTCTCGATGAACACACCACCACGGGCGATCTTGACCGAGCTCTGGAACTCTAGCTTCTTGACCTGTGCCAACAGGTCGCGAATCTGCTCCTCCTTGTCCTGGACCATGGGCAGATCCTCGGGATGAACCCGGATGGTCACGGACTCCATATCCGTCACCCGGGCCAACGCCGCATCAAGCGTGTCGAGCACGATTTCAGGCCGCGTGGCGACCTCGGCATGAACAAGGCGCTCGGCGACCTCGAGCGCGATCTGCACGAGCTGGTCCTGGCTCTCCCGGACGGCAAGCGGCAGGGCCAGCCGAACCCGGTTCAGGCTGTCGGTCGCATCTTCCAGCAACCGGGCGCCTTCCTCGTCCGCCTGGGCCCGACCTTCGGTGTAGCCTTCGGCATAGGCACGCTGGCGCGTCTCGTCAAAGAGCGTCTGGCGCTGGGATTCGAGCGTGGCCATGTCCTGCATGGCGAGCGTCCGGGCCTCGACGATGAGCGACTCGGCCTCCGCCCGCGCGTGCATCAGGATGCGCTCGGCCTCCAGGCGGGCGGCAGCCAGGACCTGCTCACGCTCGCCCAGCAGGGCCTTTGCATGCTCCTCGGGCCATTCGTAATTCTCGAGCAACGCGGCGATCTGTTCTTCGGCCTCGGCCATGGAACGCCACCGTGTGAGGTCCCGGGCCCTCGCGTGGGCAGCACGGACCTCGGCCTCGACCAGAGACTCGAGCCCCGGCGTCGCTGCTTCGAGTGCGCTCTCGAGTGCCTGGGCGGCGACGACGCCTTCGAGATGCGCGGACAACTCCGCGTGGCGCTCACGAAACAACCCCGCAGGATCGATTTCCGAGTGCGCATCGGCTTCCTCTTGCCCGGAAAGGGCTATCCGCTCATCCCGCAGGGCATCCCGTCCGGCATCCCACGCCGCGATACGGGAAACGACATCCTCGGTTGTCGCTTGTCCGAAGGCCACGGTGCCCCCTTCACCGCCATCGCCCTCGGCGTCGGAAGGAGTCGGCAAGGCGGATTCAACGAGCTCCCCAGCCAGGAGCGGCGCTTCTTCCCGTGGCGCTTCGGGCAGGGATTCCCTTGCAAGCACCCCCTCCGGTTCACGGGGTGGAGCGGGGGGCTGAGCCGGTATCACGGCCGGCGATGCCGCAACCTGCGGGGACACGGCCTCACCGGCCTCATCAGGCAGGAGCTGATCTCCCTGAAGGACCACCGTTCCCCGGGGATTGACCTTGTTCCCCTTGATCAGGGCCATGCTGTGTTCATACCCCGCGACACGGGCCGTCTCCCGCGGGCAAGTTCACTGCAGCGCCCAGCGGTAGTTGAGATCGACTCCCAGGGTCAACGGCCGCAACCCCAAGGTCCAGGCGAGGCAGGGGCCCTCGAAGTTGAGGCTGATGCCTGCATCCGTCAGGATCAGCGCCCGATCCGGCACCGTCGGGAGTCGGGTACCGGTGGCGAATCCGCCCAGATACCACGTGGGCGCGAGGTCATAGCGCGTGCTGACGACGATCTGGCTGTTGCCGTTCACCTGGTCGAAGAAGAAGGGCGACTGGCCGGTGGCATCACGCAAATCTAGCGAGAGACCGGTCCGCCATGCCGGTGACCAGCGCTGCTCGGCCTGCAGGGTAAGGGCCCCGAGGCGCACGTCACGGATGTCAGACGGTCCCGGTGCATAGGTGTCGTAGCGCGTGGCCTGGAAGACCAGCGCAGGCTGGATGGCCCAACCGTCTGCCCAGGAATGTCGAGGAGCCCGCAAGACGCCCTGGAACTGGCTTGTGCGCGCCTCGGCCCGGACGATCTCCTGGTCGAGCACCGACAACCGTTCGCGGAAGATGCCCCAGCGTGCGGAAGCCCCCACGGCGAAGGGGCCGATGGGCTGGTCGGGAATTTGCCATGTCACCTCGGGAAGGCGGTCGACCGCCTGACCCGCAAGATCGGAACGAAAGCCCATGCCCATCGCCAGGGCCCCGAGGCTGCCAAGGCCCATGAAGGTCGTCCCGTTCCCGCGCAGACCCGATGTGCCGCCGGCGAAGGCCGTCTGGTAGCTGACATCCCCGGTCAGGTGACCGCCGACCCAGTCGTAACGCTGCAAGGTACCGATATAGAGACCCCTCCCCTGCGTGAGTCGAGGCAGGACGGAGAAGGCATAGCGCTCGGATGGCCTGAAGTCGGCGCGGCCAGAAGCGAAGGCACCTTCGAAGGCATTGAAGCCGACCTGGGTATCCACGGCCCCGTCCGCAGCCTTGCGAGGCTCGGGAGGCTTCTCCTCCCAACTGGCCTTCAGCCCCGGCCAGTAGAAGACCTGCAGGCCGGACAGCCAGAGCCCCAGGCCCTCGAGGGCGACATTCTGCTCCGTAGCGCGCGGAAACCACGACAAGTGCTCGGCCGAGGCAAAGTAGCTGGGCTGCTCGGCAAGGCACGGCGTGAACCGCGTGCCGATGCCATCGACCCTGTCTGGCGTCAGGTCGAGTTCTCGGCCCTCGAGCGCCAGCCTGTCCTGCAGGCGGCCACGCCAATCCAGGATCCGGACGTGCTCGCGCGGCACATCGAAGGCGACGCTGCCAGCGACCAACACGTAGCCGCGGACCATGAACCGGACACTGCCACTGGCTTGCCCGACACCCGTCTCCGTCGCGACCTCGAGCGTATCGGCCTCGAGAACATATGGCCCGGCCAAAGCCCGGACCGACCCCTTCGCCGTAATCCGGCCTGCGGCCTCGTCGGCCATCACCTCGGCCGCCGTCAGGCGCAGGACCTTCCCCCCCTCGAAGACCACCTCTGCCGATCCGGACGCCACGGTCCAGGACGGGGACGCGGTCGCATCCCGGGCCGCGGCCGGCGGGGGCAGCCCCAAGGGATCGTCAAGCAGGTCCGGAAACCCCGCACGAACAGCGCCGAGAGGCTGCAGAGCCGGTGCCGCCGGCTTGAAGGACGAGGTCGCGAGGGAAGGCAGGAGACTGCTGGCCACCAGGCATCCGCAAGGCGGCGGCGGCAGGGGTTCCGGGATCATGCCCCCCTCCGGCGGACCCGGCGTCCGGCCCTGCTGCTGAAGAACCGCAGAAGCGGACGAACCACGGGTTCATCCGTGCTCAGGGCGATCGTGTCGATCTTCAGGCGGACGACAGCCTGCTCGAGGCGCGCGCGGCGTGACTCGGCCGCGGCTTCGTGACGGCGGCGAACCTCGGGGTCACGAGGGTCCAGCACGTGGGCGTCACCCGTCTCGGGATCGCGAACCCGGACGGGTCCGGAGACCGGCAGGCGGTTCTCGGCCGGATCCGACAAGG
The DNA here is from genome assembly GCA_035286125.1 of Candidatus Sericytochromatia bacterium. Classification (GTDB taxonomy): domain Bacteria; phylum Cyanobacteriota; class Sericytochromatia; order S15B-MN24; family VGJW01; genus VGJW01. The sequence continues at coordinate 17,860 of JAYKIS010000039.1, forward strand.
TCACGGCGACCAGGTCATGCCGCAAGCCCAGATGGCGAACGGCCTCGAGATCGAGGTTAAGGAAGTCGGAAACAAGGAAGATGGTCGCCCGCTGCCTCAACACGTGGCCCAGGCTGCGCATGGCAGCCGCCAGATCGGTGCCCGTCGTGGCGGGCTTGCAACCCAGCAGGGTACGCACGAGGCGCATGGCATGCTCGCGTCCGCGGCGCGGCGGTACCCAACCCTCGACGCCCGACGCGAAGAGCAGCAAGCCGACCCGGTCATGGCTGGCCGCCGCCGAGAGGGCGATGGCCATCGCGAAGCGTGCCGCCAGATCGCGCTTGGTGCCCGCCGGGGTGGAGCCGAAATCGAGACTGGCCGACACATCCACCAGCAAGATGACCGCGCGCTCGCGCTCCTCAACGAAACGCTTCACGTAGAGGCGATCCATCCGGGCCGTGACATTCCAGTCAATCTGGCGGGGATCGTCCCCCTCCTGATACTCGCGCACCTCGTCAAAGGTCATGCCTTGGCCCTTGAAGACGCTGTGCCAGGCTCCGCCAAACCGGGAACGCACGAGCCGGGAGGTCCGGACGGTCAGCTTCCGTATCCGGCGCGCGAGGGCCACGCCTTCCTCGAGGCGGGGCTTCATGGCACTTTCAGGGTCAACAAGCGCCGAATGACGGCGTCGACCCCGATTTCCTCGGCCTCTGCCTCGTAGCCCAGCACCAGCCGATGGCGCAACACGTCCGGCGCCACGGCCTTGACGTCATCCGGCAGGACGTAGGCACGGCGGCGCAGGAAGGCATGCGCCCGCGCCGCCCGCAGCAGGAAGATGCTGGCCCGTGGCGAGGCCCCGTGGGCAATGAGGGGCTCGAGCTCGTCGAGGCCGGCCTCGCGCGGACTGCGCGTCGCATGGACCAGATCCACGATGTAGCGACGGATGCGGTCGGAGACGGTCAAGGAGCCGACGACCTCGCGCGCCTCACGGATCAGGTCGAGACTGGCAAGCCGCTCGAGCTCCGGGCCACGCGCCGAGGCCGCGCGTTCGAGAATCTCCATCTCCTCGCTGCGGCTGGGGTAGCCCACGACGACCTTCATCATGAAGCGGTCCAACTGGGCCTCGGGCAGGGCGTATACACCCTCCTGATCCAAGGGGTTCATGGTGGCCATGACAAGGAAGGGCTCAGGCAAGGGCAGGGTCTCGCCACCGATGGTGACCTGGCGCTCGGCCATGGCCTCGAGGAGCGCGCTCTGGACCTTGGCAGGTGCCCGGTTGACCTCGTCCGCAAGGACCAGGTTCGCGAAGACCGGACCGTGCTTCGTCGTGAAGCGTCCCTTGCGGGCGTCGAAGATGGACGTGCCCAGGATGTCCGCGGGCAGCAGGTCCGGCGTGAACTGGATGCGGCGGAACTCGGCCTGGACGACCCGTGCGAGCGAGCTGATGCTCAACGTCTTGGCGAGGCCGGGCAAGCCCTCCAGCAGAATGTGACCGTCAGCCAGCAACCCCATCAGGAGTCGGTCGAGGAGCGCGCCCTGCCCCACGATCACGCGCCTCACCTCACCGATGACCTCGTCGAAGCGCTCGGCCAGCACACGAACGCGTTCATTGGCCTCGAGCAGGGCTTGTTCGTCCAATGAGAAGGGAGGCTCCGGCGCGACAGTGCAGGGGACCCAGCCATTCTACCCCCAGCCCGGCGCAGGGTCTCCTGGACCGCCATTTTAACAGGCTATTTACAAAATCCAATCCCACGATTAATGTGGGAGAACAATCGAGCCTTGGAGATGGCCATGAGTCAGAAAAAACTTCCCCGCCTCGCCGCTACCGTCGGTGTCGTGGCGACGCTGGCGGGCTGTGCCCTGGGTGGCCCGGCGGGTCCTGCGCTGGGCGGCCGTGGCGTCCAGGTCCTCGAAAAGGCCTTCTCCTCGGGCAGCCGCGAAGCCATCGTCTCCTACCGCTACCAGAGCCCGGCGGATTTGACCCGGCTCGTTGATGCCGGCATGGACGTCTGGGGCGTGGACAGCGACCGACGGATCGCCTACGGACAGGTGTCACCCGCCCAGCTGACCGAGTTGCGTCGGCGGCCCGAGGCCGTCCAGGTCGAGACCGGCCCCCAGATCTACAACAGCTTCGACAAGGGCTACCACACCTACGACACGATGCTCGAGGACCTGACGAAGCTGTCGGCCAGCCGTCCGGACATCTGCAAGCTCGTCGACCTCGGCCCCACCTGGGAGACCACCAAGGGCAAGGCCAACCGCCGCATCTGGGGCCTGCACATCTTCAAGGGCGACGCCTCGGCCAAGCCGGGCGTCATCTACCTGGGCAACCACCACGCTCGTGAGATCGTGACCCCCGAAATCTCGCTGAATGTCGCACACATGATCGTCGACCAGGAGGGCAAGGACCCGGCGATGACCGCAGCGGTGCAGGACCTGGACATCTGGATCGTGCCGATGGTCAACCCGGACGGGCACGCCTTGGCCGCGTTGGGCAACGACTGGCGCAAGAACACCAATGCCGGCAACCTTTTCTTCGACGTCGGTCCTTATGGCGCGGGCGTCGACCTGAATCGAAACTACGCCCACCACTGGGGCGAGGGCGGAGCCTCGATCCGGCCCCAGGACCCGACGTTCCGCGGGACAGGCCCCGGCAGCGAACCGGAGACCCAGGCCGTGATGAAGCTTGCCTCCTCCAGGCCGTTCACGTTCCTGATGACCTATCACAGCTTCAGCAACCTGATCCTGTGGCCTTGGGGTTACACCGATGAGGCGCCCCCGAGCAAGGAGATGATTGCCGTCGGTCAGCAACTCGGCAAGCTCAGCGGCTACAAACCCCAGCAGTCCAAGGACCTTTACCGTACGAGCGGCGACCTGACGGACTGGGCCTTCGGAGCCCGGGGCATCCTGTCCTATACGACCGAGATCGGCAGTTGGGGCGACGGCTTCGATCCTCCGTACCGCGAGGTGGCACGCTTCTGGCGCGAGAACGAGCCCGGAGCACGTCTCCTCCTGCAGCTTGCGGATCGTCCTGCCGCCATCAACGGACCTAAGGTCAGCGTCGAGGCAGGCCGGATCAGCGCCCCCGGGGCCCGCCGCATCGAGGTGTTCCGTGGTCGCAAGGGCGCTCCTGGAACGGGTCAGGCACTCGCCGAGGGCAGCTTGGTCGCGACCGGTCGCGGGCCGCAGCAGTTGGTCTACGTACAGGCGCAGGGTGCTGACGGGCAGTGGGGTCCCTCCACGGCCACATGGAGCGATTAATCTTTGTAACAGCTTCTTGCCCCTCCGATGAGGGGCGGGCTACCCTGAAGCCGGTCTCTGACCACCCCCGCGCAAGTGGGATCGACCTGGAAGCAGCACACTTCGTCGTCTCTTCGCAGCAAACGTCAAGTCGCACGCCGTCCTTTCGTCGACTCCAGGTTCGGAGGGGCCCTTCGGGGCCCCTCTTCTTATTGGGCGCCCAGCAGGGCGGCTCCCCGAGGACAACTGCGTCGTCATGACCCTTACGTGGCCCATCTGGTTCCGCAGCGCCTGGCTGGCACTCGACCGGCAGTTAAACCAGTCGTGGCAGGCGGCTCCCCGCCTGGTGGCCGGCATCGTGGTGCTGCTCGCCGGTATCTGGCTGGCACGCAGGTTGCGACGCCTGACCATCGATACGGTCCACAAGACCCTGCCGGGCTCCGAGGCCGCCCTGCCGCTGGGTCAGGTCGTCCACGCCGGCAGCCTGGTGCTGACGGTAGCCGTGACGGCGACGATGTGGGGCTTCGGCCTCAGCAACGTGGTCACGGGCCTCGGCGTGTCCGGCGTCGTCATCGGTTTCGCGCTCAAGGACATCCTCGAGAACTACCTCGCAGGCCTGATGCTGATGCTGGGCCAACCCTTCCGGCTGGGCCAGCGAATCCGCAGCGGTGACATCGAAGGCGTGGTCACCCGCATCGCAACCCGAAGCACCACGCTCGAGGCAGCGGATGGCACGACCATCCTCGTGCCTAACGCCCGATTGCTGGCCAATCCCATCTTCAACCTGCGCAACAAGGACCGCCGCCGCGAATCCATGACCTTTCCCGTGCCGCAAGCCCGCTCATGCGCCGTGGTTCGCGAGCAACTCCACGCCATCGTGGAAGGTCTGGACCATTCAGGCGAAGCCAGGCCCGAGGTCCGCGTGGTCACGGTAGATGCGACCCACTATACGGTGGAAGTCAGCTTCTGGACTGCACCGGCGGAAGCCGCCGACCTGCGCAGCAGGATTCTCGAGGCCGCACTCGCCCGGGTCCTCGCCCCTTAGGGGGCCCGCCCCAAAACCCCGAGGCCCCCGCCAGCTGGCAGGGGCCCCGACGCGCAAGCCTGCGCTACTGGTGCATCTTCCGGACGCCGTCCTCGACCGCCTTCAGAAGCTTCGACAGCATGTCCAGCTGCGTCTGCTTCGAAAGGATCCAGGCCTGGAACTCCTGAGGGGTGTACTCCTTGCCGTCGGCATTCTTCTGGCCAACCTGCTTCGCCTTCGCCTCGATCTCGGCAAGGATGTCCTGAACCGAGCTCGAAACCGCCAGCGTCGTCGCCACACCCTGCGAATGAATCGAACCGAGCGTTGCCATCGTCGTTCTCCTTCCGAACCCTACGGACACCGGGCGTCACCTACGCCACGCCTGCCCCACACTCCCCTTATCCGCCCCGGAGACACCATCCTTTCAAGAACAAACACAGAAAAAACATGACCTTGGCCCGACCACAGCCAACCATCAAGACACCATCAAACTTCACATCAAGTTACAACGCAGCACACCCTCATCCGGGCAAGGCAGCCCCGGAGACGCGACCAATCGCCTCATCCAACCGCCGCAAGACCAGGTCACGGCCCAGCAGGGCCGCGACCTCGAACATGCCCGGGGAAGCCGTCCGACCGGTCAAGGCGACGCGCGCCGGCTGGATGACCGCACCGGCCTTGATGCCCAATTCCTGAGCGAGCCCACGGAAGGCCTCCTCGAGGCTGGCGTGATCCCAGCCCGGGATCACGGCCAATCGCTCTCGCAGGGCCCCGAGCACGGGCTCAACGCCGGGAACGAGAACCTTGGCCACGGCAGCTTCATCCCACACGAGCGGCACATCGAAGTAAAAGCGCGCCTGTTCCACCAGATCCGGCAGCGTGACGCTTCGGGGCACCAGGGTCTGGACCAGCCCCTCGAGGCGCACGGCATCATCATGATCGACCGGCAGGCCGGCAGCGGCCATGATCGGCGTCGTGCGACGGACGAGATCATCCGGGGCAAGGCGCTTGAGCCAGGAGGCCTGCGCCCACGAGAGCTTGTCGTAGTCGAAAACAGCCGGGGCCTTGCCCACGCCCTCGAGATCGAACACGGCGACCATCTCCTCGAGGCTGAACAGTTCCATGTCACCGTGTGCCCAGCCGAGGCGAGCCAGATAGTTCACGAGTGCCTCGGGCAGGTAGCCATCCTCACGGAACTGCTGGATCGAAACCGCACCATGCCGCTTGGAAAGACGCTTGCGATCCGGCCCCAGAATCATGGGAATGTGGGCAAAGTCCGGCAGATCGTGGCCCAGCGCCCGGTAGACGAGAACCTGCTTGGGCGTATTGGAAAGGTGGTCGTCCCCCCGGACGACGTGCGTGATCGCCATGGCGGCGTCATCGACCACGGCGGCGAAGTTGTAGGTCGGCACGCCATCGGCCTTGAGCAGCACGAAGTCCTCGATGTCGGCGCACGGAAACGACATGGCCCCGTGAATCAGGTCCCGGAAGGTGACGTGACCGTCGGCAGGCGTCCGGAAGCGCAGGGCCCCCCCGGCCTCGGGCGGCACGGCCTGGACCGAACAAGGACATGCCACAGGAGCCGTGGTGTCCGCATCCTCACGCGCGGGGCAGACGCAACGATAGGCCGCCCCACTGGCCAGCAAGGCTTCCGCGGCCACGCGATAGCTGTCCAGGCGTTCCATCTGGAAGTACGGTCCGTACGCGCCACCGACCTCGGGTCCCTCGTCCCAATCCAGGCCAAGCCAACGCATGGCGTCGAGGATGGCGTCGACGTAGACCTGCTCGGAGCGTTGGCGGTCGGTGTCCTCGATGCGCAGGACGAACGTGCCCCCGAGGCGACGGGCCAAGGCCCAGTTGAAAAGGGCGGTACGGGCGCCGCCGACGTGCAGGAAGCCCGTGGGCGAGGGGGCGAAGCGCAGGCGAGGTGAACGCATGCGTCCATGGTAGCAGGGCACCGGACAGGCGGCCGTGGCCCGGGATGCCCCCCATTCCTGTCCAGGCCGGACGACGGCAGCACCGTGGGTGCCGTTCATCCTCGGGCCATGCAGCGCAACCGAACCTTGGGCCTCCTCGTGCTACAGGCCCTCGCGCCCTGGGGCACGTCCATCGCGGCCGCGGAGGGCCCTGCCCCCTCCCTGAGGCCGCGGGCAGGAACGGTCCTGGTCTACCGTCTCGCGGATGGCCGCACCAGCAGGTGGACCTGCCTCGCGGTGCGTCAGGCCGGTCCCGGGCACGTCGCCGAATTCGCCATCAGGACAGGGGACCATGCCGACAGCCTGCGCATGGTGCACACGCAGGACGGCATTGCACTCGCGTGGCAAACACCGGAGCAACCCGGTTTCTGGCAACCCCTGGTGCTCGACTACCTGCCGGCGCGTGCCTCGGAGCGCTGGATCGCCCGGCGCGCCTTGCGACCGGGCGACAGCCCCCGGCTGCTGGGCCTGCTGGAACAGGCCAACAGCGAGCAGGTCGTGGAGGGCCGTCGCCTGCCTTGCCGCAAGGTGTCCTTCCTGCCGGAAGGCCCCGACCCGACTCCGGTCTTCACTGGCTGGGTGCATCCCGAACTGGGTCTGCTGCGAACCGAGGACGGGTCGGACGGCCCGATGCGTTCCGAACTGATCCACATCGGGCAGGGCGCAGGATGAACGCGCCACCTATCACCCTCGTCGCCAGTCCCGGACCCTTGCGGACGCTGCTGATCACCCTGCTGGATCAGGAAGGCATGGCCTGGCAGGCTCCCGGCACGCCAAAGGCGTCGGGCAGCGGCGTCCTCGAGGTCTGTCGCGAGATGGCACCGGGACACGTACCCGATGCACCCTGGTTCGTCATCGGCCCGGGCACGGGCAGCCTGGCCCGCTTCCTCGAGGCAGGGGCCCGGGATGGCATGGCCGCGGATCGGGTACGCGCCGCACCGGATGAATGCCGGATCCGACTGCGGCTCTGCTTCGCGCAGCGGCCGGCGACACCGACGCCACGGCCAGCGGTACGGATACGCCACGGCTGCTGGGAACTGGACCTCGAGGAAGGGTTGCTCGGGCATGAGGACGGCTTCCGCTGCAGATTGACGCGAACGGAGGCCCGTCTTGCCGCGACCCTGATGGCAGGCAGGGGACGCCTGGTGCCACAGGACACCCTCGCCTTGCGGGTCTGGGAGGATCGGGACTGCCAGGCCAACGCACTCATCAAGCGCTACATCGCACGCCTGCGCCTCAGGCTGGGTATTCACGCAGGCACCATCCGCAACGAACCCGGCCGAGGCTACGCCTGGCAGCAAACATGAATTAAATGTGTCCTTGCATCTCCGATCATCTTGCGCCCGGAGAAGGTCGGTGCTAGACTAAGTCTGCGGGGTGGAGCAGTCCGGTAGCTCGTCGGGCTCATAACCCGAAGGTCGTAGGTTCAAATCCTGCCCCCGCAACTGTTACCGACCCCTCTTCCAATCGTGGAAGGGGGGTTCTTTTTGTCCTTGGACAAGTCGGAAATGCCACTCGAGAGGCGTTCCCAAAGCAAGACGGCCCCGCCCGGAGGCGAGGCCGAAAGCCGTCGGAGCGCGTCCTAGCTGTGGGCCGGTTCGTCCTTGATGGGAGAAGAGCCGGGGTTGAACACCTGGTCTGCCACGCTGATGACGCCACTGAGGACCACGGTCAGGGCCCCGGTCGAGACGATGAGCAGCAGGAGCGGGATAATCCAGCCGATGATGGCGACGATGGTGAAGAGCATGGATGCCTCCGGAGAATCAGACTCGTCTACCTATACCACGCAACGGGAGAAGCCACCAAGCACGTTCAGCCCGTGACGACATCGAGGGCAATGTCGAGGAAACCGGCCTGCCGGGTGATGGCTCCGGTGGAGACATGGTCGACGCCCGTCCGGCCAAGGGACGCGAGCCGCTCGAGGGTAACACCGCCCGATGCTTCCAGCAGCACGCGCCCGGCAACGAGAGCCACCGCCTGGGCCACCAGGTCGTCCGACATGTTGTCCAGCATGACCATGTCGGCACCGGCCGCGATGGCTTCCTCAAGCTGGGGCAGGGTTTCGACCTCGACCTCGATCGGGGCCGCGAGGGGCAAGCCTTCCCGGGCACGCCGGACGGCCTCGGCTATGGACCCGCACACGGCGATGTGGTTGTCCTTGATCAGGACGGCATCGGAGAGACAGAACCGATGGTTGCGCCCGCCACCGACGCGGACCGCATGGCGCTCGAGCGTCCGCAGGCCGGGCGTCGTCTTGCGCGTGTCGAGCAGGCGCGTCCGCGAGCCCTCGAGACGGCGGACATAGGCTCGGGTCAGCGTCGCGACGGCCGACATGCGCTGCAGCAGGTTGAGCGCGACCCGCTCGCCGGCCAACACGCTGCGTGCAGGACCCTCGAGACGCACGACGGCGGTGCCGGCGTTCACCTCATCGCCCTCGCCCACCCGATCCTCGACCCGGATGGCCGGGTCGATCAGGTGGAAGACCCGGCGAAACACCGCCAGGCCGGCTACCGTGCCCGGCTCCCGGAAGACGGCATCGGCCCGGCAAGGTACATCCGCCGGAAGGACAAGGCTGGACGTCAGGTCACCCCAGCCCAGGTCCTCCCTGAGAAAGGCCGTCAGGATCGGATCGAGAAGGAGCGGGTGCATGGCATCGACGGAAAGGCTGGTTTCGGGTTGCATGGTGCCCCATGCATACCATCCCGGGCGTCCTCGCCGTCATCGGGACGCTGGTCGCGACCGGTGACCTGCCCCCCTCCGGGCCAGCGCTGCTGGCTTCCCGAATGCAGGTCCTCGCGCACGGGCAGAAAGTGGCGGCCATGTCCGCAGCGCCCTCGCCCGGGGACCTCGACAGGACGGCCGCCGCGCTCGAAGACGCCCGCCTGCTGACAAGAGACCCGCTGGAAGCCGAGCAGTTGGCCCACTGGGCCGTCGCCCTGCGGGAGGCGCGGCACCTGACAGCCGAGGGCCGTGCGCACCGCATGGACCAGGTTCTGGCCGCGCTGGGGCGGCGCATCCTGCGTTGGCGACTCAGGATCGAGTCGCGCCCGGCCGTACCGTTAGGTAGCAAACGACCGGTAAACGGCGGGCCACCAGCCGACCGCTAACTGTCTCGGAGCAGGGCCGAAAAGATCCCGTTGGCGACGGGAATGGCCTCGGGCGCAAGCCGGATGCGCTTGCCGTGTCGTTCGAGGAGCCCCTCGGCGAGAAAGCCGTCGAGGGCCTTGCCGTGAACCGCGAAGGGGTCTTGCCCGAACCGTTCCGTGAACGCCTCGACGTCCACCCCCTCCTCGACCAGCCGCAACCCCATGATCAGGGCCGTGTCGAAAGAGAGGTCCTCCGGCTCGGGAGACACGTCGCGACGAGGCGTCGGGTCCGCCATGTAGGTCCGGAAAGAACGATCATGGGCATAGCGCCGGACACCGTCCCAGGAATGGGCACCGACCCCGAGCCCGATGAACGGCCGATGGGTCCAGTAGATGCGGTTGTGGACCGATTCATAGCCCGGCAGGCACCAGCTGGCGATCTCGTACCGCCGATACCCGGCAGCGGCCAGACGGACCACCGCGTGATCGTGCATCGCTCTGACGCGGTCCTCGTCGGGAACCTCGAGCCGTCCCTGTGCCGCCCGGACACCGAACAGGGTGCGTTCCTCGATCTGAAGCGCGTAGAGCGACAGGTGCGGAGGCTGCAGCCGGACGATCTGCTCGAGCGTCTCGGCCCATTGCTCGGGGTCCTGCCCGGGCAGGCCGTAGATGAGATCCATCGACAGGTCCGACAGGCCCTCGGTGCGCAACTCTTCTGTCGTCCGCAGGACGTCGGCGACACCGTGGTCGCGGCCTATGGCGCGCAGCAGGGCATCATCCATCACCTGGACTCCCATCGAGATCCGGTGGAAACCCGTCTCACGCAGGGCTCGCCACAGTGGGGGCCCACCCGTGCCCGGATTGACCTCGAAAGTCGCCTCGGCAAGCTGCGTCCAATCCCCACGTCCACGCAGCAGGCCGGCCAGCTTGTGGACATCGCCGGGCTCCAGCAGCGAGGGGGTCCCGCCACCGACATACAAGGACGCCACCTCCGTGTCGCCGGGATAGCTTGCCCATTCGCGACCGATGGCCTCGACGTAGCTGACGATGCGATCCTCGAGCCCCGGATAACAGGCGAAGTCGCAGTAATGGCACTTGATCCGGCAAAACGGGACATGGACATAGATGCCCGTGCCCCGGGACATCGGCCGAAAGGTGCTCAAGTTCCCCCGACCCGGGCCCGGAACTCCTCGGCCAGCAGGCCCATCGCCAGCATGTCCCGCCACGCACCCTGCAGGAAGCGATGCTGCCGCAAGCGTCCCTCCTCGACAAATCCGGCGGACTTGTTGAAGGCAACGGCCCGGACATCCTCGGCCACGACCAGCGTCCGCATCTTGTGAACGCCAAGGTCCTCGATCAGGTGGCGCTGGAGCAACAGCATCGCCTCGCGCCCCAGGCCTTTGCCCCGGTCTTCCCCGCGGCCGATGAAGAGGCTGATCTCCGCCTGACGGTCCACCGGATCGACGGGGCCTGACTCGGCCAGACCGACAAGCCGCCCGCGACCGTCGACGATGCCGAGGCTGAGTCCCCCTGTAGGGTCCACCGAACGCTCGATGACGGCATCCAGCCACTCGAGCATGGCGGCAGAGCCACGCGCCACGCGGCGACTGCCGCGGGAGAGACAAAGCTCCGGCTCCTGGAACCACGCCTGCAGATGCGGGAGATCGGCCTCTTCCAGCGCCCTGAGTGCTGCCTTGCCGCCTCGAATCATGCCCATCGCCCCCCGGGTCGCGACCTTCCTGACCAAACGGCCCGGAAAGCTTGATTATAGCCGCCGTCAAGGCTTACGATCCGGAAGTGACCTGTCTTGTCGGCTTGCCTCCCTACCTGAGCACGCTGTCCCTGTGCGACCCACTCCGGCACGACCCGGAGGGTCGCTTCTCGCTCGTGCCTGCCGCCATGCCCGACATGGTGCCCATGTTGCTGCGTGGCGACCTCGACATCGCGCCCGTCACCCCCTTGCAGGTCCTGCGGCATCAGGACCGTCTCAGCTTGCTGCCAGCCCCGATCCTGTCGTCGATGGGGCGGTCAGGCTGCATCCTGCTGTTCTCCAACCAACCCGCCTACGGCTTGGGCGAGGGGCGCATCGCCGTTCCCGAGGGCCAACCGGAAGCTGTCCTGCTCCTGCGCTACCTGCTGACGGCCTGGTACGGCCTGTCCCCGCGCCTGGTGGCCCGCACCGGCGACCTCGAGGAGAGCCTGGCCCACGTCGACGGCGTGCTGTTCTTCCAGGACTTTGCTCTCGAGGCGCAGGCCCGGGCATCCGAGGGCATCCACGTCTGGGACCTGGGCGAGGCCTGGTGGCAGTTGACGCAGACGCCCCTGACCTACATGCAATGGGCGATGCGTGCCGACACCCCGCCTGCCCGCATCGCGGCCCTTGCCGAGGCATGGGGCACGCTTCGCAGGACCCATCCGGTCGCTCCCGAAGCCCTGGCCGCCCACGCGCCGCACTTGCCCCCGGACCTGCTGGATGGCTACTTGCGCCGATTTGTCGTCGAACCGACACCGGCCCATGACCGGGGCCTTGCCTTCTATGCGCAGCATGTCGCCTGCCTCGAGGATCCGGCCACGCCCGGCGGGAGTCAGGCGTGACCATCGTCCCGTTTTCCCCACAGCCGCGACAGGAAGCTGTTGCCCTGAATGACCGGGGCGTGCGCCTGCATGAGGACGGCGACCTCGACGGTGCTGTTGCCGCCTACAGGGAGGCGATTGCCCTCGACGCGGGCTACGCCAACGCCCACTACAACCTGGGCCTTGCCCTCCACGACCAGGGGCGCACCGACCTCGCCATTGCCTCGTACCGCGAAGCCTTGCGCCTGGATGACGGCGACCCCGAAGCCTGGCTGAACCTGGGCTGCGCCCTGATGGCCGTTCGGGTGCTCGACGAAGCCGAGACCTGCTTCAAGGAAGCCATCGAGCGCGATCCGGACTACGCCTGCGCCCACTGCAAGCTGGGTACGCTGCTCTACGACCGCGGCGACCTCGACCAGGCCAACTGGGAGCTCAAGAAGGCGCTCAAGCTCGATCCCGAATGTGCGGAAGGCCGACATGCGCTGGGCCTCGTGCAGTTCGAGCGTGGACGCCAGGACGCCGCCCTGACCCAGTTGCGGCAGGCCTCGATGCTTGAACCAGGGCAGGCCGGCACGGCAAGGGACCTGGGCCGGGTGCTGCACCACACGGGCCAACTGGACGCTGCTGCGACGCAGTATCGCAAGGCGCTGCTCTACGAACCCGGCCAATCGGAAGCCCGCATCGGTCTGGCGAGCATCCTCGCCGAGCGTGGGGAGCTGGACCAGGCCCTGAAGGCCTTCGAGGCCCTCGCCGCCAAAACTCCAGACCATCCTGAAGTCCTGCTGGGCCTCGGCAGGGTCCTCGAAGCCCGGGGCGATGTCGAGGCAGCCGTCCGCCAGTATCGTGCCGCGCTCGAGGTGGCTCCCACCTATGCCGATGCGTGGGTCTCGCTGGGTTGGTCGCTCAGGACCGACAAGCCGGCCGAAGCCCTGAAGGCCTTTCGGCAGGCCATCACGCACGCCCCCTCGGACTTCGGTGCACGAACCGGCCTCGGCTGGACCTTGCTGCGCCTCGGGCGGGTCGACGAGGCCGTGCACGCCTTCCGGCCCGTGGTCGCCGAGCACCCGGCCGAGATGTTCGCGGTCTTCGGGCTGGGCGAGGCTCTTGCCCGCCAGGGCAACATGGACGAGGCCCTGCCGACGCTGGACCAGGTCCTGGCCCTGGATCCGAACCACGTCCCCTCGCTCGTCTGGCGAGGACGGCTCGACGCAGACCGCGGACACTGGGCCGAGGCCGAGGCCTGGTTCCGCAAGGCACTGGCCGTCGATGCGCAGAACATCCAGGCCCAGTTCAGGCTCGCACTCGCCATCATGATGCGCGGCCGGTTCCGCGAGTCGTTCATCGCCTTCATGGAAGGGGTCCGCATGGCCCGAAGCGGGCCGGAGCCCACTGCACAGGTCTGACGCCACCGGAAGCCCGGCCTCGTCGCTTCCTTAACGCCCGCTCAGCGCCGAAATCGCATCCTCGACGGCCATCCGGAGGGGACCGGTGCTGTGCCGGTTGAGGCGCTCGAGGAGCGGCAAGGCCGCGACGGCATCCGGCCCAATCGCCTCGAGGACCCGAACCACGGGCAACCGCAACTCCTCGCGATCGTCCTCGACGGTCGCGAGGAGTTGTGGCATCAGGGGACTCGCCTGGCGTCCGGCGGACGGGAGCAACCGCAGCAAGGCGGCACGTAGCCGCAGGCCTGCCGTCGCATAGATGCGCCCTACCACGGGCACGAGGCGCTTCCAGTCGGGCACGAAGCCCAGATCCTCATGCAGTTCGAGCGCTTCGGCCACGGCCAGGCAGACGCGCTCGTCTCCATCGCCCAGCCGCTCGGCCAAGGTCGCAAGTGCCTGCGGCCCCACGTCGGGTATCAGGCCCAACGTGACGGCAGCTTGCTCGCGTACCAGCGGGTCAGGGTGGTCGAGCGCCTGGCGAAGATAGGGGACAGCCACGCCCCCCAGGCTACGCAGGACAGCCGAGGCCGGACACCTACCATGTTCCCGGACAGCCAGGCCCCCGATGAGCGAGGGCACGGCGAGGCTGCCGAGCACGGCCAGCACGCCCCTTGCGGAGTATGTCGGATCCCCGTGCTCGGGTTCGGTGGCTGCAGCGCGCACCAAGCCGGGGACGGCCTTGGCACCGGCCTGGAGCAGGGCCCGATAGGCGATCTCGCGATGCTCCCGCACGGCCAAGGCCCGAATCAATGCATCGATGGGGTCCACGCTCGCTCATGTACCCCCGAGGCGTCGACTATCGGCCGGGGGAGAGCGTGATCGGATTGGCCTTGCCGAAAGGTGTCGTCGGATAGCTGCCGGCGTGCCACACGGGCACGAAGCCCGGAGCCTTGAGGAGGGTCTCGTTCAGCACCACCTCGCGCTTGAATGAACCGGATGTCCCCATCATCGTCGGTACGCGGACGCCCGATGCCGCCAAGGCATTGGCCACCACCTCGGTGCAGTACATCCGCTTGCCGTCAAAGGTCGAGAAGGCATAGTCATAGGCCTTGCCCACATGCGAAAGGGCATTCCCGCGCATCGCCTCGAGTTGTGCGGGCGTGAGGTCGGGCTTGCGCAGCACGACGATGTTGTCCCGTGCCGAACGGGCGAAATAGCTGTCGATCGTCTCCTCGATGACACCGATGCCCCCGCTCATCGAACGGGGCATCACACGGACGGCATCTGCCCATCGGCCACGGGTCTCCTTGCCGACGGGCAGACGGGCGATGGCATCTGCCGCACCCTCGACGGCACGATCCACCCAGGTGGGCTTGCGATCCCAGTGCTCCTGGGCCAGCGCGTGCACGATCCGCCCCTCGCCCAGATGGACGATGGCATGGACGAAGGTGTCGTCGTTGCCGCAGAGGATGATGTCCCCGGGTTTGAGCACAGCCTTGAAGGCCTTGAACTCATCCGACGCGACCGTAATGCGGGGATGGACGACTGCCTCGGGATGATCGATGGCGAAGTCCCGCTTCGTGGGCAAGGTCATCACCTTGTTGAAGCGGTCGACCCCCAGGAGCGATTCGGCCTTGTCGACGAAGGTCCGGGGCAGCCTGCGCTGCAACGGCTCCGGACGGACGGGGCGCTCGGCCACCGGTCCGGCAACCGGATGGCTGGGCACGGGGGGCAGGGCAGGCACGGGGAGCATGGTCGAAGGTCCTCAAGAGGGTCATCGCCAGCAGCCCGCACGGCAGCACCAAGCCGATGCTAAGGTTACGCTAACCTTGGCGGCCGCCCTGAGCTAGACGTTGAACCGGAAGTGCATGACGTCCCCGTCCCGAACTTCGTAGGCCTTGCCCTCGAGCCGCATCACGCCGGCATCCTTGGCTGCCGATTCGGACCCCGACCGGACCAGGTCGTCATAGCCGATGACCTCGGCCCGGATGAAGCCGCGCTCGAAGTCGGAATGGATGACGCCGGCCGCACCGGGTGCGAGCGTGCCCCGCCGGATGGTCCATGCCCGGACCTCCTTCTCGCCTGCCGTGAAGTAGGTGATGAGATCGAGTGTCCGATAGGTCGCCTGGATCAACTTGTCGAGTCCGGAACCCGTGACACCGAGCGAAGCCAGATACTCGGCGGCCTCGGCAGGGTCCAATTGCGACAGTTCGGCCTCGATGGCCGCCGAAACGGGCACCAGGTCGGCCCCTTCCTCGCGGGCCACTTCCGCGACGCGTTGTACGAGGGGATGGTCCATCGCCTTGGCGAGGTGCTCCTCGGCCACGTTGCACGCGTAGATGACGGGCTTCATCGTCAGCAGGGACAGCTGGCGCAACGTCTGGCGGGACTCGTCGCCCAGCGAGACCGTCCTGGCCCAGCGCCCGGCATCAAGCGCCTCGCGCACGGGCTCGAGTGCCTCGACCATCGCGATGCTTTCCTTCTGGCCGGACTTGGCTTGCTTGCGATGGCGCTCCAGAACCTTCTCGACCGTACCGAGGTCGGCCAGTGCCAGCTCGAGGCCGATGGTCTGCAGGTCGCGGACCGGATCGACGCTGCCATCGACATGCGTGACGTTGTCATCCTCGAAGCAACGCACGACGTGGACGATGGCATCGACCTCGCGGATGTGCGCGAGGAATTGGTTGCCCAGCCCTTCACCCTTGGACGCCCCGCGGACGAGACCGGCGATGTCCACGAACTCGAAGGCCGTCGGGATGATGGTCTGGGTCCGGGATATCCCGGCGAGGGCACCGAGTCGATCATCCGGCACCGTCACGATGCCGACATTGGGCTCGATGGTACAGAAAGGATAGTTGGCGGCCTGCGCTCCCGCCCGCGTCAGGGCGTTGAAGAGTGAAGACTTGCCGACATTGGGCAACCCGACGATGCCGGCGCGAAGCACGTGCGACCCTCCTGTGTGACGGACCCCCAAGGGTACCATCCGCCGGGAGCGTGTCTGCTAGCATGGGGCGTGCTGCCAGATTCACCCGACCGCCGGCCTGCCTTGGCATGGACCGTGGCCGCGCTGCTGGCCTACGCGTTCCTGACCATCGGTCACCAGACCCAGTGGAACGCCCACACCCTGATGGCGGACGCCATCCTCCACGGCCGTTGGGATCTGGCGCCGCCCTACGGCACGTCCGAACTCATCACGACACCCGATGGCCGCAAGCTGGTTGCCTATGGCATCGGCCCCAGCCTGCTCATGCTGCCTTGGGTCGCACTGCTGGGTCCCGGAGCACCGCAGTCGACCTTCTGCGCGCTGATGGGCGCGCTCGGCGTCGGCGCCTGGTTCATGTTCCTGGGTGCCTCCGGCATCCATGGCTGGCGGCGCCACGGCCTGACGGCGATGCTGGCCTTCGGGTCCCCCCATTTCTTCAATGCCGCCTATCGAGGGGACAATTGGCTGCTCACGCATGCCTGCGCCGTCAGCGCCGTGCTTGCGGCCTTCTGGATGGCACGGACGGGCCGCGCCGGCCTGGCCGGTCTGGCGCTGGGTCTGGCAGCGCTCTGCAGGCCGACCACGCTGGCGGCACTTCCCCTCGTCTTCCTGCTCGTGGCGGAAGGAAGCCGCCCGGTCCCGGCCTGGATGCAAGGCGCCTTGCCCGGGCCCGTGGCAGACACCGGCCCGATCGGGGCGTGGTGGTCAAGCGTGGCCGATCGCCGCAAGTGGCCGTCCTACGCGTGGTTCGCCTCCGGCCTCGGCCTTATGCTGGCCGTGCAGGCCTGGGCCAATTGGGACAGGTTCGGTCATGTTCTGGATAACGGCTACAGGGCCATCATCCTCAAGGACCCCATCAGCGGCTTCGGCAAGATTCCGACCCATAGCTGGGAGCACTTCACGGACCACCTGCCGCTCTA
>JAYKIS010000040.1:0-12105 GCA_035286125.1 Candidatus Sericytochromatia bacterium
GGCCATGCAGTTGGCCAGACAACACCTCACCCAGCCGGGCGGCCGCCTGGCGACGTGCCGCAGAAAGACTGGCTGCAGCCTGGTCCCATGCCCGACCCGCTGCATCGACGGCGGCAGCCAGCTGCGCGCAAGCCTCGTCATCCTCATCCGCCCGGGCCAAATCCCCCTTAAGGCGCTCACGTCGGGCGATCGCTGCCGCAAGCGTGCCTCCGTGACGGCGAGCAAGGCCCGACAACAGGTGCAGGCGTGCCTCCATCTCTTCAAGCGTCTCGCCGGCCTCACGATCCCGGTCGGCATAGCGGCGAAGGCCGTCTGCCGCCTCGTCGAGGCTCGCCGCCGCCGTCTCGAGCAGGGCCATGGCCTCGGCGAGTCCCGGATCGATGGCCGCAAGCGGCCTCAAGGCCGAGACCGCCATACTGACCGGTCCACCGGATGCCTCGGCGCAGGCCTGACGCGCCCGACCGGCCCCCTCCAGCAAGCGAGCTTGCTGACGTACGACCTGCAGGCGCTCGCGCAGGGTCGCGTCCTCACCCGGATCGACCAGCGCCGCAGCCTCGAGTTCCGCCAACTGGAAGGCCATGAAGTCCCGCTCGGTCTCGCGTCGAACCGCGGCCTCCCTACGCTCGCGCTCCTCGGCGATCAAGGCCTGCCAACGGCCATACGCGGCAGCGACCTGACGGGCAAGGTCGTCATGGCCGCCGTGGGCATCGAGCGTCTCGCGCTGCACGGCTGCATCCATCAGGCGGACATGGTCGTGCTGCCCCGACATGGCCACGAGGTGCCTGCCGAGGTCGCGCAGGTCGGAGAGCGTGACGGTCTGGCCGTCGATGCGCGCCCGACTGCCCTGGGCCGTCATCTCGCGCGACAGCACGACGCGCCCGGGCTCGATGGCCGCGATGCCGGCGGCATCGCGCCACGCATCCCACCAGGGGCCCTCCGCCACAAAGGTCGCCTCGACAAGGGCCTTGGCCGCTCCGGTCCGGATGACATCGGTGGAGGTCCGCCCCCCGAGGACCGTGGCGAGCGCACCAAGCAGGACGCTCTTGCCGGCACCCGTCTCGCCCGTCAGGACGGTGAGACCGGGGGCGCCCTCGAGATCGAGGTGCTCGATCAGGACGTACTGGTGGACCTGCAGGCGCAGCAGCATGTGGCAAGCCTAGCATGCCGCGGGGACCCTGCCACGGCAGGCCATGAAGGCCCGTTCAGGGACGCCGCACGACACGGCACAGGGGCTCCCTTTCACCCCAAGGCCGTGCTAGCATGAGAACATTGCCTTCTTCGGAAGGTGCCCCACCCTCTCCCTCCAGAGCCCGACCGCCCGCATGACGACTGTCGCTCAAGTCCTCCGCCAGACCCGTGAGACCATGGGCCTGACGCTCGATGAGGTCGCCAGCCGCACCTACATCAAGCTGCCCTACCTCGAGGCACTCGAGGAAGACCGCATCGACACCATCCTGGCGCCGGTCTTCGTGCAGGGCTACATCCGGCAGGTCGCCCGCCTGCTGGGCCTCGACGGCAAGGATCTCGTCCGCCGCTACCAGCTCGAGGAGCGTGCCCCGAGGATCACCAAGGTCGTCGTGCCCGAGCCTGCCCTGGTCGCCGCCGGATCCGTCGTCGTTTCGGACACTCCTCCCTTGGAGCCCGTCACCGTGGCACCGCAGCCACGCTACGAGGCGGACATCCTCCTGACTGTGTCCCAGGGTGACACGACAGCGACCAGTAACGGGACGACCGGTCGCTTCCAGGCGACGGCTGACCATGCCGAGACCAGCAGCCACCAGGCTCCCGTGATTCCCCCGGTCGTGCGGACGGCCGAACCGACGGGTCGTGCAGCTTCGGCGCACGGCCGCCCAAACGGCCACGAGGGCGGTCGGCATCACGCGCCCGAGGCCCCCGAGGTCACGGCTGCGCGCCTCGAGGCCCAGCGCATCCTCGATGAGGCCCGCAACGAGGCCATGAACCTGCGTCGCTCGGCGGAAAGCTATGTGCAACAGGTCCTGGCCGAACTCGAGGCGGACCTGCGCAGCAGCCTGGGCACCATCAGGGGCGGGCGGCAGTTCCTGGCTCAGAAGCGCCGTCGGCCGGACGCCTGACCCTGATGCCGCCCGACATCGGGCGGTCTCCGGCTGGCTGACTCAGCTCCGCGGCGCGAACCACTGGCCCCAGCGGGCAAAGAACCCCTGGCGCTCCGCCCCTGGATGGGCTCCGCTGAAGCCCAGCAGCTTCTCGGCCACGGCGACGATCCTGCGCGCCGCAAGCCCGCCGGGAAAAGCCCTGACAAAGGGCTTCTGCTGCAAGACGGCCCGCCCGACCTGGCTGTCCCGCTCGATCCAGCCCAGCAAGCGCACCTTGACCCCCAGGAACCGCGCGATGATCGCAACCAGACGATCGTAGACGGACCGCGCCTCGTTCTCCGAGGCACACATGTTGACCAGCAGCCAGACGCGCGCGTGCTGGTTGCGCTGGTCGATGGCCTTGATGATGCCGTAGGCGTCGACGATGGAAGTGGGCTCCGGTGTCGTCACCACGATGACCTCGGGGGCGGACAACACGAACCCCAGAACATTGGGGGAGATACCGGCGCCGGTGTCGACAATCATGATGTCGGACAGGCGCTCCAGTTCGGACAAGCGCTGGACGGTAGCCTCGAGGCGAGCCGACTCGAGTGCCGCCAATTGGGCGACGCCGGAACCGCCGGGTACCAGGTGCACGCCCGGCTCGATCGGCACCAGCACCTCACGCAGGCTGCGCCGGCCGGCGAGGACGTCCGTCAGGGTGTGAGGGGGCGACATGTTGAGCACGACGTCCACGTTGGCCATGCCCATGTCTGCATCGAACAGGATGACCCGCTGGCCAAGCTGGCCCATGGCGAGGGCGAGGTTCACGGCCACGTTGGTCTTGCCCACGCCTCCCTTGCCGGAGGTGACGACGATGATTCGGGCCTGAGCCACGGGCGCGGCCGGTTGGCCATCGCGCAGCAGTTCGCGCAGTCGGGATGCCTGGTCTTCCATCAACCGACCAAACCCTTGAGCATCAGATCCCTGTCCGCGACGACCAGGTCGTCCGGGACCGACTGCCCCACGGTGACATAGGACAACGGCAAGCCGACGGCACTGGCGACGGACACCACCGCCCCCATCGTGACGGCCTCGTCGGTCTTGGTGAAGAGCAGCCTGTCCACCCCCACGTGCCGGAAGCTCTCCACCGCCTGCATGAGGTTGACCCGTGTCGTCGGAGCCGAAAGCACCAGATGCACCTCGCGGTCGGGCGCCACTTCCAGGAAGCTGCGCAGCTCGCTCAGGTGCAGCTTGTGGGAGGGACTGCGACCCGGAGTGTCGATCAGGACAAGGTCCCGGGACTCGAGGCGCTTCAAGGCCTCCCGCAGGCCACCCGGCGTCAGGACCACCTCGACCGGGATGCCGATGATGTCCCCGTAGACCTTGAGTTGATCCACGGCCGCCACCCGGTAGGTATCGAACGTGATCAGGCCGACGCTGGCCTTGTGGTGCAGGATCCAGGTGGCGGCGAGCTTGGCGATGGTCGTGGTCTTGCCGACGCCCGTCGGGCCCACGAGGGCCACGAGGCGCGGCCCCTGGCGCTCGGCAGACGGCGGCAGGATCGGGCCACCGAAGCGCACCATCTCGCCCAGGACCTCGGGAAACCGCTCGGAGAGCGCAGGTTCGTGCGTGGCACCAAGCGCGTGCAGGCGCGCGAGAATCTGGCGCACCAGGGCCGGCTCGACGTCCTGTTTCACGAGCCTGTCGTGGAAGCGCTGCTGGCCCGGGCTCCATGCCGACTTTGCCTGGCCCATCAGCTCGAGGCGCGAGACAACGTCCTCGACACGCTGCGTCACCTCACCCACGGCACTGGAGAGGCTCTCGCGCATCTGGCCCTTGATTTCCCGCAGCACGGCGTCCTTGATCTCGGCCACAAGCGCGGAGGGTGCCTCAATGGGGGCGGAAGCCGCGGCCGAAGGCCCTGCGGCAGGCGCCTCGGAGGCTGCCGGAACGACCTGCTCCCGGACCTCGGGCGGCGGCGCCATCTCGGGTTCTTCCTTCACCTCCCACGGCAGGATGCTGTCCATGTCGACTTGCACGCGCGAGGCCGCAGGGGGGCGGCCGGTATCGGGCGCAGGCCGTGCGGGCTCTGGCGCCGGACGCGTCGACTCGTCGACGGCGGCAAGCACCTCGACTTCATGACGGGCTCCGAAGCCCATGAAGCCACCGACCCGGACGTTCTTCTGATGCAGGATCACCGCATCCGAGCCGAGTTCGACCTTGATGCGTGCAATGGCCTCCTGCATCGTCGGAGCCCGGAATTGCTTGATCTTCATGTCCCTGCCGCTACGTACCCCAACGCACAGGCCCATGGTAGCGGAAGGCCCGGAGACTTGGGCCGACAACCAACCCCACCGTCAGGCAGTCGTGCGCCGATTCAGCCTGCGTCAGGCACCCCGTCCCGGGTCGCCCTCGGACGCTCCTCCGGCTTTCGGCGACTTCGACTTCGCGTCCTCGGGCTGGACCTTGGCCGGTGCGGGTCGCGCGAAACCCGCGCCCGGCGTACCAGCAAAAGGCTTGTTGCCCAGCGCCTGCTTGAGCAGGGCACCGGCATTGGAAACCTGGGCCGCCGCCCTGTCGGCACCTGCCGCCCGGGTATTCTCGGCCTGAATCTCGACGAAGACTTCCTGCCGGTACACCGAGACATCACGCGGGGCCTTGACGCCAATCTTGACGACATCGCCCTTGATCTCGAGGACGACCACCTCGATTTGGTCCCCGATGACAATCGATTGGTTGAGCTTTCGGCTAAGAACCAGCATGGGCCTACACCGCGGCGGACGAAGGCATTGCCTCCGCCTGGGGAGCATCCGCGATGAGGGGATGCCGGATCGGGTAGCCGCTGTCGTGCATGACCAACTGCCGGCCCTTGCTCGTTCGAGGATTGATGACCAGAGGCCCCAGCAGGTTGGCCGTCATCTGGCTCGGATCCTCGGGAATGGTCACCAGCACCAGCACCGCGGGCTCGTCACCCTCCACGAGGTCCAGGGCGGCCCGATCCTCGTCCCCGAGGCGGATACGGTAGTCCGGCACGAAGAGGTAGGGGTCCAGGACCGTGAAGGTCACGGTCGGCTCGGCTACGGGTTGCAGCCACCGCAAGGGCGCGACGTCGTCCTGATCCACCAGAAGGTATTCATGCCACTGCGGAAAGCCCAGGATACCGTCGGGGAAGGCCAGCAGGTCCTTCTCGCCATAAGTCAGTGCGCCCAGCTGCTGGGAAACAATCTCCAAGGGAATCACCTCAGGTAATCGAGCAAGGTCGGCTGGATGACGCGCTGGGTCGCTGCGAGCGAGGCGCGATAGACCGCATCCTGCTGGTTCAGGTCCGTGATGAGCGTCGCGATGTCGGCGTCCTCCGCCTCACTCTTGAGCCCCTGCAGGTTGACCCTTTGATCTTCCAGCCTGTCGGTCAGCAGGTCCAGTCGATTGACCTTGGCGCCCACTTCGGCCTGTGCCGCAAGGAACTTCTCGAGCCGCGTGTCGAAGACGTCGAGCGTCGCCGCAATGCCCGGGCCATCATTCGCCATCAAGGCCGTGTCCAGGGAGTCCAGCAGCCGGAACACGTTGGTGGGCTCTACCGGGTTGCCCCCGGCGTCCACCGCCGTGTTCCCGAAGACCTGTCCGCCCGGGACGTTGTAGGTCATGGTGACCTTCATGCCGACCTCGAACGAGAGCTCCTCGACATTGTTCAGGTCGGCGCCCCCGGTCGGATATGGGGTCTCCAACTGGTCCGAACCGGCAAAGAGGTACCGTCCGCCCAGGTCCGTATTGCCCACGACCCGCATCTGCTCCCGCAGCTGGCGCACTTCGGCAGCCATCTGCTGTCGTGCCAACGGGTCCATCGAGTCGTTGGCACCGCGCACCGCGAGCTCGCGGGCACGATGCAGGATGGTCGTGGCCTGCTGGATGGCCGAATCTGTCGAGTTCAGCCACGACTTGGCGAACTCGATGTTGCGCTGCTGCTGGGCATTGCCCTCGAGAACCGCCCGGATTCCCATCGAGCGGTTGAAGTCGATGGGCTGGTCAGAGGGTCGGCTGATGGCCCTCCCTGTCGAAATCTTCTCCTGAAGCTGCAGCATCTTCTGCAAGCTGACCCCAAGGTTGGAGACCGTGACGTCATTGATGGCCCGCTGGGATACGCGCATGGCCTCCTCCTACCGCACCAGCTCGACGACGGTCTTCATCATGTCGTCGAAGACCGTAATCAGCCTCGCCGAGGCTGCATAGGCATGCTGGTACTTGATCATGTTGGCGAACTCCTCGTCGAGGTTGACGCCGCTCACGGCCTGACGCTGGGCCTCGACATTCTCGCGCAGGGCCTTCTGATTGGCTTCCTGACGGCTTGCGGCCTGACCCGAGACACCCAGCGTCGTCAGGATGTTGCGGTAGTAGTCCTGAACCGAGAATTCCTGGGAACCGCCGGCATAGGGGAAGGTCGCCCGGATCAGGGGCCTGTCGCGCAACTGGGCAATCAACAGCGCCGACTTGTTGTCGGCCGGCTTGGGCAGGACGGGGAGGCCGGTCACGGGATCCGTCGTCGCCGGACCTCCGGCGGCAATCAGGTCGAGCCCGGGCAGTCCGGCCTCGACCAACACGTCGTTGACGGCAATCGAGTGGGCCGTGATGGAGCTACGGCTCAAGCTCGCACCCTCGGTGACGCGGGCGGCATCCACCATGAAAAAGTCGAGGCCGCTGGTCCCCGCGAGGTTGGTGCCGGCCCGATGCACCTCATTGACGGCCTCGGCCAGCTGGGACGCGACCTGGTCAAGCTGGTAGGCGAGGCCATTGGGCGTATTGGGGAGATTGAAGCCGTCAGGCACCATGGACCGCCCGATGATCTGGTCACGGACCTCGAGCAGACCCTTCAGGCGGCCTCCCAGGACCTCGGGACTCAGCAACTCGCCCTTGTAGGCGATGTTGGACAAGCCCATGTCCGTACCGGGCAGGGTCTTGAGTTCGTTGGCGTGGACCCCCGTCACGAGGCCCTTGCCATAGCAGTAGACCCAGATCGACCCATCCGAATGTGTCGACAAGTTCGTCTGCACCAGGCCGGACAAGCGGTCCAATGCCAGGTCCCGGGCATCCAGCAGGTCATTGGGCGAGATTCCCGATCCCTGGGACGCCACGATCTGCGCATTGAGTGCCGCAATCTCGCGGACGTGGGCGTTGATCTCGTCCGTCGCGGCCGCTACCTGAGAGTCCAGATGCCGACGCACGGCCGACAGGCCCGCTGCCGTCTCGTTGAGCGCCCGGGCCAGGGTCTTGCCGGCTTCACGGACAGCCGCGCGGGAGGACGACTCCGTCGGGTGCGTCGACAGTTCATGCCACGCGTCGAAAAAGCTCGCCAAGGTCGCGTTCAGTCCCGAATCCGACGGCTCGTTGAAGACGCCTTCAATCTCGCGGACGGCATTGTTGACGGCAGCCTGTTCCGAATACGACAGGTTGATGGCCCTGAAGCGGTCGTCAAGGAAACCCTCACGCAAGCGGGTGACGCGCGAAACCTCGACGCCGTTGCCGATTGACGAGAAGACGCGATCCGTGTTCGTGGCGATCGGGAACTGCTGGTGCAGCGAACTCTGCTCGACGCGCTGCCGGCTGAAGCCCTCGGTGTTGGCGTTCGTGATGTCGTGGCCGGCCGTCGTCAGGGCGGCTTGGGCCGCGAAAAGCCCCCTGGTCGCCGCATTGATGCCGAGCCGCGTCAGATCGCCTGCGGACATCCTGACCTCCCCATCAGGGGCCCCCGCCTGCTCAGGCCGTCCGGTCCAGCAGGCTGGAGGCTGCGCGCCCGACTCCGCCGGGCAATCCCCCATAAGTCATGTCGGCCAGTTGCACCTCGGGGTTGAGGGCGCGACTGAAAAGGCCCAGCGAGAATCCGACGTAGTCGAGATTCGCCTGCGCCAGCAGGGCGGCCGTCTCCTGGCCGGCACGCAGCCGCTCGAGAACATCGGCCAACCGACTGCGCAAGGCAAGGACGCGACTGCCGGCCTCGCCGCCCAGCACGCCGGCGACCTCACGCAGGGACGCACTATCAGGGAGCCCCACCTGCACCAGAAGAGGACGGGCCGCCATGCGGCGCTCACCCTCGATGGCCTGCAGGGCGCGACGGTCTTCTTCCTCGCGCGCTACCAGCGCAGCAAGGGGGCCGACCTGGTTCTTGCGCATCAGGGCAAGCTTCAGGGGCAGACGCGCCAAGAAGCCCTCGTAGGCCTTGACCTCCCGCTCCAGGCAGGAAACAAAGACCTCGAGGGCTTCCATCTGCCGACCCCTAGCGGAGGGCGTCGACGTCGACGGCGTCGGCGTCACGATCGAGGATCGCCTTGGCGATGGATTCCCCGCTCGGCTGGTAGGCGCCAGCGTCGACCTCCGCCTTGAGACGCGCCACCAATTCGGCCCGGTTGACCTCGGACTTGCCGAGAACCGCACCGAAGCGCTGGAGCGCCTCACCGGGACCGGACAGCGAGACCTGGGCCGCCGGACCGGAGACCGGTGCCGAGGGCTTCAGGGCGTCGGCTTCCCGCTTGCGCTGGGTCGCCGCCACATCGTTGTGCTGCGAAAGCAGCCGTGGGTCGATCCTCATCTTCCGTTCCTCTTCAGGATGGAACTCCATCCCACGCCTATCATCGACAGGAGCCCCGGAGAACTTTAGTGGCGCGCCTTGGCCATCCGCAAATCGAGGTCGCGGACGATGGCGTCCGCGAGTCCCAGGCCCTTGCCGCGAGTGATCGAGCGCGCCATTGCCTCATCCTGCATCGAATGGATGATGGAGGCTGCGTTGCCCTTGTCGAGAGGGTCCTCGGCCAGCTTGGCCTTGCGCATCGTCTCGAGCATGTGTTGCACGAGGATGGCCTCGAACTCCTTGGCTGCCGTCACGAGGCGACCGCGCTCGTCCTTGCCGCCTGCACGACCGCCCACTGGGCCCGCACCTGCCCCGGGCCCCAGGACGGGGACGGGGGAGGTGCGGCCGGTACCGGGGCCAATCGACAGGTTCATCGCGACTCAGCTCCTACCGCTTCAGCGTGTTGGCCTGGCTCAGCATGTCGTCCGAGGTCTGGATCGACTTGGAGTTGGCCTCGTAGGCGCGCTGGGCGACGATCAGGTTGACCATCTCGTCGACGACACGGACATTGGAACCTTCGAGGTAGCCCTGCATCACGCTGCCCATTCCGTCGATGCCGGGCAGCCCCTGAATCGGGTCGCCTGAGGCGTTCGTGACCTTGAACAGGTTGTGGCCCACGGCGCTCAGGCCCGAGGGGTTCAGGAAGCGCGCCAGCTGCAGCTGCCCCAGCGTCGTGTTCACGCCGGCGATGGTCGCGGTGATGATGCCTTCGGGACTGACGTTCGGGCGAACCACGCCGGGGGGAATCGTGATGTTGGGGACGAGGGGATAACCCTCGGCCGTCACGATCTGGCCGGTGCGATCGATCTTGAGGGCGCCGTCACGGGTGAAGGACTGCGTACCGTCCGGCATCTGCACGATGAAGAAGCCGTCGTTCTCGATGGTGAGGTCCAGCGGATTGTCCGTCTGGTTGAAATCCCCCTGGCTGAAGATCTTGGAGATGGCGATGGAACGGGTACCCGTACCCACCTGGGTACCGACCGGGGTATTGGAACCTCCGCTGACAGGCACGCCGGCCTCGGCGATGGTCCGGTAGAGCAGGTCCTGGAACTCGGCGCGCGACTTCTTGAAGCCGCCGGTGTTGACGTTCGCCAGGTTGTTGGAGATAACGTCGATGTTCAGCTGCTGGGCCTTCATCCCCGAGGCCGCGCTGTAGAGTGCTCCCATCATGGTGGTGGTTCTCCCTGACCTTCGGGTCCCTAGACCCTGCCCAACTCGTTGACAGCCTTGCCAAGCAGTTCGTCGTGCGTCTGCATCGCCTTCGAGGAGCTCTCGTAGGTCCGCATCGCCGTCACCATCTTGACCATCTCGTGCGTCGGTGAGACATCGGAAGCCTCGAGGTAGCCCTGATGGACCTCGGACTTGCTGGCGACCATCTCGCCGGCCTTCAGGCGGAACCGACCGACGCCGACCTTTTCCAGCTGCTCGGCGGGACGCGCCACCTCACGCAGGGCGAGACGGCCCACGACCTTGGAGCCAGCGGTGACCACACCCTCCTGGCTGATCAGGACGGTGGCCTGGGCCGGCATGATGATGGGACCAGCCTCGCCCACGACCAAGGCGCCGGTGCCGTCCACCAGGCGACGATCCCGGTCCACCATGAAGCTGCCGACACGCGTCAGGTACTGCTGGCCGTCCATGTCCTCGACAAGGAAGAAGCCCTTGCCGCGCAACGCCAGATCCAGCGGGTTGTCGGTGGGGCGAATCTCGCCCTGGGCCATGTTGGGGCGAATCTCGGCCACCTGGGAACCTGTCGACAGCTTGCCGATGAGCGCCCTGCCATCGACAGGACCGCCGGGGGCCATGCCCACGCGGTACATCGTCTTGTCGATACGCGCCTTGAAGGAGACTTCATCCCGCTTGTAGGCCGTGGTGTTCGCGTTGGCCAGGTTGTTGCCGACGACGTCCTGGAGACCCATCTGGACCAGCATCGCGGATGCTGCCGTGTAGATGCCCCGGATCATCGGACCTCCCTGACATAAGTCTTGCTGACGGTTTTATGTTCGGCAGGCCACCCGGCGGACTTTAGCGCGAATCGGGCTCCCGGGCGCGCATGCGCTCCATGATCTTCGTCACATAATTCGTGGTCTCGGGATAGGGCGGCACGCCCCCATGGCGGCGCACCGCCTGAGGACCTGCGTTGTAGGCCGCGAGCGCGTGCTCGATCGACCCGAAGGTCCGGACCTGCTCCGCCAGGTAGCGGGCACCGCCCTCGAGGTTCTGGACGGGGTCGAGGGGGCGGGAGACGCCAAGGGATCGCGCCGTGCCCGGCATCAGCTGCATCAGGCCCATCGCCCCCTTGGAGGAAACGGCCGCGGGATTGCCGCCGGACTCCGCCTCGACCACGGCCTCGAGCAGACGGGGATCCAGGCCCTGATGGCGGGCAGCCGCCGAGATGGCATCACGAAAGGCCGCCGCACCAAGCTGCGCCGACGCCTGTGCCGGGGGCGAGGCTGCGCCGGACGAGGACAATGCGACCTTGGCAGGCGCATCGAGGCTAGCCGACGGGCCCCGCGACAGGCCAAGCCGATCCTCCAGGTCGCGAATGCGCCCGAGGACGTGGTCGAGGCCTTCGGGGCGCACGCTCAGCGCCCCATCAGCCAATCCAGCTTGCGCGCGGGATCCGCGCCGGCCTCCGGCCTTGCGGCCCGCTGCCGACCCCGCTCGGGACCCCGTTGCTGCACCATCCTGTCCAGCTTGTGCCCCAGATCCTCCATTTGTCGACGCAACTCGCCCATGTCGCCCGGATCAGGAGGGGATGCCGGCTCCCGGCGCGTCCTCAGCGACAGGTCGGACATCCGCGCCTGGATGTCCCCCTGGCCCTCGCCCAGCCGACGCATCTCGGCCGTCAGGCGCTCCTGCTCCCCGCGCAGGGCCTCGACGATGCGCCCCAGCTCGTCCCGCTGGCCCTCGGCCTGTGCCAGCCGCTCCTCGAGCAGGCGGCTTTCGGCCAGCTGCTCGGCCAGCAGGGCTTCATCGACGACGGGACCGACCTCGGCCGCCAGCTCGGCATCCCGGGACACCAACTGCGCCTCGAGTTCCGCCACGCGAACCTCGAGCTCTCGAACCTGCTCCTTGAGGGCCTCCTTCTCGGGATCGGCAGCCAACAGACGGAGCGCCGCGTCCCGACCCTCGCGCTCGGAGGCAAGGGCCTCTTCCCGGGCCGCCAGATCCGCCCCGAGCGCCTCGACGCGAAGGCCCAGGCGAACATTCTCCTCGCGCGCCGCGTCGAGGTCCTGCACCATCAGGCCACGCGCCTCTTCGGCACCCGCTCGCGCCTCCTCTGCGCGATCCCCGGCTACCAGCAGCCGGTCACGCTCGGCCTCGAGAGCAAGGACGCGATCCTGCATGCCACGGGCATCCGCAAGGGCCTGATCCCGCAGGCCTTCGGCCTCGCCCACGGCCTCTCGCATGCGAGCCACCTCGTGCGCC
>JAYKIS010000041.1:0-34491 GCA_035286125.1 Candidatus Sericytochromatia bacterium
AAGGCCGCGCCGACAGTCGCACCGACCGCTCCGGCCGCCAGCAGCGACAGGCGGATCATCACCGTGCTCTTCACCGATGTCACGGGCTTCACGGCCATGTCGGAGAAGCTCGATCCGGAAGAGGTCACCCGGATCATCAACGACTTCTTCAAGGTGCTGGTCGAACCCATCTATCGTTATGGCGGCGTCGTCGACAAGTACATCGGCGACGCGATCATGGCGCTGTTCGGCGCGCCTGTCGCGCACGAGGACGACCCGGAGCGGGCCATCCGCGCGGCCTGGGACATGCAGGTCAAGGGCAAGGCCTTCGCGGACGCCCTCGAGGAGCGCACGGGCATCGGCCTCAAGATCCGCATCGGCATCCATACGGGCCTGGTGGTCGCCGGACAGGTCGGTGGCAGCCAGCGCTCGGCGTACACCGTGACCGGCGACACAGTGCTGGTGGCCCAGGCCATGGAGGCAGGAGCATCACCGGGCCGGATCCTGGTCAGCCAGGACACCATGCGCCTCGTCGGGCAGGGAGCAGCCTTCACGGCCCGGGATCCCATCCAGGTCAAGGATCGCAAGGAGCCCGTCGAGGTCTATGAAGTCGCCTCCGTCGGGCATTCCGGACGGACGGACCACGAGGATGACGAAGTCTTCATCGGCCGTGACGACGATCAGGACATCCTGTACCAAGGCTGGGGCCTCGCGTCCGTGGGCCGGCCGCAGGCCATCCGGCTCGTTGGCGATGCCGGCAGCGGCAAGTCGGCCATCCTGCGCCACTTCGCAAGGCAGATCCGGGGGCAATCCGCCCGCGTCCTCTGGGCGCGCTGCCTGTCCTTCGAGCAGGAAACGGTGCAGGCCGGCCTTGCCGACTTGCTGGTCCGGCGCCTGGGACTCTCCGCTTCCCGGCCCGAGGCGCAGGTCAGGGAAGATATCCGTGCGGTGGTGGGCAAGGTCCTGCCGGGGGACGAGCATGCGCCCGAGTTGCTGGGCAGCATCCTGGGCCTGAGGCTGCAACATCCCGACCTCACGGGCCTGTCGCCCCGCCAGCTGCGCACGGCGGCTTTCCTGAGCCTGACGGAGCTGATCCTGGCGGAAGCGCGTGTCACACCGGTGCTGCTCGTCCTCGAGGATCTGCATTGGGCCGACGACGCCACGTGCGAGTGGATAGGCGGCTTCCTGGACCGACTGGCGCTGGAAGAGGACGTTCGGGTCATGGTCGCGCTTGCCGCACGCACCGAAGGCCTGGCAAGGCTGCAGCAGCTGTCGGCCAACATCGGCTGTCGCGAGATCATCCTGCGTCCGCTCACGGGTGAAGAGGCGCTGACGTTGGCGGCCCTGCAACTCAGCAGCACGCCGGACAATCTGCCGGCCGCGGTCCGCAGCCTGATCGAGCGTGTCCTCGAACGCGCGGAGGGCAATCCGTTCTACCTGGGCGAGATGTTGCAGCACCTGCTGGATCGCTCGGTCCTCGTGCGTGAGGGGGCGGGCTGGTCGGTCTCGTCCCCGGGCGCGGAAGGCGCCCTTCCGACATCGGTCCGCAGCGCGATCGCCGCGCGCCTCGACAGTCTGGACGACAGCTTGCGCAGTTGGGTGCAGGTGGCCGCCGTCATCGGCCGCCAGTTCGAACCGGCGCTCCTGGGTGCCGTGATCCGCTCGGAACCGGAAACAGGCCTGAGGGCGCTCATCGAACAGAAGATCTTCCATCGCCGCAGCGACGGCAGCTGCGGTTTCAATCAGGCCATGGCCCAGGAGGTCGCCTACGAGAACCTGCTGCTGGCCAACCGGCGCGATCTGCACCGCAAGGTCGGCCAGGCGCTCGAGGAGCAGGGGATCGCCCAGACGCAGCCCATGGTGCTGGCCCAGCACTTCCTGCGCGCCGAGGAACCCATCCCCACGGTCCGCTACCTGGACAGAGCCGCCGAGCAGGCCCACGCCGGCTTCGCCAATGCCGAAGCCCAGAAAGCGCTGCGTACCGCCCTCGACTGGCTTCCGCGCTGCCCGGCGGATGCGCCGGACATGCCGGCGAAGCCCGACCTGTTGCTGCGCCTTGCCCGAACGGAGACGCAGTTGGGCAATCTGGAAGCCGCCCAGCAGGCCCTCGGTGAACTCGATGCCCTGGGCATCGCCAGCGCCGAGATCGCCGAATGCCGCGGGGTGCTCCTCGACCGCAAGGGTGAGCTCGAGTCTGCGATCGCCGCGTATGCGCAGGCCTGCGCCCTGACCGAGGATCCGGCCAGCCGTGCCCGCGCAACGGCCGGCATGGCCGAGATTCATCGCCGCCTGGGCCAGTATCCGGAAGCCATGACCAAGGCGAGGGAAGCCTTCAGGATCCTCGAGGACCTCGGACGCTCCGCGGAGGCCGCCTTGATGCACAGCATCCTCGGCCTGTGCCTGTGGCGCCAGGGAGACCTCGAGGGTGCGATGCGGGAGCACGGCGAGGCGATGCGGCTCAGGGTCCAGGCCGGCGACATCCAGGGGCAGACCAAGAGCGCCAACAATCTGGGCGTCGCGGCCATCGCAAGCGGCCGTTGGCCCGAGGCACTCGAGCACTTCGAACGTTCCGTGATGCTGGCGCGCCGTCTGGGCGATCGCATCCAGCTGGCCATGGCCAGCAACAACCTGGGTGACCTGCTGCTCAAGTCGGGGGACGACGAAGGCGCCGAACGCGCCATCCAGCAGGCCCTGAAGCTGGCCGAGCAGACAGGCAATGTCCTCGAGGGCCTGACGGCAACGGCCAACATGGCCGAGCTGCACATGGTCCGGACCGAGTACGACGAGGCGCTCGCGCTCTTCGACGAATGCCTGCGCCTGATGGCCGAGACCGGCGCCGACGAATTCGCACCTGAGCTGTGGTGCCACCGCGGCAGGGCCCTCTTGGGCGCCGGCAGGCTGGGCGAAGCGAGGGAGGCCTTCGACCGGGCCATCACCCTGGGCGAGGCGCAGGGCAATACCAGCGCCACGGCGCTCGCGCGAAGCCAGATGGCCGAGGTCACGGCCGCGCAAGGGCGGAAAGACGAAGCCGTCGTTGCGGCCCGCGAGGCGCTGGACCAGCTTCGGAGCCTCGGCAACGACTTCGAGATCGGCAAGGCGATGTTGCGCCTGATCCCGCATGTGCCGGGTACCGAAGCCGACCAGCTTCGCCAGGAGGCTGCCGCCTGCTTCCGCAAACTGGGGGCACGCCGTGAGTTGGCCGCCTGCGGCGAGACGGCCTGACGGGCTCAGGCCCCGGCGACCCCGGCGGCGTCCTCGGTGCGTCGCGCGACCTCGGCGTCAATCTCGCCCAGCAACGTGGGCAGCAGGTCGTCCTCGGCCAGGGTTGCCACGACCTCACCCTGCTTGAAGAGCACGCCACGCCCCTTGCCGAGGGCGATACCCATGTCGGCCATGCGGCCCTCGCCCGGGCCATTGACGACGCAGCCCATCACGGCGACGGCAAGGGGCACCTGCACCTTGGCCAGGTGCTGTTCAACCTTCTCGGCCATGCCGATGAGGTCCCCCTCGCAACGACCGCAGGACGGACAGGCCACGAGCGTGGCGCCGCGCTGGCGCAGGCCCAGGCTCTTGAGAATTTCCCAGCCTACGCGGACCTCTTCGACGGGATCGGCCGTCAGCGAAACCCTCAAGGTGTCCCCGATGCCCAGCGAGAGCAGCGTGCCGAGGCCCACGGCGCTCTTGACGATGCCTGCCGCCGGCGTTCCCGCCTCGGTGATGCCGATGTGGAACGGATGGTCGCAGCGATCGGCCAGCAGGCGATAGGCCGTGACGGCCACGACGGGATCATGGCTCTTGAGACTGATCTTGACGTCGTGAAAATCCTCTTCGGCCAGGATGGCGAGATGGCCCAGCGCGCTCTCGACCATCGCCTCGGGCGTCGGTCCCCCGAAGCGATCGATGAGCTCGGTCGCGAGCGAGCCCTGGTTGACGCCGATGCGAATCGGGATCGACCGCTCGCGACATGCAGCGACGACCTGGCGGACATGCTCGCGACGCGGGATATTGCCCGGATTGAGACGGATGCAGGCCACCCCCTGGGCAATCGCCTCGAGCGCGAGGCGGTAGTCGAAATGGATGTCGGCCACCAGCGGGACGCGCGAGCGGGCCACGATGCCACCCAGGGCACGGGCCGCCTTCATGTCCGGTACAGCCACGCGGACGATGTCGGCGCCGGCATCGGCAAGGGCCGAGACGCCCTCGGCCGTCGCCTCGACATCCCGGGTATCCGAGATCGTCATGCTCTGCACGGCAATGGGGGCATCGCCGCCGACCGGCACCTTGCCGACATGAATCTGGCGCGTCTTGCGCCGGCTGAACAGCATGGTCATCCGCTTGAGGCTCCTGATTCCCGAGGAAAGGGCCGGGAACCCGAATTCTAGCGGATCGCGGGCGTCATGGCCGCCGTTTCGGCCCGAGCCCATGCATCAAGCGCCCAGACTTCGTCCTCGGTACGCAGATCGCACGGCTGGTGACGCTCCATGACCGCCCGAACCATGGGCACGATGGCCCCGAAAGGGATGTCGCCAGCGAGGAAGCGAGCCGCCGCCACCTCGTTGGCCGCATTCAGGACGGCAGGCAGGCCGCGCCCGGCACGACCGGCCTCGTAGCCCAACGCCAAGGCAGGGTAGCGCGCCGGGTCGACGGCACGAAACTCCCACGAGGTCCAGCTACCGCCAGGCCAAGGACTCTCCGGACGGTCCGGATGCAGCAGGGCCACCTGGATCGGCATGCGCATGTCGGGTGGCCCGATCTGGGCCTTGACCGAGCCATCCCGGAATTCGACGAGGCCGTGGACCGCGCTCTGGGGGTGAATCCGGACCTCGACCCGGTCCACGGGCAAACCGAAGAGAATCTGAGCCTCGATGACCTCGAGGGCCTTGTTCATCAGATTGGCGCTGTCGACCGTAATCTTGCGCCCCATGGCCGGCCACGTCGGGTGGGCCAACACCTGGTCGACGGTCGCCGCCTCGAGCTGGTCGACGGGCCGGTCGCGCAACGCACCGCCGGAAGCCGTCAACACGACCTTGCGCACGGCATCGAGCGGCTCGCCGCGCAGGCACTGCCAAAGCGCGCTGTGCTCCGAGTCGACGGGCCAGAGTTCGGCCCCCGCTGACCGGGCCAAGGCCCCCATCACGACATCTCCGGCCGCAACCAGCGTCTCCTTGTTGGCGAAGGCCACCTTGCGGCCCGCGCGGATGGCTGCCAGCGTGGGTGCGAGGCCCAGGGCCCCGCTGACGCCGACCAGCACGACGTCGACATCGGGTGCTCCGGCCATCGCCACCATGCCGGACAGGCCATGCCCGACATGTCGCCCCAGGGCATGGGTCAGCCTGTGGGCCTCGGCTTCATCGGCGACGGCCAGCGCAGCCCCCGGGAAGGCCAGGGCAAGGTCGCGCAGGGCGGCGACGTTGGCTCCGGCCGACAGGCCCACGACCTCGAGACGGTCAGGATGCGCGGCCACGACCTCGAGCGCCTGACGGCCGATGGACCCCGTTGCCCCCAGAATGACCAGGCGACGCCTCGTGGGCAGGGGCATCAGCGGACAGCCCCGACCAGCAAGGGCCAGAAGAAGAGCACGAACCAGAACGCGACCGCCCCCGAAAGCAGGTAGCCGTCCACGCGGTCC
This sequence comes from Candidatus Sericytochromatia bacterium, assembly GCA_035286125.1. Classification (GTDB taxonomy): domain Bacteria; phylum Cyanobacteriota; class Sericytochromatia; order S15B-MN24; family VGJW01; genus VGJW01. The sequence continues at coordinate 5,609 of JAYKIS010000041.1, forward strand.
AGCATGCCGCCGTGACCGGGAATCAGTTCGGCCGCGTCACGACGGCCTACGTCGCGCTTGAGCAGGCTCTCCGAGAGGTCGCTGACCTGCGCGGTGATGGCCACGATGACGGCGAACAGGGCTATGCAGAGAGGATGGGCGAGGTTCTCGGCGGTGGGACCACCCGGCCAGCCACGCGCCAGGGCGGCGATGCCGAGGGCCCCCAGGACCGCCGTGAAGATGCCACCCAGGGCACCCTCGATGGTCTTGCGTGGCGACAGGGGACCAATCAGGGGATGCCGGCCCAGGAACTTGCCGAAGAAGAAGCCGCCGACATCCGACCCGATCACGACGGCAAAGAACATCAGCGTGATCCAGAGGCCATGGGGATAGCCCTGGAGCGCCTCCACGAGGACACCCGGACCGAGCACGTCCTCGGGATCCCGCGCCCCCGGGTCGAATTTACGGAGCATCAGGATGAAACTGGGCATCCAGCCGCAGTAGAGGATACCCAGCGCCGTGGTGGCCACATCGGCGATCGAGGCCATGTCGGCACGATCCTCGGGCGCCTCGGGCAACTCGAGGCGCGGCATCTGCCGATACCAGGGGGCGCCGCGCATGATCAGCGCGAAGAAGCACAGGATGATGGAGACGGCGACAAACATGCCGTGGTAACGCGTACCGGTCTGGTCCGTGAGGACCATGATGGCCAGCGCCGAGACCGTCGCGAGGCGCGTGGCCGGTCGGTAGCCCTTGGCCTCGACCAGCTCGAAGTACTCACGGCACGAGAACCACGACAGCACCAGCAGCAAGGCAAGCAGCCAAGGACCGCCGAGCGTCACGAACGTGATCGCGAGGACCGCCGCCAGCAGGCCGAAGACCATGCGCTTGCGGAACTTGGCCCGATCCCGGATGCCTGTAGGTTCGCGCGGACCTTCGCCGGCAAGGGCCTGTTCAGCATCCACGGTTCGACTCCTCAGGTCGGCGATGACGGTCTCGTGGCAGGGCGTCCGGATGTCCCGGCGTCACGTCGAGGCGCCAGCCGGGGCCTTCCTCCGTCACCTTGACGATGCGCCACTCCGGATCCGCACCCGAGGGCGTCAGCTCCCCGAGCTGGCGAACAGTCGCGCGCGGCGCCACACGCACGACCACCCGGTACGGTCGGCCTTCCAGCCAGCCAGCCGCGTCCATCAGGCGCGCACCCACGAACCGATCCGATTCCGGGTGCACTAGATCTCCAGAATCTCGGCTTCCTTGGCCGCGACCAGGCGATCGATGTCCGCCGTCGTGCGGTCGGTGAGCTTCTGCAGCTGGTCCTGGAGCGCCTTGGATTGGTCCTGCGTCAGATCGCCCTTCTTCTCGAGGGCCTTGACCCGATCATTCTCGTCCCGTCTGACGTTGCGGACAACGATCTTGCCCTCTTCCGCCTCGCGCTTGGCGATCTTGACCAGCTCGCGACGACGCTCCTCGGTCGGGGGCGGGAAGACCAGCCGCAGGTTCTGGCCGTCGTTGCCCGGGTTGATTCCCAGGTCGGACTTCTGGATGGCCTTCTCGATGGCTGAGAGGGCGGTCCTGTCGTAAGGCGTGATCAGCAGGGTGCGGGCGTCCGGGGAACTGATGGTGGCCATCTGCTTCACGGGCGTGGGCGTGCCGTAATACTCGGCTTCGATCCGGTCCAGCAAGGCCGGCACGGCGCGACCGCTACGGATGGAGGCCAGCTCGTGCACGACACGATCGACGGCCTTGCGCATGCGACCCTCGGCCTCGGACACGAGGGCTGCCCCGTCGACGCCCTCGGGCTTCTTCTCATCCTTGGCCATGACTACCTCCCGGACCTTCCGGCCCGGCCTCCGAGACCATCGTGCCGATGGGCTCGCCACGAACCACGCGCGCAATATTGCCGTCCACCGACATGTCGAAGACCACGATGGGCATGCCCGTATCGCGGCACAGCGAGAAGGCGGTGGCATCCATGACCTTGAGGTCGCGCGACAGCACCTCCCGGAACGAGACGTGATCGTAGCGGACCGCATCGGGGTTCTTGCGGGGATCGGCATCGTAGATGCCGTCGACCTTGGTCGCCTTCAGAAGGACCTCGGCCCCGATCTCGGCGGCACGGAGGGCCGCGGCCGTGTCTGTCGTGAAGTACGGATTGCCCGTACCTGCCGCGAAGATCACGACCCGACCCTTCTCCAGGTGACGCACAGCCCTCCGGCGAATGAACGGCTCAGCCACTTCGTGCATGGCGATGGCACTCTGGACGCGGGTCCGGACACCCACCTTCTCGAGGCCGTCCTGCAGCGCCAGGCAATTCATGACCGTGGCGAGCATGCCCATGTAGTCAGCCGTCGAGCGGTCCATGCCATTGGCCGACGCGGCCAACCCCCGGAAGATGTTGCCCCCTCCGACAACCAGGGCCACCTCGACGCCATCGGCCCGCAGTTCGGCGACCTCGCGGGCCAACTGACCGATCACCGCCGGATCGATGCCATAGCCCTGGCCGCCCATGAGGGCTTCACCCGAGAGCTTGAGCAGGATTCGCCGATACCGGCAGCCCCGTGCGACAGGATCCGGCGTGGTCAATGGCCCGGTACCCAGCACGTCAAAGACCCGTCTGGGCCGCCACCTCGGCCGCGAAGTCGTCGCTGCGCTTCTCGAGGCCCTCACCAAGCTGGTACCGCACGAAGCGACGGACGTCGATCTTCTCGCCGATCTTGGCCTGGGCCTGGGCGATCATCTCCTGAAGCTTGATCGAGGGGTCCTTCACGAAGGGCTGCTCGAGCAGGCAGATTTCCTCGTAGAACTTGTTGATGCGCCCCTCGACGATCTTGTCGCGCACGTTCTCGGGCTTGGACTTGATGTCCTCGGCACCGGCGAGCACGTCGCGCTCACGGGCCACCTCGTCGGCAGGGACTTCCTCGCGGCGCACGAAGCGCGGACCCGCGGCCGCGATGTGCATCGCGATGTCACGGCACAGGTCGCCGAACTCGGGGCTGCGGCCCACGAAGTCGGTCTCGCAGTTGACCTCGAGCAGGACGCCAATCTTGCCACCCATGTGCACATACGAGGTCACGGCGCCTTCCGAGGCGACGCGGCCGGACAGCTTGGCACCCTTGGTAACACCGCGCTTGCGAAGCTCGTCAATGGCCTTCTGGACATCGCCGCCGGCCTCGACCAGGGCCTTCTTGCACTCCATCATGCCGGCACCGGTGAGCTCGCGGAGCTCCTTGACCTTGGCGGCGGAAACATCGGTCGTCTGCGCAGTCACGTCATCACCTCAAAACAAAAAGGGAATGGCCCATGATAGCACGGCGGGGGCCGCACCACAGGCGCGACCCCCGCTGCAGATACGAATCAGGTCAACCGACCTGAGCAGGCTCCGCCTCGGACCCTGCAACATCCTCATCGCCCGTCAGCTCGGCGGGGATACCCCCACCCTGGGGCGCATGCTGCTCGCCCTGGCGACCCTCGATGACGGCGTTGGCGATGGCGCCGGTGATCAGCTTGACGGAGCGGATGGCGTCATCGTTCGCGGGGATGATCCAGTCGACCTGGTCGGGGTCGCAGTTGGTGTCGACCATCGCGACGACGGGAATACCCAGGCGGCGCGCCTCGGCAACCGCGATGTGCTCCTTGTTGGTGTCGACGATGTAGACGATGTCCGGGCGACGGGACAGGCCCTTGATGCCGCCGAGGATACGCTCGAGCTTGGTGATCTCCTTCTCGAGGAGGATGACTTCCTTCTTGGGCAGGCGCTCGAAGGTGCCGTCGGCCCGCTTGGACTCGAGGTCACGAAGGCGGGCAAGCCGCTTCTCGATGGTCGCCCAGTTGGTCAGCATGCCGCCCAGCCAGCGGACATTGATGAAGTGCATGTTGCAGCGCTCGGCTTCCTCGCGGATGCACTCCTGCGCCTGCTTCTTGGTCCCGACGAAGACGACCTGCTTGCCGGCCGCGACCGAGGTCTGCACGAAGCGGTAGGCCGCATCGAGCATCTTCGAGGTCTTGCGCAGGTCGATGATGTAGATGCCGCTCTTCTCGTCGTGGATGAACGGACGCATCTTGGGGTTCCAGCGACGGGTCTGGTGACCGAAGTGGACGCCTGCCTCGAGCAGGGACTTGATGGACGTGGTGGACACGTTTGCGGCTCCTGTTGGGCCCGTGGGGCCCGGCTTGTCCTCCGCCACCTTCAACCCGTCGTCGGCCCGTTTCCGGGAGCCCGCGTCCAGTCCGGTGGCGTGCGTGATGTCCGCGGCCGAAAGCTAGAGGCCGCAGAGTGCCATCATACGCCACGGCGCGACAGGGGAGCAAGGACGGCGCCGCGGCGTGTGGCCCGGCGTCCCGGGGGGTACATGGGCGCCATCGCCCCGTGGCGGGAAAGGGATACCGATGCCTGTCGTTTCCACCACCCTGTTCGAAAGCGTCGAAGTCGACATCTCGAACAACAAGCAACTGTTCATCCACCCCATCCACCGCGTCGTCGCCGAGACCTTCCCCGTGAACCTCGACCTGGTCGTGCTGAGTTCGCTCTATGACCTGAAGCCCGGCAAGTACAGCTGCAAGCACGCGGTGCTCTCACCCAACAAGAAGGAACGCCTGGCCGAGTTCGAGCATGCCGCCGTCGGCATCGACAGCGAAGGGGGCGGCGTCGGCTTCCGGACCGGCTTCGAGGACCTCTACATCGAGGGTCCCGGACGCTACTGGGTACGGGCCGAGATCTCCGGCGGCATCAAGGCCGAGGACATCCTGATCCGCATCGAGGCACGCAAGGGTGCGGGCCGCCTCAACTTGAAGGGCTGAGTCCGGGCTTCGCGGCAGGGCCGTCTGGTACACTTCCGGACCAGAAGGGCCGTGCGGCTGTCACTGTACGCCGCGCCGGTGCCGCGCAAGATGGGGGCATCCCCAGCCCCCCGGAGTCTCAATCCTTGGAAGCCATCCTGATCGAAGGCGGTCAACCCCTCGTCGGCACCCTCGCCGTGAGTGGCGCCAAGAATACGGCCCTCGCCCTTCTCGCGGCCACGCTCTGCGCCTCGGGCACGACGGTGCTCGAGAACGTGCCCGAGCTCGCCGACGTCCAGGTCATGCTCGAGGTGCTGGCCAGCATCGGGGTCAAGGTCCAGCGGCAACCCGACGGCATTGCCCTCGATGCCTCGGTCCTGACCAGCCATACGACGCCCTACGATCTCGTGACCCGCATGCGGGCCTCGTTCTTCGTGCTGGGCCCCATCCTCGCCCGCCTCGGGCAGGCCCGCATCCCGTTGCCCGGAGGCTGCGCCATCGGATCGCGGCCGGTGGACCTGCACCTCAAGGGCCTGCGCGCCCTGGGTGCCGAGGTCGCCATCGAGCATGGCTATGCGATCGCCAAGGCAGACAAGCTGGTCGGCGCCGCCATCTACCTCGACTACCCCTCCGTCGGTGCCACCGAGACCATCATGATGGCCGCTGCCCTGGCCGAGGGGACCACCACGCTGACCAACGGTGCCCAGGAACCCGAGATTGTCGACCTGGCCGAACTGCTGACGGCGATGGGTGCCCGCATCGAGGGCGCCGGGACCGAGTGCATGCGCATCGAGGGACGTCCCGACCTCGTCGGGGTCCGGCACCGCTGCATCGGCGACCGCATCGAGGCAGGGACCTTCATGATTGCGGCGGCGGCGACCCGCGGCGATCTGACGCTGGTCGGCATCCGCCCCGAGCACGTGGCCTCGCTGTCCGGCAAGCTTCAGGAGATGGGCGTGAGCGTCACGTGGACTGCCCCCGAGGCCGTGCGCGTGCAGGCGACCGGCGACCTGACGCCCGTCGATGTCCGGACGCTGCCTTTCCCGGGCTTCCCCACGGACCTGCAGGCCCAGACGATGGCGCTGCTGGCCATGACGCCCGGGACCTCGATGCTGACGGAGACGGTCTTCGAGAACCGCTTCCTCCATGTGGATGAACTGCTGCGGATGGGAGCCCACATCAAGACCGAAGGCAACTGCGCCGTCATCCAGGGCGTCCGGCCCCTGACGGGGGCCCCCGTGCGGGCCACCGACCTGCGCGCCGGCGCGGCCCTCGTCGTGGCTGGCCTTGCCGCGCGGGGCACGACCCAGATCACGGGCGTTCACCACATCGACCGCGGCTATGAACGCCTCGAGGAGAAGCTCGTCTCCGTCGGTGCGCGCATCACCCGATCCGGTGTCGGAGAGACCGCCAAGCCTTGACGAGGCCGTCCGGCAGGACCTTGATCCTGCTCTGCGCGGGCAGCCTGCTGGGCGTCGGTGCCGGCAGGACGCGACCCGCCCCCGAACCTCTGGTCGTCGGAACAAGGCGTGATGCCGGCACCCTGGCAGTGAGCCTGAAGTGGGGCCCGCGCGGTCGACCGGCGGCCCTCGACGTGGCGCCCCTGCCCGAGGGCCTGCAGATACGGCTGCGTCCCGTCCCGGCCCGCTGGACCCCCGGCCTGCGCGAGACCGGAGATGCATTGCTGCCCGTAGTGGCGACGGCAACCTCCGACCAAGGGCTCGTGGTGGGCGTGCCGTGGCCCTACGGGCTGCCCTTCGAGGCCAGGGAAGACAAGGACGGTCTGACGGTCTTGCTGCGCAAGGCCTTCGACAGGGTGGCCACCCGCAGTCTCTCTCCCGGCGTCACGCTGGTCGAGGAAGAGCGGGGACGTGACGAGGGACGACAGCGCACCCTCCTCCTCCTGGCCGAACCAGGCACAGCACACCTCCGCTTGCTCAATCGGCAAGGAACCCGGCTCGAGACCACCGGAACCCTGGCGCGCCGCCACGCTCCGCTTGCGGCCGTCAACGGAGGCTTCTTCAGCCCGAGGGACGGCATCGCCCTGGGGCTCGTCCAGCAGGACAACCGCATCGTGTCGGGTCCCATCCACGCCCGATCGGCCCTGCACCTGGCCGGGAACCGCAGTACCGTGGCGCGTGCTTCGGTCCAGCCGTGGGTCCTGCTTCCCGGTGGCGAGAGCGCGGAGGTTGACCAGGTGAATGTCCTGCCGGCCGCGGCCGACGGACTCAGCCTCTTTCGGGAGCCATGGAACAGCCGCAGCGGGACACGTGGGGACGACGACAGTGTGGAGCTTGCCGTGTCGCGCGATGGCGTCGTTCTGGGCGTCGGCCAGCGGGACATGGGCTTGCCGCCGGGAGGCTGGATCCTGCATGCGCGGGGCGTCAGAGCAGCGTGGCTCGCCTCGCGCGCCAGGCGCGGCGCCGTGCTGAACCTGCACGAGCCCACGACCGAGTTCTGGGGGATGGGTGGAGACGCACTGGGCGCTGGACCCGAACTGGTCCGGGACGGACAGGTCCAGGTCGGTCAGGACGAACGCTTCCGGCCGGACATCATGCGTGGCCGCCATGCACGGACGGCAGCCGGCTTCGGCAAGGACGGGACGATCATCCTGCTTGCGACCGGGCAGGACCGACCGGGCGATCTGGGCATGACGCTCGACGAGACGGCCGCCACGCTGGTCCGCTGGGGAGCCTGGCAAGGCCTGAATCTGGATGGGGGCACTTCCACGACCCTCTGGACGCCGAACGGGACGCTCGTGGGCCAGCGGCCCGAGCGTCCCGTTGCCAACGCCATCGGCTTGTTTGCCGGAGGCTACGGTCAGTTGCGCGAGGTCATCGAGGGCACCGCACCGTAGACCTGCCGGAAGTCCGGCATCCGCATCATCAGGTAGCCCTGGCGACCACACACGGCGCCTTGACCCTCGGGCAGCAGGTGGATGCCCGTGCACTCCTTGCTGAGGTTGTTGCCGACGATCCGGGTGTCCGGACGGTAGTTGTTGCCGTCGAAGGTCAGCAGGTTGGCGAAGAGGTCGTTGACCGGGGCCACGGGAAGCAGCTGACGGGGGGTGACGGTCTCGCCCAGCATCCAGCCCTCGTTGCCCGACAGCATCGACACGGCATTCAGGGTGGCCTGCGCCAGATAGGGCACGCCGGCATCGGCGGCCTCGACACGCTGCCACTGCGACCACTGGAAGCGGCTCTGACCGCGGGCGTCGAAGCGGAACACGAGGCCCTTGCGGAACCCGACGGTGGGCTCGGACCAGCCGACGGCATAGCCCTGATCCCCGTTGAGCATGTGGATGCCCTTGAGTTCGCCGGACTCGAGAAGGCCGGTGCCGAAAGGCAGGTTCTGCTTGCTCCAGCGGCTGCCATCGAAGTGAAGGACAAGGGGATTGTTGCCGTCGCGGCCGACAGCCCAGCCCTCGGAACCCATCATCTGGATGGCGTTGAGCGCACCCTTGCCGGTCCAGGAGGTGTCCTGAATCCACGAGCGGCCGTTCCAGCGCATGATGAGCGCGCGGCCCGAAGCATCGGCGCCCACGGCCCAGGCCCGGTCGCGATCGATGGTGGCGACGGCACGAAGGCCGCCGGTGGCCGGCACGGGAACCGGCACCCACTGCTGGCCGGCGAAGGCCAGGGCGACGGCGCCCTGCGGACGATCCTCGGTGCCGCGATGACCGACGATCCAGCCGGTGCCGGGGTCGGAGAAGGACATGCCGCGATGGGTGACACCGGCATCGGTGGCGCCGGGATGCACGACCCACTGCTGGCTGACCCAGCGGAGGATGGTGCCGCGGGCACCGACAGCCCAGCCGTCCTGGCGGGAGAGCATGCGGACAGCGAAGAGGTCGGTCGTGACGGGCGAGGTCACCTGCTGCCAGACCAGATCGGTCGGCACGACATCGAGCGCCACCTCGGCGACCGCGTCGCCAACCTGGGCACGGACCACGGCAGACCGGGGGTTGAGACCGGTCACGAGGCCGGTGCGATCGACCGTGGCGGCCTGGGGATCAGACACGGACCAGCGGCACAGCAAGGGATCGCTGACGATCTGGCCGTTGGAAAGCTGCACGAGAACCTGGATGCGGATGCTGGAGCCGACGGCAACCCGGCTGTCCTGCGCCGTCACGCGGATCGAGGTGGCGACGACACCGGCCGGCAGGTGCGCGACGGGCGCCTGGGGCTGCGCCTGGCTACCGTTGCTACCCAGCGGATCGGGCAACGCCGGGACGCCCGGTCGGCCACAACCCGAAAGCGTGATGGCGAGGCAAAGGCCTGCCAGCCACGTTCCCTTGGTATGCGTCATGCCCCCGTCCCTCCTGCCTCGATTGTCGGTTCAAGATGGACCAAACTGACGTTAATTCCTGGGTAAGCCTAGTGGCCGGAGAGCACGTGCAGCGAGCATGTCGCGTCTTCGTTCCTGCCGGCCGCCACGACGGTCCACGTCCCCGGGGGAAGGACGGGCAGCGAGGCTGTCGCCGTGAAGGGTACCAGCACCATGGGAAAGAAGCCGTCACGCCGCGCGGCGCCGGCGAGGGCAACCGTGACGCGGCGCCCCTCCCTGCGCACGTGGATGCGTCCGAGGGACCACGAGGGATCCGGCCATGACCCCTCGACCTTGACCACGACCGTCTCGCCCTTGCGCACCGTCGCGGGGCCCGAGACCGAAGTCACGTAGGGCAGGTTCGTGCGGGGCGGCGGCGTCTCGGCAGGAGCAGCGGCCAGGCTGACGGCCAGGGCAAGCAGCGACATGATGGCGACCTCTGCGAAGGGGACGCCGCCATGACACCATCCCCGGTGCCAGCAGGCCAGTCCCGGAGCATGGACGAATCCCGGCGGCTAGGGGTTCCCCCGGGAAGCCGGCTCACCGACGCGGCGCGCGAGACGTTCCGCAGCCCAGCGCACCCTCGGATCCACGCTGGCACGTCCGATCCGGACCCATGCATCCCTGCGGGGATGGTCTGCCGGACAGGCATCGAGGACACCGCGAGCGGCCGCGCCACCGCCGGAGATCAGCCCGGAAACCAGGCGCTCCGAACCCGGATCGGTCCAGCGCAACGCTGCGCGCCAGGCAGCACGGGCCACCTCCGGATCGCGATCCCGGGCCCGCAGTCCCAATGGACCGAGCATGTCGGCCGTGGGCACGCCGCCAAGCGCCTCTGTCGCGGCGAGGCGCACGATGGGATCCGGATGGCTGAGCGCCCCCAGCCAGCGCCCGCGGGCAGCCGCCCCCGCCTTGCCCGGAAGGCTTGCGGCACCGGCCCAGAGCCGGGCCGCCGACAGGGGTTCGAGTTGGTCCGGCCCGGGCCAGCGTTCCCGGGGCACGCCCCCCCGCCATGCAAGCCTCGCGGCCCGCGCCCGCAAGGCCGGATCGGGATCCCGCAGGAACGCCGACACGTCCGACATCCGGAATGCTCCGCCGCCACCGCCCTCGAGACGGGCCAGCCAACGGCCACGCAAGGCGGCATCCCGGGAGGCCATGGCGACGTCCCGCGCCAAGTCACCGAGCGGCCCACCCAGGATCCAGGCGGCCTCGAGGGCGGCAGGCATGCCCGCCTCGACCTCGGGAAGCAGGCGCCCCTCGAGGCCCGGTACACCGAGCGCCGCGAGCGTGGGCAAGGCCGCGTTCCGAACGGTCCGCCCGGGCCCCGTGGCCAGACGGACGACGTCAGGTACGAGCCATGCGGAAGGATGGCGACGGACGACATCGAGTCCGGCAAGGGCAACGGCAGCATCCGTATCGGCAAGGGCCGGCAAGACATGATGCTGGGGACAATCCGGTCGGCCGGCCTGGGTCCCGGGCGCCAGGAGGGCGTCCGTCCCCAGCGCCGCCGCGGGGGGTGCTGGACAGGCCGGGAGGGAGGACTTGTCGAGAATCAGGCCCACGGCACGGGTGGCCGCCAGTCGGACGGACGGCTCGGAGTCCTCGAGGCGCCTCGCCAACAAGGGCAGATCGGCAACGGTCCCCCAATGCCCCAGCAGGATGAGCACGCCGGGCTGAACGGCGCCCACGGCCGGTCGTGCAGCCTCGCGCAGGCGAGGCAGTACGCTGCGGGCCTCGAGACGCCAGAGGGCGAGAAGGGCCTGATCGGCACCCGCCCAGCGCAAGTCTCCCCTCAGCAAGCCCTCGACCAGAGCCGGGACCGCGACAGGGTCGCCCAGGCGCCCCAGCGCCGCGGCGGCGCGCCCACGGACCTCCTCGTCGCTATCCTGCAAGGCGGCCGTGAAGACCGAACCGACAGCAGGGTTCAGGGCCTCCTCCAGCACCGCGACGGCGAGGCGTCGGACCTGGGGATCGCTTGCGTGGACGAAGGCGGCCAACTGCTCGATCTGGTCCAGTTCAAGCCGGCGGGCGAGGCCCCGGAGGATGACTTGCACCTCGGGAATCCCGGATCGCCACGCAGCCACGCCGGCAGGCGAGAACAGCAATTCCTGCAGGGCCCTGCCGTCCTGACGCCCTGGCAGGCGCGACAACGCGGCCCAGCACGCAAGGCGCTCCGCGACAGGAAGCCGGCCAGCAGCCCTCATCAGGGCGTCCCGTCCGGTCCCGATGCCCCCGAGCCCCTCTCGTGCCACCTGCCGGACCCCGGGGTCCGGATCCGCAAGGGCTGCCTCGAGGCTTCGCTGTGCGCGCCTGGCAGCCGTCCGGCCCAGCGCGGCCAGCATCGCGGCACGAACGCGCGCGACCGGGTCGGCAACGTGGAGCATCAGGAAGGGCGGGGCACCGGCGTCAGCCATGTAGCCCAGGATGTGAGCAGCCTGCTCCCTGACGACAGGTTCGCCGTGGCCAAGCAGGATGCGCAGGCTCGGCAGGCCGTCCTCCGGCCAATGCCGCGCGACGCGTCGGGCGCGGAGCATGCGTTCCGCGGGAGATGACGCCATGATCCCCAGCGCTTGCCGCCAGACGAGCGGCAGGGGCCTGGCGGCGGAGACGGCCGGCAAGGCTCCCTTGCGGGCCGCCATCGCGATCCGGTCCACCACACGCTCGTCGTCGGCCAGGCCCTGCCACGGGTCCGACGCGACACGGCTGCGTCCGGCCATGGCAGGGGGCGGCCCGGACAGTATCGTCATGGCCGCCAGGGCGATGAAGCCGAGGGTACGCGCCCGCACGGGGGGACTGTACCGCGCACCGCCCCCCGGCAAACCCCGGGGATTTCATCAAGGATTCATTCGGAAACCGTTAGGCCGGTGATAGGTTGCCGATTCGGCGGGGTACAGAGGCCTCGCGTTCCCGGAGAAGACGGAGACTGGCCGATGAGCAGCCGCAAGGTCCAGGCGATCGCCTATACCCCGCCCCCGCAGAAGCCGGGCAGTGCCACCTCGGTGGTGAGCGCACAGGAGCAGGCCGACGGCTTCCTGAAGATGCTGGTCGCCCAGTTGACCAACCAGGACCCCGAGGCACCCCTGAACGCGACGGACATGATTGCGCAATTCGCGCAGGTCAACGCCGCCATCTCGATGAGCCAGATGAACGAAGTGACGCTCGCCAACCAACGCGTGAACGCCGCCACGGCGCTCATCGACCGGATGGTCACGCTCAAGGTCGGCCGCGACAACTACGTTCAAGGCCGGGTCGAGTCCCTCGACTTCAGCAGGCCTGACCAGATGCCGCGCGTCCGGGTCAATGGCGAGGAGTACCGCCTGGATCAGGTCGAGGCCGTCGAGGCCTGATGACCGTTCCGGGCGATGGGCCCGGCACTTGAAGTTCCCCCCGCGACGAGACGAGGTGTTCCATGGGCGACATTCGCCTGACGGGCGTCAACAGCATCCAGTCGATGGACCAGTGGCTCAAGGTACTTGCGGGCAACCTCACGGGCTCGAACGTGACGGGTTACAAGCAGCAACGCGTCGAATTCGACGACGTGCTTTCCCAGACGCTGTACGGAGCTACCCCGCAAGATGGTGACTTCGGTGGCCTGAGCCCGATGTCGATGCCGATGGGCGGCAGCCGCATCAGCGCCATCAAGACGGACTTCTCGCAGGGCCTGCTCGCGGAGAGCACGCGCCAGACGGACCTGGGCATCAACGGCGAGGGCTTCTTCATCCTCTCCAAGACGCCCTCGCCCACGACCATGGACGACCTGGTCTTCACCCGCGACGGCAGCTTCCGGCTCGACTACGTCGTCGAGGGCCAATCCGGCACCCAGACCTCGGGGAAATTCCGCCTGGTCAACCAGGAGGGCATGTTCGTGATGGGCATTCAGGGCGAGAAGAACACGTACCGTGATGGTGCGGCCAACCTGCCCGGCTTCGCGCTGGATCCACCGGCCTTCAGGCGCTCGCCCGTCGGCGATGACGCCAAGATCTCCGACTTCACGAGCCTGACGAACGGCGAACCGGCCACCAGCCCGGCTTTCCAGAGCTATCTGTTCAAGCCCATCGAGGTCGACCAGGTCATCTCCAGCGACGCGGCACTGGCCCGCAACACCAACATTTCCGATGAGACCATCCGCTTCGATGAACGCGGCGGCTTGCTCGTGAACGGCGACGTCACGACCGACAAGGCCGGCAACAAGACACCAGTCTTCGTGGCGCTCGCCAAATTCCAGTCGCGCGAAGGACTGGCCAGGACCTCCTCGGGCTCGCTCTTCTCGTGGACACCTGCGGCGGGCGGGGATCTCTTCCTTGGTGCCGCCGGCAGCCGTGTACCGACCCGGAACGCGCCGACCGCCGGGGCGGGCAATACCGCGGACACCCTCGACGTGGGCTTCGACGGCACCCAGGTGCTGGGCCGCCGACTCGAGGCCTCGAACAGTTCGGTCAACACGACGCTGCCCGAGATGACCATCGCACAGAAGTCCTTCACGGCCAGCGTCAAGATCATCCAGGTCGGCAACGCCCTGATCGACGACGTCAACAACCTCGTCCGGTAACGTCCGGGAGCGTGGCGGGATGCCACGCCTGTCACCGAATTGCGTGGTGTCCTGCGGCATAGTGGGAATCGATGGAGCCGCAGGCACCCGCCCTACAGCCCGCCCTCTTCCGCGCCCTCTACCACCTGGGGATGCAGATGGCGGATGTGCTGCGCATGCCCCCCGAGCCGGACGAATTCGGCCAAGTTCCCGAAACAGGCCTGCCGCAGCTCGAATGGACGGTATCCGGGCTCGAGATGCTGCCCTACGCAACCATGGCGGAGCGACACGGTCAGGAAGCCTTCTGGGGCATCTACCAGTTCACGGAACAGGCAGGTGGCGTGCTCTTCCTGCTGCCGATGGCCGGGGTCCAGGCCATGTTGGGCGGCAACGACAACGAGGATCTGGACGACGAGGCCATCGGCATCGTCGATAACCTGCTCGCCCGCGTCGCGGACCTGCACAGCCAGGCGTGGGCCGAGATCGCGGCCTTCGAGGGACAGTTGGGAACCTTTCCGGAAGCTCCCACGCTCGAGGAACTGCAAGAGGTCGTGCCCGGGCTCGCGCCCGCGACACCCATGATCTGCACTTCCTTCCGCATCCGGACCTCGGGTCGGGCCACGGCACGCCTCGTGGTGGCCCTGCCCCAGCCGCTGATCTCCCCCCTCGACGAGGCCATGGAGGCCGTGGCCGAGCTGACATGGCAAACGCGGGACGACTCGGCCGCTTCAGGCAGGCTGGCCCAGCTTGGTGAAACACCCGTGCGCGTGCTCGTCACGCTGGGCAGCACCACGCTGACGCTGGCCGAGTTGCAGAACCTGGAGCGTGACGATCTGCTGGTGCTCGACCAGTTGGTGGTCGCGCCCCTGTCGGCTGATGTAGGCGGTGCAACCATCAGGGTCAGCCCCGGAACGACGCCCGACGGCTTGCGCCGGGCGGTGCAGGTCGTGCGTCTGGAGAGGGACGACTGATGGCCCGGAAGCGCGCCGAAGTCCGTGTCCCCCTTCAGGGACAATGGTTGCCGCTGGTGGTGGGCCTCTACCCGATCTTCCTCGTGATGAGCCTCATCACGCGGGGCAAGGCCAGCCTCAACTGGTTGTTGCTTGGCTTCTGGGGCGTCGCGGTGGCGGGACTTGCGGCGGCTCTGGCCCATCACCTGTGGTACCGGCGACGCCTGCCACGCGTCGTCCTCGTGCCGCCCGCGTGGTGGAAGGGGGCCGTGGTTTCCGTCGTAATGGGCCTGCTGGCGCTCCTCCTGCTGTGGGGGCTGTCCGCCCGATGGGGGCTGACGCTTTCGCACAACCCGCTCGAGACGCCCCGTGGCTGGCTGCAACTGGCCGCCCGCTGGCTGCTGCGCGAGGCACCCGAGATGGCCCCCGTGCCGACCCGTGCCTTTGCGCGGTGGGTTTCCGGGGAGGGCACATGGCGCGGAGCCCTGTGGGCGACGGTCGGCATGGCATCGGCCTTCGGGCTGGGTGGCCTCATCGCGTCGCTGTTGCGCAAGGAGCTGTTCGACCCCCGTCAAGAGCCCTTCGGGACCGCCGCGCTGTGGCCGGCCCTGCGTGGCCTGATCGGCTACTACTACGGCTGGTGCCTGGGCTTCGCGGCCTCGTGGCTGACAGGGGTGTTGCTCGTCTCGGTCTTCGGGCCTGTCGGCAGCTCGATGCCGGCCGTCAGGGCCGTCCGCACTGCCCTGGGGTTCGTGGCCGATCCCGACAGGGCCATGAGCCACGGCTTCGTCGCCGGTGCCTGCATCGTGGCACTGGGCAGCCTGTTCATGGGCCGCGGGGACTTCACGGTGGCCTACAGTGATCCCAAGGCCCCTGATCGCGAACCCGACATGAAGGTCGCGATTCCCGAACTGCCCCAATCGGAACCGCCCGAGTTGGACTTCAGCGCGCTCGAAGGCGAGACCGAGCAGCTTGCGGCGGGCTTCGGGCGCGATCTGGCCGCGACCATCCAGCAGATGGGGCTGACGGGTGAAGCAGGCAAGGCGGACATTCCGGACCAGCCGAACGACACTCCGGCTGGCGAACCGGCGGTGGTCAACCTGCTGTCGCGGCGCCAGCCGACCTTCGACACGTCCTTCGACCAGGCCCTTGGCCAGTTGGCCGGGGTTTATGTCCAGATCACGGCCAGCCTCGGCAGCGTCGATGTCTCCCTCGCGGACTGGATCACGCTCGAGGAGGGCTCGCTGCTCGAACTGCCCCGTGCGCAGGACGGATCGGTCACGCTGTGCATCAACGGCCGCGCGGTTGGCCGGGCCAAGCCGGCGCAGTACGAGGACCACGTCGCCATCAAGGTGCTTGCGTTGGAACCGGGGACCGTGGCGTCCCTGCGCGGAGGGTAATCCCATGACCGAAGACCCCACACAGGGCTACAGCAAGGTGCGGCTGGCCCCGCTCGCGCACCAGCCCGGCGACGGCGACCCGGCCCGACACAACCTGTCCCTGATGAGGGACATCCGGCTGACGGTCACGGTCGAGCTGGGCCGGACCAGCCTGCCGCTGCGCGAGGTCATGAAACTGGTCGAGGGCAGTGTCATCGAGCTCGACCAGCTCGCCGGCGAGCCCGTGCATCTGTATGCGTCCGGCCGCCACGTCGCCGAGGGCGAGATTGTCGTGCTGGGCGCCAACTTTGGCGTGCGGCTGACCCGCATCCTGGGGGCCGACCTGGCCGGGATGGCCTCGTGATGGTCCTGCTGGCCGCCGCCCTGACGCCCATGCCCGAAGCCGTCGCGACCGTGGCCCCCCTCGCGACGCCCACAGCGCCTGACTTTCCGATCGGTCAGTTCCTGCTCAACCTCGTCCTGGTCTGCGGGGCCCTGGCCGGCCTCGGGTGGCTGGCCAACCGTCTGGGCAAGGGGCGCCTCGCGGCCTCGCTGGGCGTCGGCGTCCGTCGTGACATCATCCGTATCGAGGACAGGCTGCCCGTGGATCCGCAGCGGGCGCTCCTGGTGGTCTCGGTCGAAGGCCAGCGCTGGCTCGTCGGCATGGGCCCCAATGGCTTCGATCGCATCGGCGTGGTGGGCGACCCTGCCGTCGACACGCCGCAGGCGGGGGACGGCAGCTTTGCCGACGTCCTGGCACGCCAGCAGGAGGACCCGCAATCGTGATGACCCTGACCTTGCCCCCGCTTGCGGGGCTGAGCCAGGAGGCCAACCGCCTGCTGTCGGTGGTGGACCTGCGGGCCCCGATCGACAATCCGGGCCTGACAACGCCGATGCAACTGATCTTCGCATTGGCCCTGCTGACGGTGCTGCCCTTCATCGTCATCATGACGACCAGTTTCATGCGGACGATCATCGTCCTGGGCTTCCTGCGGCAGGCGATGGGCACCCAGACGATCCCGCCCAACCCCGTGATGCTCGGGCTGGCGCTGTTCCTCGCCCTCTACACCATGAACCCGGTCTGGTCGTCGATCGATCGCGATGCCGTACAGCCCTACCTCGCCCGAAGAATCGACCAGCCCACGGCCATAAGCCGCGCCATCGCGCCGATGCACGCGTTCATGATGCGCCAGACGAACGAGCAGGAACTGGCATTCTTCCTGCGCGTCACGAAGCAACCGGTCCCGGAACGACGCGAGGACGTGCCGCTGCTGGTGGCCATACCGTCGTTCATGATCAGCGAGCTGACGACGGCATTCAAGATAGGTTTCATCATCTACGTGCCGTTCCTCGTCATCGACCTGGTCGTGGCCAACGTCCTGATGGCGCTCGGCATGAGCATGCTGCCGCCCCAGATGATCTCGACGGCCTTCAAGATCCTGGTGTTCTCGCTGGCGAACGGCTGGCACCTGGTGGCTCAGGCCATCATCACCTCCTTCAAGTAGGTCCCCGTGAGCGACACGACCGTCATCCACGTCGTCAGCCAGGCGATCATCTTCGTGCTGCTGCTGTCGGCGCCCATCGTGCTGACCAGCCTCGTGGTGGGCTTCATCGTGGCGCTGCTGCAAACCATCACCAGCATCCAGGAGCAGACACTCTCGTTCGTGCCCAAGACCCTTGCGGTCTTCGGCGTCATCCTGGCGGTGGGGCCGTGGCTGATGGCCACGATGGTGGGCTACATCAACCGCCTCTGGAGCTCGATTCCCGAGTTGCTGGGACGCTAGACCGACATGATGGGAGAGGTCTGGCGCACGGCGGCGCTCGAGCTGCTGGGCCAGGCCATGCCGGTCTTCCTGCTGATGCTCGCGAGGGCCGGCGGCATGATGGGGCAGGCACCCATCCTCGGGGCCAAGGCCGTGCCGGCGACGGGTCGCGCGGCCCTCGCGCTGGTGCTGACCTTTGCCTACTGGTCGAGCATGCCCCGGGCCCCCGAGGTCCCGAGCCAACTGCTGCCGTTCCTGCTGGCGCTGGTCATCGAGGTCGCGACGGGCGTGCTCTTCGGCTACGCGGCGATGGTGATGTTCCAGGCCTTCCAGGCAGCCGGCGAACTGGTGGCACAGCAGACGAGCCTGTCGATGATGACGACGCTGAACCCCATGCTTCGAACGCAGACGACGGCGGTCGGCAACCTGTTCTTCTATCTGGCGCAGACGGCCTTGCTGGCGCTGGGCGGGCACCTGTGGCTGGTGCAGGGGTTCTACCAGAGCTTCGAGGTCATCCCCCTCGGTGGGTTCCAGCTGACGGCCGAAGTCTGGGAGCAGATGGGCAAGCTGGTCATCAATTTCTTTCTCATCACCATCCAGGTCGCCATGCCCGCCACGATGGTGATGCTGATGGTGGACTTTGGCCTGGGCATCCTCAACCGGGCCATTCCGACGGTCCAGAACATCCTCGAGCTGGTGACGGCCGTGAAGCCCAGCATCGGCTTTGCCGTCATCGCGCTGATGACCCCCAACGTCGTGGCCTCGGTCAAGCTCTGGGGTGACAAGATGCTGCGCGAGTCCCATGCGACGGTGCTCATGACGCAACCGACCCCCGAACCGACGCCCATCGGGGGCCCCAGCAGGCTGCGCCCCGGCCCGCCCAAACGCTAGGGTCCGTCGTCTGACGCGTCGCACGCACGGCAAGACGGCCTTCGTCGTTAGCAATCCGACGAAGCGGGGAACATTCGTTCCAGAAGACAGCAACATCCAAGGCAAGCCGCAACAGGGTCCGCAGACCTCCCCTGCTCCAATCCGTGGAGGGTCACCCCGTGCGCAAGAACTATCGGATTACCTACAGGATGATCGCCGCCGACGGCACCCTGTCAGCTTCGCTGACGATGGTCCTGCAGGCCCACTCGCCTCAGGAAGCCCGGCAGATGTTCCAGTTCCGATACCCGAAGGAACGCTATCAGTTCGACGGCGTCGCGGCAGGCTGAGGGCCTGCGGCAAGAGCGGGGACAAGGCCGGAGGTGCGCTCGATCGGGGCGGCAGATCGGCGCCGGCGGGCCCTGTCGACATCCTGACCGGCAAGAAGGGCCAATTGGGCGGTCTGCTCCTGTTCGAGGCGCAGGTCACGGGCACGGACACCCTTCTGGTGATGGGCCCAGAGGTCCTCGACCCGCTTGCGCATCGCGGCAAGGTCGGCCCACAACCGGGCGCGCCAGGCCACCAGTTCGTTGCCGCGGGCGAGTTCCCGATCCGCCATGGACCTGGAGAGGGCCTCCATCTCGTGCTTGCGGACATCATCCGCCTGTACGGGCGCAGGTTGGCCCTCTCCTGCAAGGAGAGCCAACCGCTGCACCAGGCGCGCCGTGGCCTTGATGCCCATGGCATCCAGGCTGACCGTCCGGACCGTTGGCACCCCGGTCAAGGGCGTAGGGGCCGCCCCTGTCGGGGGCACTGCGGCCAGCGTGCCACGGGGTTGGTCAGAGACGTATCCGAGAGGTCCGGTTTTCATGGCAGTCCTATCGGTCCTGGCCGCGTCACATGACGTCAAAACTCGGTCAACACTTGATGAAATGGCCGTGGGCAAGTCCGATCTGGCCCGGTGGGAACTTCGGTTCCGGGGCATGGTGTGGGGGTGATCCCGGTACTCGCCCTGGCCCTGTTGTCCTTGGCCGGAAACCCACTCCCCCCGGCAAAGCCTGACCAACCGCCCGTCGTGGCCGTCTTCTGCTACCACCATGTCCAACCGCGGCCCGACAACTACATCGCGCTGACCCCCCGCCTGCTGGAGGCCCAGTTGCAACGCCTGCAGCGGGAACGCATCGTGACCCTCGCAGCCTCCGAGATTCCGGCGTGGCTCGCCCATCCCGGCAACAGGGGCAAGCGCGCGGCCTGCCTGACCTTCGATGACGGGAACATCACGGTCCGGACCCGCGCCTGGCCGCTGTTGCGTCGCTACGGGGCCAAGGCCACGCTCTTCATTCATCCCGACGGCATCGGCACGAAGGGCAAGATGTCGTGGACCCAACTGGGGGAGATGGCGCGTGCCGGGATCGATATCCAGTGCCACGGCATGACCCACGAGAGCCTGCTCAAGGGACCGCGCGAGACAGACCGGGCCTTCGCCGTACGGATGGAACGCGAATTGGGTGCATCCAAGCGACGGCTCGAGCGTTTCACCGGACGGGCCGTCACTGCCTTTGCCTACCCGTTCGGCTGGCACCAGGCCGCGCACCTGCCCTTGCTGCGTCGCCTGGGCTACACCATGGCCTTCACGGTCAACGAGGGCGTGAATGGTCCCGGGACCCACCCCATGCTGCTTCGCAGGCAGTCGGTCTTCCGGAGTGATGACGAGGTCAGCCTCGCTGCAAAGTTGCACGGCTGGCCGGCCGAACCCAGCGCCACCACCCCGAGGGATCTCGCCATCGTCGGTCCGAGTTCCGTGACCCTCGAGGCCCTGCTCGATCGGCCATGCAGCGGGATGTGGCTGGACTTCAAGCCGGTTCGCCTCGTCGACCGTGCCCAGGGGGGCTGCGCGTCGGGCCCCTACGATCTCCGCCCGGGCTTCCACGTCGTGGCCATACGCACCGGGACGGCGCAAGCGCCGAGCGTCACCTCGTGGTCATTCACCGCCCGCGCCGAGGGTCGTCCGTGGGGGCATCCCGGCAGGCCGTGGATCCAAGCCCGATGAGCACCTGATGGCCGCGGACTGCGCGGACAAGCAGCGAGGGCCGGCAAGGACTGTCCGCCCCGCCGGCCCTCGGTAAGTTCCCGCCTACTGGACGACTTCGCCCGAGTAGATGACGCTGCGCTGGGTGTAGAGGCCCAGCGTCAAGGTACTGATCACGCCGTCCACGACTGACTGCTCGGTGCGGATCTCGAGGTTCTGGATGCGTTGGTTGCCCTTGAGATAGGCATTGAGCGCCTGTGCCGCATCGGGCTGGGCCGCAGGGACGAGCCCCCAGAAAAGCCACGTGGCCGTCTGTGTTTCCTCGATGGTGCCCAGGACCTTGGCGCCCTTCAGCGTGGTGAAGTAGACCTTGTTCGCAGGGACTTCCTTGCTGTCGATGGCGAGGCGCTGGCAGCCCGCCAACAGGAGCGACGCGACCAGAGCGGTCGAAAGGATTCGGGCGGTACGCATCACTTGGCCTCCGATGCCTTGACTGTTGCGGTACGGGAACCACTCACCACGACGGTGGACGCGCCAAACGTCACGGTGTTCAGGGCGCTGGACAATGCCGTGAATGCGAAGTCCAGCACGCCTTGTTCCTCATCAATCCTGGACACGACGACGCCACCGGCAGCCCCGGCCTTGCGCTGGACCTTGGCCAAGGCCGCCGGCATGGGCTTGCCCAGTGCCGCGAACTGATCGTTCCAGTTGATCAGGCTGGCCACCCCGAACCACTGGCGGGATTCGGCGCCGATCGGCCGGTCCTTACCCTGGCCGAAGGCCACGGGAACATCCGAATCCTCGACGGCATAGCGAATCTGGGAGCAACCCGTCACGGCCAAGGCAAGCACGCTGACGGAAAGCAACAACGACATGGCTCTCAAGGCGCCGGACCTCCGATGGGAACTGGGGACGCCGAACCGTATCACGACCGTGCCGACAGCGTCCATCCGTCCGTCACGCCTGCGAACCCGGCACGTGTGTCTTTCGTGACGGTCCAGTCTGGCGCGAGGCACCCGGTCTCGGATTGGGGGTATGAAGAGGCGCATGGCATCCTCCGTCACGGCCCTCGGGCCCCGCACCACCCTCGTCACCGGCAGGCCGGTCGACGCTTCGATGGCGCGGTCCATGCTGATTCACCGCCTCGAGGACGGCCGCCTGGTCGTCTTCGGTGGGATGTGGCTCGAGGACTTTGGTCCGGGCGATCTGGAAGCCCTCGGGACGCCCGCGTTCGTGGTCGTCACGAACCCTTGGCACTGGTCCGACGAACCCGACATGCGGACCCGGTACCCGGAAGCCCGGTTCCTTGCGCCCCGGGCTTGCCGCGCGCGCATCCATGACGGCATCGTGCCCGTGGATGGCAACGTCGAGGACGAACTGCCCCCGCTCGGGATCAAGGCGCACGCGCCCCATGGCACCCGGAACCTGGACCTGGTCTACGAGATTCGTGACGAGCGTGGGCCGGGCCTCTACTTCTCGGATCTGGTGTTCAACATCCCCCACGGCAAGGGCCTGAAAGGCCTCATCGGCAGGTTGCTGGGCAGCACCGGCGGCTTCGGGGTCACGCCCGTGGCCCGGCTGGCCCTTGTTCGCAGGCCGGGCGAGTTGGCCACTTGGTTCCGCGAACAGGCCGGCCGCAAGGATCTGGCCTGGCTGGCCGTCGGCCACGGCCGCGCGGTGACGGATCAGATTCCCGATGTGCTTGCGGGTGCGGCCCGCAGGCTGTCCTGACAAGGAGCCCGAACCTGGAACCTCTCGTCCACCTGCCCTTCGGCGCGATCGGAGTCGCCAGCCTCGTGTGCTTCATCGCCGGTTTCCTGTGGTTCAGTCCGTTTGCCTTCTTTCCGCTGTGGTGGCGGGCGATGGGCAAGGGGGACCAGAAACCCGGCGAGGGCGGGCCCGGCATGGGGGTGCTGTTCGGTACGACGCTGGCCAGCATCGTGGTCCAGGCGACGGTGCTCGAACGGACGCTCGCGGCCATCGAGGCACGGGGACCGTTGCAGGGCCTCGCCTGGGGACTGGCCCTGGGCATCGGGGTGGCGGCAGCCCCATCGCTCGGGCATCGGCTCTTCGCAGGACAGGGCTTTCGGGTCTGGCTGCTCGAGGTCGGCAGTGACGTGCTGAACTTCGGACTGATGGGTGCGGTGCTGGGCTGGCTGGTCCCACGCTGACGGGACCGGGGGCGACGTTCGCCAGGCTGGGCCCTCAGGCCTGCTGCGTGCCTTCCCGGCGCCCCATCAGGAGGTGCACGACTCCGGTCGCCAGCAGGTACACGATGGCACTGGTCGCAAACATCGGCATGTAGGTATGCAGGTGGGTCAGCACCCATCCCGTGGCCTCGAGCATCAGCATGCCGCTGGCATTGCCGCACAGGGCCCCCAGGCTGATGACGGAAGCCACGCGGGCTGCCTGGAAACGATCGACGGCGAGGGCAAAGAGGTTGGTCGAGAAACCCTGGTGGGCGAAGAGCGCCCCGCCGATGAACAGGACGGCCAGCCACGGGTCGGTGACGCGCAGCGCGAGGGGCAACGGCACGATCAGGCAAGCATAGGCCAGCATCGCGAGCTTTCGCGCGCGCAGGCCCGGCAGGCCACGACGGAGCAGCGCCGTCGTGAGCAAGCCGCCCGAAACGGCACCCAGGGCCGCCATGCCGTAGATGACGGCCAGAGGCGGCCCTGCCTGCTTCATGTCCAGATGGAACTGCCGGTGCAGGAAGTCGGGGGCCCAGAACAACAGGAACCACCAGACCATGTCCGTCAGGGCCTTGGCGGCCATCACGGCCCATGTGTCGGGCAGTCTCAGCAAGACGCGCCACGAAGCGTCCGCAGGAGCAGGCGCCTCCGGTGCAGGGTCAGGATCGGGCAACGGCGCCGCAGCGGCGCGCGCCGGGACGAGCAGCCAGCCCAACAGCCACACGAAGCCCAGCGCCCCCGTCGCGACGAAAGCCGCTCGCCACCCGAAGGCCAGGGCGACGGCCGGGACAATCAGGGGTGCGATGATGGCGCCGATATTCGACGATGTATTGACGAGGCCCACCGCCAGTGTCTGCTGCCGGACGGGAAACCACTCGGCAATGGCCTTCATGGAAGCAGGGGTCTGCACGGCCTCGGCCGCGGCCAGCACCACCCGGGCCAGCAAGAAATGACCCAGACGCATGGCCGCGCCATGGGCCATGCACGCCGCGCTCCAGAGGGCCACGCCCGCGGCGTAGCCCCGCCGCAGGCCCACCTTGTCGATGACCCAGCCGATACCCATGTAGGTCAGGGCAGCCGAGGCCTGGAACAGCGTGCCCAGGTGACCATATTGCTGATCCGTCCAACCGAACTGCCCCTGGAGCATGGGCTTCAGGATGGCGATCATCTGCCGGTCGATGTAGTTGAGCGTCCCGGCCACGAAGACCAGTCCCAGCACCCACCAGCGCAGGCGCGAGGCCGCGGGGGCGACGGCCGGCACATCCGCAAGGGCCGGTTGATCCTGGCTCGTCGTCACGCCAGCGCCGCCGCCGGCGAGGGCGCATCGAGGCGCAGGGGGCCGTGTTCCAATCGCGGCAGGACATGCCGCGCGAACAGGTCACCTTCGGCCGCGTGCGGGTAGCCCGAAAGCACAAAGGCCTCCATGCCCACTTCCCGATAGGCCTGAAGTTTGGCCAGGACCTGGTCGGGATCGCCCACGATGGCCGCCCCGCAACCCGAGCGCGCCCGACCGATACCGGTCCACAAGTTGGGCTCGACGAAGCCGTCGTCGTCGGCCGAGTCCCGAAGGGCCGACTGCTGGGAGACGCCCAGGGACCCGGCATCGAGGGAACGGGCACGGATAGCCTCGCCCTGCGCGGCATCCAGGCGGGAAAGCAGGCGGGTCGCGGCCCGGCGGGCCTCGGCTTCGGTCTCGCGGACAATGACGTGCGTGCGGTAGCCGAAGCGCAGCGTCCGGCCATAGGCAGCGGCGCGCTGCCTCATGTCACGGACGACCCCGGCCACGGCATCCAACCTGTCGGGCCACATCAGGTAGACGTCGGCGGCTCGCGCCGCAGCATCGCGCGCCGCCGGCGACAAGCCGCCGAAGTAGAGCGGCGGGCACTGGCCGGAGACGGTGCCGACGCGCGGCGGATCGACCCGCAGCTTGTAGAACTCGCCCTCGTGGTCGAGCGACTGGCCGGAGAGCAGGGTCTTCAGGATGGTCATGACCTCGACGGTCCGGCGGTAGCGCGGGGCGGAGTCGAGCGTCTCGCCGGGCAGGTCGCTGGAAATGATGTTGATGGTCAGTCGCCCTCCCAGGAGCTGGTCGAGCGTGGCCAGCTGGCGTGCCAGCTGGGGCGGCCAGGCCTCGCCGCAGCGCACGGCGACCAAGAGCCGCATGCGGTCGACCAGCGGGGCGACCGCGGCTGCGAAGGCCGTGGTGTCGATGCCCAGCTGGTAGCCCGAAGGGAGCAGGATGTTGTCGAAGCCGCCCTTCTGGGCCATCAGCACCAACTGGCGACAATGCTCCCAACTGGAGCGCAGCGCCGGGTCGGGAACGCCCAGGAACTCGTAGTCATCGTCGCAAAGCGCGCCGAACCATGAGACCTCGCACGGGGGCAGGCGATCGCTCATGGCATCGGCACCCCGCGGGAAGCCACGAGGATGGCATACCAATCCGTCCGGTCGAAACGGACCTTGAGGGCGTCCGCGGCTTCGCGGATACGGGCGGGGTCCTGCGAGCCGACGATGGGCACGGCCCGCGACGGATGCGCCATGATCCAAGCATAGGCCACGGCCGTCCGCGAGACACCCTCGCGCTCGGCGATCCGGTCCAGCGCAGCCTGCACCCGCTGCACCCGGGGGTCCTCCGATGGCCCGCCCAGGCGGCCACCGCCCAGTGGCGACCAGGCAAGCACGCGCATGCCCCGCTCGAGGGCCTGGTCGAGGATGCCGTCCTCGAGGGGTGCCGTCGCCAACGGCGAGAACTCGGGCTGGTGGGTCACGAGCGGGAAGGAAAGGTGGGCCTGCAGGGCAGCCGTCTGGGCCGCCGTGTAGTTGGACACGCCAACTTCGCGAATCTTGCCGGCCGCGCGCAAGGCCTCGAGGGCACCGGCCACCTCGGCCGGATGGGCCAGCAGGTCCGGGCGGTGAATCTGGTAGAGGTCCAGGTGCGCGACACCCAAGCGTGCCAGCGACGCCTCGCAAGCCGCCGTAAGGTAAGCCGCGCTGGAATCATAAGGGACGGGCGGGCAGATGCCGCCCTTGGACGCCAGCACCATCCGGTCCCGAAGGCCCGGGGCCTCGCGGAACACCCGGCCCAGCAAGGCTTCCGCGGCCCCGAAGCCCTCACCGCCGAAACCGTAGATGTCCGCCGTGTCGAAAAGCGTGATGCCGGCCTCGAAGGCCGCCTCGACCAAGGCCCTGGCGCGGGCAGGTTCCTGGCCGGCAAACCGCCACATGCCCCACGCCAGGGGGGAGAACGTCAGGCTACCCGCCGTCAGGGCCCCGGGTGCCCGGGCCATCGTCGCATCCATCGTGTCAGGGTTCTCCTTGCGTCAGGGACGGGGGGTCAGCGGAGGGCCTCGGCCACGTCGATGCGGCCGTGCCCGAAGCGTTCGTCAAAGCCCTTGGGGCCGATGTCCACGGCCGTGGCCTCGATGCGGCGTCGCACCTGGGCCGCCGTCCAGGCAGGCCGGCGGCTGAAAACCAGAGCAGCCAATCCCGCCACGTGGGGGCAAGCCATGGACGTGCCGTCCAGGCTCTCCCAGCCGCCGCCGGGGACGGTCGACAGGATGTCCACGCCGGGGGCCGCCACCGACAGGTGCTTGCCCGTATTCGAGAAGTAAGCCGGCATGTCGCCCCGGCGGACGGCGCCGACGGCCATGACCTGCGGCAGGGCGGCCGGGTAGGCCGGTGCCGTGGAGCCGGCGTTGCCGGACGCCGCGACCAGCAAGGCGCCCTTGGCGGTGGCGTGGGCGACGGCCTCCTCGAGCAGCTTCGAGGTCCTGGGGGAACTCAGGCTGAGGGATATCACGCGTGCACCCCGGTCGGCCGCATCGACGATGCCCGCGGACACGCTGACGAAGGAGCCGCCACCCTCGCCATCCAGAACCTTGACGGACAGCAAGGTGACGCCGGGCGCGACGCCCACGACTCCGCCGTTGCCGAGGCCCGCCGCGACCGTGCCCGCGCAATGCGTGCCATGGCCGTCGTCATCGTCCGGATCGTCATCGCCGTTGATGCAGTCGCGTCCGGCCTCGACGCGACCGGAGAAGTCCGCGTGGCGGGCGTCGATCCCCGTGTCGACGACGGCCACCTTGAGGGCGCGGTCCCCGGGGGTCGTGGCCCAGACACGCCGCGCCCCGATGGTCTCCATGCCCCACAAGCGCGGCAGCAGGTCGTCTCCCGCAAGCAGCGCGAGGCCACGGAAATGGCGCCCGCCAACCGCCTGCATCGGGCCATCGGCCTCGACCCAGCGGACGCCCGGAAGCCCCGCGAGGCGCCGGGACAGGGCGGGATCGTCGCCGCGGACCACCACCACGCCCAAGGCAGGAATCCGGTCGATCACCTTGGCCCCTGCGGCATCCAGCGCCTGGCGCGAGAGACCATCGGGCCCGGCAGCGACGATCCAGCGGGGCGACCCGGCGGTCGCTACCGTGGTGGCGGCAGCCGTGGCCGGAGTAGCCGGCAACGGCAGGCGGCCGCAAGCCGAAAGGGCCAACAGGGCAACGGGGATCAAGTGATGAAAACGGAGTGGGTCGTGCACGGAACCCATGTTAAGGAATGATTAGCCAAGGCGACAACCTGCCCGTGACGCAGAGGGCCCTGGCAGGTCGGGTACATGACGCGGGATGAACCAGCCTTCCAAGCGACACCACACGCCCAGGCAGCGAGACTCCGGAAATGGCCATGCAGCGGATGAGGCCGAGGACCGAATCCTTCATGCCCGCGCCCTGCAAGACGACCCGGCCAACGAGCAGTACATGGTGCAGGGCCTTGGCAGCTCCCGACTGATTGGCGGCGACTTGTTCGTCGGGTTGGGCAACTTCGACTTCTATACGCCGGGGGCGGCAGGATCCCGGTGAAGACCATCGGCCTCATCGGCGGAAGCGCCGATCCGACGCTGCTTCGGATGGCCGCGCTCATCCGCGATCGGGGTGGGGACGTCGTGTGGCTCGACAACTCGCGCTATCCGGAGCACACATCCCTCAGCCTCGAGGACGGCGAGGTGCGGTTGGATGGCGTGAATGTCCGCGAGGTCAAGGTCTGGCACCTGCGCGCCCTGTTTCTCAGCTTTCCGGTCTTCCGGATGCCCGACGGCGACTTCGATCTCTTCCAGGATTGGCGTGCGTGCTACCTGGCGCAGCGCGAGATGTATGCCACGGTGTCGTCGTGGATCCGCAGCGTGACCCTGGGCGGCGGCACGGTCGTGAACCCCGTGGAGACGCTCGATCAGCACATCCTGAAACCCTTGCAACTGGCCATGTTGCGGCGGGCCGGCCTGCCCCTGCCTGCCACGCTCGTGACCAACCGGCCGGAAGACGTCGTGGCCTTTGCCGCCGCCCGTGGCCGGGTGGTCTACAAACCGGTGTCGGGTGGCGCCTTCTGTCGGGCGCTGGGGCCCGAGGATCTGCAACCCGAACGCCTGGAGCTGTTGCGCAACGCGCCCGTCATCTTCCAGGAACATATCCATGGGGACAATGTCCGGGTCTGCGTGGTCGGCAACGCTGTGGTCTCGGCCGCGCACATCAGGACCCGGGCTCTGGACTACCGAGGCAACGAAGACGGCTTCACCAGCCTGCGCCTGCCCGAAAGCGTCCGTCGGCTGTGCCTGAAGGCCGCCAAGGTCACGGGCATGCCCTACTGCGGCATGGACCTGATCCGGACGGCAGACGACAAGTGGTATCTGCTGGAATGCAACCCTACACCGGTTCATCTCGGCATCGAGGACCTGCTGGGCCACCCTGTCACCGAGCGGCTCGTCGCCTACCTGTGGGACCGCGCCTGAGGCAAGGCGCGACCTGCATGGCGCCTGTCAGTCTTCCCTCTTCCCGAGAAAATCCTTGTGGACGGGCTTGGGGTCCGGGATGGGCTGGCCGCCTTCCGGGTGGCGGTGGGTGTGGACGCGCGGGCCTTCGAGAGGTGGCTGGCCCCCCTCGGGGTGGCGGTGGGTCTGGACGCCCGGGCCTTCGAGCGGTGGTTGGCCGCCCTCAGGGTGGCGACGGGTCTGGACGCCCGGGCCTTCGAGCGGTGGTTGGCCGCCCTCAGGGTGGCGACGGGTCGGGACGCCCGGGCCTACGAGCGGGGGGTGGCCCCCCTCAGGGTGGCG
>JAYKIS010000042.1:0-37376 GCA_035286125.1 Candidatus Sericytochromatia bacterium
TGGGCCTCATCCGAAGTCCCGTGATGGCTTCCCGTCTCGAGCAGCAGGGCCTCTGCCAGCCCCATGAAACCCATGACCAGGGCACCACTGCGAAGCAGGGCAGAAACGCCACCCACCGGTCCACCGGGCATCCGGCCGGCCAGAAAGGGAAAGTCCCCGGACCCGAGGCGCTCGAGGGTCTCGAGCCTGTGCTCCAGGCTGCGCACGGCCAGATCCACCCGCTGCTCCAGCAACGCATCGAAGCCGAGGGGACCACGCCTGGCCTTCAAGACCAGACGCGGCAGATTGATCGAGACGGTGGCCAGGTGCGCCACGCGGCCACGCGCCGGCGTACCGGGCACGCGGGCACAACCCGAGAGATAGGCACTGCGCGCACCCGAGGCCGCATTGGCCGGGGCATCACAGAAGACGAACGTCGGCATCAGGCGCTGACCGGCAACAGCGGCGGCCAGTTGCAGCAGGTCGTGGTTGGGATCGCCGGGGTCCCGGTTGATGCCACGCGCCACCTTGAAAACCACATTCGGAAAGAGGGCCGGTTCGCCGCGACCGATGCCGCGGGCGAGGGCAGCCAGCAGGGCCTCGGTGCAACGGCGCCCGAGGGGTGTGACGTCAAGGCCATCGGAGACCGAGGCATAGGGCACCGGGCCCGAGCCCCTGGCCGGAGCCGTGTTGCACGCATGGAGGAAGGCTTCTAAGGCCTGGTCAAGGGCGGGGCCGGGGACTTCGTCGGGCAACAGGCGCGCGAGGACGCCGTCCAGATCGTCCGCCAGCATGCCGCCGAAGATCTCGTCCTGGACGGCCTGGAACAACAGACTGACCTGGCCGAGGGCCGACGCCACCCGACGCGGTGGTCGGACCGAGCCCGTGCCTGTCCGGAAGCCCTCGCGCAGCAGGTCCTCGACCGGCAGGACCATCGAATTGAAGGTCTTGGCGTAGTGGTCCAGGTCGTGGACGTGCAGATCACCCCGAACGTGGGCGTCGGCCACTTCCTCCGGCAAGAGACGCTTCAGGTAGAAATCACGGGAAGCCGCCATCCCGATTCGCCACATCTTGCCCCCGGCCGTCGTGGCGCCGCCCTCGGCGTCTTCGTGGCCAGCCCCCGTGAGGATGTCCTCCACGGTCTGCAACAGGGCCGTCTTGGTCTCACGAATCCGGGCCCTGCGGGCGTGGTACAGGCTGAAGGCCCGTGCCACCGGCTCGAGGGCCTCGGCGGCGAGCACCTCCTCGATACAGGCCTGGACCAGTTCGACGGCCGGCACGCGTGGCGGCTCGGGAGCCCGGTCACGAACCCCTTCAAGGACACGATCCACCAGACCCTCGACGAGCGCAGCATCGCGCACGCGGACGGATGCCACCGCCCGGTCGAGGACGACGCGAATCTTCTCGGGCTCGAAGACGACGACGCGGCCGTCCCGCTTGCGAATCTGTTCAGGTAGCGTGTTCATCGCGACAGCAAGGCCTCATCGGCACCCGGACCCTCTTCAATCGTCCGCTGCTCCGCGAGACGGGCCAACTCGCCCACGAAATCCGCGATGCTGGTGAACTGCCTGACCACCGAGGCGAAGCGGACATAAGCGACCTCATCGAGGTCTCTCAGGCGTTCGAGCACCATCTCACCGATGTCGGCAGAGCGTACCTCGCGATCTCCCCTGCGCTGGAAGAAGCGCTCGACATCGCTGGCCAGCGCCTCGAGCTGGGCGACCGGCACCTCGCACTTCACCGTCGCCCGCAGCAATCCCGTCACCAGCTTCGAGGCATCGAAGGGCTGACGACTGCCATCACGCTTGACCACCACCAACGGCGGCGACTCGACCCGCTCATAGGTCGTGAAACGACGCTGGCAGGTACTGCAGGCACGGCGCCTGCGCAGGGAAACTTCACCATCCACGAGCCTGGACTCGAGGACCCTGCTGTCGGGCGAGGCGCACGCAGGACATCTCATGGTCTGATTCTATCAGGCTCGACCATGCCCCACCTCGCCAGCCTCATCCGATCAGGCCGCCTCCTTGCCGCCGGCACGGTCCTTGCCGCGTGCAGTCCGGCCTCGCTGCCAACGCCGGGACGTGACGGTCTCGTCCTGCAGGCCGGTGCCATCCGGGTCACGCCCGTCTCGGCGGGGCGTGTCACCGTGACGGGAGAGGCCGGAAGCGCGGCACCGCCGGCGATCAGGGTAACACTGACGGTTGAGGCGGCCGCGACAAGGCGTGCCGTCAGCCATCTGGGGCACATCACGGCCTCGGCCAGCGTGGCGCTCGCGGCTGATGGCAGTTTCGGTCCCGTGACCCTTGCGGGTGCCGGTGAGGTCGACCCCATCCTGGCAGGCTACACGCTCGAGATGCAGGCGTGGACAGCCGGAGGCGAGCCGGGCCCCTACCTCGTCAGGATACTCGAGGCTCCGGCCAGCCCATGACCAGGGCTTCCCAGTCGTCCTCGACGCGGCTGCCGAAGCGCACCAGTCCGCGCGAAGCGAAGGCAGCCTCGACATCGGGTATGCGCCTGCGGATGATGCCGGACAGGATCAGTACCCTGCCCGTGGTCGCAACAAGGGAGTCCGCCATGCCGATCAGCACGTCGGCGAGGATATTGGCCACGACAACGGCGGCAGGGCGTTGCGGGGGCACATCGGCGCGCTCCGCCTCGAAGCGCGCGGCCTCGCCATTGCGTGCGAGGTTCTCGAGGGCCGTCTCGACGGCCACGCTGTCGTTGTCGACGCCCCATGCCCGGGAAGCCCCCAGCTTCAGGGCCGCGAGCGCGAGCAAGCCGGTCCCGCAGCCGACGTCATAGACGGCCTCGCCCTCACGCAGGTGCTCCTCGAGCAAGGCCAGCGCAAGGCGCGTCGTCGCGTGGGTCCCTGTCCCGAACGCCTGGCGCGGGTCCAGATCGAGCACGAGATCACCGGGCAGTGCTTCATAGGCTTCCCACGTCGGTCGCACGACGATCCGGGCGCCCAGGCGCTGGACTTTCCAGTACTGCTTCCAGCCTTCGGCCCAGTCCTCCTCGTCCTGTTCGGACCGCACGGTCGTCACGGGCAATCCGGACAACGCCACCTCGAGGCCCCGGGCCGTCTCCTCTGCCTCGATGACGGGCGCGTGCAGGTCGATACGACCTGTCGTGTGAGCCGGCACATCCGGCTGAGGTTCATCCTCGGCATCCAGCTCGAGGGGCACGGACCAGTGCACGAAGCCACCCATCGCGAGCGCGGCCTCGACGTCCTCGAGCAGGTGCGGCGGGAAGGACAGCGCGAAGGTGACGTAGCGCAAGCTACTCTGCCAGGACCTTGACGATGGCCACCGACCGCTCGCGCCGCAGGTCCAGCAAGGGGAACGGTGCCTTCAGGTCACGACCGCCCGAGTCCTTGACGACGGCCACCATCGGCCGCAGGGCAGCCGCCATGTCGATGTCCGTGACGATGGCGTGCTCGCCCGAGGACAGCTTCACCAACGTGCCCTTCGGGAAGGGGGCGATATTGGCCACGAAAGTCGTCACCAACTGTCGGTCGAAGAGCCGGTCCGCCGAGCGCAACAGGACATCGATGGCCTCGTGAGGCAGCAAGCGCTTGCGGTAGACACGATCGCTCGTCAAGGCATCGAAGACGTCCGCCAACGCGCCAATCTGGCCATAGAGGTGAATCTCGGGACCCTTGAGACCCTTCGGATAACCCGAACCGTCAATGCGCTCGTGATGCTGCAGCACCACGATCTTGGAATGCGCCGAGACGTTGAAGACCTCGCGTAGCGCATCGAAGCCCGCCCGAGGGTGCTCCTTGACCTTGGCGAATTCCTCCTCCGTCAGGGCACCCGGCTTGGAGAGGATTTCGGCGGGCACGACAGACTTGCCGATGTCGAGGAGCACGAGACCTGTTGCCAGGTCCTTGAGCTTGGGCTCGGGCAGGCCGAGCCTCTGCCCCATCATGACGCCCAGGACGCAGCAGTTGACACTGTGCGCGAAGGTGTAGCTGTCGAGGCTGCGCAGGTCCATCAACTGGACGACGAGGTCCTTGTGGCTCATCAGGTTCTCGACAATGGACTTGGACATCTCGGCGACGGCATCGACGTTGACGTTCACCTTGCCGGTCTCGTCCAGTTGCTTGCGAATGTCCGCGAAGCACCCCTCGATGGCTTGCACCGCCTCGAGGCGCAGGTCCTCGGGGATGACGTCATCCACCTCGAGGTCGGGCAGGCGCTCGTCCCTGACGTAGATGTGGCTGAATTTGAGGTCGCGCAGCGCCTTGATGTAGCGCTCGGTCAGGGCCGTGCCCTGGCGCAGCAGGACCCGGCCGTCCGGCGTGTAGATGTTCTTGCCGAGCACCTGTCCGGCAGCTGCGGAGACAATCGAAATGGCGCGCACTGGGAAGTTACCATCCGGGGCTAGACGACCCCGTGGCCGCCTACAGGGGAAGTATACCCCCCTCGGCCCGGTCCATCATTCCTGTTCGGAGAGCAACCCCTGGGCCTCGTCACCGTCCGTAATCGTGTACAGGGCGTCACGCAACGGATTGGCCGGCCAGAAGTACAGGAAGAGGTTGGCATGTTCCTGCGTCTCGACCTTGCCCCCGAAGGTCACGGTAGCATCCGTACGGTTGACGTAGTCAGCCGTGAACGAAACGCCGGAACCCGAGGCGATGGGAATACCCGGCTCGGGATAAGTCTCGAACGGCGGCTCCGCCCACGCCAGGCTTTCGTAAAGGAGGTCGCCGACCGCGGAGCCGTCCCAGCGCGAGACGGCAAAGCGCTTGCCCCGGCTGTGGAAATGGCCGGTCATCGCCGCGACATGGACATCGTGCCGAAACACGAACCACTGGGTGAAACTAGCCGTGGCCTGGGGCGGGATGCTCAGGCGCCGATTGTTGGCGAACAGGGTCCCCATCCGCGCGAGGGCAGCGCCCTCCGGGGCGAACCACAGGTTGAGCTTGACCTCGGCACGCTCCGGCGTGACCTGGGTCGAGGCATTGACGTAATGGGACTGGATCACCAACTGCTGGCGGGGTTTCAGGAAAATGCCCGTGCCCGTCGGCAGCTGCCACTGCCCCCGGGGCGTCTGGTTGCCGGCGAACAGGTCATATTGGGTGAACGGCACCTGATCGAAGGTGTCTTCGAAGTGGTCTGGTGTCGCCTCGTCGGTCTTGAACAGGTTGCAATGATGCGAGCCCTCGCGCATCGCGAACTCGATGCGGGTGACAGCGACCTCCCGATCGACGGGCAGCTTCATGTAGAAGTTGCGCTGGACTTCCTGGCCACGCCGGACCTCGAAGGGCTCGATCGCCAGCTGGACGCCCTGACCCGCGGGTGGCGGTGCCAGATCGAGCGGTGCCAGCGGCGTCGCTGAAGCCGCAGGCACCGGGGAGGCGCTGACCGCAGGCCCGCCCGCGCCCGCACAGGCCGTCACCAAGGCAGCCCCCCCGGCCGCTACGACCCCGCGCACCATGCTCACGGCAAGGCTCCCTGTTCTATCCACGCCCGGACCAGGGCCAACTGTACCGCATCCGGTGCGCGTCCCGGCGGCATGCGATCCCCGCCATCGGCCGGCGGTCCGGACATCTTGGCCAGCAACCAGCTGCGTCCGGGCTGCCCGGGGACCACCAGGCCGTATCCCTGACCCACGGCCCCGGCGTTGGTCGGTACGGCCGCGACCAGCCTGTCGCGCAAACCAGGGCCCTCGAGCACGAGCCGGCCATGCCCCCCGGCCGCACCGTGACAGGAGCGGCTCGAGCACGACGGGGCAAAGACACCGTCGACGACATCGGCCAACAGCACGCGTCCCGGGGCAGGAGAGGCCGCCGGGGCAGGGGAGGCCGCCGGAGCAGGCGCGACCGCGCCGCCCGGCCGACAGGCCGCAACAAGCAACAGGGCCCACCATGGGGTGGGTCGTGGGGCCGACATGCCGGCATGATACCCCCCCGAAGACCGCGGGCCTTTGCTATGATGAGCGCCATGCGGAAGGCTGCCCGCAAGCTGCTCGGGATCGGATGCCTCTCGATCCTGCTTTCTGCTTGCCAGGATCCCGCGGACCCGCGTGTCCTGACGGTGTGGCACAGCTGGGGCGGGTCGGAACTGGAAGCCCTGCGCAAGCTGGAGCAGGCGTTTCGCGACCGCGAACCCGGCATCCGCATCCAGTCCCTGCAGATCCCGCACGACCGACTCAAGGACAAGTTCCTGCGGTCTGCAGCAGCGAATGGTGGTCCCGATGTCCTTATCGGCGACAACGACTGGGCGGCGACCTTCACCGAAGCCGACCTGCTGCTGCCCATCGCCGGCGCCAGGGACACGACGGCGCTGATGGCCGAGCAGGAAACGACCCAGTTCCCGGCCTCCGTGCGCGAAGCCGTCCGGGTCGGCGACCGGATGGTTGCCTGGCCGGAATCGGTCGAGGCCGTCGCCCTGTACTACAACCGCAAGCTGATCAGCCGCCCCCCGGCCACCACGGCGCGCATGTTCGCCGACGCCGCGATCATCGACAGGGATGACGTCCGCGGCCTCGTCCTCAACACTGCCTTCTACTTCGTTTCGCCGTTCTATCTTGGCGGGGGCGCAAAGGTCCTCGACGATCGCGGCAATCCTGCCATCGACACCGGGGCAGGCAGGCGCATGCTGGGCTGGATCCGCGACGCCGCCCGGGCCCCCGGCGTGCTCGCCACGCAGGAATACGGCAAGCCGGACGCCCTCTTCAAGGCGGGGAAGGCCGCGATGATCGTCAACGGCCCCTGGGCTCTGGCGGATTACCGCGGCAAGCTGGGACCGGACCTTGGGGTGTCCGTGCTGCCCAGACTGGGGGCAGGCAAGCCCGCAGCACCGTGGGTAGGCGTCAAATGCATGATGGTCAATGCCAACTTGCCGATCGGACGCCGCAGCACGACCGCCAAGTTCTTGCGCCTGGTCGCCGAACCGGCCATGCAGCGCATGCTGGCCGAGACCGCGGGCCATGTCCCCGCGGTCCGTGGCGTGGCCCTGGGCAGCGATTCGCCCCTCGAGGTCTTCCAGCGCCAGATCACGACGGGAACGCCCAAGCGCGTGGACCCCAGGCTGGGCGTCGTCTGGGAGCCGATGGACAGAGCCATCCAGGAAGCCGTCGTGCATGGCGTACCGGCCGCCGAAGCCCTGAAGCGGGCCCAGGCGACCATCGTGGCGCGCCTCGCGGCCATGACGGCGCAGGAGGCCCCGTGAAGGCGCGTCGTGCCTTGTTCCTGCCCTTGGCCTTCATCGGTCCGGCAGCCCTGGTCATGGCGGCCGTCACGCTTTACCCCATCCTGTACGGCATCGGGATGGCTTTCACGGACTTCTCGGTCCGGAACCTGCGCCACCAGGACCCTCACTTCGTCGGCCTGGCCAACTTCTGGGCGATCCTCGGTGGCAGTGACGCGCTCGGCATCTCGTTCCCCCGTATCCTCGGCTTCAACCTGCTCTGGACGGTGGTCAACCTCGTCTTCCATGTCTCGCTCGGCGTGGGCCTCGCCATGATGCTCGACCGCCCCGGCCTCAGGGGCAGTCGTCTCTACCGCGCGGCGCTCATCCTGCCTTGGGCCGTCCCGACCTATGTCACGTCGCTGACGTGGCGCAACATGTTTGACGCCCAGTCCGGTGCGGTGAACCTGCTGCTGGCTTCCTGGGGCATTCAGGGCCCGGACTGGTTCGCCCACTTCGGCACGGCCTTTGCTGCGGTCCTGACGACCAACATCTGGCTGGGCTTTCCGTTCATGATGATGGTGACATCGGCGGGGCTCAAGGCCATACCCCGAGAAACCCAGGAAGCAGCGGCGCTGGACGGCGCGTCGGCCTGGCAGCGATTCAGGCATGTGACCCTGCCCCAGCTTCGCCCGACGCTGGTCCCGGCCATCCTGATGGGCTTCATCTGGACCTTCAACCAGTTCAACGTGCTCTACTTCGTCGGCAAGGGCGAACCGCTCGGCCAGACGGAAATCCTCGTCACGCAGGCCTACCGGTTCGTTGACCCGCTCGGGCTGTACGGCACGGCCTCGGCCTTCGCGCTCATCATCTTCGTGATCCTGCTCGGCTTCACGCTGCTGCAACTGCGTCTCACCCGGGCGGTGGAAGACCGATGAACACCCGCAAAGGCGGCTTCGCCGGACTGATCGGCCTGCTGGGCGCCCATCTGGGCCTCGCGGCGGCCAGCATGTTCGCGCTGTTCCCGGTGGTCTGGGTCGTGGCCATGGCCCTCGACAAGGGCAGCGAGGCCCACCCGACCTCGTTGCGCCTGTGGCCTGCGCAGCCGTCACTCGACGCCTTCCGGCAAGTGCTGGCGCACCCGACGGAGATCGAGGGGATCCGCTTTGCCGACCTCGCCCTGAACAGCCTTTTGCTGGCCGGGGGCACGGCCGTGGCATGCATCGCGCTGGGTGCCTGCGCGGCCTATGCCTTCAGCAGGTTCGATTTCCCCGGCCGCAGGGCAGGTCTCGTCGGCTTCATGGTGCTGCAACTGTTCCCCCCGGTGGCGAGCATGGCGCCCCTTTTCGTCCTGCTGTCGGCGCTTCACCTGCGCACGTCGCTGGTCGGGCTGGCGCTGGCTTACGCATCCGGCACCCTGCCCTTCGCCATCTGGAACCTGAAGGGCACCTTCGACACGGTGCCCCGCGAACTGGAGGAAGCGGCGGTCATGGATGGTTGCGGTCCCCTAAGGACCTTCCTTCAGGTCGTCCTGCCACTGGCGGCCCCCGGCCTCGCCGTGACCACGCTTTTCGGGTTCATGGCCGGCTGGACCGAGATCGTGATGGCGTGGACCTTCCTCGAGGACCCACGAACCTTCACCCTGTCCATGGCCCTCTACAACATGGTCGGTCAGTACGGCACGACGCGGCCGTGGTCCGAGTTCGCGGCGCTGTCGCTGCTGCTTTCGCTGCCCGTCGTCGTCACGATGCTGCTTCTCCAGCGATTCATCGTTTCCGGGCTGACGGCGGGGTCCGTGAAAGGTTGATTGGGGTATAGAATGGAACGGCAACCTGCCCCCGTCCTCGCGACGCGCGCTTGAACCGGGCAGCCGTACCCTACGAGGGACCTTCGCTTCACCATGGCCAACACCGAACTCGCCAGTTTCCTGCTCTCCAAGGTCGACCAACTGCCGGCCGTGGCGTCGCTTGCCAGCCTCTGGGACGAGTCCGGCACCCTGATGCCGGATGCCATCGACCGGATTCAGTCGGCAGCTGCGGCCGATCCCGTGCTCGCCCGGATGATCCAGCAGTCAGGCGAGTTCACGCTGCACAGCATGATGATGGCCTTGGGCCTGCGTACGGTCGAGATGCTGATGACCGCCACCGAGGGCGACCGCGTCAACTCGGAGACGCTCGAACTGATGCAGGGCAACCTCTGGCGCCATAGCCGCATCGTCGGCTACTGCTGCCAGGCCCTCGCGCGCGAATCCGGCTACCGGAACACGCACGACGCCTTCGTGGCGGGCCTGTTCCATGACATCGGCAAGGCCGTCCTCAATCGGTACGCCTTCGACGAGATCAATGCGGTCCTGCGCGTGACGTCCGCCAAGGCCAAGGCACTGTTCACGGCCGAGGACGAGGCGTTCGGCTTCAACCACAGCTATATCGGCGCCAAGATGTGCACGCACTGGGGCTTGCCTCCCCACATCCGTGAGGCTGTCGAGCACCACCACACACCCGAGAAGGCCACGCTCGACGTCTCGCTCACCGAGATTGTCCACTTGGGCAACGTGCTCGTGAACTGGATCCAGATGAAGCTGGGCCTCAAGAGCAACTTCTATCCGCTGCGGCCCTACATTCTGGACAAGTTTGCCATCCCGACCGAGCGCCTGAGGCAGCTCGCCGAGGAAGCGAACGAGATCGTCCAGCGCCAGGGCTAGGCGGCCCGCTTGGCAAAGGCCAAGGTCCGCTACACCTGCCAGGCCTGCGGCGACATCCGGCCCATGGCCTACGGGCGCTGCCCGGCTTGCGGCGCCTGGAACAGCTACGTCGAGGAGCGTGAGGTCCCGGCTGCCCAACCCGGCACTGCCCGGCGCGAGGGACAGGGCTCCGCGCCTGTGCCCATCACCCTTGTCCCGGCCGAGGGCCATGCCCGCATGACCACGGGGCTCGCGGAGGTCGACAGGGTCCTCGGTGGCGGGATCGTGCCAGGTGCGCTGATGCTGCTCGGGGGAGAACCCGGGGCGGGCAAGAGCACGCTCACCATGCAGATGGCTGCCGCGCTCGCCCGACAGCATAGGACCATCCTGTATCTGTCGGGCGAGGAGTCGGCCCACCAGATTCGCCTCAGGGCCGAGCGCCTGGGAGCCCTGGACGACCACCTGCACCTGCTGTGCGAATCGGACATGCCCTCGGTCCTCGAGGCCATCCGCGGGCTCAAGCCCGACTTTGTCGTCGTCGACTCGATCCAGGCCATGCAGGACCCCGAACTTTCGTCTGTCCCGGGATCCGTCGCCCAGGTCCGCGAAGCGGCCCTCCAGTTCCAGCAGGTGGCCAAGCGCAGCGGCCTCCCCGTCGTCCTTGTCGGTCACGTCACCAAGGAGGGCACGCTGGCGGGTCCCCGGGTCCTCGAGCATCTGGTGGACACCGTCCTGTCCTTCGAAGGGGACCGCTATCGGGCGCATCGCCTGTTGCGCACGCTCAAGAACCGTTTCGGCTCGACGCTCGAGGTCGGCGTCTTCGAGATGACGGGCAGCGGCCTGAGCGAGGTTGCGGATCCGTCCGCCCTGTTCCTGGCGGAACGCTCACCGGGTGCCAGCGGCAGCGCCGTGGGCGTCCTGGTGGAAGGCAGCCGGCCGCTGCTGCTCGAAGTCCAGGCCCTTGTGGCACCCACGCCATCGGGCTCACCGCGCCGGGCGG
The DNA here is from genome assembly GCA_035286125.1 of Candidatus Sericytochromatia bacterium. Lineage (GTDB taxonomy): Bacteria > Cyanobacteriota > Sericytochromatia > S15B-MN24 > VGJW01 > VGJW01. Next base: position 10,799 of record JAYKIS010000042.1, read on the forward strand.
CCAATGGCCTCGATCCGGGCAGGCTGGTGCAGATCCTGGCCGTGCTGGACCGCCGGCTCGGGCTCGACATGGCCCGCGCAGACGTCCACGCCAATGTCGTCGGCGGCCTGCACATGGATGAACCTGCGGGTGACCTTGCGCTGGCGCTGGCCATCATCAGCGCGGCACGCGGCGTGCCCCTGCCGGACCCCATGGTCGCCATTGGCGAGATCGGGCTCGGGGCCGAAATCCGGCGGGTCGGCCAGATCGAGGCAAGGCTTCACGAGGCCGCCAAACTGGGCTTCAGCCAAGCTCTCGTCCCACGTGGCAACCTCGAGGGTCTGACGATCCCGGCCGGCCTGTCCGTCCACGGCATCGGGCAGCTGGTCGAGGCCCTGCCGCACGCCTTTCCCGCGAATCCGGACGCCGATCGGTCCTGAGCGGCCCCTCAGTCCGGGAAGGCCACGCCCCGATCGGCAAGCCAGCGGTTCATGGTCTCCGGGATGGCCATGCACGAGAGTCGGGATTGCCGCACCAAGGCAAACTCAGGCCAATCGGCCTTGAAGTCCCCCAGCGTGACCGGACGGTCAAGCGCGCGCAAGACGCGTATGCGGACCTGAACGAACTTGCCGGTGGGATCCCCCGGATCCGGCTCAGGCATGCCGACAGCCTGAGCGAGGCCCACGACGGCCTTGTCGGTGTTCGAGTGGTAGATCAACAGGCCATCTCCCGGCCGGATGGCCGCCAGGACGCGGGACGCCTGGACGTTGCGCACACCATCCCAGTTCGTTTCGCCGTCACGCAGCAGGTCGCCGAAGGCGTAGGTCTCCGGATCCGACTTCAGCAGGTAGAGCATCCGTCCCTCACCCCACCCGCGTCGTCCAGCGCATCCACGCCCACACGGCATCAAGCAGGGCTGGCTGGTCGACAAGCTTGCCGGACTGGGCCGCACGGTCCTCGACGACACGCGCCCCACCGACCGGGTCGGCCGCCAGTTGAACGGCAAGGCGCCACGACAAGGCCCTCGCGGCACCCATGGCAAGACCGGGCAGGCGGTCATCCAGACGATCCGTCACATCCTGCGGCCAATCACCATACTGGCTGACCAAGGCGCGCCGCACCTCGGGCACCTCGTCGGCGAGGACCTTGTTCAGGGCCTTGAAGTCCGGTTCGAGCGACGCGTCCGGGCGGGCCGCTGCGACCACGGCGAAGGGCAGGTCGCGAATGACGTGGGCATTGATAGAGAGCATCAGCACGCGAGCTGGCGAGACCCTGTCCCGCTTCCCTGCATCGAATGCCAGACGCCACGCGGGAGGCACATCGTCTCGCCGGCCCTTGTCCTCGGCCTCGAGGGCATCCAGCCACAGCCCCCCGAAGGCCAGCGTGATGCGTTCCATGCGCGCACGGTCCGAGAAGGTCCGTCGGTCCATGGCCTTGATGATGTTTCGGGTCGTCAGCAGGTAGGTCGTGGCGAAGATGGCCCTGGCATCATCGGCGCGGCGATAACGACCCTCGATTTGCGCGATGGCCCGGGTCAGCTCATCAAGCCCGGCAGGGCGTGCGAAGCCCCACGCGTCTCCCGTGCCCTGCGCCCCCAACGCGCCGACCGCCGCCGTTCCCTGCAAGGCTTGACCGTTTCCGCACGCACCCAGAAGGACAGGCAGGATCAAGAGGGCCGCGCGCCACGCCTTTGGACATTTCATAACCATTTAATGGACCACAAGGTGCCGAACCTTGCCAATCCCATGCACCATGGACCTGAAAAGACGCAGCATCCCACCAGCCCACCCGACCCAAGGCCGGCATGACCAAGAAGAAGACCTCCCTTAAGCGTGAGCCGGTCGAAGGCCGCAAGGCCCCCGAGCCCGAGCCGACCTTCTGGCAGCGCATCTTCGGCCGCAAGCCCGTGGCCAAGGAAAGCCTGCGTCGGGCGGGCGGTGCCGGGATGTCCGGGGACATCGGCAAGACCGGTCGCACGACGCCGGACAAGCAAGGTGCCGACAAGGCGCGGCGCGCGAGCGCCACCCGCCCCATGGGCACCACGCCGGGCGGCGGCAAGGCCCCGACGCTGACGACCATGCCCGAGGACCTCCTGGGCCGGCCATCACGCAGTTTCCTGACCCGCAAGTTCAACGCGGCTCCTGTCCGTGAAGCCCTGCTCGAAGCCATCGACAAGGCGATCGCCAATCCGCTCGAGTCCCGGGGGCCCCAGGACGACATGCGCTGGGTCCAGGGGCTGGCCGCGAAGCGGCGGATGATCGAGGCCTTCGATCCCGCCAGCCTGTCGGCGGAACAGCAGTTGCGCGCCGTGCACTGGATGAGCCAGATCGAGCGCCTCAACCCCATGAAGATGACCTACTGGGAAGACCTCGTCCTGACGCGTCACATGCTCGATACCGGAGCCGCGCGCGACGAGGCCAAGCCGGCCTGGCTGGCGGAGATCGGCATGACCGTCCGCCGCCTGACCCAGGCTATCCAGCAGCGGGAAGCCAACCGCCAGGCTCCTGATGCCGTCCGCGAACTCGAGGCGCTAATGCCGCTCTTCGACGGGCTGTGCATGCTGCCTACGGCGCAACTGCGCGAGCCCTTCACGACCCAGGTCCGCGACCTGTGCCGGGAGCTTGACCCGATGAAGCCGGTCTACCACGGGCGACACCCCCGCTTCGCGCGGGAATCGGCCAAGCTCCTGACCGACCTTCAGCGCATCCAGGAAGCCTGCGGGACGCTCGCCCCCGAATCCTTCTGAGGCGCGGCCTCGGCCCACGTCCATGGGTTGCCCAGCGCCGACCACGGGCTGGGCCCGCAGCCGGCCAGGCCCTCGGGACAAGCCCACGCCTGGCGAGGCGCAACCAGGGGCAGCAGGACCCCGTGCTGCCGCAGAAGTACCGAGATCTGCTCAAGGCCCGCGTGGCGCCGGCCCGACCGAACCTCCCCCGCCACTTCGTCCAGCAGACGGTCCACGAAGGGATCGGCCAACCCGGAAACATTGCCGCCTTTGGGCGGCCGCCTGTCGGAACGCCACATGTTGCGCATGTCGCCATCCGGATCCTGCTCCCATGACCAGAGGGCAGCACCGTACCCCGGACGGGACAGCGGCCCGCCTGCGGCAAAGAAGCGGGACGGATGCATGGGCTCGAGCCGGGTCTCGACTCCGATTCGCGACCACATCGCGCGGATGGCCAGGGCCATGGCCTCGCGCGGCCGCCTGCTGGTCGGCATGACCAAGGGAACGACGAGACGCACGCCGCGCCTTGTCCGGACCCCGTCAGCGCCGCGTCGCCAACCGGCACGATCCAGCAGGCCCGACGCGAAGGCGGGATCGGGAGGCACGGCCCAGGCGTGGCCGGCGGCCCCTGCTCCGACGGCCCGATCCGCAGTCGCGGCACGCGCGAGGCCAGACCATGCCACACGGACCAGTTCATCGCGATCGATGGTCCGCGCCAGGGCCTCCCGAACCACGCGATCTCCCAGCACCGGATGCCCCAGGTCAAAGACGATGGCTTCGACCGCGTTCGCGTCTCCCCTGCGAAGGGCGACCCCCCGCACGGCGGCCACCCGCTCGAGCAAGGCCCCGGGCACGGCAGGCAACACGTCCAGGTCACCGGCCATCAGCCGGACGATCGCGGCACCATCGTCCGGCACGATCTCGAGGCTCAGGTCCCGGCCTGCACGTCGGGCCCAGGGCGCCAGGTGCAAACGTATCCCGGGTAGCCAGGACACCAGCCGGTAGGGCCCTGCCCCCACGGGGCTTCGCGCCGCATCGCGCCAACGTTCGGGATTTCCGAGGAGGTGGGCCGGATAGACCGCCTCGAAGGCCGAGGGCCAGGCGGCGAGGGGGCGATCGAAGACCAGCCTTGCCCGGTCCGCGCCAAGCCGCTCCACGCGGACCAGGTGATCGAGGACGGCCCGATCCAGTACCCGTGCGCGACGGACATCCTTGAGGTAACGCCACGTCGCGACGAGATCATCCGCCCCGACAGGGCGACCATCATGCCAACGACGACCCGATGCCAGGCGCACATCGGCACGCCACAGCCGCCCGGATGGGCGCAGCCGAGGCGGCCCCGCAGCCAGGTCCGCGTCCCAGCCCCCGCGGACGTTGCGTCGCCACAAGCCCGCATGAAGCAGCAGGGAGACATCCCGTGCAATGGCCATGCCCGTCGCATGGGGCAGCAGCACGTCCGGTTCCTGGGCAAGGCGAATACGCAGGGGCGCGGCGACCGCCATACCGGTCCACAAAAGCGTGCTGGCCACGGCCAGCAGGGTGATGCTCCGCACGTTCCGTTCTAACACGGTCCCCCGTCGGGCATAAGGGGTTCACGAAGGATGTTGCCGATGCCCAGGACCAAGCGACCACAGACTCCCGACTTCTCGCCGCTGCTGGCCACGCTCGACCGCGAACTGGCCGATTGCGTGCAGGAAAGCGGCTGGGTGACGCTGGTCGGCATCCAGGTCCGGGATTTGCTCGGTGAGGCAGCCGACGCGGTCAGGGCACGCAGTGCGCTTGCGCTCCATCACGGACGGATGGCCGGCATCCTCAAGCGCAGCGTGCGGCATCGCACGCGGACGGGTCGCGAACCCGACGCCTTCATGCCTATGGGAGATGTCTACTATGTGGTCTTCCCCGGTACGTCGGACGATCTGGTCCAGGTGCCCATCCAGCGCATCCTGCAACGTTGGCATGACGCCGCCGAGGAGTTGGCTGTCCGGGAAAGGTTGGCCCTCGACAGGACCCTGGCCGTGGGAGTGGCCTCGTGGCATCCGTCGCGCCGCCAGGTCCAGGGTCAGGAGCTGCTCGCCTTCTGCACCATGATGATCGACCAGGCCACCGGAGAGGACGGTCCCAGCGACAGATTGCTGCCTGCCGGCGAAGGCAGCGGGCAGGTTCACAGCACGCTGCGGCTGGCGACCTTCCGCTGGCTCTGAGCCGCTTCCGCGCCTAGCGAACGGTGCTGCTGGCGGAAGCCACGGGTGCCGAAGGGGGAACCGTGGGCGCCTGTGCGGCCAACTGTGCTTCAACGACGCTGAAGGCGACCATGTTCTCGACTTCGGAGACGACCAGTTTCTGGTCGTAATTGCGGTCGGCCAGGTTGAACGAGGTCATGGAGATGCCGGTCCGCGCGGGATCGATGGCCCCTTGCTGGACACCCTGCAGGAACTCCGCCCGCGACAGTGCCCCGTCCTTGTCGCCGTCCAGGCGCGTCATGAGGCCGGTGACGACCTCGTTGACCTTGCGCCGGAAGTCGCTGAAGCCCTGCGTCCGAAGCAGGTCGTTGAGCCCCAGGCGCCCCTGCCGGGAGAGGTCCAGTTTCTTGAACTCGTTGGCGTCCATTCCGGCCTTGGTCCACTCGGCCTGGCTGACCCAGCCGTCATTGTCCGCATCGAGACGCCGCATCATGTCCTGTCCCAGAAGGACGCTTGCCTGCTGCATGCCCGTCCGCGAGAGCGAGGTCAAGGGCTCGGACGTCCCCTGCGTCACGCCCGGCGCTGCCTGTCCGCAACCGGAGAGAACGGCGACCAGGACGAGACCGGACAGGGCGAACCGACGCATGCAAACCTCACGTAAAGAAAGTCTCAAGAAATACCTGAGGGCTTATCGCCGGAGCCCTCCCGCAACTTGCTTGTCCGGACCCGGAAGAAATGACGCAGCCATGACGTGCGTGACACGCGCATGAGCGACACGACACATCCGACCCGTGACCATGGAGGCAGGAGGACACCACTCGATGGGAATCGTCATGCGCGGGCCACGACCCGCACCCTCGCACGAACAACTGGCCCCCGAGGCCTTGCCGACCCTCGCCAACCTGGCCAAGGGTCGCGCTTCGGGCAGTACGTCCGCGCTCATTCGCAAGACGCCCCTCAATCCCGTCTACGTTGCGTGGATCGTCGTGCCGCACATCCTGGGCCTGGCCGGCCTTGCCCTGCCGTGGTCCGGACGGGACGTCGCGGTGGCCATCGGTATCTACCTGTGGATCGGCTTCTCCGTGACCTTGTACCTGCATCGCTACCTGACGCATCGGGGCTTCGACATGAAGGAACCGCTGGGCTTCATCTTCGCCATGGGGAGTGCCGTCGGGCTTTCGGGCGACCCGATCGGGTGGGTGAGCCACCATCGTCATCACCACAAGACCAGTGATACCGACAACGATCTTCACAGCCCGCGCCACGGCCTGATGCACGCCCACATGAAGTGGTTCCTGCGCGAGCCTGCGGACCTTGACGACGCCATTCGCCCGCTGGCCGAGGATTGCCGCAAGGTACCCTACCTGCGCTGGCTCGAGCGCCCGGGATTCTTCATGATTCCCCACGTGGCCGTGGCCGTGGCCCTCTACGCCATCGGCGGCCTGCCGCTGATGCTGCACGGTCTCTATCTGCCGTGGATCGTGATGGCGCACCATACCTATGCCATCAACTCGCTGACACACAAGAGCTGGTTCGGCTACCGGCGCTTCGAGACCACTGATGACAGCGTCAACGCTCCGCTGCTGATCATGTCGCTGGGCGAAGGTTGGCACAACAACCACCACGCCCATCCGCGACGTGCCAGCCACGGGCTTGCCTGGTACGAGATCGACGCGACCAAGATGATGATCTGGGTGCTCGAGCGCGTCCGGCTCGTGCGCAACGTCCACTGGTAGCGGCACACCAAATCGCCGAGGGGGCGGGAACCTGCACGGTTCCCGCCCCCTCGGGCTTTGGGGCCGGGCTCAGGCCCAGCGCACCCGACCCGACTCATGCGGATGCAGCATGGCCGCGTGATGGGGACGAACCCTGACGGCCAGGCCAAACTCGCCGCCCGTTGCCGGGGAGACCGAGGCCCGATAGTGCCACGCCCCCTCTTCGTCCTGACCGAGGCGTTCCATCGCCGTGACCCGGAGCTCACCAGGGACGCCACCGACACATGGCCCGTGGCACAGCTCCACGGCGACGTCTCCGGGGGTGAGTTCGCCGAGGCGCAAGCGTGCCTCGAGGGTGACGGACTCGCCGACCACCACCTTGCCGTGGGCGGGCAAGGTCGCCGAGATGCGGACCTCGTCCCAGTGCCGACGGATGCGACGCTTCCAGGCCGAAAGCTCGCGTGCCACCGAAAGACCATGCTCTGCCATGGCCTTGCCGGCATCCATGGCCGGACGGTAGAGCTGGTTGGTGTAGTCCTCGAGCATCCGGTGCGTGCTGAACCGCCACGTCAACGACTGGATCGCGTGCCGGGAGCGCTGCACCCAGCCGGTCGGCACGCCGCGTGCATCACGCTCGTAGAAGAGCGGCACGATTTCATGCTCGAGCAAGTCATACAGGGACTGGGCATCCGCCTCGTCTTGGGCGGCCTCATCCGGGTAATCGAGCGCCTGGCCGATGGCCCAGCCATTGCGCCCGTCATAACCTTCCTCCCACCAACCGTCGAGCACCGACGCATTCAGGACGCCGTTGGCCGCGGCCTTCTGCCCGCTGGTGCCGCTGGCCTCGAGGGGGCGCCTGGGGTTGTTGAGCCAGACGTCCACGCCCTGCACCAGGTGGCGGGCCACGTTCATGTCGTAGTCCTCGACGAAGAACACCGCGTGGGCGAACTCCGACAGCCGGGACATCTCCATGACCTGACGGATGACCTCGCGCCCGGGGACGTCGGCCGGGTGGGCCTTGCCGGCAAAGAGGAACTGCACCGGACGTCCCGCCTGGCTGACGATGCGGGCGAGGCGCTCGGGATCGCTGAACAGCAGCGCGGCACGCTTGTAGGTCGCGAAACGCCGGGCAAAGCCGATGGTCAGGGCGTTGGGATCCAGGATGGCATCGGCGGCCGAGATACGCGCCGGAGCCTCTCCCAGTCGCTGGCGCCGGGTCCGTGCCCGGTGACGGATGACCTCGACGAGACGACTGCGCAGCAGGTTGCGTACCTGCCAGAGATCCTGGTCAGGCAGGCGGTCGAGGCCCACCCAGGTGTCGGGATTGGCCAGTTCCTCGCGCCAGCGCGGTGCCGCCCAGCGGTCGTGCAACTGGGCCACCTCGGGCGCCAGCCAGGTCTCGGTGTGGATGCCGTTGGTCACGGCGCCGATCGGGCGCTCGACGGCGGGCACGTCGGGCCACAGATCCTCCCAGATACGCCGGGACACTTCGCCGTGCAGCAGACTGACGCCATTGGCCTGCTTCGAGAGGCGCAGCGCCAGGACGGTCATGCTGAAAAGAGGACCCGTGCCGTGGGGATCATGGGACGCCAGCGCCATGAAATCCTCCGGGCTCATGCCGAGGCGGGGAATGAAGCGGCTGAAGGTCCTGAGAATCAGGTCGAAGCCGAAGGCATCGTTGCCGGCGGGTACGGGCGTGTGCGTCGTGAAGACGGATGCGGCCGAAACGGCCTCCATGGCCTCGGCGAGACCATGGCCCTCCTCCTCGACCAGCTCGCGGATCCGTTCCAGGCCCGAGAAGGCCGAATGGCCCTCGTTCAGGTGCCAGACGGTCGGCCGCAGGCCCAGCGCCCGAAGGGCACGCACGCCACCGATGCCCAGGATGACCTCCTGGGCGATGCGCATCTCATGATCGCCACCATAGAGCTTGGCCGAAAGGCCCCGGTCCTCGGTCCCGTTCTCGGGGATGTCGGTATCGAGGAGGTAGATGGTGATGCGACCGACCCGGACCTGCCAGACCTTGGCCCAGACCGTCCTGCCCGGCAGCTCGACGCCCACGATGACGGGCCCGCCCTCGGGGGCCTCGGCCGGACGCATCGGCAACTCCGAGAAGGTCAGGCGGTCGTACAGGGCCTCCTGAATGCCCGAGGGATTGATCCGCTGCCGGAAGTAGCCCTGGTTGTAGAGCAGGCCAACGGCCACGAAGGGAAGGCCGAGGTCGCTTGCGCTCTTGCAATGATCGCCGGACAGGACGCCCAGGCCTCCCGAGTAGATGGGCAGGCTCTCATGCAGGCCGAACTCCGCCGAGAAGTAGGCGATGAGATCGCTGCGGCGATCCGGGAATTGACGGTTGAACCACGTGCCGGCATCGCGCATGTAGGCATCGAACTGCCCGAGCACGCGGTCGAGTCGCTCGAGGTAGTGGGGGTTGCGTGCGGCTTCGTCGAGCAGGACCTGGTCGACTTCCGAAAGCAGCTTGACCGGGTTGTGTCCGACGCGCTCCCAGACCTCGGGCGACAGTTCGCGGAAAAGCGCGGTGGCCTCGGGGTTCCAGCACCACCACAAGTTGTGGGCGAGGTCCTCGAGACGCTCGAGGCGGCGCGGCATGGACGGGAAAACGGCAATACGGCCGAGAAGCTTCACGAAGGCCTCCGAAGATGGGGTCAGGCCTTGATGATAGCAAACCCGCCCGCCCGGACGCCGTCAGGGGCGTGCCGGCAGGTTCCCGGGCGCTGGCGCCGAGCCGGCCCCGGGTGGCGTCAACCGCGCCCTGAGGAGGTCGAACGGCGCCCACCAGGACCCTGTCCGCATCGCGCCGGCGAGGTACAGGCCCACCACCAGGACGGCGAGGGAGAGCCAGCTGGTCCGCTGCGCCCTGCGCGCGCCATGAACCTGCTGGCTCTCGTAGATGGCGTGGTAGCGGCGCAGGCGCGGATGGCTGCGAAACCACGCTTCCAGATCATCCCCAGGCATCCCGCAACCTCCCGCGCCTTCCCATCCTAGCCCTCTCCCGACCGGGTCGCCAACACGGAATCTCCACCCCTCCTTAACCCAAGCACAAGAAGAATACGAATCAGGGCGCCGACAATACAGATATGCGCGGCATGCTCTCCCTCCCGTGGCCGAAGGCCCTGGCCCCCGTGGCCACGGCCCTCGTGCTGTCGGGATGCGGCGCTCCGGCCGGCAACCCGATGGCCATCGGCAGCGTGACCACGCGTGAAGCAGGCGCGAGCGGCGCGACGGATCGCCTGATGGTCCGCACGACAGCACCGGGCGGGGCCGCCCTGGTCGCCCGTCAGTTCGGGGCAACCACCCTGCGTGAAATCCCGCAGCTGGGTCTCGCCACGCTTCGCCTGCCCGGTGGCACACGTGCCGCGGACGCCATGGCACGCCTGTCCGCGCTGCCCGGAGTCTCCTGGGCCGAACCCGACCGCCGCATGAGCATCCGGACGACCGTCAACGACCCCGGCCGGACGTCCCAGTGGGGCCTGGACGCGATGCGGGTACCCGCTGCGTGGACCATGACCCGCGGGGACAGCCGGGTGGTGGTGGCCGTGCTCGACACCGGCGTCGACCTGTCGCACCCGGACCTGCGCACGCGCCTTGTCGAGGGCAAGGCCTTCGTGGCGGGCCGTAGCGGCCCCTCGGACGACAACGGCCACGGCACCCACGTCGCCGGTACCATCGTTGCCGAGGCGAACAATGGCGTGGGCGTCGCCGGCGTGGCACCCGGTTGCCGCGTGATGCCCGTCAAGGTGCTCGATGCCGAGGGTGGCGGCCACACGGCGGACATCGTCGCCGGCCTGGTCTGGGCCGCAGACCACGGCGCCCGCATCATCAACCTGTCGCTCGGTGGTTCCGGCGGCGGCCAGGCTCTGGGCGAAGCCATCCGCTACGCGCAGGCCAAGGGCTGCCTCATCGTCGCCGCCATGGGCAACGAGGGTGCCCAGCAGCAGGAGTACCCCGCCGCGATGCCCGGCGTGCTGGCCGTGGGCGCGATCGACCGGGAGGGCAACCGTTCCTCGTTCTCGAACTTCGGATCGTGGATCGCCGTGACGGCCCCTGGTTCGGGCATCCTGTCGACGACGCCCACCTACGACGTGACGATGTCGCGGCAGGACGGCCTGAGCCGCGGCTATGGCAGCCTGAGCGGCACGTCGATGGCCACGCCCCATGCGGCAGGCCTCGCGGCCCTGCTGGCCTCGCTGCACCCCGAATGGAACGCGCGGACCCTGCACAAGCAGCTGATGGCGGGAACGCGCGACATCGCGACGCCGGGCTTCGACATCGAGACCGGCCACGGCCTGCTCGACGCCTGGAAGGCCGTGAACCTGCGCTAGGTCGCCGGATGCCACGGGGATCACACCACGGCCTTCGCGGTCCGCATTAAGATGGGATCGCGCCCCGGGAGGGCGTCACGTTGAAGGTCCTGGAACGCCTGCTGGCGGGCCTGGCAGCTTTGGTGCTGCTGGTGCTCGCGAGCCTTGGCGTGCGCGCCTGGGGCGATCGTGCCCTGCTCCTCGACCAGGCGCGCCATGCCCTGACGGCCGGGGTGGCCGCGCAAGTCGGTTGGCGCGTCCAGTTGGGCAGGATCGACGGGCCCATCTGGAACGAAATCAAGGTCCATGACGTCGTTGTCGATGCCGGGCTGGGGCCCAGCGCGCCTCGCCTCGGGACGGCCCGGCGGGTCACCGTGCGCTTCCATCCCCTCCATGTCCTGCGCCTGGGGCCCCGCCCCATCGATATCCTGGTGGAAGGTGCGGAGCTGTCGGCGCGCCGCCTCAAGGACGGCAGGGTGGCCCTCGTGCCGCCGCGCCTGCCACCCCCGGACCCCAACGGCCTGAAGTGGCCCCCCATTCGCATCAGGGTCCCGGAGGCACGGCTGTCATGGAGCGATGCAGCCAAGGTCAAGGGAGGACCCATCGGTCCGTTCGCACGCGACCTCGTGGCCACGGACGCCGTCATCGAAGGCCGCGGGGACCTCTGGACGTGGCAGACCGACCTGCGCGAGGGCACCATCACGGCGCATCTCGAGGGCAGCCATCACGCGCTTTCGGGCAACGGCGACCTGGACGCCCGGGTTGACGGCCCCATCGGCGCCACCTGGTTCCCCTACATCTTCCCGCCCGAGAAGCAGACCTTCCTGGCCGGCGATGCCTCGGTGCGCCTCAGTGTCCACTACGAGGTCCCGAGACCCAAAGCCTTCCGGATGGCAGGCACCGTCAAGGCGCAAGGCATCCGGATGCGACAGACGGGCGTCCGCCTCCCGCTCGAGGACGGGCGGATCGACATGGTCCTGACCGAGAAACTGCTGGACTTCAGGAGCATCGAGGGCACACTCGCCGGCAATTCCTTCAGGGCCAAGGGCCAGGTCATCCTGGGTCCGCTTCGTCCGCCCCTCTCCATGGAAGTCGAGGCACCCGCCATCGATCTGGCGAGCCTGACGCCCTTGCTGCCCGATCTGGCAGAGTTCAGGCTGGCAGGAACAGCCAAGGCGACGGCTTCGGTCCGCGGGGACATTCTGGCCCCCGAGACGGACATCTCCGTCGTGAGCAAGGCACCTCAGGCACTGGGGGCACCCATAGACGAAGCGACGGCCTTTGCCCGGATGCGGGGTGATTTCGTCGATGTGCCCGACATCCGCATCGACGCCCTCGGCGGCGTGGCGACGGGTTCGGCGCGCTTCGGGCTGTTGCCGGGCGCAGCGTTGTCGGCTGACCTCGACTATTCGGCCCTTGCCCCGGGACGCCTGTTGCGCCCGTACATGCCGGATCCGCCCGACCTCTCCGGGGCCCTGGAGGGCCACGTCCGGGTCCGCGGCGCCGCCGGCATCACCCGTACGGAAATCACCACCGCCGGGCGCGGTGTCGGCATCGGACGGCAGGCCTTGGCCGCGCTGAGCGCCAGGATGCTGATCGATCCCGCTGGCGTCCACATCCAGGCCGCGGAAGCCGTCGCCTCCGGCGGTCGCATCAGCCTTGCAGGCCATCTGGACAAGCAGCGGCGGTGGCAGGGTCGCTTCGGCGTGGCCGGCCTGCCACTCGAGGCCGTGGCAGAGGCGGGACTGCCGATGAGCCTGAGCGGGCTTGCGGAGGGGGAGGGCGTCGTCGACCTGCCCCTGAATGCCCCCGGGACCTGGCGAGGACAGGGCAATCTCAGGATTCGCGGCGCACGGGCCGAAGGCTGGCCCGTGCCCGAGGCCGAAGCCCGGTTCGTCCTGAACGGGCAGAGCCTCGCCTTGCCGGACCTTCGGGCACGGCTGGGCAGTCCCGATGGCCGGGGCGAAGTCCGAGGCAGCGGCATCGTCCGCTTGCCGGAAAACGGGCGACCCGCCCGGGTCCACCTCGAACTGCTGGCCGAGGCCCTGCAACTGGGTGAGTTGGCCGAACCGCTGCGCACTTTGGCACCCAAGGCCGGAACCATCACGGGCCGTGTCGACCTGCCTTTCGCGACCCTCGACGCCGAGGGCAATCGCTGGCGGGTCACGACCCGCGTGCGCGTCGCGGAAGTCGATGCCCCGGAATGGGGCCGCCTGGAACAGGCCGACGGGCAGGTCATCGTCTCCCCCGAGACGCTCTGGCTGCCGGAAGCCAACCTGACAGCCGGCGGCCAGATCGTGCACCTCTCGGGCAACGTGGCACTCAAGCCCGGTGGACGCCATGACCTCGACGTGCCCGTTGCCGATCTGGACCTGCAGCCTTTCCTCGCAGCCTTCCACTGGGACCGTATCCTCGAAGGCACGATCCTGGCTGATGCCCTTGGTCAGAGCGGCGCGCGCAGCCGGACCCGGCCGTGGGTCAACCTGCCCGAGCGGAATCCGGGCACGCGCACCGAAGGAGACTCGTGGCTCGAAGCCTACGGTCACTGGCTGCGCAATCACCGCATCCCCGATCCGCCTGATCCGCGGACGGTCCTGGGCAGCCACCCCATCTGGGAGGAGTTGCGCGGTCGCCTGACAGGCAACATCCACCTCAGTGGCGATGTCCGGCACCCGATGTGGTCGATGGACGTGGCCGGAACTCGCCTGTCGCTCTATGACAGGCCCTTGGCCCTGGGTCCCTGGCAGGCCGTGGTGGCGAACGACAGGATCGAGCTGCACGGGCTGGACCTCGATGCCGGCAACGGCGTACGGCTCCGGGGCGGAGGCATGCTGGGCGGCGAAGGCATCGAATTCGACCTGGCTGGCCTCGATCTGGCGTGGGCTGATCCCTGGCTACGAAGCCGCAACCTGACGGTTACGGGCCAGGCCGCTGCCAAGGTCCGGCTCGTCGGCAGCGTGGCCTCGCCGGCCCTGCTCTTCGATGCCCGGGCCACGGGCGGAACCCTGGATGTCCTGAAGTACGACGAGGCCAGGGTGAGCGGCCGTTACCAAGGGGGCCGCCTGAACCTCGACGACGCCACCGTGATCGCCGGAGACCGCCGCACACGCCTGTACGGGGTCATTCCGATCGACGCGGCTCTGGCCGACGAACCCATGGCCCTGTCCCTGGGTGTCGAAGGACCCAGCCTCGGGATCGTGTCGACCCTGACCAAGGGGCTTGTCGAGTGGCAGGGCGGGGACGGCTACCTGCGGATGCGCATCCTCGGATCCCGCTCCGCACCGCGGCTTGCCGGCGTGCTCGAACTGTCGCGGGCACGCCTGGGCATCCGCAGCCTGACACAGCCGCTGACGGACGTGGAGGTCCGGGCCGTCATCGGCGATGGCATCGTCAAGGTGACGCGCGCCGAGGGGCTTCTGGGCGGCGGCCGCGTATCCGCCAACGGCTATGTGACGATGAAGCAGTTCACGCTGGATGGCCTCGACCTTGCCGCGCAGGTCCGCAACTCCCGCATCGCCCTGCGCAGCGGCCTCTATGACGGCCAGGTCGATGCGGCGCTTCGCGTGGGCGGTACCCTCAAGAAACCGCGCATCGCGGGCCAGCTTGCCGTCTCGAACGGGACGCTGGACCTGGGGGTCGACCCCCCCGAGGAGGACGACGACGATCCTGCGACACCCGTTGTCCTGGACCGCCTCGTCGTGACCCTCAAGGACACGATGCGCGTCTTCCAGCCCAACCTGATGGATGTGCGAGTCGCAGGCAACCTCATCGTCGAAGGGCTGCTCGACCTGCCCGATCCCAAGGGACAGATCACGGTCATCCCCATAGGCAGCAAGGTCACGACGTTCTACACGAACGACTTTCGTGTCACGGAAGGCACGGTCGAGTTCGTGGGATCGGGCCGAAGCGATCTTGCCGACCTGCGCGGACCGAAACCGACCATGAAGCAATTGCTCGCCGGAACCCAGGTCCGCGTGGTCGCGACCGGCAACGTCAGGGATGCCGAGGGCCTGCGGACGGCAGCCGACGGCACGACGGGACAGATGGTCAAGGTCACGGCCACCATCGACGGCACGCTGGCGTCGCTCAACAACCGCTTCACCAGCGACCCGCCCGGCTATACCCAGCAGGACCTGGAGCGCATGGTGGGCAAGCCGCAGTTGGTCAGCAACCTGTTCGTGCTTGCCCAGGGCAACGTGGCGTCCGCCAGTACCGACCTTGCCCGCGAATTCGCCCCGGGATTGGTGAATTTCGCCCTGAACCGCATCGTGCAGCCCCTGGTCGACCCCCTGACCCGCAACCTGCTGCTCTCCGACCTGTCCTTCGACATTGTCAACGGGGCCCGTGCCAGCACAGGCATCGACCCCAACCAAGGCTTCCTGGGTGGCTTCAACATGGCCCTGTCGGGGGAAACGCAGACCATCGGGCCCGTCTCGGGCTCCGGTCGCTATCTCTTCCGACGCGGCAGCCAGGCCCTGGCCGCCCAGAACAACACGGATTTGTGGCGTGCCGGCCTCAACATGCAGCTGGCCCAGAACCTGGCGCTGACCACGCAGATAGAGCAGGCCGATCGCCTGGCGACCCAGGCAGGGGTAGGCGTACCGGCCATCCAGACTGAGGTCCGGCAGTGGCTGAATCCTGACTTGGGGGCCAACAACAGCACGGAGTTCATCATGACGCTGCAGTTGCGCTGGCGTGGCAGGTTCTAGGACCGTCACAGGTTAAGGAACCGGCCCCGTTGGGGTATGATTGCGGCGGTCACGGCCTTAACCATCCGCACCCGCCCTCGTACGCCCAAGTTCGCAAGGAGTTTCCCGTGGCAGAGAAGGTCCTGCTCGTCGACGACGAGGAAATGATCCTCGAGTCGATTGAATTCGCCCTCACACAGGAAGGCTACGAGGTGGTCAAGGCCATGGATGGACAGGAAGCCATCCAGCAGGTCCAGACGGCCAAACCCAACCTCATCGTGCTCGACCTGATGCTGCCCAAGCTGTCCGGGCTCGAGGTCTGCCGCCTGCTTCGCCGCGAGCAGAACGACATCCCCATCATCATGCTGACGGCCAAGGGCGAGGAGATCGACCGCGTCATCGGCCTCGAGGTCGGGGCGGACGACTACCTCATCAAGCCGTTCTCGCTGCGCGAGCTGGTGGCCCGCATCAAGGCCCTGCTGCGCCGCAGCAAGCCGGTGGAGCCCGAGAACAAGTCCAAGATCTTCCAGCACGGCGAGTTGCTCATCAACCTTTCGGAGCACCGGGTGCTGGTCGGCAGCCGGGAAGTCGAGCTGTCGCCCAAGGAGTTCAAGATCCTCGCCATGCTGATGGGCACCCCGGGGCGAGTCTTCTCGCGCGAGGAATTGCTCGAGCAGGTCTGGGGCCTGGACTTCTACGGCGACACCAAGACCGTCGACGTCCATATCCGCTGGCTGCGGGAAAAGATCGAGAAGGACCCCTCGAGCCCCAAGTTCATCCAGACCGTGCGTGGCTTCGGCTACCGACTCGGGACCTGACGCATGACCCAGGGAGCAGGTGCGCACACGCGGCGGCTCAAGTCGGGCAATGTCCTCTTCATGGAGGGGGATACCGGCCGCGAGATGTTCGTCATCCTGAAGGGTTCGATGCTGCTGTACCGGGTCGTCGG
Organism: Candidatus Sericytochromatia bacterium; assembly: GCA_035286125.1. Classification (GTDB taxonomy): domain Bacteria; phylum Cyanobacteriota; class Sericytochromatia; order S15B-MN24; family VGJW01; genus VGJW01. The sequence continues at coordinate 27,354 of JAYKIS010000042.1, forward strand.
CCGCAAGGTTCGCCAGGGCAGCGACGTGCTGTTCGGCGAAACGACCCAGACCATCGCCCACCTCAAGGAGGCCGACTTCTTCGGCGAGATGGCCCTGCTCGACGGACAACCCCGCTCGACTTGCGCCGTCGCGACCAGCGACACGGTCCTGCTCGTGCTCGATGAGGCGAACTTCGGCCAGGTGCTCGCCGAGAGACCCGACTTCGCCCTGCGCCTGATGCGTGAGTTCACGCGACGCATCCGGGGCCTCGAAGGCCAGATCCGAGCCCAGGGCGCCCAGTAGGGGCCGCCGCAGCCATCCCCCCCTTGTCCGTCCGGACGAGGGGGGATGTTCATTCGGGACGATGCCTTGCACGGCCCGCGCGGCGATTCTTCCTTGTTGACCTTGCAACGGAGAGATTGCTTCCGGAAGGACAGAGTGTCCGAAAGTCTTGACACGGCCCAAGCCGCTTGCGATAAAGGAACTGTGGGGTTTCCCGACCTACCTTCCCAGCACGTCCCCACGACTTGGAGTATCCGATGCCTTCCCAGCAATCCCGTGCCGCCCTCATCCGCGGAGCCTTCCGGGGCAGCTCGATGGCAGGTGCCACGCGCCCCGCGAGCCCGTCGGTCCAGATCCTGAAGACGAGCCTGTCCCACGCCGCCGTGACCCGCAAGCAGTTCGTCCAGGCCACCGGCCTCTCCTACGAGTACGTCTCCCGAATCTTCAACAGCAAGGTCAAGTTCCCGACTGTCCGCGAGACGCTCGAGCGCTTTGCCGAGGTCGCCCAGATCGATCCGATGATGTTCGATGAGTATCGACAGCTGGTGGCCATCCTGCCGGACTCGACCCGCAAGGTCTGGGCCCGCATGCAGGAGCTGGGCCTGATCCGCCAGGACTTTGCCAGCAAGGTCGACATCAGCCGGACGTACATGTACGAAATCCTTCGGGGCGATGTTCCGTTTCCTCGCAACCCGGAGGTCATCGAGAAGATCGCCGCGGCCCTCCAGCTGCCGCCCGAGACTTTCGGGGAGTACCTGGCCCCGGTCATCGACTGGGCCGAACGGAATCCCCAGGCCATCGAGCACGTCTTTCTCAACATGCTGGTCAGCAAGATGCTCGTGGCACGCGGCTACATGAAGGCTGCCGACACCTCGGCAGCCCAGCTGTCCGACAGCCTGCTCACGATGTTCCCTCCCGAAGAGCGTCTGGATCCCTTTGTCCCTAAGGTCTATGCGGCCATGGGGCGACGCAAGATGGACCTTCGCACCCTCGCCATAGAAGCTGGTGTCGAGGAGGACAGCCTCAGGTTGCTGCTGTGTGGCCAGGTTGTGCCCGATGAAGTCGCCCATGTCTGCAAGGCAGTCAAGTCGCGCCTGAAGATACGCTGAACGGAACCCGCACAAAGCCCTCGATAAGCGAGGGCTTTTGTGTATCATGCTGCAATAACATCATGCGAGCATTCATGCCTGAAATTTCGCCGGCCCCGGGCGCCTATGTCACCGGCAACCTCAAGGGCGCGCCGCGCGCCCGTGTCCTCGTCATCGAAGACCACGTCGATACCGGTGTGTGGATGGGGCGCGCCCTGCAGGAGCAAGGGTTCGCCGTACGCTGGGAACGCCGTGCCGAGCATGCCCTGCTTGCGCTCGATGAGGCTCCCGTGCCTGATGTCATCGTGCTTGACCTGATGCTGCCCGGCACCGACGGCGCCTTTATCTACGACCGTATTCGCGAACGCCAGGAATTTGCGCGTACGCCCATCCTGGTCGTCACGGCGGTGGCGGAAGAAGACCTTCCGGCGTGGGACGACAAGCGCGTCAGGTTCCTGACCAAACCCGTCGCGCGCAAGCCCATTCTCGAATCCCTCGAGGACCTGCTGGCGCGCTGAAGCCATCGCCCCAGCGCCCAAGGACAAGGCCGGTGGTCACGCGCGCTGCGGGAACCACCGGCCTCGTGCAAGGGCCTACTCCATCAGGTGGGCGTCGAGCGTACGGTTCCAGTCCAGCAGTTCACCCGGCGCGAAGAAGATACCCAGTTCGCGGACGGCATTCTCGGGCGAATCCGAGCCGTGAACCACGTTGCGACCGATGTCCACGGCAAAGTCGCCACGAATGGTGCCCGGCTCGGCATCGCGGGGATTGGTCTTGCCCATCATCAGCCGCGCCGTGGCCACGACGCCGGGCCCCTGCCACGCCATGGCAACAATGGGACCGCTGGTGATGAAGTCGACGAGTCCCTTGAAGAAGGGGCGCTCCCGATGCTCGCCGTAATGCTGCTCGGCCATCTCGCGGGTGACCTGCATCTGCTTCAGGCCGACGAGCTGATAGCCCTTCTGCTCGAAGCGGGCGATGATCTGGCCGACGAGCCCGCGCTGGACCCCATCGGGCTTGACTGCGATGAATGTGCGTTCCATGGTGTTTTGCGGTCCTCCTGAAGGCTTCCATGCAAGCATGGCGGCCGGGAAGACGCCACCGGTCAGGCGTCCCGCAGCGTCCCCCTTGCCAGGTCAATACCGGCCTCGAACCAGCGACGCCAGGGAAATCGTCCCCCGACCGGCTGCCATCCGATCCCGGGGAAGAGATGCGCGAACCCTGCACGGAACGCCGTCGGGAAGCGGGCAGCAGCCTCTGACAGCCCAAGGCCCTCGGCCTTCCAACGCTGCCGGGCCCAGCCCTGGTACAGCACATCGTCCGCAAGGCGTTCGGCAACCAGATGCTCCCATGCGTCGGAGTCCGCCGGTCCCGTGCGCCAGGCTGCCCACATCCCGAGCGCCGTGCCCATCGTATTGCCGGCCGTGTTCCAGGCGGCCATCCCGGCCAGGCGCAGGGGGTCGAACCCCGGACCTTCCGCTCCGGGACGCCACAGGGCCGGGTCCCCCCCATTGGCATAGGCCACGTCGGCCAGGATGACCGGCTTGTCCTGCTGCACCAGGCGTGCACGCAATCGGTCCAGTGGCCTCGGGGGATCGTCGACGCGATCCAGGTGCAACCCGAGGGCCAGGTCTCCCTGAGCACCTGCAGGTGCATTCAGCACCAGAACCGCCTCGGCTTCGGCAGGCGGGACAAGGCGCGCACCCAGGGCGCGAATCTGTCCCGCCGCCGTCTCGACCAGGGGACGATCTTCATACATCGCAACCAACCGGCCACCCTCTTCCGGCCAGGCCTCGATGGCCAGGCCCGGGCGCTCCCCCGCCAGCAACACCCGGCCGACCAGCACCGAGGCGACCTCGTCTGCACCCGGATAGATGAGCGTGCCGGGAGGGGCCAGCGCTTCGAGACGACGCTTCTCGGCCTGGTTGAAACCGTAGGGCGTGCAATCGTCCTGCGTCAGGCACAGGCACTCGAGCACCCCCTCCCGGACCAGGTCCAGGCTGGCGAGGTGGACCTCGAAGTTGCGGGCCCGGCGCGCGAGGAATTCTTCGGCAAGAGCGTCCGGCACGGCAGCCCGGGCCGCCCTTGCCGCCGCCTGGTCCGCCGGATCCCCCGTCTGGTCGTAACGGTCCGTCGCCACGCTCCAGCGATGGACCAAGGGGCCGTAATCCGCCCACCACGCGGGCTCCTCGTCGACCACCGTCGAATCAGGAATGCGCATCGTCACGGCAAAGCCCAGGAGGCGACAGCCCAAGGTCCGAAGGCGGGCGAGGCGGCCCACCATCACGGCCACCTCCTCGAAGCTGCGGCGGGCAGGCACGAGCCCGCCGTGCACCAGGGTATCCAGGGCCACGATGGCACCCTCCGCGTCGGCACAAGCCTCCTGCAGCCACGACCAGACAAGCTCGGGATCGGCCGGCTGATCGAGGTCGCCCAGCAATTCGGCGGGTGGCAGGACCAAGTCCAGTCCCCCCGCCCGGCCAATCGCGGCGGGCAGGTCGCGGGTACAGGGCCGCGCGTCAAGCGGCAGCAGGACCCAGCGGGATCGACCGTGTTGCATCCCACACCCTCCCGGTGGTCGCCACGCACGATGACCCCGGCCAGGGGTCGCCCTAGACTGCCTTCAGGGCGGCGGGCACCGTGCCCTTCCCCCTCCCCAGCACCGAGGAGTCCGAGATGCTGTCCCCGAAGACCAGTCGCCAAGATGGGACCACGCTGCTCAAGGTGGCGTCAAAGAGCAATCCTTCATCCGTTGCCGGGGCCATCGCCGGCATGGTCAGGGAAGCGGGTCGCTGTGAGGTCCAGGCCATCGGTGCCGGCGCCGTGAACCAGACCGTGAAGGCCATCGGCATCGCCCGCGGCTATGTGGCACCGGGCGGCATCGACCTGGTGACCATCCCGGCCTTCCTGGACATCCAGGTCCAGGGTGAGGAGCGGACGGCCATCCGCTTCATCATCGAGCCCCGTTGACGCCCCGCAAGGACCACTGCAACTTGGCACGCAGACGGGGATAGAACGTCGCGGCCCCGAGGCGCACGAGGCGCACCGGCACCTGGGCCTTGCGCACCTCGACGAGATCCCCCTCTCCCAGATCCTCGACCAACGGGACTCCATCCACGAAAAGGCCCGCCCCCGGCGTCCGGGGGCGGACCGACATCCGGACCACACAGGCATCGGAAATGACGAGAGGCCGTGCCGTCAGCGCATGGGCGCAGATGGGCACCATCACCAGCGCCGGGACCTCGGGGCCGAGCACGGGACCGCCTGCGGCCAACGCATAGGCCGTGCTGCCCGTGGGCGTCGCGACGATGAAGCCATCCGCGGCATGGGTGGCGACCTCCTCATCCCCGAGGGAAACCATCACCTCCAGCATCCGGCCGGACGCTCCCCGATCCACGACGACGTCGTTCATCCCGAAGGCCACCCGGTCCGGGACACCCGCCCGGCACAAGCGAACCTCGATGCGCACGCGCTCCTCGAGGGCATACGCGCCGGCGGCCACCCGGGCCAGGGCCTCCGGCAACTGATCGGGCGCCACCTCGGCCAGGAAACCGAGCGTCCCAAGGTCCACGCCCAGCAGGGGAATACCCGCAGACGCCGCAAGGCGTGCGGCGCGCAACAGGGTGCCGTCGCCACCCAGCACGACCAGCAGGTCCAGATCCTCGACGCCCGGGCCCGCATCGTCCCCAATCCATCGGATCGGCCAGCCGCCTTCCGCCAGCAGGCGGCGCATGTCGGCCATGCGGGGATGGTCCTCTCGGGCAACGACGCCGAGACGCTTCAGAGGGCTAGCCACAAGAGATACTCCACGTTGCCTTCGGGACCCGTGATGGGCGACGTCGTCACGCCGCGGCACACGAAACCCAAGGCCTCGGCTTCGCGGACCACGCCCCCGAGGGCTTCCTCCCGGTGGGCGGGATCCCGCACGACGCCGCGGCTGCCCACGCGCTCCGGCCCCACTTCGAACTGGGGCTTGACCAGCGCCACCACCTCGCGCTCGCTTCCGGCAGGCCCGGCCATGAGCCAGTCACGTACGGCGGGCAGGACCTTGGCGAGGCCGATGAAGGACACGTCCATCACGGCCAGGGTCACGGGAGGTCCATCGCCCACGAGCTCGGCTGCTCCGAGGTGACGCGCATTGGTCCGCTCGTGGACGACGACGCGCGGATCCTGGCGGAGCTTCCATGCCAACTGGCCATAGCCCACGTCAACAGCGTGAACCTGGGCGGCCCCCCGCTGCAACAGCACGTCGGTGAAGCCCCCGGTCGAAGCCCCGACATCGACGGCCACCCGATCCGCCACGGCAATGGGCCACAGGCCCAGCGCATGATCCAGCTTGTAGCCCCCGCGGGAGACCCAGGGCATGGGCTCGCCGGCCCGCCGCACCGGCTGGTCGTCCCTCACCCACGTTCCTGGCTTGGTCGCCGGCTCGTCCCCGATACGGACCTCACCCGCCATGATCGCGCGACGGGCGGCCTCCCGGGACGGATAGAGGCCCTCGGCCACAACCCGCTGGTCCAGACGCTGGCGGTCGGCGCCCTTCACCCCAGCCACCGGTGCATACCGACGGCCCACAGCACGCCGACCACCGCGCCGCCCAGCACCTCGACCGGCGTGTGCCCGAGCAACTCCTGAAGCTTGGGCATGGAGAAGCGCAGTTCCTGCTGGAACTCGGCCACGATCCGGTTCAGGACCGCCGCCTGACGGCCGGCGGCACGCCGGACACCGGCAGCGTCATACATGACGATGGCGCTGAAGACCACGGCGCAATCGAAGAGCGGCGACGCAAAGCCCTCCGTAAGCCCGATGGTGGTGGTCAGGCCCACCACCAGCGCTGTATGGGAGGAGGGGAAGCCACCCGTCCGGACCAGCAGCCGAAAGTCCAGCTGGCGATGCCGGACGAGCGACCAGACGAACTTCCAGGACTGGGCCAGAAAGCCCGCCGAGAGGCCCGTGAGCAGCGGCAGATGATCCACGACCTCAGACCCTCCTGTGGAACGCGCCGACCGCGAATGCCTCGAGAACGGACGATCCGAGCGTGACGGCCGCGGCCACGGCCCGGGCCACGGCAGCCTCTCCGGCCTTCCGGGTGGCCTCCCGACCATGCACGGCCACCCAGGAGGCGGGGTCCGCATCGTCATCCAGCAAGTCGTCGGCCAACTGGAACGCCAGCCCCAGTTCCCGGCCATACTCGGCCAACACGTCGAGCCTGGCGGCATCCGCTTCCGCCGCGAAACCGCCGAGCAGGCAGGCGGCCTCCATCAGGCGCCCTGTCTTCAGGCGATGGATGGTCTCCAGGTCCGGGGGACCGACCGTGTCCCTCGCCTCGAGATCCAGCACCTGCCCCGGAACCAGGCCGGCCCACGTCGCCTCGGCGAGACACGCCGATGCCCTGGCCGCCCACGCCCCTCCGGCGGCGGCCAGACTGCCGAGTCCGAGGGCAAGCAAGGCATCCCCGGCAAGCAATGCCGTGGCCTCACCGTGGACCACGTGGACGGTCGGCCTGCCGCGACGCTCGTCGTCATCGTCCATGCAGGGCAGGTCATCGTGGACCAGGCTGAAGGCATGGACTGCTTCGACGGCGCAAGCGGCGGCCATGGCCACACCGGGCTCACCGCCCGCAGCTTCGCAGGACGCCAGGACGAGCAGGGGGCGAAGACGCTTTCCGGGGCCCAGCAGACCGTAGGCGCACGCCTCGCGCAAGCGACCCTGGGGCAGGCCCGAGATCAGGTCGAGGAGCGCCTCATCGAGCCTCGGCCGCCACAGGGCGGCGAAAGCCCCGGAGGCATTGGCTGCGGACGACGACACGGGCGGATCGTACCATGCAGCCTTGAAGGAAGGGGGATCTCCGTGCTACCTTCGGCCCTCATGAACCCGCGCATCCGGTCCCTCGTCCCTGGCCTCGGTGCCGCCGCCGTGGGCACGCTGCTCGTCGGCACGCCGGCGTGGGCGGCAGCGCCCGTGCCCCAGCCTCCGCAGGTACCCACCAGCTCGCCCCCTGCCGCCCCACCTGCCCCGAAGCCTGCCGCATCCCCGATGCCGGACACGGTTGCAGACGACCTCAAGGTGCTGGGTCGCCGCCACGTAGCCCTCGCGGACGAAGTCGCCGCCCAGCAGAACCGCCTCGACACCCTCGAGGAGCGCATGAGCCTGCAGGAACGCAGACTCGTGGTCGGGGGGGCCCTGCAGTTGCTGCACCGCAGTTACGGATCGGGCGTCGGCGGACCGGACGACTTCCGGGTCCAGACGGACCTGCGCCTCGTCGCGGACCTGGCACCCGAGTTGTCCTGGCAGGGCGACCTGCTGTTTCTGGGCAACGGGTTCCAGCAGTCGGCCAGCGGCTTCCAGTCCGTCCAGGCGGCCAACCCCGCCGTGGCCGCGAACTTTCGGGACGAAGGCTCGGTCGTCCACGTCCGGCGCTCGTCACTGACGTGGGTGGCCGAGGGACAACGCGTCCAGCTGGGCTTGCTGCGCCTCGCCGAGGCCATGCCCGTCAGTCCCGCGCTCGGGGGCTGGGTCTCGAGGGCGCCGCTGTGGCCCAATGGCGAAGGCGGCTACGGCTACGTGGGCCAGCCCCCCATCGTCGACGGACGCATCCGGCCCATCGCCACCGCCGATGGTTCGGGCAGGCAGGGACGGCTGCCGATGCATCCCGGCACCGATGTCGTCCGCGACCTGCTGCATCCGGCCGCGGCCGAGGACCTGATCCTCTCCGGTGCCCCCGGGGCCTCGTGGCAGACGGATTGGGGTCCCGTGGCCTTCGGGGCGCTGATCCACGACGGCGTCCCCGGCGTCTCGGCCGCGCGGGCGCGCCAGATCCTGCCCGGCCATTTCCCCCAGCCCGTCGATCCCCGGTCCGGCTACGGCCTGCTGAAGTTGGGCACCGATCTGGGCTGGTTCCGTGCCTCGATGGTCGGACACCTCGACAACGGCAGGCTTGGCGAGGCCTTCGACACCACGAAGACTGCGGGCAAGGGCGTGGGCCTCTCGATGGACCTGGGCGATCCCGGCCTCGGGGCCACGCTCTCCTGGGCGCAGGTACGGCGCGGCGGCGATGATGGCCGCCACGTCCAGGAAGCAAGCTTGCAGGTCGGCTCCGAATCGCTGCTTGGTTCGGGCGTCGGCTTGTCCCTTGCCAGCCGCCTGGGCCTCGCCCCCTTCAGCAACATGCCCGGCATCGCCGGCCCGACGCTGGCGGACCTGGCCCTGCCGGACGGCAAGGGAGGGCTCAGGGCCGCACGTATCCCGCTCGTGCCCTACAACTGGGTCTCGAGCGGCCTCGTCCTGCGTTTCCCGGGCATTCCGACCGTGCCGGGCATCACCTTGGCCGCACAGACCAGCGGCTGGGACATGCTCGAGAGCAACTTCGGCTCGGGCCTTACGGCGCTGGTCGAGCTGGCTCCCCACCCCCTGCTGCCCAGGCTCTTCGTGCAATACGACATGGGCAAGTACGGGCCGGGCGAGAACCCGCTCTGGTCCTCGGGCGGCACCGGCAACACGACGGGCTCGGGCAACAACCCGACAGCCCCCATCACGCACGAGCAACTCGTGCTCGGCAGCCGCGTCACCTTCTAGGCCCGCACCGTGCCCGAACTGCCGGAGGTCGAGACGGTACGCCGCCAGCTCGAGCCGGGGCTCTCGGGCCGTACGATCACGGCCATCAGCGTCGACAAGGGCCCCCGCTATGGTGACGTTGCGGCGGCTGTCGGACAGACCGTCCTGCGGCTCGAGCGCCGGGGCAAGTACCTGCTCGCCGACCTGGGCGCCAGCACTCTGGTGGTGCACCTCGGCATGAGCGGCCGTCTCGCCTTGTTGCCGGCAGGAGCCACGCCCGATCGCTTCGTCAGGGCCCGGTTTACCCTGGATGACGGTCAGGAGCTGGTCTTCTCGGACATGCGTCGCTTCGGGACGCTGGGCATCCTCGACAAGGGGGCCGTTCCCCCGTGGGACACCCTGCGAACGATGGGTCCCGAGCCGTTCTCGGAAGCCTTCACGGCCGACGCGCTGCACACCGCCCTCAGGCATGGGCGACGGACCCTCAAGGCCCAGTTGCTCTCGCAGCGGCCAGTGGCCGGCCTGGGCAACATCTACGTCGACGAGGTGCTCCACCGCGCCGGCCTGCATCCCCGGCAACGCAACCCGGACAAGCCCGCGACCCTGCGGCTGCACCGGGCCATCGTCGACGTCCTCAGCGCCGCCGTCGCGGCCCGCGGCACGACCTTTCAACTCTACCGGGACGGACACGGCGGCGCGGGGGACTTCTACCGCGAGTTGCGCGTCTTCGACCGCGCGGGCTTGCCCTGCCAGGCCTGCGGGACAACCATCGTGAAGGAGCAACTGGAAGGACGCGGCACGCACTGGTGTCCGGGTTGCCAGCCCGCTCCCCGGAAAGCGTCTGGTCGGCAGGGACGGCGAGGCGTATCCTAGGTACGTCCGAACGCTCCTGAGCGACCGCATTGAAACACTCTTGCCCCGGCTGCCGTGTGCCCGTCGAATCCGGGCAGCGCTTCTGCATCCAGTGCGGCCTGCGCCTGCGCAAGGCCTGTCCGCGCTGCAACGAGGGGCTGGATGCACCTGCCCGTTTCTGCAGCCAGTGCCGCGCCGACGTGGCGGACATGCCCCTGTCCGCAGATGCGCCCGAGGCGCGCTGGCCCGCGCCCCCGCGTCACGTTC
>JAYKIS010000043.1:0-20736 GCA_035286125.1 Candidatus Sericytochromatia bacterium
AAGATCCATCCGTATGGGCTCCGTCTGGGCATCATCAAGCCTTGGCGGTCCCGCTGGTTCGCCGGTCACAAGGACTACCGGCTGAATCTGGTCGAGGATCGCAAGATCCGCGAGCACATCAAGTCCAGGCTGTATTCGGCGGGTATCGCCGATATCCAGATCGAGCGCAAGTCGTCCGCGGTCACGGTTTTCGTCACGGCTGCCAAGCCCGGCGTGGTCGTCGGCCGTGGTGGAGCCGGGATTGAGGCGCTCCGCAAGGACCTTGCTGCGATGACCGGCAAGAAGGTGCACGTCGATACCGTCGAGGTGAAGAACCCCGACATCGAGGCGCAGCTCGTGGCCGAGAGCATCGCGGCGCAGCTCGAGAAGCGCGTCGCTTTCCGTCGCGCCATCAAGCTGTCTATTCAGCGCACGATGAAGTCCGGAGCCCAGGGCGTCAAGGTCATGGTTGCCGGGCGTCTGGGCGGTGCGGAAATCGCTCGGACCGAGTGGCAGCGTGACGGTCGGATTCCCCTGCACACCCTGCGCGCCGACATCGATTACGGTGTGACCGAGGCCCGCACGATGGCCGGTGTCATCGGCATCAAGGTCTGGGTCTACAAGGGTGAGGTCCTGCCTCAGCAGCGTGAGGAGAAGGGAGGAACCAGCCGTGCTCATGCCTAAGCGCACCAAGTTCCGCAAGCAGCAGCGCGGGCGGATGAGGGGTGTCGAGACGCGTGGTGCCAAGATTGACTTCGGTACCTACGGTCTTCAGGCCCTTGAGCCTTGCTGGCTCACCAGCCGCCAGATCGAAGCCGCTCGTCGGGCCATGACCCGCAGCATCAAGCGCGGCGGCAAGGTCTGGATTCGCGTGTTCCCGGACAAGCCCGTCACGGCTCGTCCTGCCGAGACCCGCATGGGTTCCGGCAAGGGGGCGCCCGAGTTCTGGGTTGCCGTGGTCAAGCCCGGTCGTGTGTTGTTCGAGATCGAGGGCGTGGCGCCCGAGGTGGCCGAGGAGGCCATGCGTCTGGCCAGCCACAAGCTCCCCATTCGGACCAAGTTCCTGATGAAGGAAGTGGCTGTCGAGGAGAAGGAGGTCGCCCATGTCTGAGGCCGTGAAGACTGCCAAGGTCGCGTTCTCCGATTTGCTCGCCAAGAGCGCCGATGAGCTGGGTGCCGAGCTCAAGGCTGCGAAGGAGGAGCTGTTCCGCCTTCGCTTCCAGCTCGCCCTCAAGCAGCTCGAGGATACGTCGCGGATCGGCACCTGCCGGCACCGCATTGCCCAACTGTCGGATGCCCTCCGGCGCAAGGAGCGGGAGGTGGCCCAGGCCTGAGCCTGGGTCGCCGACCCTGAGGACATCGAACATGCCGAAGCGTGAAATCACGGGCAAGGTCGTCAGCGACAAGATGGAGAAGACCATCGTCGTTGCGGTCGAGACCCGTCATCCCCATCCCCGTTACGGGAAGATCGTCAAGAAGACCAACAGGTTCAAGGCTCACGACGAGGAGAATGCCGCTCGCGAGGGCGACGTGGTCCGGATCGTCGAGTCTCGCCCCCTGTCTCGCGACAAGCGGTGGAGCCTGACCGAGATTGTGGAGAGAGCCCGATGATCCAGGTCCAGACTCGTCTTGCGGTTGCCGACAATACCGGTGCCCGCGAGCTCATGTGCATCCGCGTGCTTGGCGGTGGCAACCGTCGGTATGCTAATATCGGAGACGTGATCGTTGCGGTCGTCAAAGAGGCCTCACCGAACATGCCTGTCAAGAAGTCCGAAGTGGTGAAGGCCGTCGTCGTGCGTTCCAAGCACGGGGTCCGTCGCTCGGACGGCAGTCTCATCAAGTTCGACGAGAACGCCGCCGTCATCATCAACAAGGACAACAATCCGCGGGGTACCCGCGTTTTTGGCCCGATCGCCCGCGAGCTTCGTGATCGTAACTACATGAAGATCATCTCGCTGGCCCCCGAAGTCCTCTGATTTCCAGAGGCAACTGTTTCTCTGTTTCGTCTCTCTTTTCAGGAGAAGGATACCTACCGCATGCACATCAAAAAGGGTGATACGGTGATGGTCATCTCCGGGCGCAAGGCCGCTGAGGGCGGGGACAAGGGCAAGACCGGCGAGGTCTTGCAGGTGTTCCCGAAGGATGGCAAGGCCGTGGTCCAGGGTGTGAACATCAAGACTCGCCATGTGAAACCCAGCATGGAGAATCCACAGGGCGGCATCATCAAGTCCGAGGCCCCTGTCCACACTTGCAAGCTGATGGTCGTGGACCCCTCGTCGGGCAAGCCGACGCGCGTGGGCCATGCCGTCGTCGACGGCAAGAAGGTCCGGGTGGCCAAGAAGTCCGGCCAGGTCCTCGCCGACAACGTCAAGGTGAAGGAGTAGTCCCATGCCCAGGTTGCTCGACAAGTACCAGTCGGAAGTCGTTCCCGCCCTCCAGGCGGAGTTCGCTTACGGCAACGTCAATGCTGTTCCGCGCATCCATAAGATCGTGCTGAACGTCGGCATGGGCGAGGCCGTCCAGAATCCCAAGTCCCTCGAGCGGGCCGTGGCTGACCTGGCGGCGATTGCCGGCCAGAAGCCCGTCCTGACCAAGGCCAAGAAGTCCATCGCGACCTTCAAAGTTCGTGAGGGCATGGCCATCGGGACTTCGGTTACGCTTCGGGGCGCCCGGATGTGGCAGTTCCTCGATCGCCTGATCACCCTGTCCCTGCCGCGCATCCGCGATTTCCGCGGTGTCAGCGCCAAGAGCTTCGACGGTCGCGGGAACTACTCCCTCGGCATCAAGGAGCAGCTGATCTTCCCCGAGATCGACTACGACAAGGTCGACAAGGTCCGGGGCATGGACATCACCATCGTCACCACGGCCGGTACCGACGAGGAAGCCCGCAGCCTGCTGCGCCGCCTCGGCATGCCGTTCCGCAAGTCGCCGCAGGATCGTGCGGCCCAGGAGGAGGTCGCCAATGGCTAAGACGTCCATGGTCCTGAAGTCGCAGCGGAAGCCGAAGTTCTCGGTTCGTGCGCACAATCGTTGTCTCCGTTGCGGCAGACCGCGCGGCTACTACCGCGATTTCGGTCTCTGTCGTGTCTGCCTTCGCCAGATGGCTCACCGTGGTGAGCTCCCCGGCGTCGTGAAGTCGAGCTGGTAGGGAGGAGCACGAAAATGCCTGTGACCGATCCCATCGCGGATATGCTTACCCGCATCCGCAACGGCAATACGGCCTTCAAGCCCGTTGTCGACGTTCCCCTTTCCCGGATCAAGCGCGAAATCGCCCGGGTTCTGCTCGAGGAAGGCTACGTGACGGCAGTCGATGAGGCTGCTGATTCCGAGGGGCATCCTCAGCTTCGTCTCACGCTCAAGTATGGTGGCGAGCGCCGTCGTGAGCGCGTCATCACCGGTATCAAGCGCATCTCGCGTCCTGGCCTGCGTATCTACAAGGGCTCGCATGAGATGCCCCGGGTGCTGGGCGGTCTCGGGATCGCCATCGTCAGCACCCCCAAGGGCATCATGACCGATCGGTCGGCGCGTCGCGCCGGTATCGGCGGCGAAGTCCTGGCGTTCGTCTGGTAGGGGAGGAGGCAAGATGAGTCGTATCGGTAAGCGCCCGATTCCCGTGCCCAAGGGTGTCGAGGTTCAGTTGGAGTCCCTTCCTGTCGAGGGGACCCGGGTGACGGTCAAGGGTCCGAAGGGCACCCTGACCCGTGTTCTTCGTCCCGATGTCACCGTGGTTCGTGAGGAGGATGGCCTTCTCATCGAGCGTCGCGGTGACGACAAGGTCAGCCGCAGCCTTCATGGTCTGTCCCGGACTCTGGTGGCCAACATGGTCACGGGCGTCACCAGTGGCTTCACCAAGAGCCTCGAGATCGTCGGCGTGGGTTACCGCGCCAGCGTCGAGGGTCGCAATCTGGTGATGGCGTTGGGCTACAGCCATCCGGTCGTCGTGGAGCCGCCTCAGGGCATCAGCTTCACGGTGGACACCAAGGCCAACCGCGTGACGGTCGAGGGTATCGACAAGCAGCTGGTTGGGGATGTGGCAGCGGATGTCCGCTTCCGTCGTCCGCCCGAGCCCTACAAGGGCAAGGGTGTGAAGTACGAGGGTGAGGTCATCCGTCGCAAGGTCGGCAAGGCCGGCGGCAAGAAGAAGTAGGGTGGAACGATGATCACCAAGAAGAATCGGAAGGCCGAAAAGGATCACCGGCATCGCCGGCTCCGCGGCAAGGTTGCCGGAACGGCCGAGCGGCCGCGTCTGGCCGTCTACCGCTCGTCGCAGCACATCTACGCCCAGGTCATCGACGATGTCGCCGGTCGTACGCTGGCTGCCGCCTCGAGCCTGGAGCTCGTGCGGAAGTCCAGCCTCGAGAAGGGCTGCAACGTGGCCGCGGCCGAGGCTGTCGGAGCGACCATCGCCGAGCGCGCCAAGGCGGCCGGCATCACGTCTGTCGTCTATGACCGCGGCGGGTTCATCTACCACGGTCGCATCGCCGCGCTGGCTGCCAAGGCCCGCGAGGCGGGACTGGAGTTCTGATCCCCATGGAAATGACCAAGCGTGAACGTGGTCCTCGTCGCGACCGCGGCGACCGGGCCAAGGGTGGCGAGGAGCTCCCGAAGGAGTGGACTGAGAAGGTCGTCCAGATCCGGCGCGTGGCCAAGGTCGTGAAGGGCGGCAAGAAGATGTCGTTCCGGACCGTCGTGGTCGTGGGCAACAGCAAGGGCAGCGTCGGCGTTGGCGTGGGCAAGGCGGCTGATGTCGTCAGCTCCATCCAGAAGGCCGTTGCGGATGCCCGGAAGGAAGTGGTTCAGGTGACCATGGTGGACACGACCATCCCCCACACCATCGTGGGTGAGGCCGGAGCCAGCAACGTCCTCCTGAAGCCAGCCTCCAAGGGTACTGGCGTCATCGCCGGCGGCTCCGTCCGGACTGTGCTCGAACTCGCGGGCATCAAGGATATCCTGTCGAAGTCGATGGGTGCGCGGTCTCCGTTGAACAACGCCCGTGCGACCATCGAGGCTCTTCGCCAGCTTCACCGCGCTGAGACTGTCTCGGCGATGCGCGGTATTCCCCTGTCCGAGATGGTCAGGAGCAGCCAGGCATGACCGCCTCCAGCGAAAAGACCCTCAAGGTGACGCTCGTCCGCAGCGCCATCGGTTTTGATAAGACCCAGAAGGCCGCTGCGCACGCGCTCGGTCTCAACAAGCGGTACAAGACCGTCGAGTGGCCCGATAACCCCTCGATTCGGGGACAGATCCGCAAGATTCAGCACCTGGTGGAGGTGACGGAATGAAGTTGCAGGATCTCAAGCCCGCCGAGGGCGCGACGCGCAAGCCCAAGCGCGTGGGTCGCGGTTTCGGTTCGGGTCACGGCAAGACGGCTACCCGCGGCTACAACGGCCAGGGCCAGCGTTCTGGCGAGAGCCGGAAGGTCGGCTTCGAGGGTGGTCAGATGCCCCTGTTCCGGCGCACCCCCAAGAAGCACGCCTTCGTTCGCCCCGAGCGTTACGTCTCGAAGTGGGCCGAGGTGAATGTGGGTGCCATCTGTGAGGTGTTCTCCGGTGAGACTCCGGTTGATCCCGATCTGCTGGCTCAGGCGGGCCTGGTGCGTTCCAGTGTCGTTCATGACGACGAGGGTCGCAGCTATGTCGTCCTCAAGCTGGGCGTTGACGGTGTCCGCGTGCTGGGTCAGGGCGAAGTCGATAAGAAGCTTGTCGTCCATGCCCACCACTTCACCAAGGGCGCTCGTGAGAAGATTGAGGGTGCGGGCGGTTCCTGCGTCCTGATCGGCGAGGTTACCCCCCCGGTAGACGGGGCGGAAGCCTGATCACTCCGGCTGGAACGTGGCCACCTCATCCGCAAGGGTGGGGTGGCTGCTTCGCTATTTCCCGTTGACTTGAAGGTACTTTGGCTGTGTCGACCTCGATGAATCGTCCATCCCAGGCGTTGGTGACCCTCTGGGAAACCCCTGGCCTCAAGGAGAAGATCTTCTTCACCTTGGCCCTTCTGGGTCTCTATCGCTTCGGCGCCCACGTGCCGATGCCTGGCATCGACCAGATGCGCCTCGAGGCCCTGTTCGGAGGGGGCAACTCCCTGGGGGCCTTCTTCGACCTGTTCTCCGGCGGGGCCTTGGCTAAGTTCTCCGTCTTTGCACTGGGCGTAACGCCCTACATCAACGCAAGCATCATCATGCAGTTGATGACTCAGGTCATTCCCAAGCTCGAGGAACTGCAGAAGGAGGGCGGGGAAGCCGGGCGCAAGAAGATCCAGCAGTGGACGCGTTACTTGACCATCGTCCTTGGACTCGTGCAGGCCGTGACGCTTGTCAACTGGATGTGGGCCAGCAACGCCGTGTTGGGCCATCAGAACGGGCAGGGCGGATTTCCGCTGATGTTTTTCGTGACCACCTCGGTCACGCTGATTGCCGGGACCATTCTCATCATGTGGCTCGGTGAGCTCATTACCGAGCGCGGAATCGGCAATGGTGCGTCGTTGTTGATCATGGCCTCGATTCTCTCCCGGCTGCCCGATTATTTCGCCCAGACGGCCGAAGGCGTCACGACGGGTGCCTACAGCTGGCTTTCAGTTCTGGTGCTCGGTTCGTCCTTCCTTGCCATCCTGGTCGCCATCATCGTCGTCCAGGAGGGAGCCCGTCGGGTCCCTGTCCAGGCTGCCAAGCGTCAGGTCGGTGGGCGCCTGCTTCAGGGGAAGGTCAGCTACATTCCGTTCAAGGTCAATCAGGGTGGGGTCATGCCCATCATCTTCGCCAGCTCGTTGATGCTCTTCCCGATCACCGTGGCTTCGTGGGTCAACGGCGGCCAGGCCACCAAGGCCGTGGCTGCGGATTGGCACGTGCTCACGGGTGCATTCTGGTCCTTGGGCAATCTAAAGGCTGCCCTTCTTCAGGCGATTCAAGTGGTCCTGACCCAGCTGGGTACCTTCGGTGCCGTCTATGCCGTCGTCTACTTCCTGCTGATTGTCTTCTTCTCCTACTTCTATGCCGGTCTCGTCCTGAACCCGGCCGAACTGGCCAACAACCTCATGAAGCACGGCAACTTTATTCCCGGGGTCCGGCCCGGTCGTGAGTCGGCTGAGTACCTCGAGGGTGTCCTCAATCGCATCACTTTCCTCGGCGCGATTTTCCTCGGCCTTGTCGCCTTGCTGCCCAATTGGGTCGAAGATGCCACCAAGATCACGAGTTTCCGAGGGTTGGGGTCCACGGCGCTGCTGATCATGGTGGGCGTTGCGGTGGACCTGTTCAACCAGCTCCAGACCCAGCTCCTGTCTAGACGCTACGAAGGATTCATGGAATAATCGTCTTCCTATTCTCATGCGTATTGTTTTTCTGGGCCCACAAGGCGTGGGCAAAGGTACCCAAGGTGCTCGGCTCTCCGAGCGCCTTGGTGTTCCTGCGCTCTCAACCGGAGACATGCTGCGCGCCGAGGTTCGTGCAGGCAGTGCCTTGGGCCTCCAGGCGGATGCCCTCATGAAGGCGGGCGAGTTGGTCTCCGACTCCATCATGCTCGGCATGATTCGTGATCGTGTCGCTCAGTCGGACGCCGCGTCCGGATTCATTCTTGACGGCTTTCCGCGGACCCTGGCGCAGGCCGAGGGCCTGGCTGGGGTGCTGCAGCTTGCCGGGGCACCGCTTGACGCGGTTGTGCTTTTCACGGCGCCCCGCGCTGTCCTCGAGCCGCGCCTGACGGGGCGACGGACCTGCGGTGATTGTGGCGCCGTTTACCACGTCGTGTCGCGCCCTTCGCTCAAGGATGGCGCTTGCGATCGCTGCGGGGGCGCTCTTCGGCAGCGCGCCGACGATACTCCAGAAGCCATCGGTCGGCGTCTGGATCTCTACGAGCGCGAGACGGCTCCCCTTGCGACCTATTTCCGTGGTCTGGGTCTGCTGCGCGAGGTGGATGGGACGCTGTCCGTCGACGAAGTCTTCTCGTCGCTTTGTGGCGCTCTCCATGTCGGGGAGGCTGTTTCGTGACCGTGGGGCAGGATGGCTTCTGTCTGCTCTCTCCGGGGCAGATGGCTTCGATGCGTGAGGCCGGCAGGGTCGTCGGTGCGCTGCTTGCGTTCATGCGACGCGAGGCGCGCGAAGGTGTGAGCACCCGCGAGTTGGATGAGGCTGCCGAGGAGTTCATCAGGGCTCGCGGTGCCATCCCTGCCTTCAAGGGTATCTACGGCTACAAGTACACGATCTGCGCCTCGGAGAACGAGAAGGTCGTCCACGGGCTGCCCAATCGTCGTCGCCTCCAGGCGGGTGACATCATCGGCCTCGACATGGGGGCCATCGTGGATGGCCTGTATGCCGATGCTGCCATCAGCGTGCCGGTGGGCGAGGTTTCTCCCGAGGCTGCGCGTTTGCTCAAGGTGACGGAAGAGTCTCTGTGGCGCGCCATTCCGCTGATTCGTGACGGCGTGGCCATCGGTGATCTCGGGCATGCTGTCCAGTCTCACGCGGAGGCTGCCGGTTTTTCGGTGGTTCGCGAGTACGTGGGGCACGGGATCGGCGACAAGTTGCACATGGCGCCGCAGATTCCCAATTACGGTCGGCCCGGCACGGGTGTTCGTCTGGTCAGAGATATGGCCGTGGCGGTCGAACCGATGATTAATGTCGGCGTTCCGGATACCAAGACCCTTCCGGATCGCTGGACCGTGGTCACGGCGGACCGCAAGCTTTCGGCGCATTTCGAGCACACCATCCTGGTGGGTGACGCGCCGGAGGTGCTGACCCTCGAGGAGGGTAGAGATTATGCCGAGGTCGGTGCTGAGCCGTCCTTGGTCAAGGTGGTGAAGGCATGAGAGGCAATCAACCCCAGCGGCGTACCCCGCCGCCGCCCAAGAGTGACACGATTGAGGTCGAGGGGACGATCCGCGAAAGCCTTCCCAACGCCATGTTCAAGGTCGAGCTCGAGAACGGCCACCAGGTTCTGGCGCACATTTCCGGCAAGATCCGTAAGCATTTCATCAAGATCCTGCCGGGTGACAAGGTCAAGGTCGAGTTGTCGCCGTATGACCTTACGCGTGGTCGTATCACGTATCGAATGAGGTGATTTCATGAAGGTTCGGGCATCGGTGAAGCCGATTTGTGACAAGTGCAAGGTCATCAAGCGTCATCGGACGGTGATGGTGATCTGCGAGAACCCCAAGCACAAGCAGCGTCAGGGTTAGGGAGAGACAGGAAATATGGCTCGTATCGCTGGCGTCGACATTCCCCGCGAAAAGCGGATCGAAATTGCGCTGCAGTACATCTTCGGGATCGGCCCTGCCGTCGCGAAGGTCATCCTTGAGCGGACGGGTATCAGCCCTGATGTCCGTGTCAAGGACATGAGCGAGGCCGACGTGGCCAAGCTTCGCGAGGAGATCGACCGGAATCACCAGGTCGAGGGCGATCTTCGCCGTGTCATCAGCCTCAACATCAAGCGGCTGGTCGAGGTCGGTTGCTTCCGTGGCATCCGGCATCGTCGTGGCTTGCCTGTTCGCGGTCAGCGTACCAAGACGAATGCGCGCACGCGTCGCGGCGTCAAGAAGACTGTCGCAGGCAAGAAGAAGTAGGGTGCTGGGCGTTCCGTCGCAAGGCGGAGCGCGGTGATGACCGTAAACCGGGAGCTGCGGCCCGGGATGAAGGTCCTGATATGGTTCGCAGCATTTTGAGAGGTTTCAGCCTTGGCAAAGCCCAGTGCAAAGCCGCGGCGTCGGGAACGGAAGAACATCCATTCCGGCGTGGCGCACATTCGTTCGACCTTCAACAACACGATCGTCAGCATCACCGGTCCCGATGGCGCCGTTATTTCCTGGGGTGCCGCCGGCACCGTCGGGTTCAAGGGCGCCAAGAAGGGCACCCCGTTCGCCGCTCAGCAGGCGGCCGAGCAGGCTGCGCAAAAGGCCATGGAGCACGGCATGCGCGTCGTCGAAGTCATGGTCAAGGGTCCTGGCGCCGGCCGTGAGACGGCCATCCGCGCCCTGCAGGCAGCAGGCCTGGAGGTCACCCTGATCAAGGACGTCACGCCCATCCCCCACAACGGTTGCCGCCCCCCCAAGCGGCGCCGGGTCTGAGGAGGTAGCCGCACATGGCTCGTTATACTGGTCCCGTTTGCAAGCTTTGTCGTGCCGAGGGTGTCAAGCTCTTCCTCAAGGGCGAGCGCTGCACCACCAGCAAGTGTTCCATCACGCGCCGCGAGTATCGTCCCGGCCGTAATGCCCAGTTCCGCGTCAAGAACTCCGAGTATGCCGTCCGCCTTCGTGCCAAGCAGCTCGCGCGGCGCTTCTATGGCGTCGGCGAGAAGCAGTTCTCCAGCTACTATGCCAAGGCCGCCGGCCACAAGGGCGTCACTGGCGAGCAGTTGCTGCGTCTGCTCGAGCTTCGTCTGGACAACGTCGTCGTTCGCCTGGGTTTGGCGGGCAGCCGTCCGCAGAGCCGTCAGATGGTCAAGCACGGCCACTTCATGGTCGAGCGTAACGGCGTGAACCGCCGAGTCGATATCCCCAGCTTCGTTGTTCGTCCTGGCGACGTGATCACCGTGGCCGAGGCTTCGAAGGAGTTCGTCAAGCGCGTTGTTTCGGCGGGGGTCGCTGCTCGCGTCCCGACGTGGCTTACGGCCGATGCCGACACGATGACGGGCAAGGTCCTCGCGACCCCTGCACGTACCGACATCGATAGCCCGGTCAACGAGCAGTACATCGTCGAGTACTACTCGCGGTAGGCAGGAAGGAAGTCACTTACCAAATGGAAAAGCCCAGAATCGAGTGCGAGGAGTCCTATCTTACGGAGGACGGACTCACCTACAGCAAGTTCGTTGCCGAGCCGCTTGAGCGCGGATACGGCACGACCCTCGGCAACGCCATCCGTCGCGTGCTGCTCTCCGGCATCGAGGGCGCTGCCATCACCGCGATGCGCATCAATGGCGTGGCCCATGAGTTCACCTCCATCCCCGGCGTGGTTGAGGATGTCATCGACATCGTGCTCAATCTCAAGGGTGTGGTGGTCAAGATGCACGGTGGCGACACCAAGAGTGCGCACCTGGCGGTCCGGGACTTCACGGGTGTCGTGACGGCCGGGATGATCGAGACAGATGCTGATGTCGAGATCATCAACAAGGATTGGCCGATTGCGACGCTTGACGGTGGATCGCTCGAGATGGAGTTCACCATCGAGCGCGGCAAGGGTTTCGTGACTGCGGAACGTAACCGCAAGCCGAACCAGGCCCTGAACGTGATTCCCATCGATTCGATCTTCATGCCTGTGCGGAAGGTCAACTATGTCATCGAGGACACGCGCGTCGGTCAGATGACCGATTTCGACAAGCTGACCCTCGAGCTGTGGACGACGGGCGCCGTCAATGCGACGGAGGCCATCAGCCTCGCCGCGGATACGCTCATCCGCCAGTTCGACGTCTTTGCCGATCTGGCGCGCGATGTCATCGGTGGTGGTTCCCGCGCCTCCAAGGAGGATTCGGGCAAGCCCCAGCCGACCGACATGCCCATCGAGGAGCTCGAGCTTTCTGTTCGTGCCTACAACTGCCTGAAGCGGGCAAATATCTACACCGTCGGGGATCTGCTCAAGAAGACCGAGCGAGATCTGATGGACATCAAGAACTTCGGCAAGAAGTCGGCCGAGGAAGTCATCGAGCGCATGCGCTCCTTGGGCTACAACATGGCCGCTGGTGACCTCGACGACAGCTATGTCACCTCGGGAGATCTCTGATCATGCGTCACCAGAAGAATCGTCATCGTCTCGCCAAGCCGGCGGATCAGCGCAAGGCTCTGCTGCGCGCCCTGACGACGGAACTGTTCCGTCACGATCAGATCGTGACCACGGAAGCCCGTGCCAAGGCTGTGGTCAGCCATTGTGACGAGATGGTCACTTTGGCCAAGCGTGGAGATCTGCACGCTCGGCGCCAAGCCGAGGCGTGGCTCTACGACACGGAAGTGTGCCGCAAGCTCTTCAATGAGATCGGCCCCCGCTTCCAGGAGCGTCAGGGAGGGTATACCCGCGTCCTCAAGACCGTTCCCCGGCGCGGTGACGGTGCGCCCATGGCGGTTGTCCGCCTGAGCGATTGAGCAGGGTTGCCCTGCAGGTCGCCTACGACGGAACTTCGTTTTCGGGTTTCCAGCGGCAGGCGGATTGCGGCGGCAGGACAGTCCAAGGTGTACTCGAGGAGGTGCTTGGCCGCTTGTGCGGCCGGGCACCTTCCTCCCTTGGGCTCAAGGCTGCCGGGCGCACCGATGCCGGTGTTCATGCGTCTGCACAAGTCGTTGCTTTCGACACCGACCGGTCCTGGGACGCACTGCGTTGGCGGCGTGCCCTTAATGCTCTTCTGCCCGACGATGCGGCCGTGCTCGCGGTAGCCTTTCCGCCTGATGACTTCGATCCGAGGCGGATGGCCGTGTCCCGGGCCTACAGTTATCGCTTGTTGGTCGCCGAGACGGCAGACCCTCTTCGGAGGCACGTCACGTGGCATCTGCCGGATGTTTCGGATCTTGGTGCGCTGGATCGGGCATGGACTGGGCTGGTCGGCCACCACGACTTTTCGGCGTTCTGCTCCACGGGCAGTACGCCCCGGTCCCCGTTGGTCACGGTGCAGGGGACGAGCGTGGATGTACGTGGAGATGAAGTTGTTCTGCGTATCCAGGCGGCAAGTTTCCTGTATCATATGGTGAGGCGTCTTGTTGGTGCGGTCAGGTTGGTGGCGTCGGGACGTGGTTCCGTCGAGGACTATCTGGCCCTGCTCGACAGGGACCGCAAGGGTTTGCCGCCCCCGGTCACCGCTCCAGCGCGCGGCCTTTGTCTTGATTCAGTTGTCTATCCCCAAGGGCTCGTCTCTTGGGATCCCCCCCATCTCTCCTTGCAAGGGCCCATCGATGCCGGCACCTAGACCGGCTAGGCGGGGGTCACCCGAGTCCGGAGAACCGGAAAGGAACGTCCATGAAGACCCATGTCGCCACGACCGCCGAGCTTGAAGCCGGCCGGCAGTGGCTGGTGGTCGATGCGGCCAACCAGACGCTCGGTCGTCTGTCCGCCCAGATCGCCATCCTCCTCCGGGGCAAGCACAAGCCCCAGTTCTCACCGCATCAGGATTGCGGTGATTTCGTCATCGTCGTGAACGCCGATAAGATCAAGCTTACCGGCCGCAAGATGACCGACAAGGTATATATCCATCACACGGGTTGGCCCGGTGGTTTCCGCCAAGCCAGTGTGAGGGAGTGGATGCAGAAGTATCCCGAGCGCGTCCTCGAGCACGCCGTCAAGGGTATGCTTCCGCACAATCGCCTGGGGCGTGCCATCTTCGGCAAGCTCAAGGTCTACGCGGGTCCCACCCATGAGCACGCTGCCCAGAAGCCCGTGCCGTACATCATCCCCACCGGTCTGGGATCGAATCGTCCCCGTCCTGGCGTCCAGGTGAAGGAGTAAGACGATGCCCAAGAAGGAAGTGAAGGCTCCCGTCACCCAGTACTGGGGGACCGGTCGCCGCAAGGCGGCGGTTGCCCGCGTTCGTCTGGTTCCGGGCAACGGAAACGTGGTGATCAATGAGCGCCCTGTCGAGGATTATCTTGGTGGCCGTGAGGCCCTGCTGCGTCAGCTGAACCTGCCGCTTGAGGCCACGCAGAACGTGGGACGCTTCGACATTCTCGCCAATGTCCACGGTGGTGGCGTTTCCGGTCAGGTCGGCGCCATTCGCCTTGGTGTCGCGCGTGCCCTGCTCACGCTGGATCCCGAGTATCGCTCGAGCCTTCGTGAAGATGGTTTGCTCACGCGTGACCCCCGTGCCAAGGAGCGCAAGAAGTACGGACGCAAGCGCGCCCGCAAGCGCTTCCAGTTCAGCAAGCGCTGATATCCGAAGCGGTGTATCCGAAGGCCGCCCCGAACCGGGGCGGCCTTCGTGCATGGCGGTGTGTGTTTCGCCTTTGCCCAGCGGGTACCATGCGGGGACAGGAGGTGGTGGCCGTGCACGACATCCGGTTGATGATTCCGGGCCCGACGCCGGTGCCGGACGAAGTCCTCAGGGAGATGGCGAGGCCGATGATCAACCATCGGTCCCCGATGTTCTCGGCTATCCTTGGCGATTGCCGAAAGGGGGCTCAGTGGCTCTACAGGACCGCCAACGATGTCCTGTTCATGACAGCTTCCGGAACCGGGGGGCTCGAGGCTGCTCTGGTCAACGTCCTCTCCCCGGGTGATCGGGTCCTTTCACTTGTGAGCGGGGTATTCGGGAAGCGTTTCGCGGATATGGCGCAGGTTTACGGTGCCGAGGTTCATCGGGTCGAGACGCGGGCTGGTGAGGCATACGACCTGACACGCGTTGCCGAGGCGCTCGAGGCCGGCCCATATCGTGTCGTCCTGATGACCCACAATGAAACGTCCACGGCTGTTCTGAATCCGATTGAGCAAGTTGCGCGGATGGTCCGAGCCCGCTGGCCGGAGGCGCTCATCCTTGTGGATGCCGTCAGCGGCCTTGGATCTGCGCCGCTGGAGACGGATGCGTGGGACCTCGATATCGTGATCTCGGGGAGCCAGAAGGCCTTCAGCGTGCCCCCGGGGCTTACCATGCTTGCCGTTTCCCCCAGGGCCTGGCAGGCCGTGGATGAGGCGAAGTGTCCGCGATTCTATTTCGATCTGCGCAAGGCGCGTGACTTCGATGCCAAGGGGCAGACCCCTTGGACCCCCGCCATCAGCGTTTTCTATGCACTTGCCAAGGCGCTGGAGCGCATGCAGGCTGAGGGGCTTGAAGCCATCTTGGGTCGTCATCTGGAACTGACGATGGGCTTGCGTGCCGGTCTTAGGGCGTTGGGCATGGAGTTGTTGGTCAAGGACGAGGCCGCTGCCTCCCGTGCCGTCACCGCGGTCTATCCTCCTGGGGGCGTTGCACCGTCGGAGTTCCGCAAGCGCATGCAGGCCCAGTACGGCATCGTGCTTGCTGGCGGGCAGGGGGCATTGACGGACAGTATCTTCCGTGTCGGTCATCTCGGGCACTGCAGTCGCCTGGACATTCTGGCCTGTCTTGCAGCCCTTGAGGATGTGCTCGGTGGCTTGGGGGCCGATGTCGAGGCAGGCCGCGGCGTGGCGGGGGCTCAGAAGGTCTGGCAGGAACCTCGGCACGTCGTTCTGGGGGCCTGAGGGCGGATGTGACGAGGGCTGCGGCCCGCGGAGGTGTGTGTGGCGCCGGTCGTCCTCGTGTGTGATGGGATTGATGCTGCTGGACTCGTGGCGCTCGAGGGCGTGGCCGACCTGCGCCGTCCCGAGGGTGCTCCTGGTGCGGAGGAGCTTGCGATGGCCGAGGCCTTGCTCGTTCGCTCCGCGACGCGCGTCACCGCGGCCATGCTTGCCGCTGCTCCCCGGTTGCGGGTTGTCGCCCGGGCTGGTGTCGGCGTGGACAATATCGATGTCGAAGAGGCGACGCGGCGGGGGATCGTCGTGATCAATGCGCCGGACGGCAATACCATTGCTGCCGCTGAGCATACTCTGGCCCTGATGATGGCCCTCGCGCGCCGAGTTCCCGAGGCCGACGCGCGGATGAAGGCCGGCGGCTGGGATCGTCAGAGGTTCGTCGGTGTCGAACTGGCGGGTCGTCGTCTGGGCGTTCTGGGCCTCGGCAGGATTGGGCAACGGGTCGCGCGCGTGGCTCGGGCCCTGGACATGGATGTCGTGGCCTTCGATCCGTTTCTGCCCGAGGAACGAGCCGCGGGTCTCGGCATCGCCCTTGCTGGCCTCGATGAGGTTCTGGAGACATCGGATGTCGTGACGTTGCATCTGCCCCGGACCCAGCAGACGGCAGGCTTGCTCGGTCGTGAAGCCTTGGCGCGCATGAAGCCAGGCGCGCGGATCATCAATGCCGCGCGCGGGGGCATCCTCGACGAGGCAGCCGTAGCCGAGTTCGTGGCCTCGGGGCATCTTGGGGGTGCCGCACTCGATGTTTTCGAGCAGGAGCCTTTGGCCGAGTCGCCGCTTCGAGATCTCGGCGGTCGGGTCGTCCTGACGCCGCATCTGGGGGCCTCGACCGAGGAAGCCCAGACCAAGGTGGCGAGGGATGTCGCCGAGCAGGTACGCGACTTCCTGATGGGCGACGTGGTGCGGACGGCGGTGAATCTGCCCTCCATGTTGCCCGATGTCGCGCGGGCTGTTGCGCCCTTCAGCCAGCCGCTCGAGCGACTGGGTGCGCTGGTGGCCCAGCTTCAGCCGGGAGCCGTCTTGCAACTGGACATCCAGTTCTCCGGGCGATGGCCTGACGTCTCGCTCCAGCCCTTGGTCACGGCCGTCCTCAAAGGTTGGCTTTCTGTCGCGCTCGGGGAAACCGTCAATTGGGTCAATGCGCGATTCCATGCCTCCGATCGCGGCATAGAGGTCAGGGAGCAGCGCCTGACGGAAGGCAAGGAGCGCGATGCGACGATCCGAGTCCGTGCAGAGGGGCTCGAGGGTGTTTCCAGTGAAGCGATCCTGTCGTGGTTGGGTGACGGTCACCCGCGCCTGGTCGGCATCGAAGGGCATCGTTTCAGCCTGCAGACCGAGGGCTGGCTGATGCTGGCTCCGCACGAGGACGTTCCGGGTGCGGTCGGTCGCCTCGCCACGCTGCTCGGTCAACACGGCGTCAACATTTCCGGCCTGCAGTTGGACCGTCTGGCGCGTGGTGGACAGGCAATGCTCGCGCTTGCCCTCGACGAGGCGGCCCCATCTGAGGTCCTGGCTGCCATCCCTGAACTGCCCGGCTTCGGCCAGGTCCGACAGGCCCGCCTATAGCAGGATGGCGACGGGCAGACGCCCGGGCGCGAGCACCTCGCGGGCGCGCTCGGCATCCTTGGCGTCCAGCATGAGGTCGCAGGGATGATCGCCGACGGCCCTGCGTGCCTTGAGGGTCAGGGGACGGTCGCCCACGAGGCGCGTCGCCGCCTCGCGCTCCCTGAACCAGCTGGGAACCGGAATCGTGGTGGTTTCGCCGCTCTGCGTCCGGATTCTGGGCCAGAGTGCGGGCTTGGCTCCCAGGGAACGGGCGTCGATGAGAAGGCCGGTCCAAGGTGCGCCGGGAAGACTTGATTCCGTGGCGGATGCCGAGGACGCGGTGGCGTCCTGAACGGATGCGGGGCGCAGGTCTCCGGATGCCTGCTCCAGAGGACCGATGGCTCCCGCAAGACCGTCTGACCCATAGAGGGGCAGCAGCAGTTCCATCTGGGCCGAGCCATCCGGCAGGTAGTCCAGGTTGAGTACGCGTGCTTCCTGAATGCGTGCGTGGACCCTGTCGCGGACTTCATTGTCCAACTGCAGGTCGGCCATTGTGGCGGCACTGTCTATGGCGACACGCCCCATCACGCTGCGCAGGGTCCGGAATCCATCCTCCAAAGCAAAAATTCGGGCACGCGTCCGACGGACATGCACATTGCCCCGGTCCGGTGCGACGCCGATGCCCATGACCCGAATGGCCCGTTGCGACCAAAGGATCCGGTGCGTGTACGTGCCAGCCCCTTTGAGCAGGGGCGTGGTGCCGACCTCGTCGGACAGCACGCCATCGTCCTGCTGTTCCCGGTCCGCCGGTTGAGGCTTTGTCGACTCGGTGCTCGTCGTCGTCACGGGAGGGCGCGCAGGAGGAGGTGCCTCGACGGTTCGGGCTGCGGGCTTTTGCGTAGCCGTGACAGGCTTCTGCACGGCTGGCTTGCGGGCGCCCTGCTTCGACGCTTCCCGCTTCGCTTTGGTGGCATCCGGGGCAGCAAGGGCCGGCCCGACAGCCGGCACCGTAAGGGCCGCGAGGATCGCGAGGGACGACGCTGTCAGTCGCATGGCGGTCATGACTTGTTATACCATGGGGTCATGAGTGCCGGAACGAAGGACACGGAAGGCGTCGCGGCCCGACTCGAGCGACTGGGGATCATCCTTCCCGTTCCGGTTCCACCCTTGGCTTCCTATGTGCCCGTCGTGATCCACGGGGACTGGGTGCATGTCTCGGGTCAGCTGCCGATGGTGGATGGTCGTGTGGCCCATGTCGGAAGGCTGGGTGATGGTCTGACCCTCGAGGAGGGGGTCGCGGCCGCCCGTGCCTGTGCCATCATGGTTCTTGCGCAGCTTGCTTCTGTCGGGCCCCTCGAAAGCTTTCGCCTGGTGCGCGTGGGCGGTTTCGTGGCAGCCACGCCGGACTTCACCGGGCATCCGGAGGTCATCAACGGCGCCAGCGATTTGCTGATGGCTGTCCTCGGGGAGCAGGGGCGTCATGCCCGGGCCGCCGTGGGTGTTGC
Source organism: Candidatus Sericytochromatia bacterium (assembly GCA_035286125.1). GTDB lineage: Bacteria > Cyanobacteriota > Sericytochromatia > S15B-MN24 > VGJW01 > VGJW01. Next base: position 18,190 of record JAYKIS010000043.1, read on the forward strand.
TTCACTGCCGCGCGGAGCCGCCGTCGAGGTCGAGGCCCTGGCGGTTCGGGTGGTGTCCGCCTCCTGATGCGATGCGCCCGCTGTGGCGAGCCCCTTTTCGGGGCGGTCCTGCGTGTTTCGGGCGCCATCCTTCATCCGGATTGCTTCGTGTGTGTGGACTGTCGTCGACCCGTGCAGGGGCGCTACGTCCAGGGGCCATCGGGTTCGGTCCATCACCCGCAATGCTTCGCGCGATGCCATGCCGAGGCATGCACGATTTGCGGCCAAGGTCTCGTGGGGCGGTACCTCGTGGATCCGGATGGCCATCGTTATCACGGCCGACACCTCAAGGAGTTCCCGCGATGTGCCACTTGTGGCCATCTCTGCGCACCTGGTCTCGCTGGCCGGGCCATCGGGTTGGGGGATGGCAGGGCCCAGTGCGGAGCCTGTCATCGGAAAGCGGTTCGCGGAACCCGGGAAGCCCTGCCCCGCTGGCAGCGCGTGGTCGCCTTGCTCGGGGAGTGGGGTGTTGAGGTGGATGTGGACGACGTTCCGCTCGAACTCGTGGATCGCGTGCGTCTCCATCGCCTCCTGCAGCAGGCCGGTCAGCGCCCGCATCCCAGTCTGCACGGGCTTACCCGGCATCACGTCCATCGCCGCGGGGGGCGGGTCGTTCGCCAGGACGTTTCCGTCTTTGCGGTCACGTGCCTGCCCGCCGAGTTGCTCGATGGCATCCTCGCGCACGAGCTGGGCCATGTCTGGATTCATCAGAACGGCTGTCCTGTTCATCAGCCCGAGCTGGCCGAGGGGGCGTGCAATGTTTTGCGCTGGATGGTTCATGTGCACCAGGGCACCGAGGATGCCGATCGGATGATCCGCGAGATGGAGGCCGACCCTCATCCGGCATACGGTGGCGGATTCCGTCGGGCACGAAGAATGGTGGAGCGTCACGGCCTGCCGAAGTTGCTGGAGCACTTGCGCCGTTCCGCAGGTTTCCCGCTTTTGGCGTGGTGAACCGGGTGATACCCTGAAGCACGGTGGCCCGCAAGGGAGCGGCCACTTCGATGGCGACCCGGCATCGCCAGCTGGAGGTTGATGTGGCATTCGATCCGTTGGGCGCCATCCAGGACATGCACGTGTTCGGTGAGTTCGGCGACATCAATCCGTCGATCTCGGATTCCTCCACGTTCACCTTCATGACCCCGGGCAAGATGCGCGAGCTGTTCGATCATGAAGTCGAAGGCTGTTACCTGTATTCGCGCCACTGGAATCCGACCCAGCGCGCCCTGGCCGAGGCTCTGGCCGCCCTCGAGGGGACGGAGTCTGCCCATGTCGTGGGTTCGGGGATGGCCGCGATTGCCGTGACGATCCTGCAGCTCTGCAGTCGGGGAGACGAGGTGGTGGCGAGCCGGACGGTCTACGGCGGGACCTATGCTCTTTTCGCCAACTTCCTTCCGCGGTTCGGGATCGAGGTGCGTTTCGTCGACACCGGTGATCTCGTGGCGGTCGCCGCTGCGTGTTCGGAGCGCACGCGCGTCATCTATTGCGAGGGGCTTTCGAACCCCTTGCTGGAGGTCGCGGACATCCCGGCTCTGGCCAATCTCGCGCATCGGCGCGGCGCGAAGCTGGTTGTGGACAACACCTTCTCCCCGCTTTTGCTGGCGCCTGTCCAACTGGGCGCCGATGTGGTCATCCACAGCCTGACCAAGTTCATCAACGGCACCAGCGACTGTGTGGCCGGAGTCGTCTGTGGCTCCAGAGAATTCATTGCCAGTCTGTCCGACGTGAACAACGGGGCGCTGATGCTGCTCGGGCCTGTGTTGGACTCGGCTCGTGCCGCAAGCATTCTCAAGAACCTGCACTCTCTGCACCTGCGCATGCGGCAGCACAGCGAGAACGCCCTGTTCCTTGCGCGCCATCTCGAGGAGCGGGGGGTCCAGGTCCACTACCCCGGGCTGTCAAGCCATCCGCATCATGAACGGTACAAGCGCTTGGCTTCCGGGGACTTCGGCTTCGGTGGCGTCCTGACCCTGTGCATGCCTTCCGTCGATCAGGCCGAGGCGCTCATGGTTGCCATGCAGGAAGACCGTGTGGGCTTTCTGGCCGTTAGTCTGGGCTACTTCAAGACGCTGTTCAGTTCCCCAAGCCACAGCACTTCGTCCGAGATTCCGAAGGGTACTCAGGATGAGATGGGACTCGATCCTGCCATGGTGAGGATCTCGGTTGGCCTCGATCACGACATCGCGCGGACATGGCGGCGCCTGTCGACCTGCCTCGATGCGGTCCTGGGGCCGCGTCGACCCGCCTGATTCTCCAGGACAGCTTTTGCTGGACGGCCAGGGCGCGGGACGGGGTATGCGGGCGTCCTGCCACGCCCGGGTATGGTGGCCGTTTCCGGGCGGCAATCTTTTTCGAAGAATGCTGTTGACAGACGGGAGCTACCGGAGTTACTTTGACAGAGCGGTCGGCGTTGTACGCCTTCTGCCGGGGACTGGTTCCCTTGAGTTGGCGATTCTGATTTGATGTTTCTGTCGGCGTGCTTCTTTTGAAGCTTGTTCTGATGGTTGT
>JAYKIS010000044.1:0-8670 GCA_035286125.1 Candidatus Sericytochromatia bacterium
CCCGGGCCCTGCGCGAGCTGGTGCCCGACTTCGAGGCCAAGGGCTGCCCCATCGAATCTCCCGTGACCTCGGACGAGGTGCTCGTGCTGGGCGAGGACTGGCAGTTCCGCCTGCCCGTGGTGCCGCCCGCACTCGACAACCACGGCAACCTCATCATCTCGCTCAACCGCTTCACCGGATGGCTGGCCAACCTTGTCGAACAGGCGGGCATCACGGTGGCGCCGGGTATGCCCGTCGGCAGCGTGCTCTACGAGGACGGGCGCGTCACGGGTGTCCGGGGCACGGACAATGGCCTGGACCGCAACGGCCAGCCCAAGGGGGGCGCGTACCAGCCCGGCACCGATTTCCTGGCACCCCTGACCATCTTCTCGGAAGGCACCCGTGGCCACCTGGCCAAGGACCTCATCGCCCGCCTCGGCCTGGATGAGGGGCGTCATCCCCAGCGGTGGTCCCAGGGCATCAAGGAGATCTGGAAGATCCGCCCCGAGAAGCACCAGCTGGGCAAGGTCACGCACACCATGGGCTGGCCGCTGCGCAGCGAGGAGTACGGCGGCAGCTTCATCTACCACATCGCCGACCACCACGTCTCCATCGGCTTCGTCTCGGGTCTCGAGTACGCCGACCCGCGCTTCGACCCGCACCGCACGATGCAGCAGTTCAAGACTCATCCGCTCGTCCGTGACCTGCTCGAGGGCGCCACGCTCGTCCGCTACGGCGCCAAGACCATTCCTTCCGGCGGCTGGCACACCATGCCGAAGCTGTCCTTCCCGGGCGGCCTGCTGCTTGGCGACAGCGCGGCTCTGGTCAACGGCATGCGCCTGAAGGGCATCCACACCGCCATGAAGTCGGGGATGCTGGCGGCCGAGACGGCCTTCGAGGCCATGAAGCGCGGTGAGGCCACGCAGGATGTCCTCGACGCCTACGAGACCCGCCTGCGTGCGTCGTGGGTGGGCAAGGAACTGCGGGCCGTCCGTGACTTCCATCAGGGCTTCGAGCGGGGCTTCTTCCCCGGTCTCATCAACGCGGGCTTCGTGACGGTCTCGGGGGGCAAGGGCCTCTTCACGGACGGCCTGGGTCACGAAGGCGGACATGCCCGGATGCAGACGCTTTCGGCCTACTACCCTGATGGCGCCCCTGCCGACGACTTCCGTCCCGATGGTGTCCTGACCTTCCGCAAGCTGGACGAGGTCATCAAGAGCGGGACGATCCACGAGGAAAATCAGCCCTGCCACCTCGTCATCGCCGAGGAGGCGCGCGAAGACATCTGCAACGACCGCTGCACGCGCGAATACGGCAATCCCTGCCAGCACTTCTGCCCGGCGCAGGTCTACGAGATGGTGGCGGCGGCAGAGGGCGAGCGTGCCAAGCTCGTCATCAACGCTTCCAACTGCGTCCACTGCAAGACGTGCGACATCATGGATCCCTACCAGGTCATCCAGTGGGTTGCGCCCGAGGCAGGTGGCGGTCCCGTCTACAGCGGCATGTAGCCCGGCGCGGCCTGCACGTCATCCTGACGTGCGGGCCGCATCCCATGGCGAAAGCCGGGAAACCCCAGCGGTTTCCCGGCTTTCGCGCGATGCACGGCGGGCCAGCTGACCCGGCACGCTTCAGTCCGGCTCGATGGCGCCGTCGATCGGGCAGGCAGCCAGACACGCGCCACAAGAGATGCAGACGGCTTCGTCGATGAAGTAGAAGTTCGTCCCCTTGGCGTTGTTGCCGTCGCCGGGGTGGATGCAATCGACGGGACAGACAGGAACGCAGTCAGCGACGCCTTCGCAGACGTCCTTGAGAATGACGTAGGACATGGAAAGTAACCCTGGCACGAGTGGAGGCGGGACGACCTCCATGGATGGTCCATGCTAGGGTCGCACGGAGTCCCTGTCAAACCGGGACCGGTTCAGTGCTGCAATTTCCACCCGGACCGGAACACGGCAGTCACGCCCAGCAACGCACAGGTCGCGAGCCCCCCGACGATGGCGAAGCCCTGGCCCACGGGCAGGGCCGCGTGGCCCGTGACGGCCCAGCGCAGCATGTCGACCATGGGCGTCATCGGATTGAACCGCGAAATCAGCGCGAGCGGCGCCGGCAGGCCTGCCTGGTGGACGGACAGGAACACGCCCGCGGTGTAGACGAGGGGTGTCACCAGGAAGGTCTGCGGGATCGACATCTGGTCGAAGCTCTCGGCCGCAAGGCCCATCAGGAGGCCCAGGCTGGCAAAGCAGACAGCCAGCAGGATGACGAGGCCGACGAGACCCAGGGGATGGACGGGCGCGGATGCGCCGTAGGGGGCGCCCACGAGCAGGCCCACCCCAAGGACCAGACCGGCAATGAGCAGCGCCCGAAGGATGGTCCCCGACAGCAATCCCAGCACCATCTCGAGCCGCGACAGGGGCGCGACCAGCAGCTCCTGGATGCTGCCCGTGAAGCGCAGGATGAACAACGAGGCCGCAGACTCTCCGAAGCTGGTCTCCACAATCTGCATGAACATCAACCCAGGCAGCAGGAAGGCCACGTAGGGCAGGCCCTCCATCTCCCCCACGGCACGGCCGAGGCCGATGACAAAGACCGTCAGGAAGAGGACGGTGGCGATGAGCGGCGGCCAGACGACCTGGTTGATGATGCGGAACGTCCGGCGCAGTTCGCGGCGGCAGAGGGTCCAGAGGCCGACCAGGTTCACGGGGTGGCCTCGGGTGCGGGCTGCCGGGTCGTCAACTCGAGGAAGACATCCTGCAGGCTGCGATGGCGCAGGTCGACACGTGCGACGGTGCCCAGCGCCGAGAGGACGGCGAGGCAAGCCGGAACCTGGGCGGGTGTCAGGTCGCCGACCCGTGCCTGCCTGCGGGCCCCGTCCCAGAGCAGGCCCGGCCAGGCTGCATCGGGCACGCTGTCGGGCACGGCGGCATAAGTGACCTCGAGGATCTGGCGCTCGCCCTCGCCCGTCAGGTCCCGGGTCGGGGCCAGCGCCAGGATTCGACCCTCGCGCATGATGCCGATGCGGCTGCAGAGTTGCTCGGCCTCTTCCAGATAATGCGTCGTCAGGATGATCGTCAGGCCCTCATCGCTGCTGAGCGCACGCAACATCGACCACAGGGCAAAGCGCAGCTCGACGTCGACGCCAGCGGTGGGCTCGTCGAGCACCAGCACCCGGGGGCGATGGATCAGCGCCCGCGCGATGGTCAGACGGCGCTTCATGCCACCGCTCATCTTCTGGACCTCGCCATCGCGCTTGTCCCAAAGGTCGAAGCGACGCAGCAGGTCATCGGCGCGCTCGGCGCATGTGCGCGGCGGGATGCCGAAGTAGCCGGCCGAGTAGACGAGCGTCTCGCGCACCGTCAGGTACCGATCGAAGTTGTATTCCTGCGGGGCGAGTCCGATGGCCGCACGGGCCCGGCGCGGATCGCGGACGACGTCGGCGCCGTGGACCTCGAGCCGCCCCGCCGTGGGCAGCGTCAAGCCCACCAGACAGGACAACGTCGTCGTCTTGCCCGCACCGTTCGGACCCAGCAGCCCGAAGAACTCACCTTCAGGGACATCCAGATCCAGACCCCGGACGGCCTCGAGGGTCCCGTACCGCTTGACCAGGCCCGCGATGCGGACGGCCGGCGTCGTCAGATGACGCCCCCGTACTTCATCGAGCCGCGCTTGCGGCGACGTCGGGGTGGCGCAGGATCGGGCTCCCCCAGGCTGTCGAGGGGAGTCCAGCCGCACTCCGGGCACTTGGCCAGTTCGAGGCGAATGGGATTTGCGTCCGTCGCCGTCACACTGAAGTTATGCTGGCAGCGACGGCAGCAGAAGGTGTAGGTGACGGTCTCCTGCGCCATGATGGGGAGAAGTCTAGCAGATGAATGCACAACAACCGGTGACGGCGGTCCCCGCCCACGGCCCCGCGCGGCCCGTGGGCCTGCTTCGGGTCGAAGGCAAGGACGCCGCCTCGTTCCTGAACGGCTACACCACCCAGGAGGTCGCGACGCTCGCCCCGGGAAACGTCCGGTTCGGTGCCATCACCGACTGGAAAGGGCAGGTGACGGACGTCGTGACGTTCGTCGGCCTGGCGGAGGCCATCCTGCTCGTCGGGACGCCCGGGCGCATCGGGGCCGTGCACAAGGGCCTGCAGCGCTACCTGCTGGGTGTGGACGTGCGCCTCTTGCCGATTTCGGGATGGCAGGCGCTGGACTTGCCGGGGGCACCCGAGGCCTGGCCCGGGGTGACGGAAGGTGCTGCCGCCGTGGCCGCGTGCCTCGGCACGGGGCCCGTGCAGGGGGGAGGGGCCATCCTCCTCGGACCCGCCCGTCCGGGGCCGGCAGCCCGATTGCTCGTGCCGGCAGCGGATCACGAGGCATGGACTGCTGCTCTCGCCGCAGCGGGTTGGTCGACGCTGGACGATGAGGCGGTCCTGCGCCAGAGGATTGCCAGCGGCTGGCCCGAGCCCGATCGGGACCTGCCTGTGGCCTGCAACCCCTGGGAAGCCCGGCTGGCACCCTTTGTCCGGATGGACAAGGGCTGCTACCTGGGCCAGGAGGTGGTGGCGCGCCTGATCAACTACAAGCGGGTCCAGCGCTGGCTGATGGGCACGCGCGCGGCTGCGGCCGTGCCCGAAGGCGTTCCCCTGCTGGCGGATGACGTCGAGGTGGGCCGGATGGGCTCGTCGGTCCCGGATGGGGCCGGTGGCTGGCTGGGCCTGGCGCTGGTGGGCGCTGCCATGGCCGAAGCCGGAGTCGTCCTCAGGACGACCGAGGGCGTGACGCTGACGCTCGAGGACCGTCCCCTGTGGGCTGGAGCTGCCTCCGCAGCCACCTGAGACCCAGAACCCCCGCGAGACGCAGGACTTGTCGCCAGTCGGCAGGCAGCGGCCTTGCCTGCGGGGCAGGGGTCGCCCGTCCTTGATGTGCAGGCCGAGGCGGCACCATGGTCCATACGACGGGCGCCGCCGGCACGCCCCGGAAACAGCCTGTCTCGCCGGTGTGGGGGTCGTGGACCATCGCCACTTGCCAGGGCTGGCGGAAATGATGGCTGTGCGTGTGTTGGTCCGTACCCGACATGAAGACGCTCAGCCCGGGGTGGGTGTGGTACCAACCCAGCAGCATCAAGTCCGGCGCTTCGTCTGTCATTTGCGCGAGCAAGGCCTGCCACGTCGCAGGCGTGAAGGCCAGGTGGACGCCCGAGCCCCGGGTCTCAGGCGCGGCCATGGCCGTCATGACTTCAATGAGGGTGTCGCTGCCGTCGTGGTGGACCTGGCCCAGCAGCAGGCCGCCCACCTCGCAATCCGGCGAACTTGCCCCGTGGTGCCTGACCTGATCCATGGCCCGGGCGTGCACGACGAGTCCCGCCGTCGCGGCTACAGGGCCCAGGTCACGCCTGCGACCCGCAGGGTCGTTGCCGGCTTCGGCCCAGGGATCGGGAGTGGCCTCACGCCACTCGATCATGGGATCACAGATCCCGCCACTCGAGGCGCGCGCGCTCCGGGACCTCAGGGACCACGGGGCTTGGCCGTTCGGCCAGAGGGAACAGGTCGGGATGGGCCTCGTACCAATCCGCGGCGTCGCCATGGGCTGCGCTGTCGAAGTCGAAGAGCAGGGGGTCCGCGCGCAGGATGTCGATCAGGCGGAGTACCAGGTCGCCCAGCGTCTCGCCCACCAGCCAGCGCGACCCCAGGCAGAAGGTACCGTTGGCGAAGACGTGCGGATGGAAGACCGGCGAGAGCGCCCGGACGACCGGCGCGCTCAGCGGATAGGTCGAGGGCAGCCGAATTTCGAGGCGATGCTGATCCCGACACACGGGGCTGTCCCCTTCGACCTTCTCGATGGCCGGCAGGTTGAGCCGGATCAGGTGCCGATCGGGCGGGGTGCCCTGCGACTGCAGCACCTCGACCACCGTCGGCATGGATGCCGCGAGCGCCGCCAGTGCCTTGGCATCGGCCTCGAGGCGCCGTCGCCGTGCTTCCATCGTCAGGCCCCGGCCTCGAGCAAGGGGACGACCTCGAGCAGGTCACCGCTCTGCACGCCGCAAGGCCCGAGCGCGCCCTGGGCCGGCAACTGGGTGCCGAGGCGCACGCATCGCAGCATGAAGTCGGTGTCGCGGGGCAGGCGCCAGTTCTGGCGGCTGGCCTCGATCAGCTCCTCGACGGTGTAGTCGATGGGCAGGCGGACCTCAGCCTGGCGCGACTTGTCCAGGGTCCGGATCGTCACGGCAATCACGTCATCATCCACGGCGCGCGTCCTCCATGAACCATGATGCCCCACAAGCGACCCAGCGCGTGGCCGGACATGACGAATCCTCGTCAGGTGCCTCGAGGCCGATGACGTGTCCGGCCACCAGGCCCCACTGCGCCAGCGTGCGATCGAGGAACGGTGACGCGTTGTCCAGCGCCTCGACCGACGTCACCCACCGTTCATGGTGGCAGTCCGGGCACGCGGCAACACGGCGCGACAACCGGGTCAGCGGCTCGAGGACGGAAGAATCGGTCCCGCATGCGCGGCACTCGAGGCCGACCGCCACCTCGAAGGGCAGCAGCACACGCTGCACATCGGGCCGGGCCAGCAGGTCCACGGGGCGCAGTGCCTCCGGTGCCGGGCCCTGTTCCAGTTCGGGGAGGCGGCCGTGCTCGGGGCAGGTCTCGAGCGCGGGCAGCGTGTCCTCGACCAGCACGGGCGGATGCAGACCTTGCGTCCGGCGTGTACCGGGGGCCATCGGCGACCACGCAGGAAACCGCAGGGCCAGGACCTGGTCCACCAGCTGGGCCCCGGCGAGCGCGGCCGTGACGGCGGTGGTGGGCACCGGCGTGCCCGAGGCCTCCCGCATCAGGCCGGCACAACTGCGTGACGCATGCAGCCGGCGTTGCATCGTCGGGGTCAAGCCGCAGGCGTAGCAGGCACCGTCCGTGCCGTCGCCGTAGCGGCTGATCTGGCACGCGTCGGCCGAAAGGCCGCCGTCCAGATAAGGGGTTCCGGCGCGCAGGCACAGGCGGTTCAGGGCGAGCCGCGCCCCCACCGAGTCGAGGCAACCGACGACGACGTGGGCCGTGCGCACGGTCGCCACGCCCAGATCCGTCGCCACGTCCCCCGTCACGGAATCCACGGCGATGCCGGGCAGGAGGTCACGCAGGCGCTCTGAGGCCACCTCGGCCTTGGGGCGCCCGAGATCGTGCGGTCGGAACAGGACGGACCGCACGAGGTTGCTGGCTTCGATGCGGTCGCGGTCGACGATCAGGATCCGGCCGACTCCCACCAGTGCGAGACCCTTCAGGACCTCGTTGCCGAGCGCCCCGGCGCCGGCCACGATGACCCGGGTCTCGGCCAACGCCGCGGTGTCCCAGCCGGCGATCCGGCGATGCCGGGCGTGCCGGTCCCGGTCGGGCAGTGCGAAGGTGTCGGTCATGCCTGCAGCACGGTGATCTGCTCGGGGGACTTGGGCAGGATCTCGAGTCCGTAGGCGGGGTGATCGCGCAGCAGGCCCCGGACGCGGACGTGTCGGCCGACCCAGTCCGCGAAGTGATGGCCCGCCTGCTCCCACCGATCGGTGTCGGCGCTGAAGACGACCAGCTTGAAGCCGTCGAAGGGGTTGCGGCTGGCGTGGAACTTGATGAAGTGCGTGCCGGTGGCGCGGGAGACCTGATGGCCGAGCACCCGCCCCTCGAAGATCACGACGGTGTTCGCGTGTCCCTCCAGGTCGGACAGGCCCAGCACGCGATCGGCCTGCCGGTCGCCCGCGACGAGTGCCACCTGGCCCGGTTGGCCCAGGACCTGCCACGACATGCCGGATGATTGCCGACAGTTGACGCAGGCCCCGGCGTTGTGGGCCTGAAGGAAGGTCCACGAGCTGGGGTGATAGCCGGTCTGGCAGTGGGTGCACAGGACGATGCGCGAGCCCGGCACCAGGGGCGTGCCGTCGAGCGGGTCATGGGCCGTGCCCTCCGCCGTCCCGAAGTCCACGGGACGCGCCTGCAGCGGTTCGTCCTCGCCGGGTTCGGGTGGTGCGCCGTTGTCCCGCCAATCCAGCGGGCGGCGTCCCCTAGAGGGTGGGGACGTCATGCCGCCAGCCCTCGCGCCAGTCGGGCAAGTTGGGCCGCCCGTCCACCGTGAGGGCGATGCCCGTGTCGCCCAGCAGCTCGACGGTGATGGGCTGGTCCTGCTGCTTGTCGCGCAGCAGGTCCGCACGGACCCAGAACGTGCTGCCGCCCAGATGCAGGGGAACCCAGCCCTCGAGCGTGTCGTTGCCGCCCAGTACGCCCATCACGCAGCGGACCTTGCCCCGGCCCAGGTCGCCCTCGATGACCTTCCTTCGGCCTTCGAGGCGCCGCCAGGCCCACCACGAGGGCACGATGGCGAGCACCGCCGGAAAGAGCCACCCGGGCTCGCGCAACCATGCCGCCGCGACTGCCGGAAGCAGCGTCGGCAGCCACGCCGCCCGTGCCGCCCTGCGGAGCCAGGTCATGCGCTGGCGCAGGTGCCGGCGTTCGTCCGCCGTCAGGCTGCGCTGCGAGGTCAAGAAGGCCGACCTCAAGGCATCAGACCCTCGGCCCGGCACGACTCCAGGAAGCGGCTGGCGCGGCTGGCGTCCGGGAAGGCCATGCGGCGGGTCAAGGCCGGTTCCTGGCTTTGGCCGGACTCGACCATGCCGCAGCGCCTGTAGAAAAGGTCCGAGCCCGATTTCAGAAGGGCATCGAGCACGAGC
>JAYKIS010000045.1:0-20226 GCA_035286125.1 Candidatus Sericytochromatia bacterium
GCGAGCAACGGCTCGTCGACCCGGAACATCAGGGCCAGCGGGTTGGGGGTGCGTTCGATGTGCGTGACTTTCACGCCCCCATGATAGCTAGTCGTGGCGAAGCGCACGCGCCGGATCGAGCCGGACGGCCCTTCGGGCGGGGTAGATGGCGGCCAGCAGGCACATCCCCACCGCGAGGAGCAATGCGGCCAGAAGCAGGGCAGGGGACCACGAGAAGACCCGCTGGGGATCCCCCCCCATCTTCCGGAACCACGCATCGGCAAGCACGCCCACGGCCTGGCCGGTACCGAGCGCCATCAGGATGCCCATGATCCCGCCCAGCAGTCCGTGCAGCGCCGCCTCGGCAAGGAACAACGCCATGACCGTGCGGTCCCGGCCGCCCAGGGCCTTGAGCAGGCCGATCTCGCGCGTCCGCTCGAGCACGGACGTGATCATCGTGTTGGCGATGCCCAGGCTGGCCACCAGCAAGGCGACGCCACCAATCAGGATCAGCAGGCCGTCGACCAGCAGGAACAGCGGCCGGGAACGCTCCAGGACGGATGCAAACGACACCGTACGGTAGCCGGCCTTGCCCACGTTGCGTTCGACATCGGCCAGGACAGACGGGTCCTCGAGGCGGATGGAGGCGCTGTACGAGGTCCCGAGGCGGCTGGCGCCGGGCATGCGGGCAAGCAGGGCCTGCTCCATCCCCCGGGCCGTGCCGTAGGGCAGGAAGAAGGCGGCCCCGAGAGAACCGAAGCCCACCCGCTCCCGGGCCACGACCCCCACGATCCTGAGTTCGCGGGCAAGCGAGCCGCCGCCCGAGAACAGGCCAAAAGGCGACGCGACCTGCAGGACCCGGTCCATGAACGTGCCACCCGGCGCGACCCGCACCACCTGCCCCGGGGCGCGCTCCGGCACCCAGCCCAGACTGCGGGCCACGGCGGACGTCACGATGACCTCCTCGGCCTGTTCGGAAGTAAAGTAATGTCCGGCCACCCGCTCGTCGAACTGGGCCGCCTCGCGGTCATCGACGGGCATGGCGACTGCAATCCCCTGGGCCTTGCCCGTCCCGCCCGACCTGCGCGCCTTGACCGGCAGGCGGATGTCCCGATCCACGCGGCGCACGCCGGGCAAGCGCCGAAATCGGTCGAGCGCGGCCTCGTCGAGGGGCAGGCGCTGCTGGCTGCCGTCCTCCCCCTCCTTGAAGGGCAGGACCGTGATGGCCTCCAGGAAGCCCCCTCGCAACAAGCGCTCGCGGAAGTTGTCCTGCAGGCCGCGCCCCAGGGCAAACAGCGTCGTGAATGCCGCCACACCGATGGCGACGCCCAACGTCGTCAGCACGCTGCGCAAGGTCGCGGCCCGCCATTGCGACCAGGCCAGAGACCACAGATCCGCTGCGGTCATGTCTCACCCCCTGCCAGCCGGCCGTCCCGCAGGCGCATGATCCTGTCGGCCCGCGCCGCCACGACGGGATCATGCGTCACCACGACGAGCGCCAGGCGACGCTCGCGGCACATCGTCGCCAACAGATCCATGATCTCCTCGGCACGGGCACTGTCGAGGTTGCCCGTCGGCTCGTCGGCAAGCAGGACCGTAGGCCCCATCGCCAGTGACCGCGCGATGGCAACGCGCTGCTGCTCTCCCCCCGACAACTGGGCAGGACGATGATCGGCGCGGGCCGCGAGACCGACGACACCCAGCAGTTCGAGAGCCCGACGATTCCGCTCGGCCGCGACGACACCCCCAAGGCGCATGGGCAGGATGACGTTCTCGAGGGCCGTCATGCGCCCCAGCAGCTGGAACGACTGGAAGACCATCCCGACCTGACGGCAGCGATAGTCGGCCAGTTCATCCGCGGACAGGACCGCAAGGTCCCTGCCCGCGACCAGAAGCTTTCCTCCAGTTGGGCGTTCGAGACCGCCCAGGAGGTTCAGCAGGGTGCTCTTGCCTGATCCTGAGGGACCCGTCAAGGCAACATGCTCACCCGGTTCCAGGACCAGGCTGACGCCATCCAGGGCACGCACCGTCTCCCCGGCGGTCCGGTGGTGACGCTGAAGGTCCACGGCCTCAATCAAGGGCATGGACATGGCGTACCCTTGGACCCGCACCTTGTCCCCACGCAAAAGTTAAGCTACTCTTAACATCTGTTGGTTCTTGATACCGTCTGACTGAGGTTTCCCGTGACCCGTACGACCTTTGCCTTCATCGGCTCCGCCACGGCAGCCCTCGCCTTGATGGCGGGCTGCGGCGCGCCCGCATCGTCGCTGCGGACCCCGCAGCAGACTTCCGCCCTTGCCGTCCGCGCCGTCCCGCAGACGGACTGGGAGGTCCGACTGTGGGTCAATGGCGCCCAGGCCGACTACTTCTCGGCCCGACAGAACAGCCGCGTGACCGTCAAGGCCGTCCTTGAGGGCTCGGCTCCGGAAGGCGTCACCTACAAGTGGCAGGCCCTTGGCGGCATGCTTGACCGTCGCGATGGCCAGGAAGTCCGCTGGTGGCTGGACTGGCCGGCCTCTTCCCAGCTCGAGGTGACGGCGACAGCACCGGACGGCAGCCGCCGGACCCACCGCACCGTGGCGCTGATCCAGGCCATTCCTACGCCGCCCCCGCCGCCCTACATCCCGATGCCGCCCCTGCCCATCAAGCCCTGAGCCGGCGGGGTACCTCAGGCGAGTCCCACGGCCAGGCCCGGGCCACTCCACCTGATGCGCCCCTGCATGACCATGGCCTGCGCCAACAGGGCCCCGGGGAAGTCCCCAGGCATGTTGCCCACCCATCCGCAGGGCGAGAGGGCTGACTCGGCCGGCTGCCGCATTTCCTCGAGGGCATCGCAGGCCAACGACAAGGCGCCTGCCCAGGGATAGAGCCGCTCCAGCCAATCGCGCGCAGCCACGCCTTCATCCTCGGCCGCGCGGGGTAACCAGCCGTCCAGTTCTCGAACCAGACGTTCCCAGTCCGCAGCCAACGCCCCCCCCAACGCCACGATGCGTTCATCTCCGCCTTCAAGCAGGGCTTCCAGTTTCCTGCGCGCCCAGCGCTCGAGGACCACGGCCCCGTCGGACCGGGTCATGACGCGAACGACGTCATGGACCTGCATGTTCGAGGCCCCCTCCCAGACAGGCAGGACCTGCGCGTCCCGGTAGAAGCGCGCCGTGACCCAATCCTCGACATAGCCATTGCCCCCCAGAAGCTCGATGGCCTCGCTGGCGGCCCAGACTGCCCGCCGGGCCGTCGCCATCTTGAGCAACGGCGTGAACAGGCGCACGATGCCCGCATCATCGGCCTCTCCCCCGTGGGCTTCCTGCCGATCCAGCGCCCCCACCGTCATGAACAGCAGCGAGGCCGCTGCCTCCCGCTCGGCTTCCATATCCCGCAACTGCCGCGCCACGAGCGGATGCTCGGTCAGGGGCCGCCCGAAGGCCCGACGCTGGCCGGCCCACGCTCGGGCCTCGGCAAGCGCGCGGCCCATCACGCCCGATGAGGCGATGGCGTTGTACAGGCGCGACAGATTGATCATGGCCGCCATCTGCGCGAAGCCCTCGTCGAGAGCGCCCACGGCCCACGCCGTGGCACCCGCCAGTTCGACCTCGGCGGTGGCCATCGAACGCGTCCCCAGCTTGTCCTTGAGGCGGCGCAGGCGGTAGGGATTGCGCCGGCCATCCGGCCAGAGGCGCGGCATCGCGAAGAGACCCAGGCCCCGCGTCCCGGACGGCGCGCCTTCGGGGCGTGCGAGCACCAGGGAAACGTCCGCGCCCGCATTCGAACAGAACCACTTCTCGCCATGCAGGCGCCACCCCCCCTCCGCCTCGGGATCCCGCACGGCCACGGCGGTCGCCGCGCCGACATCCGATCCACCCTGCCGCTCCGTCAGGAACATGGCCCCGGTCCAGCGGTCACGGGCCCTGCCACCCAGGCGCTCGCCCATCCTTGCCCAGAGCACGGGGTCGCCGGTGCGCCGCAGGACCACGGCTGCTCCGTCCGTCATGCACAACGGACAGTAGAGACCTTGCTCGAAGCGGCTGAAGGCTTCCCCCAGGGCGAACGAGACCGAGCGCACCCACGGCTTGTCGCCGGATTCGATCAGGCGGGCCAAGGGACGCGCAACGAGGGACAGGTCGCCGTAGGCAACATCCTCCAGAGTCCTGTATGCCGGATCGATTTCAAGCTCGCCCACGGGTTCCCCGAGACGGTCATGCGTCCGCAGGGCGGGGCCAAGGGCATTGGCCCGGACGGCCAATCGGTCCAGTTCTTCGGCATCGATCTCGAGCAGGCGAAAACCTGCCACTGCCTCGGAAAGCGCATCGCCCGCACCCGTTCGCCGCGCCAGTCGCGAAAGCCATGCATCCATCCGGACCTCCCCGGGACGACCCCGAACGGTCCTCATGTGCCCCGCGACGGCAAAGCCCAGCGCAGTCGGCAGGACGGCTGCGACGAACAACCAAGTCCTTGCAAGGATTTAACAAACGCGGATGGCTTCGTGAAATGCTTGTCTGAAGATGTTCTTCGGCGGGGCCTGAAGCAGCACATCGGGCGAAAGCATGGCATCGCCCTACAGTCGTGGGAGTTCCCTCGTGCAGAAGATCGTCCTGACGCCCGCCCAGACTCTGGAGGCCATCCAGTTCCGCCTGCGCCAGAGGATTCGCCCCCAGGATGCGGTATCCGCCGCCCAGGCTGGCTACGCCATCGACATCCTGGTTCGCCTGACCCGTCTCCTGAACTCCGGACGGATGACCACTGTCGCCACGCGACGCCTGCTCGAGACCGCCAAGGCCTGCGACGAGGGTCGCCTTGCGTGGCGGATGCTGCAGGCCCTTGTGGCCCGCGAAGCCCGCGCCATCCGGCAGTCCGCCCTGCCGACCCGCCAGCAGCTGGTCGAGGAGATGGCCTCGGCATCCGTCGGGATGGCCGTTGCCGGCACCCTCGAGGACCTGCTTGCCCGGGCCGCCGCCCTGGTCGGTGAAACCACGGCCACCGCAGGCAAGCATGAACGCCAGGTCAACGATCTGCTCGAGCGCGCCCGCCGCCTGAATGTCGCATTGGGGCAGCTCACGGGCACCCCGTTGACTCAGGACGAGGCCCAGATGATTGCGCACGGCGTCCGCGATGTCGTCGGGCTCGACGACAATCGCCTCTACGCCGGCACCCGCTTCGCCGCCATCATGGGCGCGCTCTTCAGGACCCGCCGGCTGGCGGCCTGATTACCGGCCCGCCGCGGCTTCCACGCCGAAGACGTGGATGGTGTCCTTGTCGTAGGCAGGCACGAAGATCTCCGAACGGCCATCACCGTCGACATCCCCGACGGCACACTGGCCGACCGTGCAGCCGACATCCGCCAGAATGCGCTCACGATAGGCCCAGGTACCCGGACGGGCATCCGTCGGCTCGAGCAGATGGGCACGCTGCGATCCGTCGCCACCGACCACAATCCACGGGCGGCCGGACGAACGGCCGGGCTCGGGCTGGAACGGCACGGCCTGCCCCGGCGACGCCTGATTCATGCCGCCATTCCGGGTCTTGATGCCCTGGAGCAGGGTGTGCCGGGGCCAGGCTGCCGTCCGGAAGTCCCGCGGCACGGTGTACGCGAAGACCGCGGCCTTGGCGTCGGCCTCGTGGTTGGTGACCAGCAGGTCGCGTTGGCCATCACCATCGAGATCGACCACCTCAAGGTCAAAGGCGGACCCCAGGGTCTCGTCCAGTACCCGGCGCTGCCAAGCCCCACCCTCCTGCCAGAGCAGGGTCAGCTTGCGCGAGAAGAACTCGGTCGCCAGGATTTCGGGCCTGCCGTCACCGTCCAGATCCTCGACCCGGAAGTGAACATCGGGCCCCTTGGCGATGACGGTCTCGGCCCACGGGCCGACAGGGCCCCGCGCGTTACGGGCAGCAGGCTGGCGCAACCAGACCAACTCGCCCTCGGAGCCCCCCATGCCCTTGCGGGCCCGCGCCGTCAGCAGATCGAGACGACCATCGCCATCCATGTCCCGGACGACAGTCCGGTGGTAGAACCAGCCGGAGCGATCGCGGGTAATCTTGGTCTCGTTGTCATAGACCACCATCGGTGCCGCCGAGGGATCATCAGGCCGGACGGTACCGGGCAGGATGCGGCCGGGTTCGAGCGCCTGGCCCGGTTCGGGCAGATCGATCAACGTCAGGGCGCCAGTCTTGCCCGGCACCAGGAAACCACCCGCGACCACCATGTCGTACTTGCCGAAGGCTCCCTTGGGCAGAACGATCGCCTCGTTGGGCCAGACCACGCCCCGGGCGAGTGGCTGCGGCCGAACGTCAGGCCGCGTCAGGGCCGCCCCGGCGTCAGGCCAGGCATGGACGCCATCAGCCTTGCCCATGACGCCGAACGTGCTGACGAGCAGCGCGTCCGGCCCCGTGGGGCGCAGACGCTCCAGCCGAAGAAAAGCTGGCCGGGAGACCTGCAGGCGCGCCCGCGGCGTAAAGCGCCAGGCCGAACGGACCTTGCGGCCATCGGCGTCGATGACATCGCCCGTATTGCCGGCCAATGGGACTCCGGCACCACATGCGGCCAACGCCGTACTGAGCAGGACGAAAGAAAAAGATCGGAACAGGACCATGGAATGGACTATCCTTGGAGGTCGGGGAAAGGAATGTCATGTGCATAACACGTGAAGAGCCCGTCAATAAACCATTAAATGCAACCCCCATCTCCCCTTGTCGCAGAGGACCCCGTCCTCGCAAATGCCCTCGCCGCCATGGCCCGGGAGATTGGCCTCGAGGAGGCCGGCCTGGCCATCGTGATGAATGCGGAGGGTCGGGCGGCTTTCCACAATCCGGACCGCCCGTTCACGGCGGCCTCATTGGTCAAGATCCCGGTCATGGCCGCCCTGCACGACGCCTTTGCGGCAAGACGCCTGCACCCCGGACAGGTCCTCGAGGTCACGCTGGCCGATTACACGGACACATGGAAGCCGGCCTTGCGGCCCGGCCAGCAGGTCTCGCTCGAACAGCTCGACACCCTGATGATCCGGACCAGCGACAATGTGGCCACGAACATGCTGATCGGTCTGCTCGATGCCGGCACCATCGCGGCGTGGCTCGCAGGTCGCGGTCTCGCCGGCATCGAGGTCAGGCGAAAATTGGGAGGCACCGTGCCCATGCCGGGCGTCCCCGCCCCGGGCAACCGCGTCACGGCCAGAGGCCTCGCCGGCCTGCTCCACCTGCTCGCCCTGGACGCCCTCGTTTCACCCCTCGAGGACGCCCGGATGCGGGAGATCATGCTGGGACAGGAGGACACTGCCCGGTTCCGGCGCGGCCTCGACCCCGAAGACCGCCTGGCCCACAAAACGGGCGAGACCAGCCGAACCAGCCACGATGCCGGTCTGCTTCTGGATTTGGACGGCACCACGACCTTGGTCGCTCTCACGGCCGATCCCCCGCTCGATCGCCTGAACCGACGGCTTGGTGACTTTGCGAGGGCTGCCCGTGACCTCGTCAGGGCCGAGCGGCGACGGTCAGCCGACTGAGGCCGCGGCGCCACCAGGAGAGGACGCGTGGCGGACTGCCCCCCGGAGGTGGCGTGACCCGAAGGCTCCAGCGGCCGGAGGCATCCGTCTCGACGCGCTCGAGAACGCTGCGACCGTCCCAGGGGATGTCACAGACCTGGGCGGCTCGACCGGTCGTGTCCTGAGGAAAGGGCTCCCAGCGGTGCGCAAGCGTCGTGCCGTCGGCGAGCGTCAGGGTCCTTTGCATGTCGGGACGGCCGGGCCACGTCCAGATGCGCAAGCTGGCAGCTGCGGCCGAACCATCGCGAAGCACGGGGTCCTCGGCCTCGAGCACCGTGTCGATGCCTTCGGGCAACAGGGGCAAGATGGCCCCTTCGCGCACCATGACCGGCAGGTGATCCAAGGGTGCCTCGACCTCGTGCCAACGACCGCCCTTCCGCACCGACCCGTCCCAGAAGTCGTACCAAGTGCCGCGGGGCAGGTAGAGCCTGCGCTTCGTGGCCCCGGGCCTGAAGACCGGCGCCACGAGCAGATCCGGACCCAGCGTGTAGGTGTCGTGCATGTCCCGGCACAACGGATCGGCCGGCCAGGAGAGCCACAACGGCCGCATCACCGGCAGGCCGGTCCGGGCAGCCTCGGCCACGAGGGCGTGGCGGTAGGGCAAGGTCGCCATCGACCATCCCGCCCACTTGCGGGTGAGCTCGAGCATCTGCGGACTGCCGTCCGTCTGGGCGTTCAAGGCGGGCTTCTGACCCGAATGCGTCCTCATCACGCTGCTGAAGGCCCCGAAGGCCAACCAGCGGGCCAGCAGCTCGGGCGTCCGCGGGGGGCCGCCCAGCGTTGCAAAGCCGCCGACATCGTGGGTCATGAAGGGGATGCCGGACAGCCCGGCCGTCAGGATGGCCGTCAGGGCAGACGGAAAGCCATCGGCCTCGCCCCAGTCCGTGTCCTGGTCGGCCGCCCACATGTAGGTACAAGAGGCAGGGGTGCCGGTGTAGCCGGCCCGAACATAGGTCAACCAGTCGCCGTCAGGGCGGGCCCGCTCCCAGAAGCGGCGGTGCAGATCCGCCCAGGCCACCGGATAGGCGTTGTGCGCCGTGGCCCCATTGCGGCCTCCCGAGAGGACCGCACCATGGGGCAACCACTCCCCGAAATCGACCATGCCGCCCGAGAAACCGTCCTCGGCAAAGGCCTGGAGACGCTCCTCGACCCAGGGCCGCAGGCCTTCCGACCAGAGATCCAGCATCGACAACAACCCGAAGGGTCCCGGCCAGTCCATGGGGTGACCCGCGGCGTCCCGAACGACCCCGCCCAGCCCTTCCAGGACGGCGCGCTGAGGGTGATCGCCGGGCACGAAGGGGTTGAAATAGCCCAGTGCCTTGAGGCCCATCGCGTTCAGGGACCGGTTCAGGCCGCGGACATCCGGATAGGAGGCCGGATCCGCCTGCCAGCGCCCCCATGGCATGTGCGTCAGGCCGGGCAGGGGACCATGCTGCAGGCCGACCCAGTCCTCGTACCAGAGGGCGGAGAACGGTACCCGCGCCTCACGCAGCCGACGCGCCCGGGCCAGCACGGCCTCCTGGCCACCCTTGCCCCATTCCGCAGGTGCCATGACCCAGGCGGGGGGCACCCTTGGGCGTCCCATCGCCGCCGTGGCCCGGGCCAGGACCTCATCGGGGGCCGCCCCGGTCCAGACCGACAAGGTCGGGGAGGGATCGTCCAGCGTCAATCGGAGCCGTGCCGGGTCGGTCGCCCCGAGATCCCACACCGTGCGTGCCGTCGTGCCGGCAAGCAGGCCGTAACCGGCAGACGAAAGCAGGAAGGGCACCGGTGCATGCGAGCTCCACGGCACATTGCCGACCCCGGGCAACGGACGCTCGGACTTGCCGTTGCCCCCCTCCTCGACCCAGCAGGGCAGGATCCGACCATGCTGGTCCAGGGCGTTGGTCCGCGAGCCCAGCCCATAGAGGCCCTCCTCCGCGCCCAGGCTCCAGGACAGCGCCAGACGCGTCGGGGCATCGCCGCCGCCGACCCAGCGGTACTTCAGGTCCAGCCCACCGTCCGGGCGGCTGGCCACCTCGAGCGCGAGCCCGCGCCACGGCGCCCCGGGCACGGGCCACCAGGCAAGGGGCGCCATGCCCGGCTCTGTCCATGGCAGCGGGCTCAGGGGCAAGTCCTTCCAGTCCCGGTCCCCGCCCCGGAAGGCAAAGATGCCCAGCAACTGGGTCGCCGCCACGGGATCCCACGTCGCCCGCACCCGATCGAGATCGACCATGAACCGGGTGCTGCCCTCGCCCCCGCGCACGCGAAGCACGCGCCCCTCGACGGAGACCGTCGCGGCAGGAGGCGCCGGAATCGCGATATTCACCAGAAGTTTGCCTCGTCTTCACCGGGAGACCACAAGACTCCCCCCGTGCCTCGGGACAAGACCATCATGCAAGCAATCCCCGCCATGCGGCTACCGGTGCAAGGCGCACCGCGGCCTCCGATCGTGGCCGCCGGTGGGCTGAGCATCAATCCGGGCGCCAAGCTGCAGGTCGACGAACGGGTCCTGGGCTTCATCCCCGTGAAGCTGGCCATCGACATGGGCGACCTCCTCGAAGGCAAGCACGGGCGCAACTTCCGCTTCACCTTCCAGGGTCCCGATGTGGCCCGGGTCCAGGGCGTGGCCTCGTACGCGTTCTTCAGCACGCAGGTCGACCAGCAGTTGGCCATCCAGGGCGGGCACCTCGTGCAGGATGTCGCCGTCCACCTGGGCGAGGGCCGCAAGGTGCAGGCCGAGGGCAACCTCAAGCTGTTCGGCTGGACCCTGCCCTTCCGGACCCGGCTGGAGCATGCACGCACCAGCCCGAGCACCTTTGCCTTCCGCATCGAGCAACTCGAGGTCGGAAACAAGAGCCGCATCACCATCCCCAAGCCCATCGTGGCCTTCCTCGCGACCTTCATCCTCGGAGCCGTGGGACGTCTCAAGGGGGTCAAGGCCGTCTCGTCCGACACGGTCTCGATGGACATGGACAGCCTTGCGGTACCGCCAGCCCCTCAGGCCGGCGTCGCCGCGACGATGCGTCGTCCCTGACCGTTCGCCGGCCGGGAGCGGTATCCTGTAGGCCTTGCCCGTCGACCCCGGGGAGGAATCGCGGATGAGCGTGCAGGAACAGGCTTCAGGACAGGAAGCCCGGCCCCAGTTGGTGCGTGCCGTCGTGGCCTCTGCCGTCGGCACGGCCATCGAGTGGTATGACTTCTTCCTGTATGGGGTTGCTGCCGCCCTGGTTTTCCCGGGGCTGTTCTTCCCGTCCAGCACGGAGTTCGTCGGCCAACTCCAGGCTTTCGGCACCTTCTTCGTCGGCTTTCTCGCCCGTCCCGCAGGCGCCGCGATCTTCGGGCACCTCGGGGACCGGATCGGGCGCAAGGCGTCGCTCGTGGCCACCTTGCTGCTGATGGGCCTCGCCACCGTGGCCATCGGCCTCTTGCCCACCCACGCCCAAATCGGCCCTTGGGGGGCCGTGGCCCTGATCGTCCTGCGCACGCTGCAGGGCATCGGTGTCGGAGGCGAATGGGGCGGCTCGGTCCTGATCGCGCTCGAGTGGGCCGCCAAGGACAAGCGCCGCGGCTTCGTGGCATCGTGGCCCCAGTTCGGCGTACCCGTCGGCCTGCTGCTGGCCAATGGCGCCCTTTTCCTGGCCCATCGCCTGCCCGAGGCAGATTTCCTCGCATGGGGCTGGCGGGTTCCCTTCCTGCTGAGCGGCCTGCTCATCGCCGTTGGGCTCTGGATTCGCGTCGGCGTCGAGGAGACGCCGGTCTTCGCTGCGCTTCGCGACAGCGGCGAAACGTCGCGCCAACCCGTCCTCGAGGTGTTGCGGCTCCACAGCCCCGAGATCGTGCTGACGGCGCTCGTCCGGACCAGCCAGATGACCGCGTTCTACCTGTTCACGACCTTTGTCCTTTCCTACGGCACCAAGGTCCTGCACCTGCCCAAGGAGCTGCTGCTGGGCGGCGTGATGCTGTCGGCGACGCTTTCGATGGCCACCATCCCCCTGTCCGGTTGGTTGTCGGACACCCTGGGCCGCCGCTTCCTCACGGTCCTCGGGGCCTCGTTGCTGGCCGTCTACGGCTTTGTCTACTTCGGCACGCTGGGCGCGGGCGTCACGGGCGCCTTGCTGCTGCTGGTCCTCGCTCTGGCCAATCCGGTCCATGACCTGCAGTTCGGCCCCCAGGCGGCCCTTATTGCCGAGGCCTTTCCCCCCCGGCTGCGCTACACCGGATGCTCGATGGGTTTCCAGCTTGCCTCGGTGACGGCCGGGGGACCGGCCCCGCTCGTGGCGACATGGCTGGTCGAGAAGACCGGCTCAGGTCTGTCGGTGGCCTGGTATCTGGCGGCCTGCGCGATCGTCAGCATCGTGGCCGTGGAGGCCCTTGCGAGGCGCTCGCGGTCAGCGATGGGGCTCGATCAGGCGTAAGGAGCCATGATCTCGAGGACGTTGCCCTCGGAGTCACGGACATAGACGGAGGCCGTCCCGTCCCGGTGCGGCTTGAGCGGACCGAACGAGGCCGCATCCGGTCGAACCACCGCGACGTGCG
Organism: Candidatus Sericytochromatia bacterium; assembly: GCA_035286125.1. Taxonomy (GTDB): domain Bacteria; phylum Cyanobacteriota; class Sericytochromatia; order S15B-MN24; family VGJW01; genus VGJW01. The sequence goes on from JAYKIS010000045.1 coordinate 12,030, forward strand.
GCGGGTGCTGGCCGGGCACCACGAGGGCAAGGCGGACATTGGCGAAGGCCAGCAGTGCCCAGGTCTCGTCCTGGTAGGTCACATCGACCGAGAAGGTCTCGCGATACCACGCCACGGCACGGGCGACGTCCTCCACCTGGATGGCGACGTGGTCGAGGGTGTCGCGTTCGGACATCAGGAACCCCCCTTCCGGCAACGGAACCGTGGAGGACCATCTTACGCCCCGGCTAAGGCCATGCCACCATGGTCCGTCCCTCGTTCCGGAGTTCCTGCCATGAAAATCGCCCTGGCCGCCACCGCCCTGCTCGTCATGCTCACCGCCGTGCCCGGCTGCTCCAAGGTCAGCGAGAAGCTCAACCAGTTCTCACGCGAGTGGGATGCCTCGAACAAGACCGTCACCATCTACAGCATGGGCGGCGAAGCCGTGAAGACCTACGATATCGGCCGCAGCAAGGTCACGCGGGCCGAGGACGGCCAGGGCAGCTACGTCTACTTCTACGCGCAAGGCAAGTACGTGCAGACCAACATGGGCTACGTCGTCGAGTCGAAGTAGGCCGGGCGGCCTAGGGCGCGGGCCGGGTCAGCCAGGCGTTGGCCCCGTCGAACAGGGCCAGCCACGCTCCCTGCAGCAGGACGCCCGCGCCGTGGCCCTTGAGCTGATCGTCAGGCTGGGCCATAAGGGCGAGTCCTGCGGCCATGTAGCCCACGTCCAGGGCTGCGTTGACCAGATAGAGGTTGTGGAGCCAAGGCTTCTGTCCGGGATCCGCGGGCAAGGCACGACGCTTCTCGAAGTCCTGCAAGGCCCAGAGGCCGATGCCCGCGTCGATCACGCCCCAGACCACCTGCTGGGTGGCGAAGGCCCGGGTCCAACCATCGGTGGGGCGCGCAAGGAGGGCCGCGCCCGTGCCGACCGACGCCAGGCCCCAGCCGGTGGTCAGCGTCATCGCCTGCTGCTGCTGGTTCAGCAAGACCAGATCCGGCAAGACGACGGCGGCGGTCGTGTCCTCGGCCGCACGGACGCTCGGGACGACCAGCAGCCACACCCCGAGCGCCACCGGCAAACTGCGGACCAGGGACATCGGCATCCTCCCGCCTGTCAAGGCTGGCCATCCGACGGGGGACCCGCCAGGAAACCGGTGCCACCGGTACGTCCCTTCTTGCCCGTCAATTCCTTCATCAGGCGAAAAAGCAGGTTGACCCTGGCCTGGGCCTGGTCCCGCGCCTCGCGCAGGCGCTCGCGCTCCGCCACCCGCGCCGACCGACGCTCCTGCCTGGCCAAGGCGTCGAGCACCTCCGGCAACGGCTCGCCATCCGGTCCGGGAGGCAATGCAGGCACATGGACCGGTTCGTCCGCCAGTTCCTCGGGTTCCATCGACTCCTCGAAGGCCCGCAAGGCTTCCGTCTGCAGCAGCACGGTCGCCACCTGATGGTTCCGTTCGTCGGAGACTACCTTGTACATGTACTTCGCGTCCTGAAACAGACGACTGGCCGTCGGGTCATCGAAGAACGCATCGAGAAAGGCGAGGCGCTCCTCGGAGGCCTCGTCAGGCGGGAGACCATCGCCCGGGAAGACGTTGCCCGTTCCCATCTGGGGCTTGGGGGCCTGCGGCACGACCAACTGCTGGGTCACGGGTGCCACGGGCTTCGGACGGGGCGCGGCGGCGGCGGCGGCCGACGGCTTGAAGACGTCCGTACCCGAACGTACAGGCCCCGTGCCGGGCTTCTGGACAACTGGCTGGGGGGCAGGCTCCGGCTGTGGCTTGGGCGAGGCCGCCATGTCCAGCAGGCGACCGAGCAGGCCCTTCCTCGGAGATGCTTCGTCCTGTCCCATACGCGTTTCCTACCCTGTGGACGCCTGCCTCTCCCGGCAAGTTACGGCGTGGCGCCCCACAGGGTAAGGGGGAAGCAGGGCCGCGAACGTGGCGGTCCCCCTTCTTTCGAGGTTTCCAGACCATGTCGACCGTGCCCAGCTTCAACACCGTCTCCATCTCGTCCCCGACTCAGGCCCGACCCAAGGTGGAGGGTGGCGGTACGGGCGGGAGCGCCGAGGCAAGGCCGGCGGCGGGACAGCGGGACAACTCGTCCGCAACCAACGCCAAGACCCGGGACCTCTCGAACTCAGCCAAGCAGGAGACGGATCGCGAAGTCCAGCGCCTGTTGCAGCGAGCTGAAGACAACAAGGCCCGCAACTCGGCGGCTCCGGCCCAGGAGGCAGCCGCCGCCGGAGGGTCCTACACCGTCAAGACGGGCGACACGCTCGGCGCCATCGCCAAGGCCAACGGTGTCTCGCTTGCCGAACTCAAGCAACTCAACCCCGACCTGTTCAAGGACGGCAAGGATGCCGGCGGCAAGCGTCGCGCGGCCTCGGGGGGCCTGATCTACCCGGGTGACGCGATCAAGCTGCCTGCCAAGCAGGGCCAGAAGCCTGCCGAAAAGCCTCCCGCGACCGGGGGGGGCCAGACGCCCCCAGCGAGCCCGACCCCGCCCGCGGCAGGCGAAGAGCCGAAGAAGCCGGAGAAGCCGGAGAAGCCCGAGACACCCGAAGCCCCCAAGGCCAGCCTGCCCGGGGACAAGCTGGTGGGTGAGGCACTCAAGAACGGCAGCGTCGCCGGCAAGTGGACGCTGACCGAGCAGAAGCAGGTGCTGGACTCCGTCAAGGCCCGTGTCGACGACCTGATGAAGACGGCGAACGACGATGCCAAGCCGGCCAATGAGCGCCTGAAGGCGACCAAGGAAGCCATCAAGCTGGCGGATGACATGCTCGGCATCGCGAATCGCAGCGGCAACTATGACCTGGCCGAGGAACTCAAGGGCGTCCTCGACAAGGACGCCGCAGGCAAGTTGGCGGACAACCTGAAGGTCAAGGCCGGGGATGCCGACGCCGTCCGCTCGGCCGTCCGCGAGCTGGACCCCGGCAAGCCCGAACAATTCAAGGCGCTGGCGGACCAGATCCGCAAGGACCAGCCAGCGCTCGCCGGGATGCTGGACACGCTGGCCAACCCTGCCTTGTCCAAGGATGTGCGCGACGAGCTGATGCAGGCCGTCGAGGACGATCGCAACACGGCCAAGGACCTGCGGGACGCCGTCAAGGAGATCCGCAATGCTGCCGACGCGGCCGCCGTCGCCAGCATTGCCTCGGCGCGCGGCCAGACGGCCTTCGCGGCCAACGTCAAGGCGGCTTCGGAAGCCACGTCCGAGGGCGTCCGCGAGAACCTGTACAAGGCGATCGGGGGCGGCACCTTCTGGACAACGGACAAGGGCGCTCTCTCGGAAGCCCGCGACGAGGTCGTGACCGAAGCCGACCAGAAGGCCTTCGCGACGGTGGCCGCGAATCTGGGCGGCATCTAGCGCCAGGCATTCAGGGTTGACGCCCGTCCTGCAAAGCAGGACGGGCGTCTTGACTTCAGTCCGTTACCCAGGAAACGCCCGGGGGCATCCAGGTCCAGGCCGCCGTGGGCGGCACAGGGGCAAAGGCGGTCGAAGCCGACCAATCCTTCTCGAAGGTACCGCGGACAGAGCCGAGCAGATCCGCCTCATCGAGAATCAGGCCCACCTCGCGGTTGTTCTTGATCGAGTTGGTCGTGAGGTTGACCGAACCCACGTAGAAGCGGTTGTCCGCGGAGACCATCTTGGCGTGGATGACGGGTTCGGCAATCCATCGGGCATCGATGCCCAGTTCCTTGAGGCGGGCAGCAGCCGAGGCATTGCCCGGGATATGTTCGGGATCCCCCATCAGGACCCGGACCTTGACACCGGCCTTGGCCCGATCACCCAAAGCGACGAAAGTTGCCTCGTCGTACATGACCTCGTCGTAGACCTCGATGACCTGCCGCGCGCCGCCGATCAGCTCCTGAAGGCGCGACTCGGCGTTGATCGGGCTCACGACCAGCCGAGGCGAAGTCGGGGCCCAGGGCTTGTGGGCCCAGTCGGCATCAAAGAGAGCATTCATGTCCCGCACGTCCTCTGCGCGCGTGTCCACGACACCAAACTCGCGATTGCGGGTCATCCCCGACTTGGACATGTTGGCCGTCAGGATCCACGCCTTGGCGCGGTCGACGATCATGAACTTGCTGTGGGTGAAGCGGAACCGGGGATCGGTCCACGCCACCATGACCTTGGTCCCCGTCAGCTTCTTGAGTGTCTCCTTGTTGATGGGCAGGGGGCTGTTGGGGTTGGAAGGGTTGTAGGGCGCCGGGTCCAGCATCAGGCGGACACGGACGCCACGCTCGGCAGCATCGGCAAGCGCCCGGATGATGTCCTCGTTCGACAGGATATAGACCTGGACATCGATGGTCCGTCGCGCCGAAGCAATGGCCTCGATCATCGGGGCGACGCCCACCTCCGGCCAGACGAGCAGACGTGTATCGCGGGCACGGGCCGACGCCTCGACGGCGGCGGTCGACGTCCGGACGGACGGAGCGAGGGCACCACAAGCCGTCAGCGACAGGGCAGCCGCCAACAGCATGAAGCGACGCGAGGCGCGAATCACGGGGACCACCTTCCAGGAGGTTAAGAACCAGCCAGAAAGGTTATCACCGGTTCAAGGCCTTTTCTTGCTTCCTTAAGCCTGCAAGGTGGTCATGATCTTGCGGACATACTGCCGCGTCTCGGCGTACGGGGGAATGCCGCCGTGGGCGCGAACCGCACCGGGACCTGCGTTGTAGGCGGCCAGCGCCTTGCGGAGATCTCCGCCGAAAGTGTCGAGTTGCTCCTTGAGGTAACGCGCCCCACCCAGCAACTGCTGCCAAGGGTCGCGAATGTTCTTCACACCCACGGACCTGGCCGTCGCCGGCATCAGCTGCGTCAAGCCATGCGCACCGACGCTGGACCGCGCCCCGGCGTTCCCGGCCGACTCCGCCTGAACGAGGGCCCCGAGGACCTTGGGCGAGATCCCGACCGTCCGCGCTGCCTTCTCGATCATGGGCCACCAACGCCGGACGGCGGGCGTCAGCGAGGCCGAGGGGCGTGTGGTCGTCGCCTGGGCAGCAGGCCCTGCCGACGGACGGCTGCCGGCGCTACCGGGCACCGTCTTGAGGTTCAGGACGTCCCCCGGATGGATGACGTGCTTGTTGCGAATCTGGGGATTGGCTCCCAGCAACTGGTCCAGGGACATGCCATGACGGCGGGCGAGGCTGAAGAGCGTATCACCCTTGGCGATGCGTACCTGCATATGGCGCTCCCGAACGTGCTGGCGGACAAGTCTTTCTTCGGCGATTTCATCTCCAGCAAAGTTTGATTTCACACGCGTTTAAAAAACCCTTGGTCCATGGTTGGCATGACGACCCGGCAGGGTATGGTCTGAGCCATGAGGTCGTTTGCCCGATGATCGACTGGCTGCATAACGCGCAGGCATGGCTGGCGCTCGCCGCCGTACTGCTGCTTGCGGAAATCCTGACCACCACGTTCTTCCTGGCCTGCCTGGCCTTGGGCGCACTTGCCGCCGCAGGATCGATCGCGCTTGGCCATGCGGGACAGGAAGCACTGATTGCCTTTTCGGTCGCAAGTGTCCTGTCGATGCTGGCCCTGCGCCCCTTCATGCTCAGGATGCTGCGACCGGCGAGCGAGGTCCGCACGAACGTGGCGGCCATCATCGGTCAGGAAGGCCGCGTCACGATGGCTATCCTCCCCGACATGGACGAAGGCCGGGTCCAGGTGGGCGGCGAAGACTGGTGGGCCGTTTCCGCCAACGGCACGCCCATCGCGGTGGACTGTCGCATCGTGGTGCTGGCGGTGGACGGCAGCAAGCTGACCGTGCGCCCGGCAGAAGACGCCACGCCCTCTGTCGTGCCCCCCGGACAAGGAGCCTGATTCATGGAAAGCATGTTTCCCCTGCTGCTGCTGGCGCTGATTGCGATTGCACTCATCAGCAAGGCGATCGTCATCGTCAAGCAGAGCGAGGCCATCGTCGTGGAGCGCTTGGGCTCCTACCACCGCACCCTTTCCTCAGGACCCAACATCATCTGGCCCATCATCGACATCCCCAGGGAAGTGGAGTGGCGCTACAACGTCGAAACTGGCAAGGGCCGCCAGAGCGTCATGCTGCAGAAGGTCCTGCGCATCGACCTGCGTGAGACGGTCTTCGACTTCCCTCGCCAGAACGTCATCACCCGGGACAATGTCGTCGTCGACATCAGTGCCCTGCTGTACTTCCAGGTCACCGATCCCGTGAAGGTCATCTACGAGATCGCCAACCTGCCCGACGCCATCGAGAAATTGACCCAGACCTCGCTGCGCAATGTCATCGGTGAACTGGACCTCGACGAAACGCTGACCAGCCGCGACACGATCAACAGCAAGCTGCGCTCGATCCTGGATCAGGCCACGCACAAGTGGGGCATCAAGGTGACCCGGGTCGAGTTGCAGGACATCACCCCTCCCCTCGAGATCAAGGGCGCCATGGAGAAGCAGATGCGGGCCGAGCGCGATCGGCGGGCCGCCATCCTGGAGGCCGAAGGCCAGAAGCAGGCGCGCATCCTCGAGTCCGAAGGCGTCAAGGATGCCCAGATCAACCAGGCCGAGGGCGACAAGCAGGCCCGCATCATGTCCGCCGAAGCCGAGGCGCAGGCGCGCCTGCGCGTTGCCGAGGCCGAAGGCCAGGCCATCCTGAAGATTGCCGAGGCCGTGCGCATCGCGGGCGGAGATCCGACGGCCTACCTGCTGGGTATCCGGTACATCGATGCCTTCCGCGAGATCAACGCCGGAAGCGAGACGAAGACCATCTACATGCCCTACGAGGCCTCGGCGATGCTGGGAGCACTGGGTGGGCTGAGCCAGATGATGGGCAACCGAGCAAATCCCGGTTCGTGATTTTCGAAATACCCGGAGAACAGCCGAAAGAATTGATAACAGGGGGGTACGGGTAGTGTATGACCCCCGTCCGTCCGATCATCGGCAAGCGACTGCTTGCCGCCGTGGCGGCGCTCCTTCTGGCGCTGCTCCAGCCGGCCTGCACGACGGCGGTCCCTGCGACCGGTGGCGCTCAGACCGTCGAGGGCACCCGGAACCTGCAGGGTAGCGTCCGGTTCGGCACAGGCCGGATGACGCAGGCCTATGGCGTCCGCGATGTTGCCGTTGCGGCCACCGTCTCGATCATCGACATGACGACGAGCGAAACGATCGCCACGACCCTGACGGATGCCAGTGCGCGGTTCAACTTCGCGGCGGACGTCAGCAGCAAACTGGCTGTGGAGACGCCCTACATCCTCGAAGCCATCAAGGGGCTGTCGTCCAACGCTCCTGGCGTCGCCGCCGTTCGGGTCAGGACCGTCTTCCTCAAGGCCACCACGGGTTTCTACTCCATGAGCCAGGGCGGCATCACCATCACGCCGGGTACCACAGCGGCATCTATCATTGCCGGTTTCGAGGCGATCGACGGCCGGCTGCTCATCGACCTGTTTGCGGATGACGGCTTCAACCTGATCCTGTTGGCCAACGATGCCATCGGGATGACCCAGGCCAAGTTCGACCTGGTCGATGGCCTGGCCCGGCAGGCCATGAGCGAGGACAGGGATCCCGTTGAGGCCATCATCCGGGATGCCGGCGTCTACAAGCTCAAGGGCGGCGCGGCCTCGGCCATCAACGAGTTGCGCCTGCTCGCCATGTCGCCGAACCCCGCGCCCGAGGGCGGCATCGTGACCATCCTGGGCACCAAGCTGCAGGAAAACGGCTACCAGACGACGGTCAAGTTCGGCACCTTGGTGGCCCCCGTCCTCGAGGCTGTTCCCAACGGCATCAAGGTTCGCGTCCCGACAGGAGCCGTCACCGGCACCCTGTCGGCCGTCAACGCCTCGGGCACCGCAACCATGAGCATCAACATCATCCCTCCCGTGGCCGGACAGAACACGCCCACGGGGGATGGCAGCCGACTGCCCGGCGGCCAGTTGACCGGTAATGTGCCACCCGCGATGGGTGGAGCCTTCGAGCCCTGATTCCGGAAGCAGGAGAATCAACCATGCAAGACTCGACCCAGTCGGCCCGCCACCCGGCGAGGTTCTTCAGGTTCGCGGTCGCTGGCGTCCTGACGCTGGTGCTGGGCTGCCAGCAGATGGTCCAGCGTGGCGAACCGGCCAGCACCGGCAATCCGGTGACGGCAGGCCAGGCCCCGGATGCCCAGGTGGCGGCCATGGCCCCCAAGCCGGCCCAGCCAGGCCAGTTGACCTCGGCCGAGTTCCTCAAGCAGTGGCGCGAACAGAAGATC
>JAYKIS010000046.1:0-47689 GCA_035286125.1 Candidatus Sericytochromatia bacterium
ACGACTGCGACGCGGAAAGTCCCGTGGCCTCTCCCTGCTCGAGGTCACCTTGGCGGCTGTCGTCGGCCTGATCCTGCTGGCGGGCAGCGTGGCCGGTGTCCGCCAATACCAGGCCCAGGCCAGAATCTCGACCTGCAAGATGCACCTGGCCGCACTCAGGCAAGCCATCGGCTTCTACAAGTTCAGGACGGGGTTCTGGCCCCAACTGCACCCGGGTGGCAACGCGGCCGACAGCGACCCGGGCTACGTGTCCTGGAGCAGTACAGCCACACTGCCGCGCGCGGGCCAGTCCACCCTGGTCGTGGATGCCCTGCCGCCCTCCGGCACGATCCCCGCGGGTGCCCATGTGGTAGTGACGGATGATGCAGGCTCCATGTGGGCGCGCACGACGGCGGTTGCGAACTCGCCTGCGATAGCCGTCACGCCGGCCTGGTCCCGTGACGGTGTGGGCACGGTGACGGTGCAGTTGGCCGGACTGTTCTCGAATCGGGACGATAGCGGCAATCCCTTTCTGGACGTGGCCCAACTGCCGGGTACGAGCCCTTGGGGCAGGGGCCTCGGGGATCGCTGGACGGGGGTCGCACGGGTCCGGAACTGGGATGATGTGGCCCTGCAATGGCGCACGCAAACCGGGTTCGCCTACGATGGTGGCGGCATGACCGCCTGGGGTGGCTTGGCCTACAACCCCAGGAATGGTGAAATCCACTACTACCTGCCGTCGACCGGGGACGATTCCTCCGAGGTCGGCAACTTCAGCGGGGATCCTCCCTTTCTCTGGGGGCGTTGAGACTTGGCCAAGAAACGCAATTTCGTCGGACTCTACATCAGCCAGCGGCGTATCGAGGCGGCGTACTTCGAGAACGAGGACGATCCGCAGCCCGAGATCACCATCCAGGCCAGCATCGAGGTGCCCGAGGGCATCATCACGGATGAGGGCGACGTTGCCGAAATCGATCAGCTCGCGGACCTGCTGAAGGAGCTGTGGGAAGAGGCCAATCTCAAGGTCTGGAGTGCCGTCGTGGTGTTCCATTCCACCAAGGCCATCGTCCGGCAGCTTCGCCTGCCGCATATGGCGGCATCCGCGTTGCAGCAGACGGTGTTGTCAGAAGCCGAGCAGTTCGCCCTCTTCCGCAAGGAAGATCCGCTGGTCGACTTCTTCGTCTCGGACCAGGAAAGCGACTTCGTCAGCGTGACCTTTGGTGCCGTGTCCTCGGAGGTGGTCAAGGGCTATAACGAAGCGTGCACGGCGGCGGGCATCAAGCTGTTGTCCTGCGATCTGCCCCAGTTGGCCGGTCAGCGCGGCATCGCCTACTGGTATCCTCCCGAGCTGGACTACTGGACGGGCCTGATGCTCTTGCCGGGCAAGCTCTTCGTCACGTACTGGAAGGACGCGAACCTCCAGAACATTCGCGAGGTCGCCCTGCCCGAACGCGAGCAGATGACGCTCGATGTCATCGCGCAGGCCCACGTGCCGGATGCGGTGCGGCCCATCTCCAACGATCCCGAGTTCTTCGAGGACCCGCACCTGATCCTGGGTTGCGACACCTTGCAGGAAGCCCAGGAACTGGGCCATCACATCGCCATGTCCTTCGGCTTCCTGTCCAAGATCGCGGCCCACGACGAGGAAAATGCGCCCGTGCGCGCATCAAGGGACAGCGATGGCGAAGGCGATGGCGAAGGCGATGAAGAGTCGTCCGGACCCGTGATCGGACAGCCCATCACCGTTTCGTACCTGGCTGTGGGTGCGGGGCTGTGGAGCAACAAGGGCGCTGTCGCGTCCTTCAACCTGACGAAGTACGCCAGCCGCAAGGCCCTGGCGGGCCCGCTCAACATCCAGAGCCTGCAGCGTCTCGCCAAGAACCTGCCCATCGTGCCGATCGCGGGCCTCGTCATCGGGTTCGTCCTCTCCGGCCTGATCCTGGCGGCGTGGGTCGCCATCCGCGGGTCGACATTGTCCAAGCTCGAGACCCAGATTGCCGACCTGCAGAAGGTCGTGGACACCCAGGCCCAGCAGTCGGCCAACCTCAAGCCCGAGGAGGCCATCGTCAGCGCCTGGATTCCCAATGAGGATTCCAAGCAGTTCGCCGTCGGCTTCGTGGGGCGCCTGCGCGAGGTCACGCCCGAGGACCTCTGGTACACGGAGATGGAGTACCAGCGGGGGCGATTCCTCAGCCTGAAAGGTGGCGCCCTGAAGAATGCCTCCTGTCTTTATCTGGTCAAGGAGTTGCAGGGCCTGAAGCAGGTGTCGACCGTCAACCAGAACAAGCTGATCAAGACCGGCACGCATTACCAGTTCAACTTGGTCGCCAAACTGGTCCGGAAGAATCCTTAAGGTCACCCGATGAATCCGCTTACACGCAACATCCTCTTCGTTGGGGTGATCCTGATCCTGGCGATGCTCGGCGCCGGAATCGTTACGTGGGTGATGCCGCTCGAGTCCAAGATTTCGGACTTGAAGAGGCAGATCGATACCAAGATTGTCGAACGACGCGAGGCGCTCAGGGCGATGCAGTTGATCGAGGCCTCGAGCAGCGCACTCAAGAGCCGCATGGCCGAGATGGGCGAGTTCGACCTGCGCAAGGAGGACCAGCCGGCCAACGCGCTCGACGGCCGCGCCAATGCGGCACTCATCAAGCTGTCTTCGATCTTGGAAGAGGCCTCGCTGTCGGTGCTGGCCATTAGCCCCGTCCCGAAGTCGATGGAGGACATCGCCCTCGCGACGGGTACTCCGCCGGTTGCAAGCGTCATCAACACCAACTACACGGTGCACGTGCAGGGCAACTACACGTACATGCTGCAGGCCCTCGCCAAGTTCGACACGCTGCCGCCCACCCTCGAGGTGGAGGGCTACCGTCTGAAGTACATCGAGAAAGACGGCTTGGCAGCGCGCTGCGATCTGGAGCTGGACCTTGCCTTCAAATTCCTGACCCCGCCGTCGACGGGTGCCATCAACCCCTCGGATCAATCCGGGTTCGACGAATTGTTTCAGGATATCCGCGACAAGGCCGGGGAGAGACAGGGCTGGCTGCCTGACGATCCGGCTGCTGGCTTCGTGGCGTGGTTGATACCGCCTGCAATGGCTGCCGAGCAACCCCGTGCGGAAGCGTCGCGCGTGCGTCGTTATCGCCCCACTGCCGAGGTGGTCGTTGTGCGCAAGGCTCCCGCCCGAAAGGCGGTCGCTCTGGCGACGGCGGGTGAGCGATTGCGCCCCGTGCGTGTCCATAGCGTCCCTGAGCGGCTCGTTCCCGTGCAGGCCGGGCCCGTCGTGGCGTTGGCGCCCATCCTGGCCCGAGCCTCGGTACGTGCGGGGTGGGGCTTGCCGCTCGGAGCCTTGCCCGGTGCGGCAACGGCGACGGACAGTGCCTCGGGAAGTACCGCGGCGTCGGCGAGCGCCTTGCCCGGAGTCCCCGGCAGGGGACTGCCCGGGGCCAAGGGAAAGACGCTGCCCGGCGGCCTTGCCGCGGCTCCTTCTGGCAGCCGCAAGAAGGGTGGTCTCGTCATCGGCAAGGCCGAGCCCTTCTGGCCGATCATCGAGGCCTCGGATGACGTCGACCTCATCAACGTACCTTCGGCCTCGGCTCCGATGGGCTTCGTCACCCGCCCCGCCGCACCCATCCTTCCCCCCAGCCTGCGGGTCAACGGACAGGCCTTCGCGACGCCGACGCCCTCTCCGACGCCTTTGCTGGTGGTCGCGACGCCGAAGCCCTTGCCGACCATCCGTCCCGTCAACACGATTGTCGTCCGTGGCATCGTGATGGTGGGCAACCAGTCCCGCGCCATCGTCGTCATGGATGGCATGACGCGCCGGGTCACGGAAGGTGACTATGTCGCAGCCGGCATCAAGGTCCGGACGATCGACCGGTCAGGCGTCATCTTCGATGGGCCGGGTGGCGCCGTGCGTCGCGAACTGAGCCGCACGTGGAACCCGACATCGTCGGGTAGCGACACTCAGGGTGGCCTGCAGATGCCGGGCGGTCGATCGGGTGCGTTGCCGGGTACCGGTGCTGCCCCGGGCGCCGGCCCGGGCCTTGCACCAGGTGTGGCCTTGCCTCAGGGCGGACAGCTGCCCTCGATGCCGCTCGGCCTGCCGAATCCGGCCCAACTGCCCCCGGGTGCGGTCAGACAGCCGCCACCGCTGCCGGCACCTCAAAATCCGGGTGGATGACGACTCGTTCGTTGTCTCCGGGCTGATCCGGGGAACATAGAAGCAGGCATGCAGACGCAGAATCCCATGACGGGGCCACCCGGTCCACCGAGGCCGCCGCAGGCCCCGGGAACCGCTCCCCTGCAGGGTGCGCCGGGCGCTATTGCGAGGCCGCCGGCGGCTCCGCCACCCGGGGCTCCTCGTCCTGCAGGGCCACCGCCCGGATTTCCCCAGGGACCCCAAGGTCGTCCGCCCGCCGGGCCTCCGCCGGGATGGTCGGGCCCCCCGCCGGGTGCTCCACCTCAGGCGGGTCCCCCGTCCGCGCCACCCCAGGCCGCACCCGGCTGGGGGGGGGCTCCTCCTGCCGCGAAGCCTTCCGGATTCGGACCGCCGCCCGCGGCGGCACCCAGGCCGGGTGGATTCGGACCACCGACGGCCGCCTTCGGCAAGCCGCCCGCACAGCCCGCCACCTCGTCCGACGGTGCGCTCAAGCGCCTTAAATTGGGCGAATGGCTGGTCACGCTCGGCCTCCAGTCCCAGGACAAGGTCAATGAGGTCGTCGCGGCCCAGCAGGGCACGGGGCGCAAGATCGGCGAGTTGTTCGTCCAGCGGGACATGGTCAACGAGAAGGATCTCGAGGACCTGCTGACCCTGCAGGCCTTGCTGGGCAATCACGCCTCAGTCGCCGACTTCACGATTGATCCCAAGATCATGCAGATGGTTCCGGCCCAGTTCGCCAAGCAGAACGGCGTCATTCCGTTCGGCAAGATCGGACGTCGCCTGGTCGTGGGCATGAGCCGTCCCGACGACGTCAAGACCCTGGACAGCTTGTCTCTGCTGACGGGCTTCCTGGTCGTTCCTGTCGTCCTGAGCGATCAGCGCCTCAAGGAAGGCTTGTCCCATCTATTCGAGAAGAAGTCCGAGACCTCGAATAGATGGGACAAGCCATCTATTCGAGAAGAAGTCCGAGACCTCGAACCAGGACGCCATCGCGAGGGCCGTGAAGTCAGCGGGCAAGGACGATGCCATGTCGGCCGCAGCCCGCAAGATCGAGGATCTGGGTGCGACCAACTCCGAGTCGGATGCGCCCATCATCGAGCTGGTCAATTCGATTCTGAACGACAGCATCGAGTCCGGGACATCGGACATTCACCTGGAGGCCCGCGAGAACTATCTCGAGGTCCGGTTCCGCATGGACGGCGTGCTCACCAAGGTCCTCGAAGTGCCCAAGTCGATCGAGATGTCGGTCTGCACCCGCTTCATGGTGTTGTCGAACATGAACATCACCGAGAAGCGCCGCCCGCAGGACGGCCGGTTCTCGGTCAAGTCCCGCGCGGGCGACAAGATCGACTTCCGTGTCTCGATGATCTCGACGCATTTCGGCATGAAGCTGTGCTTGCGCTTGCTGCGTCCCATGAACATGAACCGCAGCCTGACGGAGCTGGGCTTCGATCCGGATGATGTCGTCAAGTACCAACGCCTGCTGCACGCGCCGTCCGGCATCATCCTCGTCACCGGACCCACCGGTTCCGGAAAGTCTTCGACCCTGTATGCCAGCCTCGGGATGATGAGCAAGGACACCGAGTCCGTCATCACCATCGAGGACCCTGTCGAGTTCCCGTGCGAGGGGATCAGCCAAATCCAGGTCAACGCCAAGATCGACCTGACGTTTGCCGCCGCGCTCAGGACCATCCTGCGTCAGGACCCTGACGTGATCATGGTGGGTGAAATCCGCGACCATGAGACCTGCGAAGCGGCCGTCCACGCCGCCATGACGGGTCACCTGGTGTTGTCCACCCTGCACACGAATGACGCCGTTCAGACCATCAACCGCCTCGTCGAGATGGGCGTGCCACCGTACATGGTTTCGTCCACCGTGACGGGGGTTGTAGCCCAGCGCCTGCTTCGCCGCGTCTGCCTCAAGTGCAAGGTCGAGTATCAGGCGACGCCTGAGGAGCGCGAGTTCCTCGGGTTGGCTGACGGCGAACCGTGTACCCTTGCCAAGGGCGAGGGGTGCGAACATTGCAAGCAGACGGGCTTCAAGGGCCAGCTGGCCATCTTCGAAATCTTCATCATGTCAAAGCGGCTTCAGTCGCTCATCAATAATGGTGACTCCGTCTTGTCCATCACCGAGGCGGCCAAGGCCGAAGGCATGACCACGCTGATGGATGACGGCAAGCGCAAGGCCCTCAAGGGCGCGACCACCGTCTCGGAAGTCCAGCGCATCTGCGGTCTTGGTGAGACCTGATCCCCTTGGCGTCCGGGCCGCGGCGTCCTGGATCCTGACGCAAACGTCCCTGGTTCGGGTTGATGATGCGGCGCTGGACAGGCTGCGCCGGCGCTGGCTATCCGAAGGCCCTCCCGGTCCGCCGGATTGGGGCGATGGATGGCACTGGCGTGGTTCCGACGCAGATACGGCCATGTTCGTCGTTGTCCTCGACACGCTGAACCATTGCTTCTGGCCTGGGACACCCAGGTGGTCGGTCACGGGGCCCGAGGGACAGCCGGTCAATGGCTACCGGGCCCTGTCCCTGACGCTTTCCCGGCGTGCTGGTGAAGGAAGGCGCGACCTGCTCGAGGCGAATCGCCTGGCCACTATCACGGCTGATGACCTCGCTGACTTTCTGGGTGGGACGGGTGAGTTGCCGTGGCGCGACGAGCGGGCGGCCCATCTGCGGAATCTGGGCACTTGGTTGCGGGACGCCTGGGACGGACAGTTCCTCAAGGTGCTGGAGCAAGCAGACGGGTCCGGCGTGGCCTTGGCGCGCACCGTGCTCGAGGCCCTGCCCTCCTTTCGCGACATTCCGGTCTGGCAGGGACGGTCGCTGCCGATGCTCAAGCGCCTGCAGATTCTCGTGGCCGACCTTGCCGCGGCGTTCGGCGGCAGCGGCCCCGGTGCCTTCCGCGACCTCGATGCCCTCACGGCCTTTGCGGATTACAAGGTGCCGCAAGTCCTGGAGGCACTGGGTGTTCTCGAGTATGCGTCGCCACTCAAGGATCGCCTGCGCTCCGGGGAGGAGCTTCCGTGGGGCTCGGAGGCCGAGTTGGCCATCCGGGCCGGTACCATCGCGGCCGTCGATGCGCTTGCGGACGCCCTCGTTCTGGCTGGCGTGCCGGCGCGTCCCATGGACGTGGACGTTCATCTGTGGACCACAGGCCAGGGGATGGCGTTGCCACTGCCGTATCACCGAACCCGCACCTGGTTTTATTAGACACTTCTTCTTGGGTGTGGCCGGAATTGCAACATGTCTGAAAAGTGTCTAACTTAGTCTAGCCTCACTATTGTCATGGTTTTGCCCCACGATCAAGGAGTGTCCCGTCCATGGACCTGAAGAAGGCCTTCGAGGCCCTGGGGGCGGGTGGTGGTGAATGGGTCCTCTGGGTCCTGGTTGCCCTGTCCATCCTGTCCATCGCCATCGTCCTCGATCGCGTCTGGTATTTCTGGGCCAATCGCGAGCAACCCGAGGTCGTGATGGGTCAGGGCATGGGCGCACTGGCGACCGGGCAGTGGTCCATGCCGGGGGTCTCCGGGAGGGGGCCCGTCGGGCGCATGTTCCGCCTCTCCGGCGAGGACTGGGCCCTGGGTTCGGAGCGCCTGAGGGCGAGGTTGGTAGCCCAGCGTCTTCAGGAGCGGGCCGCTGCCGAGCGGGGTCTGGTCCTCCTGGGTACCCTCGGCAACAACGCACCGTTCATCGGGCTCTTCGGCACGGTCCTGGGCATCATCAAGTCCTTCCGGGACCTGGGCACTGCATCCACTCAGGGGCCGGCGGTCGTGATGGCGGGCTTGTCCGAGGCCTTGGTGGCCACAGCCGTCGGCATTCTCGTCGCCATCCCTGCCGTCATCGCCTACAACCTCGTCAATCGTCGCATCCGGGTCATCGACTACCGCCTCGAGGAGGCGTCCGAGGCCGTCGTGGCCCTGGCCCGTGCCACCATGGGCGAGGCACGGGGCGTTGCGTCCGAGGAGGCCGGCCGTGCAAGGGGCGCGTGACGAAGACGCCATCGTCGACATCAACGTGACGCCCCTCGTGGACATCACGCTGGTGCTTCTGATCATCTTCCTTGCGACGAGTTACCTTATCGCGCAGCAATCGCTCAAGGTCGAACTTCCCAAGGCCAGCCGGACGCAAGCTACCGAGGCCCGCACCGTGGCCATCATGGTCAAGGACTCGGGCGAAATCGTGATGGACGGCAAGGTGGTCTCGGCCGAGATCCTGCGGGAAGATCTCGAGGTCCTGAAGCAGCGTCGTCCGGACCTTCAGGTCGTGGTCGGGGCCGATGCCGCCGTGCCGCATGGCCGCGTGGTCGATGTCATGGATGCCGCACGCGTCGCCGGAGTCGAGAAGATTGCCTTCGCCGTCGACCGACGCTGAGCGTCCGCCCGCGCCGGCGACGCCGGCATGGCGGCCGGCGGGACCGCAACGACAGGGCCGTCTGGGCCGCATCGTCGTGGTCTCCGTTGTTGTCCACGTCGTGCTGGCGTGGTTCCTGACCCAGGTCGAGTTCGGTCGGCAACTGGTCCAGAAGGTCGTGAGCGTGAGCCTCGTCGAGCGCAAGCGGCCTCCCAAGCCTCCCCCGCCCAAACAGAAGCCTCGGCGGGCGCCGCCCAAGGCGCAGCCCAAGATGCCTCCGCAGGCACGCCCACAGACGGCCTTGGCGCCGGGCGCTGCCGGTTCCGCGGGCGTCGGCATCGCCGATGACGGTGGCCAGACGGGTACGGTCGAAGTTCCCGTCGGGGCTGGCCTGGACCAGCCGGCGACGCCGAGCGCACCGCCTCCCTTGATCATCGAGGCCGGGGATGGCGAGGGCGTCGCAGCCGTCAGTCGCCAACCCGAGGCCATCGGTGGCCTGCGCATTGCCTACCCCGAAGTGGCCCGGATCGGGGGGCTTCAGGGTGAGGCGGAGGTGCAGGCCTACGTGGATGCCTCGGGCTTCGTAAGGATGGCGACGTTGCGTCGGGCTTCGACCCCCTTGTTCGGCCGGGCAGCCGTCGAAGCCGTGCGGCAAAGCCGCTTCCTTCCGGCCTTGCGGCTGGGTGTTCCTGTTGCGGCGACCATTCGCCTACCCGTGCGGTTCACCTTGAACGCGGCGAGGGTGCTCGAGGCAACGGCCAGCCTGATCGTCGAGGGCGATGACCGCGAAGCCGAGGATGCATCGGCGCCAGGAGGGGCGACGGGTGACGCCGATGTGATGCCCGCGGGGGCCGTGGCCCCGGCGATCCCGGGTGCGTCAGGTTCGGAGTTGCTGCAGAGTTTGCCGGAATCGTCGGCTTCCGTGCTTCCTGCGACTCCCGGGGCGACGGCCTCCATCGAGGTGACGCCGTGACGATTTGCTTGTATCGAGGCGCCTGGCTGCTGGCCGGTACCGTGGCCCTGCTGTCGGCCTTCCCCGCCGTGGCCCATGCGGCCGACCTCGAAGGCACCATTCGCGATCGGGCGACGCGCCAGCCTGTCCGGGGCGCGGTGGTGACGGTCGTCGGGCCTGGGCAGTCCGTGCGGGTTGCCGAAGACGGCAGTTGGCGCCTCGGGGGGGTCCCGGAGGGGGCCTGGCGCGTCAAGGTCGAGGCAGAAGGCTACGTTTCGTGGGTCTCGGACCCGCTGCCTTTCCGTGACGACCGGCCTGTCGTACTCAAGCTGCGTCTTCGTCCCGGCATCGTCACCGTACCGGGGCAGCGCGTTGCGGCCGACAGGCCCTCGGTCCTCGCCCAGACGCAGCCGTCCCGGCGTTCGTTCACGGCTGAGGATGTCCGGCGGATTGCGGGTGCCCGCAATGATGCTGTCCTGGCCGTGACCAACTCGGCCGGCGTCAAGACGGGCGGATTCGGGGGGAATCTCGTCATCCGCGGCGGTGGCCCCAATGACAACCGCTACTTCTTCGACGATGTCCAGATTGGCAACCCCTTCCACCTGGGGGGCCTGCTCAGTGTCTTCAACAGCAACACGATTGCCAAGGTCGACCTGTATCAGGGCGCCATTCCCGCGCGCTTCCCGAATGTCCAGTCCGCCGTCATCGATATCGAGACACGGCGGCCTGCCGAGGACGGTGTTCATGCCGTGCTGGAGTCCAACCTCCTCTACTCCGAGGGCCTCATCGAGGGTCCGATCGGAGGGGGAGTGCTCCTGTCGGCTGCGTTGCGCCGCAGCTACATCGACCTTGTCATTGGCCGATTCTTCGAAGAGGGCCAGATCTTCCCTTACTTTACGGACCGGCAGTTCAAGCTGCTGGCCCCGATTGCGGGGGGCGGGCAGGTCGAGCTGACGCACCTGGGATCAGTCGACCAGGCCCGCATCAAGGTGCCCCAGACTCAGGATTCGACCTCCTCCATCGACAGCTTCGGTCTGGATACGGGCTTTACGGCCACCGGGCTTTCGTGGCGCCAACCCCTCGGTGACCAGGTCTCGAACAAGCTGATCCTGAACTATCAGGATCCGTCGACGGACTTCAAGCTGGGCCGGTTGGTCAGTGTGAACGAAAGCCGCTACACCTTCTCCGTCATCGACGATCTGGTGTGGCAGATTGACGCGGGACGCCAGCTGCGGACCGGCGTGCGCTACGACACCATCAACTACCTCTCCCGCCGTACGCAGCCGGACCTTTCGCTGTTGCCCCGTGGCCAGGGGGGAGGGCCCCCGGGGGCGGGCGGCGGCGGAGCCTCCGGCAACGTGGCGGGTGTGGGCCGGACGGCGGATATCGAGCGCCTGCCCAAGGTCTCGTCCGAGACAGCCGGGAACCAGAAGCAGTACGGCCTATACTTCGAGGACGAATGGCGGCCCACCGAGACCCTGACCGTCGCCTACGGGGCCCGCGCCGAGCACCTGAACCCGCCGCAGGACAGCTCAGGCCAAGGCATCGACACCCTGGGGCCCCGCGGTGGCGTCACGTGGCGCGTCGACCCCGACAACACGCTTCGCTTGAGCCTGGGGCAGCAACACCAGTTTCCCGGTGTCGTTCGGACCTTGCCGACCATCGGCAACCCTGATCTGCAGAATTCCTGGGTCAATGACCATATCGTGGGCTGGGACAGGCAGATCAACGAGTTCCTGCTGGGGCGCTTCGAGGGTTATTTCCGCGAGCTCAGGAACTTGTCGGATCGCAATGATCCCGGCGTCCGCCCACCCTTCATCAATTCGTTGAGTGGTCGCGCCTACGGTCTGGAGGGCACACTCGACCTGGCCCCCTGGGAGGGGTGGCAGGGCAGCCTTGCCGTCAGCTTGTCCCGCGCGTTCCGGACGGGGCGCAATGGCGTGGAGATTCCCTACGATTTCGACCAACCCGTGACCCTCAACCTCACCATGGCGGCTCCCGAGACGTGGGGATGGAAGCCGTCGCTGAAGTTCCGCTATGCGACCGGCCGGCCCTACACGCCGGTGGTCGACAGGCGTCTCAATGCCTTCGGAGAGTACGACGGCATCCCTTCCGACCAGCCCAACTCGGCGCGCTACCCCGACGGCTTCATCTATGCCGGCCGTATCGAGCGACCTGCCCCGACGTGGGGCAAGAAAGGTTCCTTCTACATCGAGGTCCAGGCGCAGCAGGAAGTGGTCAATGTCGACTACGGCAAGGAGTTCGAGAAGATCGGCAATCCGACCTTCCAGTACGGCCTGCCGGCCATTCCCTACCTGGGCTACACGATGACGTGGTGAACGTGGCGAACGGCCCTCCGCACCAGGCGGAGGGCCGTTCGCGTCAACGGGGTCGCCTTGTCAGGAGCGAGCGCCGGCAGGCGCCTTGGCCTTCTCGAGGAAGCGCGCGCACAGGTGGTTCAAGGCCACGGCTGCCATTTCACGTGCCAGCAGCGAGTCCTTGATTTCCGACAAGCGCTCCAAGGCATCGGAAAGACCCTTGCCGTCCTTGAGCGTCTCCTGGAGGGT
The DNA here is from genome assembly GCA_035286125.1 of Candidatus Sericytochromatia bacterium. GTDB lineage: Bacteria > Cyanobacteriota > Sericytochromatia > S15B-MN24 > VGJW01 > VGJW01. The sequence continues at coordinate 12,016 of JAYKIS010000046.1, forward strand.
GATGGCGAAGAAGGCGTCAATGGCCTTGCGTTCGTCCTCGAGCAGCTTGGTCCATACACCCTGGAAGTCCACGATCCGCTGTTGGAACGGGGCCTTGGCATCCCGGGGCACGTTGAATCGCTTGCTGAAATCCGTCCGGATGTCGAGCTCGATCTCGAGCGTCTCCTTGAGCTCGTCGAGGCTGCCCGGGTCAACCAGCATCCACGTCTTGGCAGACCGGAAGAACTCGAGCTCGGTCTGGGTCTCCCCAGCCAGCTTGCTTGCCGAAGCCATCTGGCCCTGGGCGTCACCCAGCCTCGAGGACATGTCCTCGATCCGGCTCTCCAGTTCGGACTTGATCTTCTGGGCCTCGTCGCGGGTCCGCAACGCCGTATCGAGCGAGGCCTTGGCCTCGGTCAGGTCTTTGGTCAGCCGCTCGCCCTGCCTGAGTGCATCCTCGAGGTCGCGCTTGAGCTGCGAGATGGGCTGGTTCTTCGAGGACATTTCCTCCTTGAGGCGACGCTGGTCGTTGGACACGTCGGCGAGCTTGCTCATCAGCGCCTCGCGCTCCTTGCGCCACTGCTCCTCGGCCTTGGCGATGTCGCCCTCGCGCTTCTCCTTGGCCTGATCGAGCAGCTTCTTGACCTTGTCGAGCTCTGCGCGGACCTTGCCTATTTCCTTCTCGTGGTCGGCCTTCAGTCGGTCCAGTTCCTTGGCGTCGACGCCGCCCACGACAGGCTCGGCCTCGGGTGTCTCGACGACTGCAGGAGGGATCGTGGCGAGGACCTTCTCGGGGAACTCGAAGGGGCCCACCCACGCATAGATCTCGACATTGCGATTGCCGGCCTGCTCGATCCAGGACTTGAAGGCCTTCTTGAGCGCCGTCACGGCCTTGGCTTCCGTGGAGATGACCCGGGGCTTCTTGCCCTTGCTGTCATCCTCATCGGCGTATTCGGTGAAGCTGGGCACTTCGCCCAGTTCGGCCTTGGCCTGCCAAGCCAGGAAGGCCCGCTGGCGCAGGGGGAAGTCATCGGCGACGGCGGAGGAGAGCCAGGCGTCGATCATCGGCTCCTTGGCCTTGTCGGCACCCATCTTGCGCTCCATCTGGAAACGCATCTTGGCCTTGTCATCCTCAAGGATCAGCTGCCGCTTCACCTTGGGTTCGAGGTCCGCGAGCAGGGCTGCGACCGCCCGAGGGAAGGCGTCAGTAGTCAAGGCGGAGCTCCTTTCGGCAGAAGGGTACGAAAATGTTGGCCAGGGTCTGGATGTCGACCTGCAGCTGTCTCCAGTCCTGCAGGGCCAGGGTCTCCCGGGCGATCTTGAGGCTGGATTGTTCCTTCAGGCCAAGGTCGATGGCGGCCCGGAAGTCTGCGGCAGCCTCGTCGACGAGGCCCTTGGTGCGGTAGAGGGCACCGCGGGCGAACAAGGCGATGGGATCGCCCGGCGCCTTGTCGACGGCGGCAATGGCTTCCAGAAGGTCGGCGTCACGGGCCTGGTTGCGGAAGGTCAACGTGCCGAACACGTGGTCAGGCGCGATGGCGGGGATGGTGCCCACCACGGACACTTCGGCGATGTCACCGAGGTCGTCCTTGAGCGCGATCTCGAAGTGTTCGCGGCGCTCGGGCCGACCCTCGCACGTCAGGTCCTCTCGGGCAAGCACGCGGCCATCCGGAGCCTTGACCTGCAGGCGGATGACATCACCCTGGGGACCTTCGTACGCGATGGACAGGCGAATGCGCCGGTCCTGGACATAGGCGACCGAAGCTTCGAAGGAGGTTACGCGTGGGGCCCACATGACGGTCAGCGGGGTCATGCGGCGGTCGCCCACGAACGGCACGAGCTTGGTGGCGCGCCCCGTGATCCGTTCGGCGAGCTCGGCCAGCGACACGAAGGCATAGCCCTCGTAGAAAGGCACCGAGCGGACGACCTGGTCGCCAAGGATGACACCGCCGGTCTGACCCAGGTTGGTGAAGAGCACCAGCCCAAAGCGCGCCAGGTCATCCCGGCCGATCACGACCTTCCGCTGGAAGGCTGCGGCGGGTTCCAGGCTTTCGGGGGCGTCGTCGTACAAGCGCCATCCGCATACGGGCACCTCGAAGTGGGCCTCGAGGTTGAGGCGGGGCCGTTCGAGGGGGACTTGTGCCACGACGGCAGGAGGTACGAACTCACCTACGCCCAGGGAACCCGGGTCGACCTGGACGCCGGGCAGGGCGACCCGCCGGCGCACGGCATCATCGGCAAAGCACTTGACTCGGCTGACGACCATGAACGAGATTTCCTCGCCCTCGAGGAACGGCTGAGTCGGCAGGTCGTTGAGCTCGAGATAGGGCAGGACGGTAAAGGCAGCTTCGGCCACCACCCCGCCCGCCGTCAGAAGCTCGAGCCGGAAGTGTCCGGAAGCGGACTCGCCCAGACCGAAGGCCTTGCGGATCTGCACGCCGTTGAAGGGGCCCGCCCCGGCTCCGACACCGGCAAGCCTTGCCGACATGGCGAGGCTCTGGGTCGCGACCACCGCATCGTTGGCAAAGAGTCTAAGGTCCAGATCAGCGGCCTGGCTGATGGAAGGTGCCGGCTCGATGACCAGCGTCAGGTCTTCCCAGCGGCGCGCCGCGACCCCGTACTGGGCCGGCACCTTGAAGAACGCGTCGCTTTCCTCAGGCAGGCGTGCCTCGAGTGCGAAGGCGGACGCCTTGGCAAAGGTCCAGGACAGGTCTCCCCCGAACGACAACTCGAGCGGGCGTGACGTGTCGGTCCACGTGACCGTCCAGCAGGCATAACTGCCCCGGACGCCCGAGGCCTCGACCTTGAAGGGAGCCTCCTCGGGGGCCACGAAGGGCAGGCCTACGGGCGCGTAGAAGAAGAGGACATTCTCGCCCCAGGCGTGCTGGCCGGGCGGAATCTGGACGCCGCGACGCGCCGAGAACAGCATCGCCCCGGGCATCCGGACGGTCCAGGTGGCCTGGTGGCCTCCGACCACGAGCCTGTCCTTGCTGTCGCGTTGGCGCAGGAAAAGCGTTGCCTCGCCCGCTTCGGGTGCGGCGAGGAGGAAACCCGCGAAGACCTGGCTGCCGTTGCCCTGGCGATCCGTCTGGACGCCGGGCAGTTCCTCGACGGGCACGATGCCGCCCGGAACATCGGGGATCAGTTCGAGCTGCCGGCTGGCAAGACGAGGATCATGGAGACGAAGGCCTTGCACGCCCAGATGGAGACCATCGGCCCGATGCTGCAGGCGCAGCTGACCGTGGACGCCCTCGTCGGGCTGGCGATCCTGCTTGGCGACGCGCACCGGGCGATCCACCGGCCGATGACGCCACCAGAGGAAACCGAAGGATCGACCTTCCACGTAGAGCTCGCGCGGCGGCACGGGACTGTCGGCATCACCCTCGAGCGGCTGGAACTCGTCGCGCGACTTGTAGAGGACGCGCTCGCCCAGGCGGCCGAGCGCCTGTTCGGGAATCTGGATGATTTCCTCGGGCGTGACGAGTTCGTTCGGCATGACGAGGAAGCTCTGCGTGCCCGTCCGGTACCGACCGTAGAACGGCACGTCCGAAGCCGTCTCGATGTCGACCTGATAGCCGTTCGGGAGCACGACCCGGGCCCCGGCGGGCAAGCCCTGAAGGACGCGGCGGAAACGCTCGGGCCCGATGGCGTTGGTGTACCGCTCGGCCAGGCGTCGGAGCGCGACCTTGCCACGCATGGCGCGCAGGGGATGGATGCCGCAGGCTTCTTCGACCCGTTCGGGGCGGTCGACGAGGTCGAGCGGAGTCAGGTCCTCGCGGACACAGACCACTTCGACGGCTACGGCCAGGTCCATGATGGCGCGATGCACCGCAGTAGGCATTTCACGGAAGCGGTCCGCAAGCTCGCGCAGGCGCAGATGCTCGTCTTGCAGGATCTGGACACGCTTCTGCTCGTCGGCGGTGCCCCGCATCAAGCGAAGGGTCTCGCGGATGTCCGCGGGGTGGAAGTACTTCCAGTGAATGGCGAACAGGTCCGCGAGGTCCTGGAGGAGTCGGCCCGGCTGGCCGCTGGCTGCGATCAGCGCGTCGACGTACCACGCACCCCGCTTGCCTTCCTTGTCCTGGGCATCGGCACGGACGACGCCCTCGTCCGCGAGTGCCTTGTCAAGGATGGACTGGATGCGCGTGTCCGAGATACGGCCGGTCCAGTCCTTGTAGATGGACCAGAAGTCGCTGGCCCGGTCCGACCGGACGCCCTCGTACTCTTCGCGAATCAGGGTCAGCAGGGCGGCAAGCGTGACCAGCCGTGCCTGACCGCGCAGGGTGCTCGACACGCCGGGCACGCTCTGGCCGCCGTACTCCTGGTGGGTCGACAGGGCCACGTTCATCAGGGCCTGCAGCTCGTCACCCAGCTCGATCTCGGCCAAGGGCGCGCGGGCCGTGCTGTCTGCCGCGGAGCCGGCCGCAGCGGCCCGACGGGTCGCGATCAGTGCATGCAGGCGCTCGACCTCGGCCTTGTAGGCTTCGAGATCAAGGAAAGTGGCCTTCGTCATCAAACGTCTTTCGGCAGGGGAGGGCTGGCTGGCGGGCATGTCCACGCAGTCCACACGAACCACCATTCTAGCATGAACGCATGCTTTGACCCTCGTGGGCCGCGGCTGGTAGTCTTGCGCCATGCCTGCCCATGCGACCCTCCCCGTGGACGCGCTCCGCGAACTGGCCCCGCGTATCCGTGCCGATGCCCTGCGGATGATAGCCGCGGCCAACTCGGGCCACCCGGGCGGTTCGTTGTCGGCCGTCGAGATCCTGCTCACCCTCTACAAGGGGGTGCTGCGCCACGATCCCACACAGCCCGACTGGGAAGCGCGCGACCGGTTCATCCTCTCCAAGGGACACGCATGCCCGGCGCTCTATGCTGTCCTGGCCGAATGCGGCTACTTCGCCCGTGAGCTCCTGCCGACCTTCCGCCGCTTCGGATCCCCGCTGCAGGGCCATCCCGAACTGGGCAAGCTGGCCGGTGTCGAGGCTTCGACCGGCTCGCTCGGCCAAGGGCTCTCCATCGGCCTTGGCATGGCACTCGGGCAGCGCATCCGGGGTGTTGACGCCAGGGTCTACGTGCTGATGGGCGATGGCGAGATCAACGAGGGCCAGGTGTGGGAGGCTGCTCTCTCCGCCGCGCACCTCAAGGTCGACCGCCTTACGGCCATCGTCGATATCAACCGCATCCAGCTGGACGGTTTCACCTCGAAGATCCTCGAACTGGAGCCTCTGGCCGACAAGTGGCGTTCCTTCGGCTGGGAAGTCATCGATCTGGACGGCCATGACCTCGAGTCCCTGGCCGGGGCCTTTGCACGGTTGCGCCAGGTGGAAGGGCGGCCCCAGGTCATTCTGGCCCGCACGACGAAGGGCAAGGGCGTCTCCTTCATGGAAGACAACCCCGAGTTCCACGGGGCGCCGCCGAGTGCCGACGAGCTGGCCCGCGCACTGGTCGAGCTGGGGGTGTCCGATGCCTGATCGTCCCGAACGCGTGCTGGGCAAGGCCACCCGCGATGCCTACGGTGAGACGCTTGCCCAACTGGGCCGCGAGAATCCCCGGATCGTCGCGCTGGATGCCGATTTGTCCAAGAGCACGAAGAGCGTGGTGTTTGGCAAGGCACACCCGGAGCGTTTCATCAACGTGGGCATCCAGGAGGCCAACATGGTGGGCGTGGCCGCCGGCATGGCGACCACCGGCCTGATCCCGTTCGCATCGTCCTTCGCGACTTTCCTCATGAGCAAGGCCTTCGACCAGATGCGGATGGCGGTCGCCAACCCCGGTCTCAACGTCAAGCTGGTGGGTTCCCACGCAGGCGTCAGCATCGGTGAGGACGGTGCTTCGCAGATGGGTGTCGAGGACATTGCCCTGGCCTGTGCGCTCCCTGGCTTCACCGTGCTGGTCCCTGCTGACGCCCGGGCAGCGGCGGCGCTGACGCGGGTCGCGGCCGAGCACGTGGGTCCGGTCTTCCTCAGGACCGGGCGCGCCAAGGCCGCCGAGATCTATCCCGAGGGCACCGGCTTCCGGGCGGGTGGGTCAGTGACCCACCACCTGGGCCGGGATGTCAACATCCTCGCGTGCGGCCTGATGGTCTTCGAGGCCCTCGAGGCCGCTGCCCTGGCCCGGGCCGAGGGCATCGACGCGGGTGTCGTCGACCTCTATAGCCTGAAACCTGTCGATGCCGACGCCATCGTCGCCGCCGCGGCCGCCTCGGGGCGTCTGGTAGTGGCCGAGGAACACCTTCGGCACGGAGGCCTCGGCAGCATCGTGGCTCAGGTCGTGGCGGAGCGCCACCCGGCTCGGGTGGTGGCCGTGGACCTCGGCGACCGTTATGCCGAGTCGGGCACGCCCGAGGCGGTGCTCGAGGCGTACGGGATGACGAGCGCGCGGGTGCTCGAGGCCGTGCGCAAGGCAGCCGCCTTCTAGGGCCAGACGAGGCCGGCCTCGGCCATCTGCCGCGTGATGTAGGGCCCCCATCCGGTCCGGCCCCAATGTCCCCTCGTTTGCGGACTGGGATGGATGATGGTGACCTGCCGGGGGGCGTGACCCTCTTCGGCGAGTATCTTGGCACAGGCCGTCGCGAGTCGCCCGGCGGCATAGGCGCCGACGCCGACGACCCATTCGGGCGCCATGATCCGCAGCCATCCGAGCAATGCCGCGTCGCACCATGCCGTCATGGCTTCGGCGGCTTCGACACCCTTGCGGAAGTCGGAGGGGATCACGTTGCGGCCGTTCGCATCGAAGAACAGCAAGGGGCAGAAATTGACGACAAACGCCGTGCGAAAAAAGGCATCGGCATCTGGAAACAGGCCGCGTGCCCACCCGTAGAGGTTCTGGCCCGAGCTCTCGCGTCGTGTCGAGTCGAGGCCGATGACGGGTCGATCGGCCCGCATGCCCTCGGGGACGACGACAGGGGCATCGATGCCCATCCACGTCCGTACCAGCTCGGGGTCCCCGAACGGGATGCCGGTCTGGCCCATGCCCCAGGGCCCCGGGTTCATCCCGAGGAACAAGGCCTTGCGCCTGCCCGGGCGCCCATGGCGCGCGAGCCAGGCCTCGAGCGGGGCCGAGGCATAGGCCTGAGGCCGATAGATGTGCGTGAGGTCGTCGAACCCCTTGCGCAGGCTGCCTTGCGCCGGAAAATCCAGCTTGCACAGGGCCTGGTCGAGCAGCCTCGTGAGGCGGACGGGGTCCATGGCCCGGGACAGCGCCTCCGGCGTCAGCTCCCCGGAAGGAGGTCCGGCAGGGGGGACGAAGCTCATGGTGTCTGCCGACTATCGCGCAGCAGGAGGCCCCCCGCAGCGGCCATGATGGCCTCGAAGACCCAAAGGCCGCTCACGAACGCCGTGGGCAGCCCGTTCAGGACGGCATCGACCGTGCGGCCTGCCACGAGCCCGGCGCACAGGGTCGTCAGCAATGCGAGGGCAGGCCTTGTCGCCGAAGGCCGCCAGGCCCCGAGGGCCATAAGGAGTGCGATGGCGAGGGATTGCCCTCCGTAGGATGCCCGAAGCTCGTTGCTGGCGTCGGGGCGATCGAGCCCGAGCCCGACCGTGGCTGCGAGTCCCGCAGGATCGGCCAGGCCCTGACCGGCTACCCAGAGGAAGGACAGGGCCGCGACGCCAAGGAGGAATCGTGAATGCATGGGCATACAATAGGGGTTGTTCCCGGAGGATTGTCCATGAGTCCCTTGCCTGAAGCCCTGTCGGCCCCTGCGGTGCTGCGCGAGGTCCTCGAGACCTATGTGGCCGACCTGGCCCCGATTCGCGACGGCCTCGCCGACGTGATGGCCACATCCGACCCTGCGGACGTCTACGCGCCCATCTGGGCAAGCCTCGGCAGCGCCGAACTCGCCGCCCTGACGCGGGCGTTCGCGGCGGTCATCGAGCGCAACAACGCGCGCCTGCTCGAGGAGCTGGGCCGCCGCTGAGGCCTGTGGCCAGGCTAGGCAGCCAGGGCCTTCTCGATGGCGGTCTCGAGGTCGTCAGGCGTGGTCGCGCTGGCGAAGCGCTCGATGACGCTGCCGTCGCGGCCCACGAGGAACTTCGTGAAGTTCCACTTGATGGCTTCGGTACCCAGGATGCCCTTCTGGGCACGCTTCAGGTGCTGGAAGAGCGGGTGGGCCGCATCGCCGTTGACGTCCACCTTGGCGAACATCGGGAACGTGACGCCATAGTTCACGCTGCAGAAATTGGCGATGTCCTCGGGCGACCCGGGCTCCTGGGCACCGAACTGATTGCACGGAAACCCGAGGACCACGAGGCCGCGGTCGGCGTACTTGCGCCAGAGCTCCTCGAGGCCCTTGTACTGGGGCGTGAAGCCGCACTTGCTGGCGACGTTCACGATCAGCAGCACCTTGCCCTGCCAGACCGCCAGCGTCGTCTCTTCACCCGCCAGCGTCCGGACAGGGATCTCGTGGATATTCGTCGTCATGGGGCCTCTCGCGTCAAGGGAGTTCCGGAAGCAGTTGGGAGCCCAAAGTAGCAGGCCCGGGGGCCCCGCGTCACCGACGCAGGACCGTGGGCGCCTCGGAAGCTTCGAGCGTCGCCTCGCGGACGGCCCTCTGGCAGGCCTGCTCGCGCGTGTCGGCGTCGATGCGGGCCGAACCCTCGTCACGCATCACGAGCACGGTCTTGGTCGCAGCGGCGGCACCGGCGGCCATCACCAGGCCGGCGAGGCCGGCCTTGCCCAGCAGTGCTCCCAGCCTGGAGCCGAGTAGCGCGGCCCCGGCAGCCGCGCCTCCGGCGGCAAGGTTGGAGGGCGTATGGCCAAGCCAGCGCATCATCCTGCCGTTGATGAACTCGGTCTTGAGTGCCTTGTCCTCGACGGCCACGACCGTCGCGTTCTGGTTCCCCTGGCGAACCTGCGTCCCGACGCCCACGCCGCGGAGCGGCAGGTTGCAGCCGGCGATGAGCAAGCGGTCCTGCCCCCGGTCCAGCACCATGTAGTCGGCAGCGCCGACAAGCCGTTCCTCGTGTCGCCGGCTGACGGGATCCGCCGGGTTCATGCGGCGCATCACGGTCGGGGCGGTCCGGGGAGCCGGGGTCAGGAGCGGCATGGTCTTCCTTGGGAGGGCTGGCCACCATCGGCGCAGCAGGGGGAACGATGCTCGTGCTATCGCCTCAGGTCGCTCGCTCCGGGGTTAAGGGCAGGTAGCAACGGGCGAAAGAAACGGTGAAGAAGCTTCCGCATGCGCGGCAGGCGGCTTATGATGGACGGGTCCCCGCCCTGGTGCTGCCCTTTCTGATGCCCTTCTTCGGCAACCGGCCCCTGCCGGTGCTTCTGCTCGCGAGCCTCGTGCTGGCGGCGTGCGGCCGAGTGACCCAGGTCGTCCCACCGGCAGCATCACCCGCCGTGGTGTCGGCGACGGCGGCCGGTACCTTGCCTGCCGGCTGGTCCCGCCTGCGTGTTCCGCCCGATGCCTGGGAGCCGATGGCGCGACTTGGCCTCGATCTGGCTGAGGACGTCGATCGCGAGGCCGGTACCGTGACAGCCCGTTTGCGGCCCGGCGACGCCGATCGTCTGGCCGGCCTCGGCGTCCGGATTGCGGCACAAACGGAAGCCGCGCCGACGGGGGCGTTCCAATGGCCTGCGGGCTATGCGACCGTGACGGGCGTCCAGCGTCGCATGCGCCTGCTTGCCGAGCGTCACCCGGCGTCGTGCCAGGTCCGTGCCATCGGTCGGTCGGTCGAAGGCCGGCTGATCGAGGCTTGGCGTCTGTCCGGGCCCAGCCGCGATGCGCGGCCCGTCATGGTGCTGGTGGCCGGCGTCCATGCGCGCGAGCTGGCACCGGTCGAGGTGGCTCTGGCGCTTGGCGAGCACCTGGCCGAGGCCTATGGCCGCGATGCCAACGTCACCCGACTGCTTGACATCCGTGAGGTCTGGATCGTCCCGTTGGCCAACCCGGATGGTCGGCTCAGGGTCGAGGCCGGCGATCCCTACTGGCGCAAGAATGCGCGGCCACTGCCCGACGGCCAGGTGGGTGTCGACCTCAACCGCAATCACGATGTCCATTGGCATCTGGGCAACGCGCGGACGGCCGACGAGGATTTTCGAGGGCCCGAGGCTGCCTCGGAGCCCGAGGCCCGCGCCGTCCGGGACATGATCCGGCACCTGCGCCCACGCCTGGTCGTCGACGTGCACGCCTTTGCCGGCATGGTCCTCTGGCCGCCGGGGATCGACCGCAGCTTCACGCCCGAGGAGAGCCTCTTCTCGCGCCTCGCCCGTCCCGTCGCCAATCGCCTGGCTTACCGATCCGGGACGCTTGCCCGCGTCTTGTACCGGGTCACGGGGGACGTCGGATCCTGGGCGCTGTCTGACCGGGGGGCGCTCGGGATCACGGTCGAGTTGGACGACAAGGGCTTCCAGCCGCCCTTCGCCCAGGCCATGAAGGATTGGGAAGACTGGCGTTGGCCACTGCGCTGGTGGTTCGAGATGGCGGTCGATCCGCTCTCGGCACCGTTGGCGTTGCCCCCGGAGCCCAAGCCGTTGCGATTGCCGGCCTTTGGCCTGCCTGGCCTGTCCTAGACCGATCCCAGCACGCGACCGGCAGCGTCCAATCCGGACCGCAGGGCACCTTCGAAGCGTCCGGTCGGCCCGATCCACGCGTCGCCGCAGACTGCGAGCCGCCGTTCGGGGTCCCAGCCGCAGCCTCCGGCGAGGGGGCCGCGCGGGCGGGCAAAGGTCCAGCGGTGGGCGTGAATGACGGCAGGGGCGAATCCCCCGAGGCGGCCCGAGAGCCTCTGGCTCAGTTCCTCGGCCCATGCGGCGACAGGTTTGTCGAGGCGGGGACGGCTCCAGGCCTCGCTTGCATGCACGACAAGGGGGCGACCCGGCCTGCGGACGGTCAAGGCCAGCAGGTCATCGTCGTGGACGTAGCAGGCCACGGTATCCGCGCTGCCCATCCAGTCCGGCCACGCGTCCGAGGGGACGTCCAACGCCGCGACGAGGCAGGCGTCGTTGTCGAACGCGGCACCCGGGCAATCGGCCACGAGGCGGCGTGCCTGAGGTAACGGCATGGCGAGAACCAGCGCATCGGCCCTGAACCGCGCGCCATCTTCGCACGTCACGACCCATCCCCCGGAGTCCGGCACGGCCGTGGATGCCGTGTGTTCCTGCCGGACAGGCAGGCCGTCCGCCAGGGAGGCAAGGAGCGCCCCTGTGGAAGGTGCCCCTGTCCAGCGCGGATCGCGATCCGGATCGCGGAAGGTCAGGGCATCTCCTGTTCGGTCGGCCACGATGCCCGGCCACCTCACGACACGGCCTCGTGCCTGCAGGCTGGCAAGCATCGCGAGGACAGCAGGATCGCCCAGCCGGAACAGCGGCACCCCCAGATCCATCGTCCGGCCGTCGGGCAGCTGCCGGCTCGAGGCCCTGCCGCCCGGCCTGCGACCCCTGTCCAGCACGAGGCAATCCCGACCTGCCGCCGCGAGCTGCGACGCGCAGGCGAGGCCGGAGGCACCCGCTCCCACAATCAAGGTCTCGACGTGTTCCATGGCCGTCAGTGTCCGATCAGACGGGTGCCGGCGTCGAGCGCGCCCAGCAGGAGGCCGCCGAGGCAGCCTGCCCAGAAGAGCACGCCGGCACCCACGCGGCGTGTGGCCAGCAGGCCAAAGGCAACGACGGTCCATGCAAGGCTGGCGGGGTGGTTGGCGAGCAGAGGCAGCAAGCTGCAGGTCGTCGCGAGGAGCAGGCCTACCGAGGCCAGGCCCACGCCCTCGAGGAAACGGGTGGCCCCGCGATGTCCTTCGAGGCGGGGCAGCACGGTGCCGGCGAGGCCCACGACCACGAACGCCGGAAGGAAGATGGCGCCGGTGGCAAGCAGGGCGCCGGCCGGTCCGGCGATCTGCATGCCCAGGTAACTGGCGGCTCCCAGGATGGGGCCCGGGGTGGCCAGTGACAACGCGAAGGCGTCTGCCAACTGGCTGTCCGTGATCCACCCCAGGCGGGTGACAAGGCCGTCGCGCAGCAGGCCGACCACCACGTAGCCGCTGCCGAAGAGCAGCGCCCCGGCTTTCAGGAAGGGCCACGCCACTTGCCACGGCTGGACCTCCGGCGCTGGCGCCAGGATGGGCATGCACGCCAGCGTGCCGCGTGAATCGGAGAGGCTCCGGACCAGGCCCGCGGCGAGCAGGACCGTCACTTCGGGCGCCCCGAGCAGGGCGGCGGCAGCAGCCCCCGCCGCAATCAGACGGGTCGGCAGTTCCCGGGCGATCTCGGGCAGCCAGGCCCGGAGGGCATCGGCCATCACGGCGAGCATGACGGGTCTCAGGCCGGCAAGGGCCCCCGCGATGCCGGGCTGGGGGGAAAGCTCGGCTTGCGCCCAGGCAAGCAGGCCAAGCAGCAAGGCCGAAGGCAGGATGAAGGCACCGCCAGCCACGATCATGCCTGCCCAGCCTGCGCGATGCCTGCCGATGAGCATGGCCATCTCGGACGAGTTGGGTCCCGGGATGACCTGGACGGCCCCCAGCCATCGGGTGAAGGTCGCATCATCCATCCAGCCTCGCTCCCGGACGAATGTCTCGCGGAAGACGGCGAGGTGGACGGCTGGCCCCCCGAAGGTCGTCGCGCCCAGGCGCAGGAAGTCACGCGCCAAGCCGCCCAGGACAGGCCCCTGCGCCGTCACGGCTGGCTGTCGCGGTAGCGTTCCCATGCCTCCCAGAGCTCCCATGCCGCAACACCCAGCAGGACGCCGGTCTCGAGGCTGTCGGCCCCGATATCGGTACCCGGATTCGCGGTCCGGCCGGTCGTCAGCGCGGGCCAGACCTGAAAGCCGACAAGGCCCCCGAGGCATCCGGCGGCGAGGGCGCCCAGCGGATGGAGTGCCAGCCTGCCCCAATCGCGCTCGGGGATCCAGGACGAGGCGCCCAGCAGGATGGGCACGCCCACGGCCTGGATGGGGTTGGCACCCGACTGGGCCAGCAACAGGCCCGAACCGGCGGCTGCCAGGGGGAGCAGGGCCAGCAGGGGTTGCCTGCCCGGCGATGGGGACGATGTCGCCTCGGGGGGCGGGGCCGGCTCCTCGGTGGCTGCGTGGGCGGGCAGGTGGCCCAGGCCGGATACGAGGATGATCATCGGCCAGGCTGCACGCCTGCCGACACCCCCTCGTGCACGCGCGTCCGACATGGCTGTAGGATACGCCTTGATGCGTGCGGATGCGAGATGGCTGGTGCCGATGGTCCTGTCGGCGACGGGGTGCGCCGTCGCGGACCCCGCAGTGCCCGCCCGCCGTTGGTTCGTGGCCGCGCCGATGCCCGAGGCGCTGCAGGCGCTTGCGGGCAGCGATCGGGTCCTCGTCGAAACGCGTGACGGTCTGGTCTTCAGGCCGCGCACGAATCCCGGCGGGGCTGGCCTCGTGGTGTATGCCGGCGGCTATGTCGATCCGAGGGCCTATGCACCCCTGGCACTGGCACTGGCCGAGCGCGGCCATGTCGTTGCCCTGCCCCGTATGCCGTTCGGCCTTGCCTTCTCGAATGCCGATGCGGCCACATCCATTCGCCAGGCACTGCCAGAAGTCCGGCGTTGGGCGGTCGGAGGTCATTCGCTCGGCGGGGTGGTCGCGGCCAGCTATGCCGAAGCCCACCCGGACAGCATCTCCGGACTCGTCCTGTGGGCCTCCTATCCGGCGGATGGCACGGACCTGTCCGGTCGGTCCCTGCGGGTCGCCAGCATTTCGGGTTCTCGGGACGGCCTGACGACGTCTGCGCGCCTCGAGGCAACGGCGCGCCTGCTGCCACCCCAGACGGTGCGCACCGTCGTAGCGGGTGGCAACCACGCCCAATTCGCCTGGTACGGGGACCAGTCCGGGGACGGCACGGCCGAGGTCAGTCGTGCCGACCAGCAGGCCCAGGTGGTCGCGGCGACGGCCGCGTTGCTCGAGGCCATGCCCTGAGGACTGTCAGGCAGCGCGTCACTCGTAACGCAGGCACGGCCTGAACCCGCCGTTGATGAGCCGGAAGGTCCGCAGGCAGTTCAGGAACACGCACCAGACGCCGGCGAGTTCGTTTTCCCCCCAGTGGCCACCCCGCATGCAACGGATGTCCTGCCGAACCTTGGCTCGTTCGAGGTAGTCGTTGCCGAACCAGGGGCTGCCACTCTGCGCAGCGATGCCGAGGCCAAGCCGGCGCTTCGTGGCGCTCGTCTCCAGCAGGCCCACGTAGCCCCTGCCCGGTGCCGTACCGAGGATGAAACTGCCGTAAGTGAGTCGATCCTGCGTATCGACCCCAAGATCAAGGGTCCATTCGTTGACATTGCCATTCAAATCGACGACTCCTTCGGTCGTCCCCGTATGGCTCGTGGGATCCTGGCCGGCAGTCAAGCCGACCTTGCGACCCGAGCCCGTCAAGACCCGGCCATCCGGATAGGTCGGGTCCGCCACGAAGGTCAGGTCCGGGTCTTCGAGGTCCTCGCCCAGCCCCGAGTTGCCACGTACCGTGATGCCGTGGATTTGGCTCCAGACGGCGCAGGCCGTCCATTCCTCATCCCGCATCAGGTGGCCGGCGGGTCCCAGGCGCTGGCACGCCGCGATGGCTTCGTCGAAGTCGACCATCGTCCACGGGACGCACATGGGCTGGCTCTTGGGGACTATCGACGAACCGGCGGTCGCGCTCGCCCCGGATCCGGTGCTGCCTTGCAGGCCATCCAGGCGTGAAGCCTCGTACTTGGCTACATAGAAGCCGCCAAACGTCTCCTCGGCCCAATCGAGGTCGGACTCGCCCTGTTCCGGGCGGGTACCGACCCAATAGCCGACGGGTTTGTCCGGCTGCCCGCAGTCGGCCGGTCGGATGAGTTGCCATGCCGTGAACCGGGGAACCCAGACAAATTCGCTATGCGTGCCATCGTGTCTGAGCTGGAAGAGATGGTGGCGATCAGCTGGACCGGTGTCATCCGGTGCAAGCCGGCCGGGCGTGAGGGGGGGGGGCGTCGGTTCGGGCGAGGGCTGCCCGACGGTACCGGACGGCAAGGGGGATGCCGGGATCATGTCAGGAGGGCTCGTCGGCGAAGGCGATGTCGCTACCTGTTCCGGGGGCGGAGTTGGCCCGGGGGAGACTTGTGCCGCGGGCCCGATGGCCGTTGCCTCGCATCCTGACATGATGACGAGCGCCAGCAACCCGGCCCGGAAGTGCCCAAGCCCTGCGCTCGGTCGAGGCTTGCGCCGGACGCGCACGGTCCTAGTGCGCCTTGGCCGTGAGGCCCAGGTCCTTCATCTTGGAGGCCTCGGCATCCGCATAGGCAAAGACCGAGCCCACCGCGGCCGCGATCGCGGCGACTTCGCCGATGCCGGTCTCGGCCAGCAAGCCCCCGATGGCCGAACCCCAGTCGAGGGCATTGGCCTTCCAGTACTTGCCGGCAGTCGATCTGCTCACCCGAGGATCCAGCGTGGCCTCCACGGCATCCTTGCTGCCCCAGACTGCCAGCCCGACGCCCACGACGGGCAGGGCCTTGGCAATGCCCCTGCCGAGGCTCTCGCCGACGATCCGTGCAGCGGCCTTGGCACCCAGTTCGGGGTGGTTGGCCAGCGTCTTGGCGAGGGCTTTCTCGAAGACCTGCCCGATCTGCGCGAGGCGGGGCAGCAGGACCTTGCCCACGAGACGATTTGAGGTGATCGCCTTGAAGAGTGTCGTCGCCAGGTCCGGCGCCATCTTCGCCAGGTCGACGGCCGACTTGATGATGCTGGCTTCGAGGCTCGGGTTGGCTTCGATGACTTGCAACAGCGCCTTGGCAGCGTGCGGAGCCTCACGCTGGAGTTCGGCGATGACGCGGGCCGCGTCGGTCTTGAGGTGAGCCTCGTGGACGGCGTGCCGATTTTCCTCGCTCAGCAGCTTGCCGGTTCCCGCAGGGTGGGTTGGCTTGGCCTTGCCTGGTCCGGTCTGCCCGCGCTTGAGTATCGCATCGAGTTCCGCACGCGTTGCGCTCGGGTCTGGCGCGGGCAGGCGGGTGACCGTGTCCCGAGTGGCCGGGACGCTCCCGCGCACGGGGGCCACGGGCTTGGGAACGGCAGGTATGGGGCCGGTCGGTGCCGTGGGCGACTTGGCCAGCTTCGGGCCCGGCAAGGCGGGGTGTGTATTCGAGGTCTTGGCCATACCTCCTGCATGCCCGGGAAAAGACCCCAGTTACCGTTCTCCGTACCGATCCTGCGCTGGGACGGTTTCTTGCGCCAGGGCCTCGCGCATCGAATGGGCGAGCAGGGCCAGGGCCTCGCCCAGGGGTGCTCCACGCCGCCACGCAAGGACCAGGGTCCGGGTGGGTTCCGGGCTGGCGAAGCGCCGGATGGCGAGCTGGGCCCGCGCGGCCTCCGTCGGGGCGGCCATGGCCGGTATGAGCGTCACGCCGGCACCTGCGGCGACCATCTGGGCCAGGGTCGTCAGGCTCGTCGCACGGAATGGCTGCTCCCGCAGGCCCGAACGGCTGCAGAAACTGAGTATCTGGTCCCTCAGGCAATGGCCGTCGTCGAGCAGCATGACTTCGCGATCCTGCAGGTCCTCGAGCCGGGCTGGTCCCGGAAGCGCGCCCAAGGGATCGTCAGCGGGAGTGGCGAGCAGGAACGGATCCGTGGCCACGGTTTCGTGGTCGACCGGACCCAGGTCGGCCTCGAGGGCCAGCAGGACGGCCTCGAGCCGCCCTGCCTCGAGCATGACTCGAAGCGACGAGGTCCGGTCTTCCGTCCAGAAGAGGGTCAGGCCCGGATGTCGGGTTCGGACGAGCGGCGTGATCCGGGGCAAGGCATAGGCGGCGACGGTCGGGATGACCCCCAGTCGAAGCGCTCCGGACAGCGGGTCCGTGGCGCGGCGGGCTGCACCCTCCATGTCATCGGCGGCCACCAGCAGCGCCCGCGCCCGATCGATGAAGGCAGACCCGGCCACGGTCACGAGCACCCTGCGGCGATCTCTTTCGAAGAGACGCAGGCCCAGCGCGTCCTCGACCTGGGCTACCTGCGTGCTCAGGGACGGCTGGGCGACACGACAGCGCTCGGAAGCCTTGCTAAAGCTCAAGGTGTCCGCGACCGCCACGATGTATTGCAGTTGGCGCAGCGTGAAGGGATGGATGGGGACTTCTTCGTTCGCCATGGGTTCCTGAAAGTAGCACATGGACGCGCCCACGGGCGGTCCGTGTCAGGCTCCGTGCGGGTCGGCGGGTTGCGGCGCGCCATCCCCTGCTCGGATGCGCCCTGCCGCCTCGCGGATGGCCGTGCGCTCGGTCGCGTCGAGACGCGCCAGATTCCGCACCTGAATCACCATCCGCGGGTTGCGCGCCAGGCGCTCCTCGTGCTGGTCAAGGAAGGCCCAGTAGAGTGTCGTGAACGGACATGCATCGGCTCCGACACGTCGTTCCGGGCGATAGCGGCATGTGCCGCAGTAGCCGCTCATCCGCTCGATGTAGCGACCGCTCGCGACATAGGGCTTGCTGGCCATGCGTCCCCCGTCCGCGAACTGGCTCATGCCCAGCGTGTTGGGCAGTTCGACCCAGGCCACGGCATCGACGTGGACGGCCAGGAACCATTCGTGGATGGCGTGGGGGTCGACGCCCAGCAGCAACGCATACAGGCCGGTGACCATCAGGCGCTGGATATGGTGCGCATAACCCAGGTCCAACGTTTGGCCCAGGGTGTCCGAAAGGCAGGCCATGTCAGTCTTGCCGGTCCAGTAGAACGCCGGGAGGGGATGATTGGCGCCCAGTTCATTCAGGTTTTCGTATCCGGGACCGCCCAGGTGATAAATCCCCCGGACATATTCGCGCCAGCCCAGGATCTGCCGAATGAAACCCTCGACCGAGGCCAGGGGGGCATGTCCTTCCCGCCACGCCTGCTCGGCGGCGTCGCAGACCTCACGCGGATGCAACAGCTTGAGGTTCATGGCCGCCGACAGGTGCGCGTGCCACAGCCACGGCTGGCCCGGCCACATGGCGTCCTGATGACGCCCGAACCCCGGTAGGCGTTCCCGGATGAAGCGTCCCAGCGCCTCGCGGGCTTGATCCCGGTTGACCGGCCATGAGAAGGCCGACAGATCTCCCGGCCGATCGGGGAAGAGTCGGTCCACGGTATCCAGGACCTCGCGGGTCAAGGCGTCTGGCGCGAAGCGCGAGGGCTCCGGAACCGCCCCTGGACCCCCGGGCCCGAAGGCCTCGCGGTTCTCGCCGTCGTAGTTCCATTGGCCGCCTACCGGTTCCCCGTGCTCCATCAAGTAGCCCGTGCGGCGGCGAACCTCACGGTACCAGTACTCCATGCGCAACTGCTTGCGTCCGCGGGCGTGGGCGCGGAATTCGTCCAGCGTCGACAGGAAGTGCCGGTCAATCCGGATATCCAGCGGCAGCCCGAGGCGTGCTGCGGTAACTTCCAGGGCTTGGGCGACCCGCCAGTCTCCGGCCTCGACCATGACGAGACCGGCAGGCCGGCAGGCCCGGACGGCCTCATCGAGGGCTGCGGCCAGGGTGGGGCTGGCGTCCGGGGCGTCGATTCGCTGGTAGCGAACGGTCCAGCCTCGGGTTTCGAGCGCTGAGGCAAAGTGCCGCATGGCAGCGAGGAACAGCGCGATGCGGGGCTTGCCCGAGGGCACGTGGTCGCTTTCCTCCCGGACCTCGGCCATCCAGACCACGTCCTGCGCCGGGTCGAAGTCGTCGAAGGCCGAGCTATCCAGGTCGAGCTGGTCCCCCAGGATCAGGACCAGGTGGCGAATGGAGGGGGGGTACATGGCGCCTAGCTTCCTGCAAAGACCTGTCGTCCGAGGGCCAGGGCCTCGCGCGGGCCGACGAGGTACGCGAGGTCACCTGCCCGGAACCGGTAATCCTCGGGCAGCTCGAGCATCAGGGTCCCCTCTCGCCGGCAGGCGACGAGACGCAATTGGTGGTCCGTCCGCTCCAGCAGGTGGTCGACCGGCTTGCCTTCCATCCGGCTGCCCTCCTCGACTCGGGCCGACAGCAACTGCAGGTCCTCGTCCGTAGGGGCTTCGTCGAAGTCGGTCTCGAGGGGCCCCGTGCCCAGGCGGCGCGCCGGATGCGCACCGGTGCGGATGGCCTGGACCCGGCTGCCGATGAGGGTCCGGGGGACGCCGACCCAGCGCAGGACGCGGGCGATGACCTCGACGGCGCCTTCGACCTCCTCGGCCACGACATCCTGGGCCCCGAGGCGCAACAGGGGTTCCCGCTCCAGCAGGAACCGGGTGCGCATCACGAGGGGCACGGTCGGCGCCAGGCGGCGTACCGAGGCGACGACGCGCTGGGCGGCCTGCAGGTCGTTCATCAGGAGCACGACCATCCGGGCCCGCGGGAGGCCCGCGTGGTCGAGGGCCTCAGGGCTGGTGGCGTCGGCATAGTAGACGGGCAGCCCCATGGCCCGGCCCGCCTTCACGCGGTCCGAGTTGAGCTCGAGGACCACTACGGGAATGTGGCTCGCCTGCAGGGCCTGGGTCGTCAGACGCCCCGCAAGCCCCATGCCCACGACTATGACGTGGTCGGCGAGCGGGGTCTGGGCTTCTGCCATTTCGTCGATGCCGCGTGCGCCCATCAGTCGCTCGAGGCCCGACAGCAGCCGCTCGCCCGCCGTGATGTGGGGAGCGAGCCGCGCGAGCAGTGGGGTCAGCACCATGGACAGGATGCCGGCAGCGAGCCACGGGGCGGTCTCTGCCCTGGTCACCACGCCTTCCTCCTGGGCGACACGAATCAGCACGAAGCCGAACTCGCCGAATTGTGCGAGACCGACGCCGGCCAGCCAGGCGACCCGGGACGGGAAGCGCATCACCATGGCGGCCACGGTCGCGAGGATGCCCTTGCCCATCAGGAAGGCCAGCAGCAGGCCGCCGACCAGCAAGGGCTCGCGCACCAGCATCGCCGGCTCGAAAAGCATCCCCAGGGACACGAAGAACAGGCTGACGAAGGCATCCCGCAGGGGCAGGATCTCACCGAGTGCGCGATGGCCGTGCTCGGTCTCGGCCACCATCATCCCGGCGAGGAATGCACCCAGTGCCAATGACAGCTGGAACTGGGCCGTCAGCCAGGCGGCACCCGTACACAGCCCGAGAATCGCCAGCAGGAAGACCTCCCGGCTGCGGCTGCCGTCCACGAAGCCCAGCAGGCGCGGGATGACGAGCCGTGAGGCGACGATGGTCCCCGTCACGAGGAAGGCTGCCCGGCCCATGACCCAGGCGAGGTCGGCCCACGGGGCTACCGGGCTACCGGGACCCGTGCCGTTCGCCAGAAGCGGGATGACGAGCACCATCGGCACGACGCAGAGGTCCTGGAAGAGCAGCGTGCCCACGATGAAGCGACCGTGGGGGGCATCAAGTTCCCGTCGGTCGGAAAGTGCGCGCAGCACGATGGCCGTGCTCGACAGCGCCATGACGAAGCCCAGCAGGACGGCCTTGGGCCACGGGAGGCCCAGTGTCCCGGCCACGGCCGTGGTCACCGCTGTCGTCAGCGCGACTTGCAGCAGGCCCCCCACCGCCACCTGGCGCAGGATGTCCTTGAGCCGGGCAAGCGAGAACTCGAGCCCGATCGAGAACAGCAGCAGCACCACGCCCATCTCGGCCAGCACCTCGATGGCCTCGGCCGAATGGGCCCAGCCCAGACCGTATGGCCCGACGATGGCGCCAGCGGCCAACAGGCCGGCTGTCGTCGGCCAGCGCAGGCGTGCCAGCAAGGCTGTCACCCCCACCGCCACGAGGGCGACGAGGGCCAGCTGGTCAAGCAGGGGTATGGACGCCAATTCAGGCCTTGTAGGTGTCCATCACCTTCCGGACGTAGGCCTGCGTCTCCTGGAACGGCGGGACGCCTCCATAGTAGTCCACGTTGCCCGCACCCGCGTTGTAGGCGGCAAGCGCGAGGCGCGTGTCGCCCCCGAACCGGTCGAGCTGCTGCTTGAGATAGGTGGCGCCGCCACGCAGCGATTGCCGTGGATCCGAGACGTTGGTCACGCCCACTTCCCGGGCGGTCTCGGGCATCAGCTGCGTGAGTCCTCGCGCCCCGACCCTCGATACGGCACCGGGATCGCCCTTGGACTCGGCCTGGACAAGCGCAGCCAGCAGCTTCGGTTCCACACCCGCACGCTGGGCCTCCTCACGAATCATGGGCCACCAGCGACGGACGGCCGGCTCGAGTTGCGCGGGCGCGTCGGCTGTGCGGGCCCTGCTGGACTGGGACAGGACCATCGCGTCCCTGCCGGGCTCGTGGCGCTCCTTGGCCGGGGCCCCGGGAATGCGCAGTTCCTGTCCCACGGCGACCATGTGCGGGTTCGCGATGTGCGGGTTGGCTGCCGTCAGTTCGCCGAGCGACAGCCCGTGGCGGCTGGCCAGGCTCCAGAGCGTGTCACCTTGCCGGATGCGGTGGTTCACGGACTTGTCCTCGCGGTCGGGAACGGGGCTCCTTTATGCTATCGAGGGACGGATGCAGGTCCGATGAAACATTTCACGGCTGCTTAATGTTGTCCGCCGTTGCCGGAGAGCCCGCCCCATGCCCGTTTCCATCGTCTGGTTGAGGCAGGACCTGCGCCTTGCCGACCATGCCCCGCTGCTCAGGGCCGTGCAGTCGGGCCTGCCGTTGGCCTTCGTATGGGTCGAGGACCCGCGCTGGTCCTTGCAGGATCCCCTCGGATTCCCACGGATTGGCCGCCACCGACGTCGGTTCGTCGGGGGATGCCTTGCCGCGCTCGACCAGGAGCTTGCTCGAAGGGGCCATGCGCTCCACGTCCTGAAGGGCGAGCCCGCCGAGGTCCTGCCTCGTTGGCTCGGACGTCTGGGGGGCGGTCTGATTTTCGCCCACCGCGAACCGGGCACGGAAGAGGCGGAGCAGGAGGCGGCCCTCGAGCGTCTCGTGGCGGTGGACTGGGCGTGGGGCAAGACGCTGGTCGATCCTGCGGACCTGCCGATGCCGGTTGCGGAACTGCCACGGGTTTTCACGGACTTCCGACGCAAGGCCGAGCCCGTGGTCGGCAGGCGAGCCGATCTGGCTGCGCCGGATCTCCACGCGGTCGCTGCTGCGCCCCGTGTGCCCCCGGAAACCTGCGCGGCATGGTCCGGCCTTGGTGAGGCCGTGTCCGCAGGGCAGGGGGTGATCGCCGAGGCGCATGGCAGGCTCGCTGCCTACATGGCGGAAGGTGGGTCCATCACGCGCTACCGGGAGACGCGCGATGCCTTGATGGGAGAGGACACGTCATCCAGGCTGTCGCCCTGGCTGGCCTCTGGCACGCTTTCCGCGCGCGAGGTGAACGCGGCACTGGCGGCCCACGAGGAACGTTGGGGTTCCAGCGAGCACACGCGGTGGTTCCGGATGGAGCTCTTGTGGCGGGACTTCTTCCAATTCGTGGCCTTGCAGCAGGGGCGGCGCCTGTTCATGCGGAGCGGATTTTCCGGCAGGTCGCCTGTTGCTTCGGGGCTCGCGCCGGAGACCTTGAGCGCCCGGTTCGAGGCTTGGCGCACAGGGGGCACGGGCCAGTCGCTGGTCGATGCCGCCATGCGCGAACTGGCGGCAACGGGCTGGTTGTCCAACCGTGCGCGACAACTTGCGGCCTGGTACCTGGCACGGAACCTGCAGGTCCCGTGGACATGGGGAGCCCGCTGGTTCTCGTCCTGCCTCATCGACGACGATGTGGCGAGCAACTGGGGCAATTGGGCCTATCTTGCCGGGGTAGGCAACGACCCGCGTCCGGACCGGCACTTCGATCTTGCGTGGCAAACCGGCAGGCATGACCCCGAGGGTACCTACCGGCGCCAGTGGGGGACTTGGACCGAGCCGGGCTGAACCGGAGCCCTGGGAGTGACCTTCAGGTTCCCAGGCCGCGCAGCACGCGGACGATGGCTTCGGGTGCTTCCTCGGGGACGTGATGTCCGCAGCGCGGCAGTTCGTGGACGATGGCCCCGGCATGGGCCTCTCGCCAGCGGCTGAGCGAGGCCCTGCCGAAGACCGGGTCGCGCAGGCCCCAGATGAGGTCGAGGGGCAGTGCGTTCAGCTTGTCGCGTGCGCTCCACAGGCGCGCGAAGTAGGCATCCTCGTTGACGCGTGCGCGGGCCAAGGCATAGGGGCCTCGCCGACGCGCCGGTGTCCCCAGCGGTTCGTGGTAATGGCGCATGACGTGGCGGTGCAGTCGTTTGCCGCCACCCAGCGAAATCGGCATCAGGATGCGTTCCGCCAGTCCTGCCTCGAGGTACAACCATCTGCCGACCGGGCTGTCGATGAACCTTCTTGCAAGTGCGTGCCCCGGTAGATTGCCGAGCGGCCAGCACCACGAGTTCGCCACGACGACGCGCGAGACGGGTGAGGTCTCCATGAGGGCAAGGGGCAAGGCCACAGGTCCGCCGAAGCCATGGACCACGAGGGTGATGTCCGCGAGGCCCAACCTTGCGACGAGTCCGGCAAGCCGGCGGGTGTGGCCGCCGAGACCTTCCTCGCCTTCGGGCAGGTTGTCCGAGAGGCCGAATCCCAGCATGTCGGGTGCCACGACCCGATGGTCGACCGAGAGATCAGCCACGACCTCCCGCCACGCGAAGCTCCATCCGGGTGTGTCATGGACCAGCATGACGACGGGGCCCTCGCCCTCGTCCACGTAGCGCATCACGCCAGCGCCGGTTTCGAACCTGCGGATGGCAAACGGGTAGGCCTCGGGGTCGAGCCACGCCTCCCAGGGGGGTCTCCGGCTCATGACCGGTGGATGACCTTCTCCCTGTCGATGCGGAACTGCGGGCCCCAGGTGCCATCTGGCGCCGCGCGACCGACAGCGATGACCATGACCACGCTTGCGGCGCTGCCCAAGCCGAGCATCCGGCGGACGCGCCACGCGTCGAAGCCTTCCATCATGCAGGTGTCATAGCCCTGGGCCGAGATGGCGAGGACGAAGTTCTCGGCCGCGAGCGCCGCAGACTTGATGGCGACCTCCTGACCGTCGCGACGCGTGTGTGGACCACGCGGCATGGGCCGGAAAAGACCGGGCAGGAAACTGACCAGCCACTTGAGCGGGGCCAGGACGTTCAGGAAGCCCCAGCGGTAGGTGAACGGCACGAGCTTCTCGTAGTAAATCTGCACGGGACGCGGTGCCCCGACGCTGCGGACCCAGGCCTGCAGCTCCGGCAGGCTGCGGCGCCACGTGCGCGGATCGGCCACGATGACCATCAGATCGGAGGCCGTGCGCGCGGCAGATTGGCCGAGGCACAACTCGACCAGCCTGGCCTTGCGTTCGGGCGTGCGGACCCAATGGAAATCCCACGTCTGGGTGTTCGAGGAGTTGGGTGCCAGAATGGCGGCATCGAGGGCCTTCTCGATGACCTCCGGGGGCACGGCTTCGGGAAGGAAGCGCCGAATACTGCGACGTGCGCGAACGGCATCGAAGAAGTCCATGGTGGGTGCCATTCTAGCCTGTCGGAGAAGCATGCCCGCTCGTGCCGGTCGTCCCGACCCGGATCGGCACGTAGGTGGCCTGAATCATGCCCCCGGAAAGGAGTCGATGGCCCGTGCACGTCAGGCTGCTTCGCGACGCGGCGCCGGCGAACAGCGGTATGCCTCGGCCGAGGATGCAGGGGACGAACGTGACGACGATTTCATCCACGAGGCCGGCATCCATCGCCTGCCGGATGATCTCGCCCCCGTCCAGATAGAGGTCCTTGCCCTCTGCGGCAGCCAGCCCCTGCCGGACCAGGCTGGCGATCGGACCTGCGACGCCACGGCCCGAGGCGTGGCCGGATGGCAGCGGACGATGCGTGGCCACCAGAACGGGCCTGTCCCCATAGGGCCAGGGTCCGGCGAAGCCATGGACCGTGTCCCAGGTCTTTCGTCCCATCAGCAGGGCGCCGACTTGCCCGAGGAAGGCCCCGAAGCCCCCGTCGTCCCCCGAAGGATCCGGTTCGGGCAACCACGAGAGGTCGTCATTCTCGCCTGCGATGAAGCCATCAAGGCTGGTGGCGACGAAGACCCGGGTACGTGCTGTCATCATGGTCGCCTTACCCCGCCAGGCCCTGACATCGGGCGCGGTACCATGGATAGTGCTGCTGCCCCGAGGAGAAACGCCGTGACGCTTCACGAAGCCCTGCTGACCTATTTCCAGGGCGAGAAGATCGAGGCCCTGGTCTTCATCTTGCCGCTGGGCCTGCTGAGCCTGGTCTTCGGGACCTGGCTGATGCTGGACGGACGCGAAGCCTTCATGCGTGGCATGGCTCTCCCCTGCCTGGTCTTCGGGGCGGTGCTCGCCGTGGCGGGGGGAACCGTCGGCTTCCGGACGCCCGCCCAGGTCGAACGGCTCGAAGCCGCACTCGAGCAGGCGCCTGTGCCGGCCCTCGCCGAGGAGATCCGACGCATGGACAAGGTCAATCGGAACTGGTCCCGCTATGTGGCGGCTTACGTCTTCATGGCCGTGCTCGGCCTCGGTCTGCGACTCGGGTTCAGGTCCGAGTTCGCGCATGGCGTGGCTGCCGCCATGGTCCTGTTCGCGGGTGTCGGCTTCGTGATCGATGGCTTTGCGGAGCGTCGGGCGATGGTCTGGACCGAGACGCTTCAGCAGGCCGCCTACGAGGGGCAGGGCGAGGAAGCGGATTAGCCGGGCCGTGGCCAGGGTCGCAGGCAGGCCTCAGCGGGCGAGCATGGTTGTGCTCAGGGACCTGACGAAGCCGGCCGCGCGTGCGTTCACGATTGTCCCCCCGTGGCCTGGTGCACGCGCACCCTGAGCCAGCGTCGGACGCGCTCCACGGGCAAGGGGAGCGCGTGGGGCAGTTGGACCGCGCCCTTGCTGTGGGGCAGGTCGCCCAGATCGTCGGCAATGGCGACCATGCCCGTTCCTGTCGGGTAGAAGCCGATGTGTTCGCGGCAAACCGCGAGGTAGACCAAGGGCTTGCCCCCGACTTTCCACGCCGGCATGCCGTAGGACTTCGTCAGCAAGGCTTCGGGTGCTTCTTCGCCGATGAGCGCAGCGAGCAAGCGCATGCGTTCCTTGACCTCCGGGGAGGTCACGTTCGCGATATGGTCTTCGAGGATGTCCACGAAACCAGCCTACCCTTTCGGTCGTCTCCTCGCCGGAGGCGGAGAGGGCGTGGTGCGTCACGGCGGCGTGGTCCTGCGGTTGGTCTGGACCGGGGATGTGCTGCTCGGGATTTCAATCGAGACGGAAGATGGCCCGGTCCGGGAAGACCCTCGCGCCTCGGCCATCTGGCAGATGGTAAGCGGCGTGGGGAACGGTCCGGGAACCCTCGGGGCGTGGCTCTCGCCTGCCGGGACGCCATTTCGGGCCATCGTTCGCAACACGCTTCTGCAGATTCCGGAGGGCACCGTCACCACCTATGGCGAACTGGCTGCGCGCATCGGTCGTCCCGGGGCCTGCCGGGCCGTGGCCTCGGCGGTCGCGGCCAATCCCTTCGCGGTTCTGGTGCCATGTCACAGGGTGGTGCGGGCAGACGGGACGTCCGGTGGCTACAGGTGGGGTGTGGCGGCGAAGCGGCTGTTGCTGGCGGGTGAAGGTGTCAGCCTTTGGCGCGGCTGAGCAGGTTTTGGCTCACCTCCGGCGGCATGGCCTCCGTCGCGTAGCGCAGGCCTTCCCTGGTCAGGCGGCCGTCGTGGGTGTTCAGAAATGAGATGACCGGTTGGAGCTCGGCCTTGGCCAGTTCCCGCAGCAGCCACCCCGCGCCGGTATGGATGAATCGGTCCTGCCAGGTGAGGGCACGGTCGCACGTCTCCAGCATCTGTGCCGTGAAGCCTTGGAAGTTCTTGTCCCCTCGGGCGGCCAGCTTGATGAAGCTGACGAGCGCGGCGCGGACGCGCCACGGGCCCGGGGCCTCGACCCAGCCGGACAGGATGCGACTGGCCTCCGGATCCGGCAGGCCGCGCGCGGCTACCTTGCCGAGGACCTTCAGGCACAGCCAGTCGCAAGTGCTCCAATCGGCCACGTGGCCGCTGTCGAAGGCCTGCGCCAGCATGGGGAGATGGCCGGGTGTGACAGCATCGCCCGCAATCTCGTCCAGCAAGAGGATGCCGGCCAGCTTGTCCTCGCCGTGGGGCAAGGCGAGCAACGCCATCGCCAGCGGGAAGGGTTCGGGACAACGGGCTTCGGTACGCCACCAGGCGTGGACCGCGCGCCGGATGTCGCGCATGGCAACGCCCCTGTAGGGCAGTGCACCCTTCATGTAGCGATTCCAGAAGGTATGGCTGCGATCCGTGCGGGCGGCCTCGAGGCGGGCCTGCAGGCTGAAGATGGCGGCGGGCTCGCGCATGGGACCACCATACCCCGGGTTGGTGGCCAGCCCGTCGGGCGTGGTTTCATGGCGGCATGCCCAAGCCCCTGATGTGTCCCGAAGCCCTTTTGCAGACTGACCTGTCCGGTCGCGTCTACGTCGTCACGGGAGGCAACTCCGGCATCGGCCGGGTGACGGTCGCCCAGTTGGCGCGGCAAGGGGCGCATGTCGTCCTCGCATGTCGCCGGCCGGCCGAGGGCGAGCGCGTGCGTGCCGAGCTCGTGGGCGAAGGCCTGCGCGGTACCATCGAGGTCGCCACGCTGGACCTTGCCAGCCTCGAGAGCGTTCGTACCTTTGCTGCCGGTGTCCGGGAGCGCCACGACCGGGTGCATGGCCTCGTCAACAACGCCGGCGTCATGAACACGCCGCAGGGGCGCACCCAGGACGGCTTCGAGACGCAGTTCGGCACCAATCACCTGGGGCACTTCCTGCTCACCGAGGAATTGCTGCCGTGCATCCGGGCCGCGGCTCCGTCCCGCATCGTCAATGTCTCAAGCTGCTACCACGACAAGGCCCAGGGGCGGCCCGGCCGGATAGACCTCGAGGACCCGAACTTTGCGCGGCGGCCCTACGACGGCTGGGCGGCCTACGCCCAGTCCAAGCTGGCCAACCTGCTGCACGCGAGGCATCTGGCACGCCGGCTGGAAGGTACCGGCATCACGGCCGTCAGTGTCCATCCCGGCTGGGTCCGCACGGCGCTCGTCAAGTCGTTTGCCCCGGTATGGTTCCAGGATGTGCTTTTCCGGCCGCTGCTGCGCATGGCGGGCATGATCGAGCCGTGGGAAGGCACTCAGGTCACGCTGTATGCCCTGCTCGCGCCCGAGGTCGAGGCGCATCCGGGCGCGTTCTTCAGCCAGATCGGGATGTACCGGGATGCCCGTGCCAACGCCGGGGGGCTACCGTTGCATTCGCCCAATCCCGAGGCACACGACGATGCGATTGCCGAGCGCCTGGATGCGTTGAGCCGGCAGTGGGTCGGGTTGGCTGCCGTGGTGCCGACACCCGCCATCTGAAGGTACAGGGGCTGCGCCGGACGGGATTCAGCCCAGCAGCGCCCAAAGCCCCCACGCCATCTGCGCCAGCCACAAGGCGTAAACAACGGGAATCCCCGCTCCGAAGGCCGGGCCCCGCCCCCCGACCATGAGCACGACGACCATCAGGGCGTAGACGCCGGTCGTGCCGGCGACGACGTCGTGTTGGACAGCGTCGGGCCACGAGGCAGCCCGAACCATCAGATAACCCAGACAGAGGTTGCAGGCACCGGCCCAGGCCAGCCATAGCCTGCCGAGCGGGGGGTGTTGCCAGGGGTTTGCCAGGATGCGGGTCCAGGCGTGCAGCAAGGTGTTGGCGACGGCTGGATGCAGCATGGCCAGCAGGAAGAGTGAGCCCAGCAGGTTGTACCAGCCGATGATTTCGAGGAAGGCCGACACGTCAGGATGCCCCGCTGATCTGGGGCGTGCGTCCGTGCCAGTCGGGTAACGGCCAATGCGGGACCTCCAGCGCGTCCAGCATCCATCGGGCAACGTCGGCACGGGCAATGGCGTCCCCCATTCCGAAGGCATCGACCACGCGGATCGCGCCGGATGCTGGCCCCTCGCGCAGGCGGGTCGGTCGCGGCGCCAGCCAGTCAAGGCCGCTGGCCGCGTAGACCGCCTCCATCCTCACGAGGTCCCGGTATGCTGTCCCGATCATCGTGGTTGCCAGGAAGAACCGCATGAGCGCGTTCAGGCCACTTCGACTCTCGCCGACGCCTGCAGCACTGACGGCAACGATACGTCTGGTGCCCGCACGTTGCATGGCTGCCACGATCTGGCTTGCCGTACGGGAGGTCAGGTCGGGCGGCGACAGGCTGCGTGACCAGGGATTGGCAGGGTTGCGACGTTGCATGCCGATGCAGGACAGCACCGCGTCGGCCCCGTCCATGGCATCGTCGAGGACAGCCGGATCGTCGAGCGTTCCGCGGACCACGCGCCAGCCTTCGGGTTCCGGGGCAGACGTCGAGGGCCGAACCAGCACCGTACCTGAGTACCCGCGCACCAGGGCCTGACTGGCGAGATGCCGCCCGACCCCTCCAGTGGCACCGATCAGTAGCAGGCGCACGGTCGCTTCAGGCGGCTGTCGGGGCGGGCACGGCCGAGAGCTTGCGGTTGTCGGGGCGCAGCCACCAGCTGGCCAGCACCACGGCCACGATGACGACGGGGGCCACGGCCTTGGCCGGCGGATCATCGGCCAGCACATGGCTGGCGACGGCACCCGACATGGCGAAAAATACGCCGGCGTAGGCCCATTCCTTGAGCCGGAGCAGGCCGGGAGCTCCGATTGCCGCGGCGGCCAGCACCTTCCATGTACCAAGGATGACGGGAAAGTAGGCAGGGTATCCAAGTGCCGCCAGCGCCTCGACCACCTGCGGCGCCCGCGTCAGGTTGCCGAAACCGGATCCGGCCAGCATCAGGCAGGCGAGGGCGGTGGTGATCCAGTAGATGACGTTGCGGGCCTTGGGGGACAAGTGGAGTGCTCCTTAGTGTGACGGTTGAACTTCGCGTGTTCGTCCGGTCCGGTGGGTGGATTGACGCACGGTTGACACATGGCTGGGCAGGTGTCAACCTTGCAGCCAGTTTGCAACTGGCCAACCTGATCCAGCGTGCTTACATTGTCCACTGCTAGGAGCGACATGATGTACCGTAACTCTTTCCTCGCGAGCTATCTGGCTCGTGGCGCAGCCCCGGCGATGCTGGCCGTGACCCTGTCCGTCGTCGCCTGTGCCCCAGCGACCACGATCGCATCCTCGCCTTCGCAGACTCCGGCACCAACGGCCTCGCCGACGCCGACCGCATCTTCGGCTTCGCCGACGCCGACCGCATCTTCGGCTTCGCCGACTCCGACCGCATCTTCGGCTTCGCCGACTCCGGCACCGACGGCCTCGCCGACTCCGGCACCGACGGCCTCGCCGACTCAGATGCCGACCGCGACGCCAGCCCCGACGCCTGCGCCCACATTGGCCCCGCCCAGTACGTTGATTGCATTCGACCCAATGCAAGGTGAGCTCGCGGAGGGCATCACCTTGGACAAGGATGGCCAGAATGCCTATCTGGCCACTGCGGCGGGCCAGATCCTGAAAGTCTCGCTGGCGACTAAGACCAAGACTGTGTTCGGCAGCCTGCCCGGTACCATCCCATCAGATCAGAGCGTGTTCGTGCTGGGCTTGGCGTTCGACTCGGCCAGCAACCTGTACATCGCCGTAACCTCATTCGGGCCCAACTACCAGACCGGCATCTACAAGCTCGGCACCGCCGGCGGGGAGGCGACCAGGCTTGCCTCGCTCAATGGCTTCGTGAACGGTATCGCCGTGGGTTCCGATGACACTCTCTACGTGACCGACTCCGGCAACGGCAAGATCCTCAAGGTGACCGGGGCGGGTGTCGTGACGGACTGGGTTGCCGACGTTGCCTTGACGGGCGGCGCTTCCGTTTCCGCTTGTGACAGCGGGTTCGGTATCGGGGCAAACGGGATTGCCCTGACGGCAGACGCGGCCTATGTGACGAACTCGGACAGGGCCAGCCTCGTCAAGGTCGTTCGCAAGTCGGATGGAACGGCGGGCGCGGTCTCGGTTGTCAAGGATACGGACTGTGCCACCTTCAACGGGGCTGACGGCCTTGCCGTGGGTCCCGATGGGAGCTTCTATATTGCAGCCAACCAACAGGACGCCATCCTGCGCTACAACCCGGCGGACCAGAAGTTGACGACGGTTGCGAGTGGCTCCTTGTTCGCGTTCCCGTCCAGCATTGTCTATAATGATGCGGACGGTGCCCTCTATGTGGCAAACGCCGCATTCGGTGAAAAGAAGACGCCGGGCGTCGTCAAGATTCCTGTCGCGATCAAGTAGAACCGGGCAGATGGGGCGGGCATCCTCGCGAGGGTGTCCGCCCTTCTTGCGTCTGGCGAGACGATTCGGGAATGATCCGGTCCGAACATTCGGTCACGGCATGACCGAAGCCGTGGCCGCAAGGGCCTCTGCCGGAATCCGCTTGATCTGGCGGTTGCCCATGTCGAGGAAGTAGAGGTCGCCGTTCGGCCCGAAGACCGGGTCCCGGGCGCCGGCTACGCCGTCATCGACCCCGGAGCCCGTGAAGAACCGGCCCGAGGGACCGGTCAGGACCTCGGTGACGCCTGTCGTCCGGTGGCGCCGGACGAGGTCGCCCTTCCAGCCCGTCAGTCCGCCCTCGTTGATGCCCAGGCCCTCGTAGAACCAGCCCGCGGTATCGACGGCCTCGGGGAAGATGGCATCCGAGGACAGGGCGGCCTGCACCTCGCCGTCGCGGACGGGCAGGACCTTGCGGGTGCGGACGTAGTCGGGCGCGCTGCCGATCGTGCTGTCCTCGAGGTGAAGCGTGCCCTCCTGATCGAAGCCGACCCGGCTCAGCGCAAAGTAGGGCGCTGTCGCGCCAAGGACCTCCCGCGCCACGCCATCGCGATCGAGGGCGACAACACGCTTCGGGCCCAGGAACTGGTACTCGGTCAGGTAGAGGTCCCCATCGGGACCCACGGCCATCTCCCAGATGCCCGTGGAGGTCTCGTAGCGCAAGGTGGCCTTGCCGTCCGCGCCCACCTCGTAGATGCGGTCCCTGGGGCCGTCGGGGCCGATGTATCCCGCCACGTTGGTGCGCACGAAGATGCGGCCGTCCTTCGCATCCGTGGTGACGGCCAGGGCCTGGTGATTGCTGGCGACAGGGGAGAGCGGGTCGATCGAACCGGCCGGTAACAGCGTGATGGCGACCTCGCCGGGGCGTTGCAGCACCAGGTCACTGCCGTCGACGATGACCAGCCGACCATCCGGCAGCACCGAGAAACTGCGCGGGTCGCGTGCGCCGATGGCCGATTCGCGGTCCGGTTGCTGGCCTGCACCGGCGATGACGGACCATGTGCCGTCCTGCAGGCGCAGCACCTGCCGATCCTGCGCGAGGACCAGGCGATCCGCTCCGTCCAGCAGGAGGGGCGTCCAACCAAGAAGGAACTGCCGTGGCATGGGTTGCAAGGCCGACGGGGCGTCCGGGCGGTCGAGGATCCGGAAGGCCTCGAAGCCTTCTGTCAGGATCACCCGGCCGTCAGGCAGCAGGATCGGGCCCGGCAGCTTGTGAGGCTGGCCATCGAACCACCGCTCCATCGTGCCGGTCCGCGGATCGATGTCGAGGACGCGGCTGGCCATGAACAACTCGGTCGCGAGCCGCACGCGGCCATCCGGCAACAGGGCCGCCTGGGTGATGGCCGGCGGAAAGTCGGACAGGCTCCAGTCCTTTGCCAACGAGACGGCGGACAGGCGTCGGGGCGTTGCGCCGGGTTCGAGTTCCCAGAAGGTGGCCATCTGGTCGATGGCCGTGCTGATCAGCAACAGACGGTCGTTGTCGAGGGGCAAGGCTGCCTTGAGGCCGACGAGGCCATGTGGAATGCTTTGGAGGGTGGCGCGCGGCGTCAGGCGCCAGAGCAGCGGGATGTCCCCGGCCTTGCGATCCTCCTCGAGCAGGATCAAGCTGCCATCTCGTCGCGCCGTCATCCTGGCTACCATCCCGATGTCGGGCGTGCCCTCTGCAGAGCCCGTGCCGACCCGGCCGACCAGGGCGCGCAACGTGCCGTCGGCCTTGAGCCACCAGATGCGCTTGTCGTCGGGGCAATTCAGGTAGAGGCCGCCGTCGGGCGCCTCGAGCAGGTCCCGGACCTCGGACAAGGCGACGCGGGTGGCCGGTTCGCCGTCCCCCAGGTTCGACAGGCCCGCCACCACCAGCAACTTGCGCAGGGTCTCGAAGCCTGTCTTGACGGCCTCGTGCCGGGTCTGCAGCCGGTCAACCGCCAGAGCCACGGTGCGGGGATCCAGGCTGGTGCGCTCGGCCAGCAGGTCGGCGGCATCGGCCACGACGGCGCGGGTCCTTGCGACGGTATCGGCTTCGATGGCCGCGGGTACCCGGGCGAGGGCGGCTTCGGGATCGGGCTGGTCCGAGACGTACTGCTCGAGGCAATAGCGGGCGACGAGCGTCGAGCCCAGATCGACGTCGGCCTCGGTCGAGGAACTGCTGGCAAGATCGGCCGCCACCAGGCGACTGAAGGCGGCGTCGCCGCTGTCGCCCACCAGCAATCTCGCAGGGCGGCCTTCGGGAGGGCGAGGCAGGGTGTAGCGGCCCGTTGCATCCGTGCGCGTCACGAGGGCCACGCCGACACCATCCGTCAGCGTAGCCCCCCGGGCATCCACAAGGGCCACACGGACGTTTGCCAAGGGCTGCTGCGCGAGGATGCCTTGGCCGGATTCTAGAATGGAGCGTCCGTGAAGCGCGTCTGCCCCAACGAGGTCATTCGCACTCGGGATCAGGCTCCCTGCGTTGTGACCTACAAGGCCGGCCGCATGGTTGCCCACGAGGCCACCGGCCGCGTTGGCCTCGAGGGTGCCACCGAGTACCCCGGCGAACGCCGGGGTACTCGGACCTCTCCCCGAAGCAGCCTCCGCGGGTCCGGCACGGGCTGGGCCGGCAAGTTTGCCGGACCGGGCGATGCAACAGCCGCTCCGGCAGGCGTCAGGGACCCGAAGACCGTGGCGCGGGAAAGCGCCTGGCCACCTACGGCCTGACACCCCGCCAAGGCCGTGAGGGCCGCAAGCAGGCAAGCTTGCAAGGGTGCACGATGTCGGCGGACCATCCAGGCCTTCAGACCCGGGCGGGTGAATGGCCGCCTGACGGTCACGCCGACGGGACTTGTCCGGGCTGGCTCCCACGGCGAGGTTTGCGGAGGCTAGGATAGGCAGACATGAGCGAGCTACCGTACACCCCACCCGTATCCCCCTCCGGCTGGGTCGAGGTCCAGGCGACGACCAACCTGACGGCGCCCGACAGTCCCGTGAATGGCTATAGGGTCGTGGACGGCCGCACGGGCTTCAGCCTGGCCAATGTCGTGCTGGACCTGCCGTGGGATCGTGGGGCGGTGCGCGGGCGCCTGGCCGTGCAGACAGGCCTGACGCCGTCCTCGTACTATGCGGCCGAACCCTCGTGGCGTGGCGAAGCCGGCGTGGGGTCCAGCGATGCCTCCTTGTGGCGGCACCTGCTCGAGGCCTGGGCCGGTGGCTCCGTGGCACCCGACTGGGCCGTGGACGCGGGCTTGTTCCTCTCTCCCATCGGTCCGGAAAGCGTGCCCGTCCGCAGCAACGACACATGGTCGCGCTCGAACCTGTTCTATGCGTTGCCTTACTACCACTCGGGCCTGCGGGCGACGTGGGACGTGGCACCCGGCCACGGGCTGGCCTTCTGGATGACCAACGGCTGGAATGCGGTTGTCGATGGTCCGCCGGGTCTGTCCCCGATGGTGCAATGGACCAGTCGGCCACGGGCTGGGCTGGAGTCCTCGCTGCTGCTTGCGTTGAGCCAGGAGCGCGGCCCGGACGCTCCGGAGGGCCGCCCCTGGCGGAGCCTGCTTGACGGCCACCTGACGTGGCGACCTGACCGTTGGTGGAAGTGGGTCGCCCACGCGAACGTCGGCAGCGAGGCTGGTGCCGCGGGTTGGGTGCAGTGGCAGGCAGCTGCCGTGACGGCGGTGGCCTCGGTGCACGATCGCCTGGATCTTGCGGTTCGGCTCGATGGCTTCAGGGAAGAGCGGGTGGGCCTGGGAGGGCGCATTCCCGGGGCCATATTCTGGCCCGTGCCGTGGGTCCGCTCGCTGACGGCAACGGCCACCTGGAAGCCCCACAAGGATTGGCAGTGGCGCCTCGAGGCCCGGCATGACGAGGCTGCCGAGGGCCTGTACCCGGGGTATGGAGGCCAAGTCTCCCCGGTTCAGGATACGCTGACAGTGGGGATGGTCCAGGGGTTCTGACGTCTGGGGAAATGGAGAGCCGATGACGGATCAGGCAGGGGCCACGAAGCCCCATCGGATTTTCTCGACACCGTTCTCGGCGGTCTATCCGCTCTATGTGACCAAGGTCGAACGCAAGGGCCGCACCAAGGACGAATTGGATACCGTGATTCGCTGGCTGACGGGTTTCGATGAGGCGCAACTGGCGCAGCATCTGGAAGCCGGCACGACCTTTGCGGAGTTCTTCGGGCAGGCGCACCTGCATCCTGAGGCCGGGGCCATCAAGGGCCTGGTCTGTGGTGTCCGGGTCGAGGAAGTCGCGGACCCACTGATGCGCCAGATCCGGATGCTTGACAAGCTGGTCGATGAATTGGCGAAGGGTCGGGCGATGGCGAAGGTGCTCAGGGGCGGCTGACGAGGAGATGGTTGGCGCAGATGGTGGGAGGCGGGTGGTGGGCGCTCAAGCGCGGCGCTTGAGGAGGCCCTTGTTCCTCACCACATTCTCGTAGTCCCACTGGATCGTTCGGGCCTTCTCCAGCCAGCGCTGCAGGGGCTTGGCTGTGATGTCATCCAGCGAGCTGAACCGGGCCTCGGCGGCCTTGAACTTTCCGACGGGCGACAACTGGGGTTCGTCGAACGACTGTCCGCTCCAGAACAGCAATCGGGTTCCGTCCCGGTGGGTGCTGGTC
>JAYKIS010000047.1:0-8740 GCA_035286125.1 Candidatus Sericytochromatia bacterium
GAGCCTCGTCAGCCTGGAACTGCTGGATGGCAATCCCAAGGAGGAACCCATGATGCTCGTGGCCTGACCCAACCAGTTATCCCAAAGGAAGGACTGCGGAAGTTACACCACGATCTGGGACTTGACCAGGTCAATCCGCACGAATCGCTGGCCGAAGTCCACCTGCATCTGCGCGCCGGATGCAATCTCGTAGCGCACCGTGGCCACATGCCAGGCGATGAGTTCGTGTTGCCGGGCCTCGACCACGCGCTGCACGTTACGCAGGCTCACCTCGTAGCCGCGGGCCTGCAGGGTGTCGAAGACGACGAGTGCTTTGCCATCGGCTTGCCCGACGTAGCGTTCGGCGACGAGGTTGCGGGCCTCCGCGTCGAAGCGTCGCGCCCCTGGGCGTTCTTTCTTCTCTGCATCTGGCCCGCCCAGAAGCAGCATTTCACGGCATTGCGAACGATGCCCGGAGCCTGCGCACTGCGCCTTATCTCCCAGCCCACCGCGTGCAGGTCGCGGACCACCCTGACGAATCCGGTTTCGACCGTCAGCACCTCCTGGATGAAAGGTACTGACGAGTACTCCGGTTTGTCCTTGCTCCCCTCGCTCCTTGTGGTAGGGGGGTCAGCTCTGGTGTCGCCCGGGGGTCATGTTCGCTGGAGGGCTACCAGGATCTGATGCCTGCGTGATTTCCTTGAGCAACCCATGCTCCACCAGTGGCGCAATCAGGGACAGGCACGACGCAACGGGGAGGTTGATGCGCTCGGCGAGGGCAATCAGGTCAAGCTCGCCATCAGCAAAAGCCAGCAGGTTGACCAGACCCCGTATGGCATCCGCGCTACCCTTCTGGCTCAGTGTCGGATAGAGCCCCCGCTTCCCGAGCTGGGGCTCACACAGGACCGCTGCTTGCCAGACACGGTTCGCCTCGATGACCTCGATACAGCGACGGAGCGCCTCAAGGCCACCAGCGAGGCCTGTGGGGGTCACCAACTTGAGGTCGTCCAGCGAAGTGTGGTACTCAGGATACGTTCCATATTTCGACCGCATGACGGACGCTACGGGCAGATCGACCCCCGGACTGCAGTATTGTCGCTCATCGCTGCCTCGGGTCAGGAAATCGTACTCGGTAAAGCCCGGTGCCAGATGACGGAGGACATGCCGGGCTGCTCGATCCGAGAGGCTGTTGCCGCGCCTGGACGGGAGGAAGGACCACGCACGGTCATCCCCGATGCAGGTCAGGACATATCCGGCCACAGTCCTTTTCTTCATCTCCTCCAGATGACGACTGAGATAGACGATGGAGCCAAGGGTCTCCGGTACCCAGACGAAGCGGTAGGTATACCGCCGGCAGGGCAGGGTGCGCAGCCATCGGGCGAGGGCCGTCGCAACGACCGGACCGGACAACTCGTTGTTGGCCATCGAGGGATGGCAGATGTAGGTCGAGATCAGCACTTCATCGCCTGTTTGGCCGGGAAGGATCCAGTCGGCATAGTCCATCCGTCCCGGGGCAAGGGTACTATCGACCACGACGCGATACCGTCCCTCCACCAGGCCTTCCCTCTGGCGATTCGTCAGGCAGAATCCCCAGCGAGGACTGTAGTAGCTGGTGACGTAGGGGATGGCATCGGGCTGGTCCGGAAGCGAGTGCAGGTGACCGTCCAGCTCCGCCCTGTCCATCCAGCCATCCACAGGCATGGAATAACCGACAAGGTGCAGGTTGTTCTTCCGGAAGTCCACGACGCGTTCGCCGGCCTCGTTGGCAATGAATGCATCCCGAATGGTCCACTCGTTCGGAACGGTCCAGTCGAAGGCTTGGGTGCCACTGGGTACGGAGTGGAGATTCAGGTCAGGCAGCAGGCCTTGCAAGTAAGCCAGGGTTTCCCTGACTCCGGGGCCAGTCAGGCTTCGGCACAGGGGCCATAGGTCACGTGCCCATCCGTGCATCGTCTCGCCGGTATCCATCAAGTCCTCCCGACAGCCTCGTTCTGCCTCGCATTCTGGTTCACGGCCCTGTCGCGGACCAAAGAGCCAAGGAGAGGCCTGTCATCCCTACAGAAAGTGCTCCGCCGGCGGGTCGTGCGACAGGAAGTCCCTCGGGCTTGCCGTGAACCCGTAGGCACCCGCCTGAAATAAGACGAGCAGGTCCCCGATCTCGACCGGTGCCAGCGTGACATCCCGGGCAAACACGTCGATGGGCGTGCAAAGACGTCCCACAATCGTGACGGTTTCGGGTGTGCCGTGGCGTGGGTTGGCGGGCCAGACAGGGTGGTTGCGCCGAAAGACCTGGCCGAAGTTCCCCGTAGCTGCCAGAAAATGGTGCAGGCCACCATCCGTAACAAGGTAACGCTTGTCCCCGGCCATTTTCTTGTCCACCACACGCGTGAGATAGATACCAGCAGGCCCCACGAGGTAGCGTCCGAGCTCCACGCAGATATTGACCGCCGGGAAACGACTGCGGATGGTTCGGCAAGCTTCGGTCCAGGCCGTCGTGAGGTCACCCGGATCCAGCGGAACGTCCCTGGGACCATACGGAAGCCCAAGGCCACCCCCCAGGTTGATCAGGACAGGGTTTGCGGGGACAGGTACCGTCCGCAAGAGCTCGGCGGAGGTACGCAGCCCTTCGACCAGAGCCATGGCCTGAAGGACCTGGGTTCCGTGGAAGAGGTGGAACCCCTCAAAGACCACATGGGAGAGGGATGAGAACAGTTCCTGTCCGGTCCGCACGTAGTCTTCGAGATCCCACCCGAATACGGACCCCCCGCTCATGCTCAGGCCCCCATTGCGAACCTCACGGTGGTCATTCAGGCGGACCATGACTCGGGCTACGCGGCCAAGTCCGCGAGCGACAGCATCGGTCAACAGGAGTTGATGAGGGGACTCGACGACAACGCGCACGCCCAGAGAAACCGCCCGGCACAGCTCCTCCCGAGACTTTCCCGGACCAGCGAAGGAGACCTCGGAGAAGGGACAACCCGCCTTTGCAAGCCGTTCCAGTTCCCCGCCCGAGGCCACGTCGAACCCATCCACCAGGCCAGCGATGTGCGCCAGGACCTGCGCATTCGGATTGGCCTTCACGGCATAGTGGAGCGACAGCCCGGCCGGCATCGCGCGGCGCAGATCCGCAACCCTCCTCGAGATCACCGATCCCGAATAGACATAGGCCGGGGTCCCCAAGGTGTCCGCGAGGCTTTCAGGTGAAGTGCCGTCCAGCAGGACGGAACCACCGGAGCCCAAGTACGGTGCCAGGACTTCGGAATGGTGCTCGGAAAGCAAATCCATCGAATTCAAAGAGTCCCCAGCAAAGAGGCGCCATCGATCTTGCCGTTGCCACTTAAAGGAAATCGCGGGATCCTGCGAAACTCGTCCGGTAGCATGAAAGATGCGAGATGGGGCCGCAAGGCGGCGGTCAAGGCTGCATCATCAGGAAGGATCTGGCCATCGGTCTCGAGGAATGCCACGATCCTCTGTCCGTGGACCGGATCCTCGACCCCTGCAACATAGACAGCACCTGTTCCAGCGTGCTCGTGAAGCGCCCGTTCGATTTCATCGGGAGCGATGCGGAAACCCCTGGACTTGATCATCCGGTCCTTCCTCCCCCCGAAGTAGAAATATCCCTCTTCGTCCCGCCAGCCCAAGTCACCGGAACGAACCGCCATGTCATAGGGAAGATCGCCGAATGCGGGCGGAAGGGGGCAATAGCGCTCGGCCGTCCGTTCGGGGGATTTCCAATAGCCCATGCCCATTAATGGACCGGTCTGGGCAATCTCACCCACCTCGAGAGGGTCGGCCTCCGAACCGTCCTCACGAAGAATACGAACGTGGGCATGGGGAATAGGTGTGCCGATGGAGTTCCTTCGTTCGGCAAAGTAGTCCGGCTGCAGCGCGGTGGCACGGAAAGCCTCAGTCAATCCATACATCACCCAGAACCTCATGACGGGCATCTGCGAGGTCAATGCATCGATGACACCGGGGTCCATGCGACCGCCGGTGGAGGCACAGAAACGCATCTCGGGAAAGCTCGCGTCGCCAGCTTCCGCGAGGGCGCGAAAGATCTGCGGAACGGCCAGCATGCCCGAGATCTGCCGAGCAGCCACGGCGTCCGCAAGTGATTTCGGAAAGATATAGGTCAGCAGATCGATGCGGGCACCGACGTGAAGGCCGGCCAAGACGAAATTCAGGCCGGCGTCGAAGGTCAGGGGCAGGACGGCGCCCAGGCGGTCCTGTTCGCACAGCGGCAGGTAGGTACAGACGCTGTCGATGCCGTGCATAAGGCTTCCATGGCTGATCATCACGCCCTTGGGACGTCCGGTCGATCCTGACGTGTAGAAGAGGATGGCAAGGTCCTCGGGGCGGCGTACTGCCGGCTCCGGGCGAACGGTCGGAGACTCGGGCACGCACCCGACATCGAGAACTGGCTCGAAGTCGACCCGCTGTGCAAGATCCCGTCGCGAAACCAGCAGGCGAACCTCGGCGTCCGCGAGGATATGCTGGATGGTGGCGGGTTGGTATCGGGGGTGAATGGGGACGAGGACCGCGCCCGCCCGAAGAATCGCGAGCGCCGCGATGACCATCTCCGGACTGTTGTCAAGCAAGGTTCCGACATGGTCGCCTTGAGTCACACCGTGTCGTCCCAACGCGACCACCAGTGCATCTACCTCGGTGTTCAGCGTGCCGTAGTCGAGAACCCTGTCGCCCGCGAGCAGAACGGCGTTCTCAGGACGGACGGTCGCCCAGTGGGACAACGCGTCATCTGCAAACTGTCCCTTCACGCGGGTTAGGCGCACGATCCGGCCTTGCCAACGCAGAATTCGCGAACCTGGTCCGGATTCGGCAGGAGCCAATAGGGGTCCGCCGCCAGTTCCGCATCGATATTCGAGCAGAAGGCCCGAGACGACCCCAACTGCACCGGAACGCCCTGCAATTCCGCCGTACGCCAGGATCCCGCGGCTACAAGACGCTCGACGACTTCGTCCTCACGCGCGGGAAAGATGTCGATATCCAGATATCGAGCATAGAACGACCACTTTCCGGATTTCGGAGCTTCCCCGGATGCCAGCCTGGCGACACCTTCGACCGTCTTGGCAAATCTGTAGGGAACCTTCGCCCGCTCCTCCGAAAGGTGTGATACCGAGATGTGGTTTGGGGCTGCGCCCAGCAGCAATATCCTGAAGTCCTGCTCTACCAGTCGCTCGAATGCTGACCCCGGGCCATACGCCGAGGGTGTCTCAAGCGAGGATAGCTCACGGGCCATCGCCCCAATGGCGGAGATGGACTGGATGGGATGGCGGCTGCGGTGTGAGGATGGATGGCGTCTGATGGCTTCGGCCAAGGTGCCCATGCCGACCGAAGGCGTATCGGCAACATCGTAGACGCCCGTCCTGATGAAGCCGAAGGTAAAGGTGGGAGCGACAATCGTTCCCCGAGGACCGACGGCGGCCAGCAGCGGACCAAGGAAGGTTGCGACCCCGGCTTCAGGTAAGCCGAAGGGCAAGATCGAGGAGTGCACCATCACATGATCGCCAGCCCCAAGTCCCAGATTGTCCAGGGCTTCGGCAACCTGTGCGCCGGAAACCCGCCTCATGGGCCGACCGCAGGGTTCTTCTTACGGTCGACGAAGGCCGCCGTGGCCTCGATGGATGCGAAGTTCTCGATGCGCATGTCGTCCTGGCCAATCTCGACGCCGAAGGCATCGGCCACGAACAGGGCAAGTTCCATGGCTTGGAGGCTGTCCAGATACCCTTTGTCGAACAGGGCGACGTCATCGGGGATGTCGACAAGGCCGAAAGTCTGGGCCAGATACAGGCGTATGGATTCCTGAACCACGGGGCACCTCTGTCAAAGCCGGGCCAAGGCCCGTTGACGAATGTATCGGGCGGCGGCAATCCGTCCGAAGATGTGGGGCTCATTGTAGAGCAAGGCCGGAAACTCGACATCCAGCCGGCGCATCACTTGGTCGGCAGCAGCAGAGAATCCTGGCAGGTACCTGACCAGGCAGCGCGGGGCGTGTACATAGTGTGGCCTGCCATCATGCCGCCCCCTGACCAAACCAAGTTGCCGCACCTCGGACCAGACGGCCTCCGCTTGTTCCGAGCTACCGCCTGAACCGTGATCGGGGATCTCGGTGCAACAGAAGGAAAGTCCCTCTGTGGTTCTTTGTCCGGTGTAGCGTCCCATAGCGCTCCAGCGAAACCAGGACACGTCGGGATCATAGTTCTGGAAGTATTCCAGGTCGCCAAGGTTGTTCTCCTCGGTGAAGTGATAGAAAAGGTGCATGCCCATCGGGGCAAGATGCCGGGACAATGTGTCGTCGCCAAGCAGCAGGGGCTCGAGCGATGGAAAGCGCAGGGTCCACACCACGACGTCATAGGTATCCTTGCGAACCTGTCCCGAACCGGTCGTGCGCATGGTCACGCGGGCGGGCACCCCCGGTTCCATCCCCACCAAGCCGGTCTGCATGGTCACGCGGACTCCGACCTCCTCCAAGGCAATCCGGGCCTCGTCGCAGAACCCAACGAAGCTTTCAGGCACCGGAAGAAGGTTGGGGGCAGGCAGTCGGGCCCAGGCTTCAGGGTAGAAACCCGGCCCATCCGTACGCGGGATAGCGAGCCGTTCATCCAGTTCGGGATTCAGGCTCCTGAGCATGCTTGAACGCTCGCTGTCGGCCAGCCTGATTCGCCCGAGGCCAACGTAGATTCGGCTGAGAGCATCGAGTTGGGTGGCCGGCATTCCGAAAACCTTCAGGCAGACAGGTTCCAGAAGCCTGGCCGCAGTAGGTCCCCATCGAGCCTCGCAGTGAGCCCTCAGGTCCAGGCCCGGAGGCGTGGGTACCGCCCGGGTCAGCACCTCCTCCAGCATACGTTCCACCACTTCCGGCGGCGCGAAAGAGAGGTCGGGTGTGGACATCACCTTCGAGGTACTGCCATGGATTCGGCTGCCATAGGCAAGCGTCTGGCCTTTCCACTTGCCCCGGCACAAGGCCTGCAGCGTCTGCGTGATTCCGGCATCGAAGTTGTCGAAGACCTGACAGCCAAGATCCAGTGCAACTCCGCGATGGCGCACCCCTGCCATAATCCCGCCAAAGCTGGATCCCGGGTCGATCAGCTCGACATCCGCACCTCGTTCAGTGGCCAGGAGATAGGCAGTGTAGATTCCCTCGAAGCCGCTGCCGACGACCAGAACCCTCATGGATGCTTCGTCACACCCCGATCTGGCCGCTGTCAGGCGGTCTTGCGTGCGACGATGTACCACTCGCAGTAGCTGTAGCTTTCCCCGCTTTTCGGGTCGAACTCGGTGTTGTCTTGGTGAACCAGCTCGAGGATTTGCCAACCAGGACCGTACATGGCCTCGATGTCCTCGCGGCTGTGGAATGCGGTCTGGCCCACCCCAACGAGCTTGCCGGCATCAAGATCGGTCCACAGGCCATCGCCGAGGGACGTTCCGCCCCGCAAGCTCCGATCCGAGAACATGTTCGACCAGAATACCCCCCCTGGCACCAGACACCGATGGATTTCCGCAACAGCTACCCGGGCGCGACTATGGCTGACCTGGGTCAGAGCTTGTCTGTTGATCGCCATGTCCACACTGGCATCGTCGAATGGCAACCTTGTGAAGTCCCCGACACGCAGATCGCCGGAAAGGCCATCCAACTGAAATCTTTGCCGCGCGAACCTTACGCCACTGGGCGCTGCGTCGACGCCGCAGACCTGGGCACCCTCGCGAGCGGCCATCCAAAGATTGTTACCCGCTCCGAAGCCGACCTCCATTACCCTCACCTCGGAGATGGGCCTGGCCCTCGGCAGGTATCGGAAGAAGAAGTTGGGCACATTGTTGAACGGGTACTTGTTGAGGTGGTGGCCCTCTGCGTAGAGGCGCTCCCAGACGGGGTCGAATTCAAGTCCGATTTCAGCCACGGTGTCCCCTTTCGGCTACATTCATTATCGACAGGATGCGCACGTCCTTGAACAGGGGAAGGGCACAGGGCTGACCGTGAATCGCAGAGCCGATCCATCCAGTGACCCTGACCCCAGATCGCTACCGACCAGAATTGGTGCATCGGGACGTCCTTCACCTCTAGCGCGGGCGCAGGAGCATGCCCGTCCAGATGGCGTGGGGAATCATTCACACGGGCGCGAACACGGATTGCCGGGTCCCTTCCGTCATTCAGCGCACGCTCAAGGGGGATGGCGTGGGGGGTAGTTCGTGAACGTCTTCGACAACCACCAGCCTCGCGAGTCCATCGATACCGTCGACGATCCGACGCGCCCCTTCCAGTACCGCATCCCAAAGCAAGCGATGCGCCCGGAACGCCTCGCCTTCGGCACGCTCCACTTCTCTAACTGCGGTGCCGAGTAGACCGCGGTGCTTAGAGGTTGTGTAATCTGGAGGCCTCCAGATCTTTCCCTTGCTCGGGAACATGGGCCTGTGGCCTGATCAGGCGCTGCGCCCGGACGATTCAGGAAGCCAGCCTGTGAACAAGGACATTGCCACCTACAACGCGTCGCAGTCGGACAGGGACCGGCCGATCTGTGAAGCCTTGGCAGACAGCATCGCGAGAGCCTTGCCCGATGCAGAGGGCAAGGTCTGGCACGGCCATCCCGTGTGGTTCCTCAATCGGAACCCCATCGTCGGGACCAGCACCCACCGGGACGGAACCCGATTGCTGTTCTGGA
The DNA here is from genome assembly GCA_035286125.1 of Candidatus Sericytochromatia bacterium. Taxonomy (GTDB): domain Bacteria; phylum Cyanobacteriota; class Sericytochromatia; order S15B-MN24; family VGJW01; genus VGJW01. The sequence goes on from JAYKIS010000047.1 coordinate 8,655, forward strand.
GCGGACAGTCGTTCGACGAACCCCAGTTGTCGCCCGTCGGAAAGTTCAAGGCCGCCGAGGCCCGGTTCAGCTCGCTGGATGACATC
>JAYKIS010000048.1:0-22635 GCA_035286125.1 Candidatus Sericytochromatia bacterium
TGTCTTCCCCGCTCGTCTAATGGTAGGACCGCAGTCTCTGGATCTGCTTGTGGAGGTTCGAATCCTTCGCGGGGAGCCTCAAATGGGGTTTTCGGGAGTGCTCTCTCGGGGACCCCGTTCTCTTTGGGGGGTGCCGTGACGATGTCCGGTTGCGGCGGCACCTGTACGTGCGGTGTCGGTCCCGCAGTCGATGAGGCGGGCATCTGGTTCCTCGCGGGTCATCCGGGGTCGGGCAAGACGACAGTCGGGCCCCTGCTGGCCGCGGAACTCGGCTTGCCGTTCACGGACCTGGATGTGTGGTTGGGGGAGCGTGAGGGGCGACCTGCGGCTGCCTTCATCCGTGAGCGTGGCCTCGACGCCTTCCGGTCAGCCGAGGCGCGGGCGCTGGAAGCCCTGCCGGCTGCAGGTCCCCGGGTGGTTGCCCTCGGGGGAGGGACCCTCGAACATGCCGCCTCGCGGGCCATCGTGGCACGTCGTGGCACCGTGGTGTGGCTGGATGTTCCCCGCGCCACCCTTGCCCGTCGTCTGCGGCAAGGGGATCGCCCGCTGCTCGACGCTCCTGCGGCCCTGCCTCGCCTGCTGGATGCCCGGGAGGGGACGCGGTTGGGCCAATTGCGTCGATTCCCGGCGGGGCGTCGACCTCCCGATCAGGTGGCGAGGGACCTTGCGGACAGCCTGCGGCCCGGCTGCATCTCACTTGCGGATGCCGCACCCCACGAGATCCTGGTGGGCATCGGCGCACTCGACCGCGCCTTGAGGCTGACGTCGCGAAGGGTCGCGCTCGTGACCTCGGCGCCCGTTCGGCGCCGGTTCGGGCCTGCCGTGGAGGGTCTGCTTGCCGATCTGGGCCGGGAGATGCATGTCCTCGAAGTACCCGACGGCGAGCCGGCCAAGGATTGGCGCGTTCTGGGCCGTCTGGTCTCGGAGCTGCTGGCCTTGGGCTTCGGCCGCCACGATACGCTGGTGGCCCTTGGGGGCGGCACGGTCGGGGATGTGGCGGGCCTGGCGGCTTCGCTCGTGGGGCGCGGCATGCCCTGGGTGGTGCTGCCCACCACCATGCTGGCCCAGGTGGATGCCGCCATGGGCGGCAAGGTTGCGGTGAATCACGCAGTTGGTCGCAACATGGTGGGTGCCTTTCACCAACCATTGGCCGTGGGGATCGAGCCCGCAGTGCTGGCCGGCTTGCCGCCGCGGGCATGGCGAAGTGGCCTCGCCGAAGTCATCAAGACCCTGTGGCTGGCCGGTGATGGCGCCATCACGCGCCTGCGCGCCCTGCCTGCCGATCCGCGTGCGTGGGCTGCGAGCCAACTGCATGAGATTCTCGAGGCCTGTGCCCGTCACAAGGCTCGCGTCGTGCTCGCCGATCCCGACGAGCGCCGCGGACCCCGCCTGAGCCTGAATCTAGGTCACACGGTCGGGCATGCGCTCGAGGTCGCGGCCCGTTTCCGAGGCCTGACGCATGGCGAGGCCGTGGCGGTGGGACTTCGCGCGGCGTGCCGCATCTCCGAGGCCGTCGGCGTGGGCAACCCCGGCATCGAGGACCGACTGGCCGACACGCTGCGTCATTTCGACTTGCCCGTGACGCACGAACAGGACCCGGACGCGGTGGTCGCGGCCCTGCCGCGCGACAAGAAAGCGGTCGGCGGTCGCCTGCGCTGGGTGCTGCCGGTGCGCGAGGGCCAGGTGGCCGTCTCGACCGACGTGCCTCAGGACCTGGTAGCGAGAGTCGTGGCGGACCTTGCTGCGGCGCCTTCCCGCCGGTAGGCGCGGAAGTCGATTTCGGGGAAGATGTTGTCGAGGTATTCGACCTTGGCCAGCCACGGCTCGTCGACGCGCCCTGCGCGCACCTGCTCGTAGAGACGCTGGAAGCGCAGCAGGTGGGTCCGAGTCCGCTTGTTGGCGTAGTCGACCATCGTGCCCGTCTTCATGATGAACGCCCAATCCGACGACTGGGCCAGCAGCAATTCGCGGGCCATCTGGTTGAGCGCCCGTTCTTCGAGCGGCGAAAGCCTGTCGTCCGGATAGGCCGCAACCTCGATCATCCGCTCGGCAGCCTCGTGCAGGTGCGGGTAGATCCACGCGTTGGTGTCGTTCAGCCAGAACGAGGCGTAGCCCTCGGCGCCCCAGCTGGACAAGGGAGGCGTGGCCACCTGCTGGACGGGATGCTGCTCCAGGTATTCGGCCGGGGTGGTCAGCTTCAGCACCGAGGATTCGGTGGCCGTCTTGCGCAGCAGGTAGTTCAGGAAGTTGGGACCCTCGTACCACCAGTGTCCATAGAGCTCGGCGTCATAAGGTGACACGACGATCGGGGGGCGCCCCATCGAGCCGGCCAGATGCGCGGCCTGCTGTTCGCGGCACCACATGAAGTGGCCGGCATGTTCCTTGGCCCGCTCGTCAGCGACGTGCGGATCATAGGGCAGCTTCTGGTCGGTCTTGCCCGTGACCCGGTAGTACTTGATGCCGGTGTTCTTGCGGTCACCGGTCGGCTGGATGTAGGGGGCGATGTACTCGAGGGGCAGGTCATAGCCGACATCGCGATAGAACTCGCGGTAGTTGTAGTCGCCTGGATAGCCCTCGTCCTTGGACCAGACCTGCCGGCTGGACTCGGCGTCCCGGGCAAAGGCCGCGACACCCGTTCCGGCGCAGTAGATGGGGGCATGGGCGCCGTGCCTCGGGCGCGGCGTGGCGTGGGTGATGCCGTGCGTGTCGGTGAAGAAGTACTTGATGCCGGCCTCGGCCAGATAGGCATCGACCCCGGGGAAGTAGCCGCACTCGGCGAGCCAGATGCCGCGAGGGCCACGGCCGAAGTGATGGCGGTAATGGTTCGCGGCCACCAGGATCTGGGCACGGACAGCCTCGGGGTTGACCTGCATGAGCGGCAGGAACCCGTGCGTGGCGCAGCACGTGACGATCTCGAGGACACCCAGGTCCTGGAACTTGCGGAAGGCCGTGATCAGGTTGCCCTTGTACTGATCGACGAAAACGTGGCGAATACGCCGGAATCGGTCGAGGTAGAAATCGGCCAGGCGCTGGAAGGCTTCGTCGCCGCGCGTGCGGACCTTTTCCTTTTCGGCCAGCTCGATGAGTTCGTCGATATGGCGGACGTAGCGGCGCTGCAGGAGCGGGTCCGTCAGCATGGCCACGAGCGGCGGCGTCATCGACATCGTGATCCGGAAGTCGATGCCTTCGCGGACCAACTCGTCATAGATGCTGATCAGCGGGACATAGGTCTCGGTGATGGCCTCGTAGAGCCAGTCTTCCTCGAGGAAGTGGCTGTGCTCGGGATGGCGGACGAACGGCAGGTGCGCGTGCAGCACCAGCGCAAGGTAACCCTTGGGCATGGGGGAAGTCTCCTGGTTGCCTCGGAAGGATGGATCAGGCCTGGCGTCGCAGGTTGACGCGGCCGTCGCCTTCCGTCTGCCGTCCGACCGTGATGGTGATGGCGCGCTCGTCGTCATCATCGGCGTTCACGGCCCGGATGGGCATGGGATGGGTGCCATTGGGCAGGTGGAAGTGGAATCGGAAGGTCCCGTCGGGATTGAGCGGGATGCGTTCGCCCCGGAAGGTCACGACGGCATCGGGTTCCGTGGCGCCGTAGACGATGACCTCGGCATCGGCGACCAGCCAGAAGCCCTTGGGACGCGCGCCGACGCCCGAGGCGAGCGGGGCTTGCTGGGACGGGGCCCACGCGTGGCTGGACAGGCTGGCTGAGCTGGGGCCACCGGGTGCCTCGGTGTCCTCTCCGGCTTCGACCCAGGGGTTGCCCGCCGACGAAGGGTTCTGGATGCGCGGCACCAGGCGTGACCTCATCAGGCGGCTGGGCATCTCGGGCATGGCCGGGGATGGCGGAGCATGCGCGGCCACCTCGTCGTCGGCCCAGTCCGGCTCGAGATCGCCGGGCCACGGGCCTTCGGCCGTCGTCCACTCGTGGCGCGGGGGCAGCGTCGAGACACCGTGGGGGCGGAACGAGGGTTCCTCTGCCGGGTCCACGAAGCGGTCCGCCACGATGGGGCTGGGGCCGTCGGCCGGCACCTCGACCAGGTTGGAGACGGCCACGGTCTCGAAGCCGCCGCCGCGGAACTGCAGGGCGACCTCGACGCGATAGCTGCGTCCGTCGCCAGGCAGGCGCAGGTACCAGCTACGGGCCGGGCCGGGGACCGGCACGTCGTAGAAGTATCCGGGATGCCGGCCGCCCGGCACCCATTCCTGCACGCGCAGGATCTGGCGGTGATCGCCGCGCGCACGTGCCTTGTCGAGGGTCGTGCCCGACAGATCCCAGTAGGCGTGGATCCAGTAAGGGTCGCGGACGAGCAACACGGCACGATCGGTATCGTAGCTGGCGGGCAGGTCGCCCAGGCCCTCGTCGACCGCGAGGAGTTCGTCGATGCGGGTCGTCGCCTTGAAAGCAGGGCGCGCGGTGTCGATCGAGGATTCGGGAGAGACATCCGGCGCGTCCTGGGCGCCGGGTTCGCCGGCTGCGACGAAGGCAGGCGCCTCGGTCCCGGAATCGACGTCGACGATTGCCGGTGCCGCTTCGACGGCCGGCTTCTCTGGTTCTGGCTGGGCGACCACAGAGGCGGCTGGGGCGCCGGAGGGGGAGAGACCGGTGTCCGGCGGTGCCACGGGCGATCCAAGCAGCACGGACTTCGCGGCATCCACGATCGACGCCAGCAGGCCACGCCGCCGCCGTGTCGCGGTAGCAGGGGCCTCGGTCGCTGTCGTGTCGGCGGTGGCAGCTTCCGGAGCAATCTGTTCGGGGGTCGCGTCGCTGCGCGGTTCGTCCACGGAATCCTCCTGGGCACGCGGGCATCGTGCCGGTAGTTATGAAAAAACGGCGGGACGGGTCCCACCGTTGGAAGTGGATGCCAAGTTACCATTCAAATGGGCTGCATGCAAGTGTTCACGCAGTGTTCGGGCGCCGGCTGCCGCGAGGAGAAGCCCGGGATGGGTACACTGTCAGGGATGCCCCGCCCACCTCGCGGCAACGCCATCCTGATCGCCACCATCCTGGTCTCGGCGATGACCGTGACCACGCTGGGAGTCTCGCGCATGCTGATGCGCCGCCTTGACCAGGAGCGGGTCTCGGGCCAGTTGCTGGGCGCCCAGGCGCACGCCTGCAACATGCGGGCCTATGCCGAGTATGCCCGTCTCGTGGCCTCTGCACCGGCAAGCCTCCCCACGGCCGTCGTTGCCCCTGTGCCGGTGGTCTTTGCCGACATGCCGGACTTGACGGCGGCCCTGACCTCGTCGCCCGCTCCCTCCGGCCCCTCCCCCACGCCGGAGCCTGCCGGCATGGCGACGGCTTCGGTCCTGCGCGAGATTGTCGAGGCCCGGACCGATCAGGTGGGCAGCAATGTCGTGCGGCGCATCCTGCGCGTCCGTTTCTCGTGCTCGCTCCGGACCCGTCAGGACAACAGCCAGGTCGGCCAGGTGTCGCGCAGCTTGCTGACCGAGTTCGAGAGCGTTCCCATCCAAGGCGCCGGCACCCGTGTCACGACCCGCATCATCGACGGGGGCAACGCGTTTTGAGAGGACGGCGTCGGCCCCCTGGTGGCTTCAATCTGCTCGAGGCGATGCTGGCCGGGGTGATCCTGGCCGGTGGGACCGTGGCCTTGGCGCAGATGACCCGTGTGGTGTTCCGGCAGGTCGAGGCCCTCGAGCGTGAGGAAGGCCACGCCACGATCGTCGAGCGGCTCGTGATGCAGCAGATGCATGCCGTCATGGCGCAGACTCCGCTCGAGGAGGGACGCCGTTTTCCCGTCGTCCCTCCGATCGTCGAGCCATCAGGCCTGGCCTACGAGGTGCGGGTGACGCCTGCGGCCCAGGCCGGCTGCCTCCCGGACCCTCTGGTTGCAGGGGGCAACCACCGGTGCGATCCGGTCTCGATCTACGTGGTACTTAGGCAGCCCGACGTGACGACGGGCGCATACCCGGACCTTGTCCGGCTCTACAAGTTGGGTGAGGGCACTTATGTGACGCCGAGGGTCACGGTGTGGCCCAGGAAAGGATACCCGTGGTTACTGGGGCTGCAGTAGGCACGGGGAAGGGCCGGCAATCGGCCATCCGCGGCTTCAGCCTGCTGGAGCTGTTGTTGTCCACCGTGACGCTGGCCGGTTTGATGACTGGATTCATGCTGGTCTACCGCAGCCAGGAGTCGGTCCAGTTGCTGACGATCGATGCCGTCCGCCTGCCTGACCGGGCGGGCAGGGTGCTGGCCCGGTTGGGTTCCGAGGAGGGCTTCGGGGGCGTTTGCTGGCCGGACGGCTACGTGGCGCAAGGCAATGGTGCCAATGCTTACCGCGAGAAGAGCGGTGCAGGCTCTCCCAACACGCCCAATTGGAATACCCTGGCCATTCCCCTGCCGGCGACGGTGCCTGCGGACCTCGAATTCGCAGCTGAAAGCGGCCTGACGTTCGGCGAGGCGGCCGTGACCTTGCCGCGACTGAGGCGCGAGTTCTCGCCCCTGGGGGGCACGGGCTTCAGAACCCGGACGTTGCGGTTTGTCTACGAGCCGGGCAACCCACTGCCCTACGCCCAGCGGCCGGGTGGCCTGATGGCCTTCGACGAGGAGGCTACCGAGGGTGTCTGGCTGACCGGTCCATCCGAGGTCGCGACGATGTCCTTCTACATTCCGGATGCCTTGCGGGTCACGGCCATCACCGGCGGTTCCGTGGATGTCCTCGGGGCGCCCGGGGGCGACTATCGCGCGCGCCAGGGCGTGGGACCCGCCATCACCGTCGGGGCCGGCACCGCACGGACCTTCACCCTTCTGGGCGTTTCCAACATTCCTCGGGGCAACACCGAAGACCTCGTGTCCCTGAGTGTCGAGACCCTGCCGGATCGCAGCGGGGTCTGGTTCCGGCCTCTCACGGGTGGCTACAACGCGCCGGGGTCGGCCGTGCCCTTTGCGGCCGGCAAGTTGTTCCGCCTCGATATCGGGGGCAAGGTCGGCACGGTCTGGGGCAACTGGGCCCTGCAGCCCCCTGCTGTCGGCTCGGCCTCGGTGACACTGCGGATGTATCCGATGAACAACGAGCAGACGTTGCCCACTTTTTCCGTGGGCCTCTGGATGCAGCTGCGGGGACGCCCGCGCAGCCAGCCCTTGCTGGTGAGGGATGTCTTCCCGGTCGTGGTCAGCCACGTGGCCCAGTAAGGCCGTCGCTCAGGCGCCCTGGCCCAGCTTCCGAAGGACGGCTTCCAGGTCCCCGACCAGGAAAAGTTCACCTTGCTCGGCGGCCAGATCGAGTTGCTTCTCGACGGCGGACAGCAGGCGATCGCGCTCCGCGGCCTCGAGCGCCAACCCCGTCTCATGACCGAAACCTTGCGTCTCGGCGGCCTGCAAGAGCCGGTTGATGAGCGGGTCCATCGTCTCGGCCGGCAACGCCTCGGCTTCGGCCGGGGACAACTCGGGGCGTTCCGCGATGAGTGCTGCTGTAAGCAGGCGCAGTTCGCCCAGGTCGCGCAGTTTCAGGAACAAGGCAAGCGTCCTCCGGTCACGGGCGCCGCAGGGCCCGCAGGCTCCAGCCTGCCAGCTCGGGGCCCTTTCGGGCAAGCGCCGCCACCACGTCGGGTCTCGCGGCAACCCGGCCGGCAAGCAGGAGCACAAGGGTCGAACGCCCGGTAAGCAGGGTCCCGGCTCGCACCAGCGTGCCCCTGCCGGTCCTGTCCTGAGCGACCAGCACCGTGACGCCGGCTTCCACGAACGGCGCGAGGGATTGCGGGCTTTCCGCGAGGCCCTTCAGCAAGACCTCGAGAGTCGCGTCATCGGCCCCTGCCATGGCATCCAGAAACAGCGGCAGCCAGGCGGTACCGACCGCCACGGCGGCCTTGCTGCGCGCGAGGTGCCCCAGCCAATCGGGGAAAGGACCCCACCAGGCGGCCGGTTGCCTGAAGACCGTGCCGGTGAGGGCGGCGATCGGCCTGAAAAGGGCACTGGGGTCAGGTGGTCCGTGCCGGGCAAGGGCTTCCAGCAGCGGGACCAGCAGCGGGTCCTCCGGATCCCGGGCCGCGAGGCGACGGAGCAGGTCTCCCAGCCAGGCGAGGCCGGGCTCCGTCACGAGCCACGGCGACAGGGATTCGGCCAGTTTGGCCAGATCAAGTCCTTCGAGGTCGATGCGGTGGCGGACCACGTCCCCGAGCCGCGTCGCGGCCTCGAGGGAAGTCGTGTCGGGTTCGGAGGGCCATGCGGCCTCGATCAGGGATACGAGGAAGGGATGGCCGTCGCCAGCCAGCAGCCAATGGAGTGCCTCGGGCAACCAGGAGGCGACGGGGAGGGGGCGCTCGCGGGCAGCCATGGCGAGGGTTGCCTCCACGCGATCGAGGTCAGCCTTCCCACCGGGCATCCACTCTGCGACAAGGCGCCGGCGAAGGGCGGGCGTCTCGCCTGTCAGCATCAGCCGGGCGGCTGCGGGCAGGGCGACTTCGAGGAATTTGAAGTCCGGCCAGGTCTCCAGGACCATGCCCTCCATGGTGCTCGCCGTGCGGACCAGTGTGGCCAAGGTGTCCGGCAGGTAGAAAGGCTGCTCCTCCAGCATGACCATCAGGCGCTCGAGGACCTCGCCCAGTGGCAACATGCGCGTGCCCTTGCGTCCGATCTGGATGTCGACCATGTCCTTCAGGAGGGGGATGAGGCGCGTCCGGTCGACGTCGGGGGGGAACATGCCCAGCTCGGACAAGCCCGTCACCAGGCCGTCCCAGTCCTCGCGAACCAGATCGAGGAAGCAGCCCACGAGGGCCAGCCGGAGCGAGGTCGGGAAGGTCGCGACCAGACCCCAGTCCAGGTAGGCCACTTCGCCCCGCGGCGTGACGAGGATGTTGCCGGGATGCGTATCGGCGTGAAAGAAGCCATCCTCGAGCAGTTGCTGCACGAAGCACGTGACGCCGAGCCGTACGGGACCCCGGAAGTCCACGCCCATGCGACGCATGCCCTCGAGGTCATGGAATTTGACGCCGTCGATCCACGCCATGACGAGCACGGCCGACGTCGTCAGCTCGAGGTAGGGCCGGGGGGCCAGGATGCCGGGCTGGCCTGCCATGTTGGCGCGGAAGCGATCGGCGTTGGCAGCCTCGGCCTTGAAGTCCATCTGCGCGACGAGGCCTTGTGCAAAGTCTTCCGCCATGGCTTGCCACGGAAGTGCCTTCAGGCGCAGCATCCCCGTCGGCAGCCTCTTTCCGGGCTGGTTCGCGGCTCTCCCGGTCCACCAGGCCAGCAGGGAGGCCGTCGCCTTGAGCAGCGCGCCGTCCACGGCAATGCGCCCGGCGAGGCCGGGACGGCGGATCTTGACGGCGACCGGGGTACCGTCGTGCAGGCGCCCACGGTGGACTTGCGCCATCGACGCCGCTGCGTGGGGCACAGGATCGACGGTCACGAGGAGGGTGCCCAGCCGATCGCCCAACTCTCCTCGCAGCAAGGCCAGGGCCGTTTCGGGAGGTTCCGGCGGCACGGCGTCCTGAAGGCGTTGCAGGACCTTGCGCCAGCTTCGTGGGAGGACGTCGACCCGTGTCGAGAGCATCTGACCCAGCTTGATGCCGACCGGTCCCAGTCGCATCAGGCCATGGCACAGCCGATGCACGGCCACGTGCTCGGCAGCCTCGGCGCGTTCCGTTGCCCCGAGCCTCGCCCAGAGCCGGGCGCATCCGAGGGCGAGGCACACCGGCACGCCGACCCGGAGCCACGCGAGGCTTCGTCGGACAAGGGCGAGACGCGAGGGCACAGGAGCCGGGCCTATCGCCTCGGATTCCCGCGACTGCCCGCTTTGCATGGCAACAGGGTACCGGGTCATTCCGGTTCTGTGAGGCATGTCCTAGCGTGGCCGTCCGGCCGACGGCAGGATCGTGTACTGGAAAGGTAGCCCTTCACCATGCGCAGCAGCTCCCTCGGCATTGGCCTCCTGGCCTTCGGCATCATGCTCTCCGGCCCAGCCGAGGCACGCCGGGCACGCAAGGCACCGGCCACCGAACGGCAGGATCCCGCGGCACCAGGGCGTGAGGGTCGTGCCGCCCGCCCTGCCGAGGATCCCGGAACAGGCGATCCCGCCCTGCAGGAGGCCTATCCGCGGGTCCAGGCCCTGGCTGTCACGCAAGCCCGTCTCGTGCAGGACGTCCTCAACCAGACGGTGCAGCTGATGCAGGCATTTGCCGATGGCAACCCCCGTGAAGGCGCCAAGGCCACGCTGCGCTGGGCGGACAAGGCCACCGATGGTGTCCGGGTGACGGCCTGGGGACCGGGTGACGGCATCGTGCCGGCTACGCTGGCCTCCCTTGGCACGGGCAAGCCTTGGGTGGGCATGCACGCTGTCTCCGGGCAATCGCGCATCCTCGTGGTGGTGCCCATGGTGGAACGCCAACGCCTGATCCGGGCCGAGCTGGTCGCTGAACGGCTGCTCGCGCCCTTCGGATCGGCCCGGATTGGCGAGGGTGGCCGCATGGTCCTGCTGGACGGCAGCGGAACGCCCCTCTCGTCGCTTGCCGGGCGCCCGCTGGCGTTCGGGCCGGATGCCTTGCTGCCCGCCATGGCGCAGCCGCAGGGCACGTTCGAGAGCAGCCGGGCCATCTACGGTCTTGCCCGGATCCAGCCTGCCGACTGGGCCGTGATGGTCGAGGCCCCGAAGGCAGGCTTGCGTGCGGGGGGTGAGTTGCCCGATGAGAACAGGCTTCGGGCGGCTTGGCCCGTGGACCCGCCCATCACCCTCGAGGCCGAGGGCGGATCCTTGCCGTGGCGGATGATTGCGGGGAGCATCCTGCTGCTGGCGCTGGGATTCGGTGGCTGGCGGATGCTGGGTTCATGGCGCCGGCGCCGACCGGAAGAGCCGGTGACGCTCGAGGGCGACTGGGAGGACGTGCCGTTGGATGCCGATGCGGCGCCACCCATGGCTGCCGTGGCTCATGACGCGCTGGCCGAGGCCCATCGCGACGCGCAGCGTGCCGTGCCCGACGAGGGCCAGGTCCTGCGGCAGGCGGTCCAGCAGCAAGGCCGGGACCATGAGCGGATGCTGGGGCAGTTGCAGCAGTCCCTCGAGCTGACGATCGAGGAGACGCGGCGCCAGTTTCACGAGATTCTCGAGGTGCATCAGGGCCGGATGAAGGCCTTGGCACAGTCGCTCGAGATGACGCGCGCCGACCTCGCAGGCAAGGCCGAGGGCGAGGTCCTGACGGCCACGCTCGAGGAGCTGCGTACCCGGATGTATGAGGCCGAGGCCGATCACCGCCAGCAGGCGGCAGGTCTGGAGAAGCGTCTATCGGCGGTCCAGAAGCGGCTGGGCGAGATGGACCAGACGCTCGGTCGGGCCGTCGATGATCTCAAGGACAAGCTGTCGGATGACCTGCTCGGTCGCCAGGAGGCGATGGCCCGGGACATGGAACTGCTCGAGGGCAAGACCCGCGAGACCCTGCGGCAGATGGCCCAGGACGGGGCCCAGGCCAAGCTTCACGGTGCACAGGCCGCGGAGCGGGCTGCCGAGCTCGAGGGCCAGTTCCAGCAGATGCGTGCCAAGGTGCTGTCCGAGGTCGAGGATGTCCGCCGGCAGGCACTGACGGACCTGTCCTCGCTGCGCCAGCAGATGCACCAGGTCGAGCTTGCCCGTGAGGAGCTCAAGGACACGACGGTGCGATTCGAGGCGACGCGGGCCGAGTGGGAGCAGTCGGGTGCCGTGTTGCACCAGCGCATGGCGGACGAGCTTTCGGCCTTCCAGGACAGGCTCTTCGAGCGCGAGGGACAGGTCGAGAAGCTGCGCATCCTTGTCGAGGATGCCGTGGCACGCTCCGAGCGCCTTTCGAACGAGGCCGAGTGGAAGCGCGAGCGGGCTGACAAGGATCTGGATCTTCTCAAGGGCAAGGTCTTTCTTGCCGCGGAGGGCCTCGAGAAATTGGGCGGGCGCTTCGAGGAGTGTCTCGATGATGTCACGGCCCTGCATGCCCGGATGGAGCAGCTTCAGCAGGAAACCTACCGCGGGCGTGAGGACCTCAAGGAGTTCCGCAACCAGGCCCAGCAGGAGATGGCGGCCATCCTCGCGGAACAGCGGGAATCGCAGGGTCGGCTCCTGCAGTTGGTCCAGAGCCTGGTCAAGCAGTACCAGACCTCCCGGGATGCCGAGGACCGGGTCTCGCAGGCTCTCGAGGACCACGATCGGCGCATGGCTTCGATCAACCAGGACCTGCTCGCCATTCGCCACGTCGTGCAGGCGCGTCCGGGCGCACCGGGTGCCGTTCCGGCTCCGGCACCCGGTGCGCCGAGGCTGTTGCCTTGAGCGTGGCCGCCGGTGCCCCTCCCGAGGTCACCGGAGGCACCTCGCGTGTCAGGCTCCTCGCCCCTGGCCTGACTTTCCTGCTGATGGCCGTCGCGCTCTGGGCCGGCGTGTGCGGTGCGCGCTGGGGCATCGCGAATTTCACCAACGACGACGGCACCTACTGGGGCAGTGCCCTGGCCCTTGAAGCCGGACGTGGGTATACCATCGACTTCTCCCCGACCCAGGCGGCCGTCGATCGCTTCCCGCCAGGCTGGCCCCTGTTGCTGGCACTGGTCTTCCGGTTCTTCGGCCGGGGAGATGACGGGATCATCGCCGCTCAGGTCCTGAACCTTTTCATGTGGGCGGGTGCGCTGGCGCTCGCCCATCACGCTGCCGTGGGGCGCATGGGACGGCCATCCTGGCTTGTCTGGGGTGCCCTCGTGCTGCTCGCCGTCAATCCCCTCGCCATCGAGACTGTCGCGTTGCTGATGTCCGAGCCGCTTACCGTCCTGCTCGTGACCTTGGCGCTGCTGGTCTGGCATCGCAAGCCGACGGGCCTGGACCTGGCGCTGCTGGGCCTGCTTCTCGGCTATGCGGTCCTGACCCGCTATGCCGTGCTGCCCTTGCTGCTGGCAGCTGTGGCCGACGCGGCCTGGCGCCTGCGGGGACGTGCCTGGCCCATCCTTGTCGGAGTTGCCTTGCCCTTGTTGCCCTACGCCAATTGGTGGTGGGCTTTCCGAGGCTTGGGCTATGTGTCTCAGGCGGCCTATTGGTCGACGGCAGGGTGGCTCGTCCAGATCGGATCCCTGGTGATCTCGCTGTCGCGGACCTTCCTGCAGGCCTTGCCCTCTCTGGTCCTGCCCGGGCTGTTCCTTGCGAAGTATCCGCTCGATACGGACCTGCCCTGGTCACAGCCCTTGCTGGTCTTGCTGGCCCTGTCGTGGGACGTCCTGTTCCTGGTGATCCTGTGGCGCTCCCGTGCAAGTACCGGATGGGCCGGAGGTCCCTTGATCGGCATCCTTGCCTACTTCGCGCTCGTGACGACGTGGCAGTCCGCGTTTCTCAACCTGAAGGAGCACCTTCCGTTCCGTCTCCTGATGCCGGTGCTGCCCGTCCTCCTCGTCTGGGCGGGGGAGGGCATGGCTCTCGCGATTCGTGATGTCCGAGGCAAGTTGCAGAGGGCAGGGCTTGCCACAGCGCTCGTGGTGGCCGTCATCTCGCTGCATGACGCCTTTGTCGCGACATGGTCCATCCGCACGCACAACGAAACGGTCATGAACCGGACGTACGCCGTCTTCGACCAGATTCGCCTCGATCGCACCCTCTTTCCTGACGGCGCCAGGGTCGCCACGGATTTCGGCGGCTTGTACCATCAGGCCACGGGTGGCAAGGCCTTTGCCCTTACGGGGGGAATCGACCCCGAGATCGACCGCACGGTCTATCTGGCGGGCGTTGACCTTTTCTTCATCCTGATGTCCCCCAAGGAGAAGGTCGGCGGACAATCCGTCTGGTGGGCCATGCCGCATCTCAACGCGAAATATCCGGGTCTGGTCGTACCGAAACGTCGCAAGGACGGCACGGTCACGAGCTGGTACACGGTGGATCCTGTCATACGTGCTGCGTGGCGGCGTCGCTTGCTGCAGCGCGTCAACCGCGGCTGACAACGGCTGGCCAGGAACGCGAGTGGCCCGATTCGGCCTGCGGTGACCGACCGCTCGCCTCCCGTCGGGGTGCGGGGGCAGTTGCGGGCCTGTTGTCTTCCCTGTCCGGGAATCCGCGATGGCCCCGACTGGGCCTTCCGGGACAGACGCTTGCGGCAGGAGGCCTCGGGGCTATGGCGTGATGCCCAAGAGAAACCGGGGTCATCCGTTCGGATGACCCCGGCAAACCGCAGACCGTTGGCTTGCGCCTTAGTTGTTCGGCTTGGGACCAACGGTGAAGTTGGGGAAGCGGCCCACGGCATCCACGATGAAGCAGATGTAACCCTTGGAGTAGACCGACGAGTTGGTGACCTGATCATTCTCGACCACGATACGCTCGTTATTCGGGGTCGACATGTACACCAGACCACCGAGGACGGTGTCACCCTGGAACGTGTTGAAGGCGCGCACATCGATGGCGCCGTCGTGTGCCGTGGTGTATCCGCTGTAGGTACTACCGTTCGCCACAGTTACCGACCCGGCGTATCCGCTCGAGGCCGTCAGGGTACGGGCGCCGTCCAGAGCACCGGCAGGAGCGGCCTGGGTGCCCAACGTCACGACGTTGGCGACCGTAAGGACGCCGATGCCCTGAGCTGCGGTGAGGGTGCCGGCATAGTTCACGTGCACCGAGTTGGGGCTGTAGGACGTGCCGATGACGCCGCCCCACGGGCTCTTGTTCCAGTCATCTGGACGCTTGCGGACCCACAGGTCGTTGATGTCGCGCATGTTCGTCGGATAGATGCCCTGGTTCTGGGCGGCGAACTCTTCGATGACCTGCTGGAGCGCGACGACCTTGGAGCTGGCGCGGCTGTTTCCGGCCGAGTTCTTGGCCTGGTTGTAGATGAGCGTCGCGCCGGCGATCATGACGATGCCGATGACGATGGCGAGCGTCACCTCAATGAGAGTGAAGCCCTTCTTCTTGCGCGTAGCGTGTGAATACATGATTCTCCTTCCTCCGGATGAGGCACATCCGATTGTGCCCATCGTACTGGGGTTCCATACTTGGGTGACGCCACTGTACCGCGTCAGGAAAGCTTCAAACAGGCCTCGAGGTTGGGGTGAAGCGGACTGCAGGCGGAGTTCATGATTCGTTACATTAGCGACCCGGTGTTTCTTCCCGAAGCAACGCGGCTTGTCCTTCCTTCTTGAGCCAATTCGCCGCGCATGTCCGCACGGCCGGGGAAGAACTGGTCCGCCAGATGTTGAGCCACGTGGCGACCGCGAGATCCTTCCTGGACGAGGCAAGGTGCATCCGGGCTGCAAAGAAGGCCGCGGCAGGGTCGGCGCCGGGCAGGGCCGCTGCACGCTCGAAGCACGTCGCGGCCTCGCCGTGCCTTGTGCTGTAGAGGAACAGGATCATGCCGGCCTGGAAGGGAAACCAGGGGTCTTTGGGCGAGGCCTTGGCGCCGCGGTCGAGCAGACGCACGGCACCCTCGATGTCACCCGCGTCGCCAAGGGCAACCGAGCCGATTTCATAGGCTGATCGCAACCTGGGATCCAGGGTCACGACCAGATCCAGCAGGGGCGCCACGTTGTGGAAGGCGCGCCCGTGGGTCAGCCAGTAGCCCCAGTAGGTGCTGAACCGGATGTAGGCGAGATCCGCAAGGAAGCCGTCGAACCCGGCCGCTATCGCCTTTGCCACCTTGGGAGAGGGGACGGACTGGAGGCCGGGCAGGCGTACGCGGGCATCCTTCCAGCCCTGGTGTGTCCACTGGATGCTGGTGAACCCGACTGCCGCGATGAGCAATGCCGGCAACATGGCGCGCACGGGATCAGACCTCGCGGCGCAGGATCGACAGCGTGGCCAGGCCCAGGAACAGGAAAGTCCACGCAAGGCCGTAGCCGCCGGCCCACAGCGCATCCTGCAGGCGGAGGGGATCGCCATAGACGACCTGATTCTTGACGTCCAGGACCTCGAGATTGGGCACCACGCGCAGCATGAATTCGCCGAACCAGCGCACGGCCTCCGGGGTGCCTGCCTGCTGGGTGAACGTGTGGATGGTCGAGGTGGTATGGCCGACAAGGAATAGCCCAAGGCAGTACGCGAGCCCCAGAGTCGGAGAGGTCAGGCTGGAGAACAGCAGCGCCATCGCCGTGAAGACCGTCGCCTCGACCAGCATCAACGGAATGGCCGGCAGAAGATGCAGGGGAACGAAGCCACCCAGGAGGCCATGGATCGCCACGAAGGCCAGCGTCATCGCTGCTCCGAGCGCCAACAGGACCGTTCCGATGCCCAGCAGTTTGCCCAGCAGATACTCGCCGCGGCGAACAGGCTTGGACAGGACCACGAAGATCGTGCGGCGTTCGATATCCCTGTGGATTCCCTGGCTGCCAAGCAGAATGCCCACGAGCAGCAGCAGGATCTGGATGAAGGCAAGGGCCATGTCCCGGACGACCTTGGCTTCCGACCCTGCCGAGAGGTTGCCTGCGAAGAAGGCCCCCGCCATCAGGACGATGGCGAAAAGGCCGACCAGATTGAACACCCGGTCGCGCAGGGCTTCCTTGAAGGTGATGGAGGCAAGATGGTACCAGCGCATGTTCGACATGTTGCGGGATGAGGGCCGGCCCTCGCAATGGCCTTGTCCGGCAGGCGCGTCCTACTCGTCGCCCGCGCTGGTCGTGGACACGGACGTCAGTTCGAAGGACAAGGTCGGCGTGTCACGGACGTTGTTGAGCGTGCTATTGAGAATCGTGGCTGTAACGGCACTCGGGTACACAGGATTTTCTGCATCCAACTGACCGTCTTCAAGCCTGTTGTTGTCTTCCAGTTGCAGTTTCTGGCCCGTCAGGAAAACCTGGGCATCCTTCGGGTCGCGGGGATTGAGCACGCGAGAGGGAGTACCGTCCGCACGAAGGAACGTGAGCCTTGTTGTCGTCGTCAGGTTGGTCTGGTTGAGATTGTTTTCCCAGACGGCCTTCAGTGCATAGTTACGCTTCTTGCCGAAGGCCGATTCGGCGTTGGCGATCTCGGCATCGTTCTGGGCCAGTTTGGCCAAGGGGAAGGTGTAGATGCTTTCCGTGGAAGCCAACTGGCCCTCGGGGAACACGGAGAGGGTGCTGTCGCCCGTCAGGGCCCCGGGACCCTCGACTTCGAGAATCCAGTAGAGGATGGTCGGGACCTGGCCATCGACACCGGTCACGGTAACCTGCAACGGCGCCTCGGCAAAGGTCGGGACCGGCGCTGAACCAGACGCGAGGGTCTCGGTCCTGATGGCCGCGGGACGGCCTGCGAAAGGCGCCTCCTTGACAAAGCCCAGCCGAAAGGTCGTGGCCTTGAGGAAAGGTTGCGAGTAGACCTGTGGAAAGGTCTGGGCACAACCCACGACCGTCGCCGCTCCAACCAGGCCGGCGAGCAGCAGGCCCCTGGGGTGGCCTGAAGAGGGGCGGCTAGACATCGGGTTGGATCTCCGGGGTGATGTAGATCTGGACCTCTGACTTGCGCTTGTTGCGGGTCTTGTTCCCCGTACCGAAGATGAAATCCCAGGCCCCGCGTGCGATGGCCTTGGTACGCGTCACTTCCAGCAGGTTGGTGAACAAGGGCAAGTCGAAAGGCAGGTTGTCCTGCGTGGACGTGGCATCCGATTCCTGGATCAGGCCCGCAATGACGATGGTTTCGCCATCCTTGACGCGGATTTCGTCGGATTGGTAGGACCGTTGGGTCGTGAGCGTCAGGACCTGGTTGGCCACGTTCACGGTCTCGCCCGGGAACGAGATCGAGGGCTTGACGAACAACGAGACCGAGTTGTCCAGCAGGATCCGGGGCGTGATCTCGAGATCGATGCCGACGTTGGCCGTCTGGACCGTCTGGGTTACCTGGGCCTGCTGGCCCACGCCCGTGGTCTGGACCGTGACGCCCGCGAGCACCTGTTGCGTACTGGACAGCTTTGAGGTTCGGTTGTCCATCGCGAGGATGGTCGGGCTGGCGAGCAGCTTTGCCTTGGACTCCTGCTCGAGACGGCGGAAGACGAAGTCGAGTTGGAAGTTGTTAGGTACGGTCAAAGTGTTAACTCGCGTCTCGCCCCCCGGCGCGTTGCCAATTGCTAACTCCCTCAGGATCGTTGTTGTAGCTGGCATCCCGGGCAGCTGGAGATTGTTCAGGATGCCGGCGAGTTCGCGCTGTCCGTTCTCGTTCAACTCCACGATCTGGGTGCGCAACAGGACCTGACGCCGGCGCTTGTCGATCCTTGGAAGAATTTGCTCGACCAGATTCAGTTCCTCGCGGCTGCCGATGACCAACAGATTGTTGTCCCGGACCAGCGGTACGAAACGGGGCGTTGCTTCCGTCACGCCCGGATTAACCTGCGTGGGCTTCGAGCCCTTGCCGAAGTCCAGATCCTGGACCGTGAACTGGGCGCCACCACCGCCTGCCCCGGCTCCCCCTGCAGCACCTGCCCCGGCTCCTGATCCGGCGCCTGCCCCGGCGCCACCACCGGTCACCACCGTGTCCTGAACCACGCCTGCCCCGACGAAGTAACTGTTCTTGAGCAGGTTGATGGCCTCGACCGGCGTCAGGTAGGTCAGCCGGAAGATCTTGCTGGGCATCAGCACGTCCATGCGCTTGACGAGGCGTTCGACGATTTCGATGTCCTCATTGGTGCCGTGGACAATGATGCTGTTGGTGCGTGAGTCCGCGATCAGCTTGTAGGCCGGCGAGAAGGACGAGCCACCCGTGGCTCCCCCCGTCGTGTTGCTGGCACCCGAAATGCCGCTGTTGCCGACGATGGTGGTGATCTTGGTGATCATCGTGCTGGCAGGCGCAAAGTGGACGGGCACGAAGCGGATCTGGGCCTGACCGTAGCGGCCGCTGCGGTAGATGATGTAGGTGCTGCCTGTCTTCTGCATGGTCAGGGCATTGGTCGCCAGCAGCGTTTCCATGATCTGGTTCAGCGGGATGTTCTGGAAATCAACCGCGACCGTGCCCGTTACCGAGGGATCGATGATCAGGTTCAGGTTCTTCATCTCGGCGATCGTGCCGATGACCTCCTGGACCGGCAGGCCCCGGGCTCTCAGGAACAGCCGCTCGGTTCCGCCGGGCAAGTTGATGCGGGTCGCGAGCGTGATGTTGTCATCGGCCTTTCCGGCAGGAAGTTCGATGGTCTCGACGCCCAAGGGAGCCGGCGTGGCCTGGACCAGGTAGGAGATAGGTCGATTCGGTCCCCTCGGCGCTGCAGGCTTCAGGATGGGGACAGCCACCTCCGGAGCCTTGCCCGGCTTCACGGGCACAGCAGGGGCCTTGACGGTCTTCGATGCCTTGCCCGGCTTCACGGGCACGGCAGGGGCCTTGACGGTCTTCGACGCTCGGCCCGTTGCCGGCTTGCGGGACTTGTGCCGGGCGGCAGCAGCGGCCGGGTCTGCAACGGGCCCGAGCGCCAAGCCCAAGGCAAGGGCCAGCAGCAGGGGTTTCGTGGGAGGACGGTGCAGCATGAAAAAGCCTTCCGTACGAGGCACGGATGACATCATCCGTGGCGACAGGCGCCTATACCCTGTACGCCTGATCCTCTAACGGCGGCCTACAGGCTGCCGCCGCCGCCGCCGGAGCTGCCACCCACCCGGCCCGAGAAGCCGCCACCGCTGGTGCTGGTGGAGCCTCCTCCGCCAGACCCCGAGCTGCCCCCGCCAGTCGTGCTGCTGCCGCCGCCCACGGCCACCGCTGAGGTTGTGTCGGAAGCTACCGATCCGTCGGCGAGGAAGACCGGAGGTCCCGAGGGGAAGAGGAAGCGGCGCCCCTGGTTGTCACAGTAGGCCAGGGCGTAGCTGTCAAAGTGCTTGTAGGCCTTGGTGGCATTGTCGAAGATCATGATTTCGTTGCGCCCGGCCTCCACATGGAAGTAGTAGAGGAGCCCGCTGTCCCCGTGGTTGGTGGTGCCCGAAACGAATCGCGGCGTTGATGCCGCGAAGAAGACGTTGCGGAACGAGAAGCCGTTGGTGGCCAGGGTGGGCCAGCACTGGGAATTGGGCGGATTCTGCGCGCCCCTGTCCGGACCACAGTCGGAGGGTCCGCCCCATGGGCTGTTGGCGTGGTCCTCCCTGCGATTGGCCAGCAGCAACTCGAGGAACGTTTCACGGGTCGGAGGCATGCTCTGCTGGGTCACGACGCGCTCGACGAGGGTGCGGGCGGCCTGGACGCGTGCCTGGGCGACGGCGAATCCGGCGGACTCGCGCAGTTGGCGGAACATGACGGCCCCGGCACCCAGCACGATGGCCCCGATGATGATGACCAGCATCGTCTCGGCCAGCGTGAATCCCCCGATGCGGCGCCTGGGGAGGGACGGGAGGCGTGGCTTCGGCTTGCTCATTGGCTGGTCGTCCGCATGAAGTACCAACGGCGGTAGTGCTTGCTGATCGCGATGGCGTAGTTCCGGCACTTGACGCCGGTCGTTCCCTGCGACAGGTCCGCCATGGTTCGGGTCACGGTCGCCTGCCCCGGCAAGGCGAGCCGGATGTAGTAGCAGTAGTCGGTGCCGCGCGGCACGCCGCCGGTCGTCGGTTCACGGGTGGCGGTCGTCGAGGTCTGGGGTTCGGTGATGTCCGCCGGGTCGCCGTCGTAGACAAAGAGGCCATTCACGATGGAATCCGAGTTGTCGACGATGGCCCCACCCCACGGCGAAAGGTTGGCGTCCTGTCGCCTCGCTCCCCAGGCGGATTGCGCCTCCATGGCGTCGGGGTAGTAGCCCCTCGTCGAGAACGAGGCCTCCACCATGGCCTGCAGATCGCCGACCTTGGCTGCGGCGCGCGAATCACCGGCGGCTTCCTTGGCCGAGTTGTAGGCGAAGGCCGTCGCCGCAGCGAGAATCAGGCCCAGGCTGATGGCCAGGCCCACTTCCAGCAGGGTCATGCCTTTGGACACGGTGGTGTCTCTCACTTCCTCGTTGTACCCGGATCCGGGCATTGTGACGATCCACGGGTCGCAGGGTAACAATTAAGGGACCTCAGCGCCCCTCTCGTCGACGCAGGGCGTGCGTCCCCGTCTCCGCAGGCCATATGGCCGAGGAACCGATGCCCAAGCTTTACGAGTACACGGCCCACGCCGGCAACGCGATCCGCAAGGATACGATCGAGGCCGAGAACGAGAAGGAAGTTCGCGCCAAGCTGCGCGAGATGGGCCTCTTCCCGCTCGAGGTCCGAGTCGCCCCCAAGAAGAAGGTCGACATCCGGAAGATGTTGTCGTCCAAGAAAGCGGGCGGCGGTGAGGAAGGCGAGGGCGAGGGCGAGGGTGCGGCCAAGAAGCAGGACGTCAAGCCCGAAAAAATCAAGATCCAGAAGAAGAAGACGTTCGTCTACACCGCGACACCGTTCATGGGCGGGGTTGCCACATCTGGCGAAATCAGCGCCGTCGACGAGCGTCAGGCCAGGCAATTACTTCGCGACCGCAGCATGTTCCCGACCAAGCTGGCGGTCAAGCAGTTCTGGCACGACTACATGCCGGGCAGCGCACAGGCCAAGTCGGCTGACGAGATCCGCAAGCAGCGCATGGCCGCGCAGTCTCCGTTCGAAAAGCTCATGGAGCGTCTGCTGCCGGGATTCATGAGCGGCAAGAAGGTGCCGACCAAGGATATCGTCTTCTATACCTCGCAGATGGCGACGATGATGGATGCCGGCCTGTCCATCGCCCAGACGCTCGAGATCCTGGGGGGCAGCGTCACGGATCGACGCCTGTTGATCATCAACCAGACGGTCCTCGGCAAGATCTTCGAGGGTATCTCGCTCACGGAGGCGTTCGGCGAGCACAAGGAGTTCCTTCCGGACGTCTTCTGCGAACTCATCCAGATCGGTGAGCAGTCCGGCAACATCGAGGAAACGACCAAGCGTCTCGCCGAGTACCTCGAGAAGACGGCGGAGACCCAGCAGAAGGTCAAGTCCGCGATGACCTATCCCACGGTCATGCTCGTGCTCATCTCGCTCATCGTGCTTGGCTTGATGCTCTTTGTCGTGCCGACCTTCATCAAGTTGTTCGAGGACTTCAAGCTCGACCTGCCCGGGACGACCAAGTTCCTGATCGCTTCCAGCAAGTATGTGCAGAGCTATTGGTGGACCCTGCCCCTGTACGCAGGCTCTGCCTGGTGGAGTGTCAACTGGTTCAGGCAGACGAACCTGGGCCTGATCCTCAAGGATCGCTTCGAGTACCGGGTGCCGATTCTCGGCAAGCTGAACTACAACGTCGTGATCGGTCGCCTGCTCTACAACATGGCACTTTTCATGCGCTGCGGCGTGCCCCTGACGACCACGCTCGAGAGCCTCAGGGACTCGACGCGTAACGCCATCACGGCGTCCAAGATCGAGGACATCCGACAGGGGATCATCCAGGGGGCCCGTCTCTCGACGCTCTTCGAGGCGTCAGCGCTCTTCCCCGCCTTCGTCAACCACCTGCTGGTCGCGGGTGAGGAGTCAGGCGCCCTGGATGACCTGATGATGAAGGGTGCCAAGTATGTCGATTCGGAAATCGAAGCCTCCATCAAGAGCATGATGGGCGCGATCGAGCCGGCCATGACCGTGCTCATCGCAGGCGTCGTCATCTTCATTCTGGGCAGCCTGTACATGCCGCTCATTGGCCTGATGTCCAACACGAACAAGGCGGCGCAATGAGACGACTGCGACGCGGAAAGTCCCGTGGCCTCTCCCTGCTCGAGGTCACCTTGGCGGCTGTCGTCGGCCTGATCCTGCTGGCGGGCAGCGTGGCCGGTGTCCGCCAATACCAGGCCCAGGCCAGAATC
>JAYKIS010000049.1:0-8072 GCA_035286125.1 Candidatus Sericytochromatia bacterium
TCCACGAGGTCCTGCTCGAGTTGCTGCGCCGGGCCCCCGGGCAACTCGCCCCTGCCCTGATGCGCTATGTGCCAGACCTTGACCCGACGCTGCCCGTGACGTGTGTCGACACCTCGGCCAACGAACCTCTGGTGGTCGAGCGCCGTGCCGACCTCGTGATGCTCGTGGGTGACCCGACGAGGCCGAGGCTGGCCGTGGTCACGGAGGTCCAGTTGCGCGTGGACCCCGCCAAACAGACGGCATGGCCCCAGTACGTGGTGGCCATGCGCAACCGCTGGAAGTGCGATGTGCTTCTGCTGGTGATTGCCCCTGACCCCAAGGTTGCACGCTGGGCCAGCCAGCCCATCCCGATCGAGGTTCGGGGCGGAAGTATCCGGCCCTTGGTGCTGGGCTCGGAGGAGTTCCCCCGGATGGATCTGGCAGACCTTGCGGGTCATCCTCAGGCGACGGTATTGCATGCGTTGATGCACTGTCGGGACCGCAAGGACCTGCCGCTGTTCCGGCAGGCCATGCGTGACATCAGGATGTTGCCCCGTCACGATCGTTTCGCTTACTATCGGGTTCTGGAAAGGTATCTCTTCCCGTCGTTTCTCGAGCTTCCGGAGGTGGCGATGCTCCCGATCGAACTGCGGCATTTTCAGGAATGGATCGACGAGGCCAGGGCCGAGGGCGAGGCCAAAGGTGAAGCCAGAGGCGAAGCCAGAGGCAAGGCTGAGGGCAGTCACGCTCAACTGCTGCGGACCATCACACGACTGCTTGGCCGGCGTGTGGCGCTGCCGGGTCCCGAGGCGTTGGTCCGGATGGAAGCCCTCCCGCTGGAGACGCTGGAGCAGTTGGCGGAGGATCTGCTGGACTTCGGCAGCGCCGACGATCTGGAAGGTTGGTTGGCGCGGCACTGAAGGCGAGGCTCAAGAGAGAGTGCGAGCCCTGCTCGATTTGACGCCCCGTGCTTTGCCCTGCTCTCTCTGCGCGCCTGCCTGTTGACTTGCCGCTGCCGCATCGTCTAGTGTGGGGTTGTGGCTCTGCCATGCACGGGGATGTCACGGTTTCGACCTTACGTGCGGTGGTGGGAGTTGCGAGCCGGGAGTGTCATCCGAACCCGTAAAATCAGGTGGCGAAAAAACAAATGCCAAGAAGAACAACGCGTTCCTCGCGGCTGCTCCTGTCAAGATGAACCGCTCGGCCGCTCTCGCGGCCTAGTGTTTCACTCGAGGCAGTAGCGCCCGCCTCCTGTAGCCCGCCGGTGGCGACAGGAAGGCTCCCAAAGCCGGCTGCTGTCTGACCCACGCCGGTAAGTCAGGCCCAAGACCACACGGCCCCCGGAATCGACGTTGCGCCGAGGGTTCATCGTTTCCGGGGTACTGAGCCCCAGGCTACGCTCGTAGACGCTTCCACGGCTTCCGTGGGGGACGCGGGTTCGACTCCCGCCATCTCCACTCGA
Organism: Candidatus Sericytochromatia bacterium; assembly: GCA_035286125.1. GTDB lineage: Bacteria > Cyanobacteriota > Sericytochromatia > S15B-MN24 > VGJW01 > VGJW01. The sequence continues at coordinate 1,442 of JAYKIS010000049.1, forward strand.
GGGCCGGTCCTGTTCAGGGGCCGGCCCATCGGTCTTTCCGGGCTAAGGCTCAACGGATAACGAGAAGGCTGCCTTGCCGGCCATCAAGGCCTCCCTCGGCTTCTGGCTCGAGCGCGGGGCCACGTTGGCGATCTTGCCGATGTCGCTCAGGCCGTCCTTCATGACGCGATCGAGCGTCTCGTACGGGACGTTGATCATCTTCAGGGATGCGAGGAAGTTGGCCAGAGGCATGCTGCCCTTGCCGACCGTCCCGGCTTCGCCAGGGTCCTGGAAGAAGACGGTCTGGCCGTCGAAGGCCGTGATCTGAATGGCGTGGAACGTAGGCTGTCCGGTTGCACGGTCCGTGCCGACAACGCCCACGGGGATGGGACCGTCGCGATCGAGGCTTTCCAGGATCAGGCGAAGCAGGGCCTGACGGTTGGTTGTCGCATCGACCTCGAGCGGTACGGATGCTTCGCCAGTCAGGGAGGTCATCAGGTGGCTGAACTGGGCGGGGGTCAGGCCGTCTGCCTCGGTTCCGGCGGTCTCGGCACCCAGGCGCCTGGTCGGGGGCGGCTTGGGCGACGGAATCTGGGTGGCCGGTGCCGATTGGCTCGACCTGGGTGGGGCCGTCCGGGAGTTGCTGCCGAATACGCCGCCGGTAAACGCGTTCACGGCTGCCTTGGCAAATCCGGCGATGGTGCTGGGCGCACCCTCGGCAGCTCCCGCCCGGCCGAAGTTCATGAAGGCTTCCTGCAACAGGTCGCTGGTTCCGGAGCGGCCTTCGTCAACGGCAAAGCCCCGGAGGTCTGCCGACAAGGTGTCGCCGGCCTTGGTCACGGCCTTTCCGTCCACGGCCAGATCCGCCACCAGCCGGGCATATTCGCCCGGGTCACGCGCCGCGAGGATGCCCTGTGCCGTGGCGGCCGTGCACGTGAAGGTGCCCCGGCCCTGATGGATGCTCTCGGGGTGGGCGAGGTCGCGCAGGACATCGGCGGCCAGCACGGCCCCGGGGACGCCGGCGACCGTCTTGGGCGTCCCGGCCAGCTTGAGCAGTTGGTTCAACAGGTTGCGCGCATCGGAGGATGTCGGTTTCAGGAGGCCAAGGGTCGTTGCCTCGTCCAGCGCCTGAATGCCACCCTCGAGGCCTTCGAGGGCCCTGCCGAGGCGTTTGAGATCATTGGCAAATGTAGCGGCAGCCGAGAGTTCCGCCGTCGTGGCGCCAATCGGTCTTGGCATGGCTGGCGCGACAGCGGGCAGCTCGCCTTCGGGCGCAGGGGCCTCGCCGAGCGGGCCTGTGCCGCGTGCCGGGGGCCGAAGCGGCCCCGTTCCGCCCGGACGGCTGCCAGGAGAGCGATTGACGAACGCGTCCGGAGCCATCGGCACTTCTCCCTCGGGGGGTTACACGAACACCATGTGTCGTTCCTGCTGCCGCTCAAACGGTCATGACGTGGAATTCAAGCGCTCTTGATGGTTTCTTGCGGCCACGGGCCCCCAAGAAGCGGGGGCGCCCCGCCGAACACGGCAGGACGCCCCTCGAAGGGTCCCGGAGGACTTACTTCTTCTTACCACCAGCGGTCGCGGGGACCTTCTTGGGGGCCTTGCCCGCCTCGACACGCTCCTTGAGCGTCTTGCCGGCGGTCCACACGGGGCTGCGCTTGGCCGAGATCTTCAGGGCCTCGCCGGTGCGGGGGTTGCGGCCTTCACGGGCGGCGCGCTCACGGACCTGGAAGGTGCCGAAGCCGACGAGGGTGATCTTGCCGCTCTCGACGAGTTGCTCGCTGATGACGTCGATGATGGCGTTGAGGCACTCACCGGCCTGCTTCTGGTTCAGGTCCGTGCGGGCGCTAACCTGCTTGATCAGTTCTTCCTTGTTCATCCCACGTATCCTTCCGACGTAGGGCCGACGAGGTGGTGCGAAGTAACCGTTGATGGGCTGAAATCGGCTTGCCACGCCAGCTTTGGGGGTACCAATGCCCGGATTATAGGAAGGCGCACTCCGCTTGGCAAGCCCCGGGCGGCATTTTCTTCACAATTTCTTGCCGCACGGTGGGCGGGTTACGGCGATCGGCTTACGCCGTGACGCCCTCCGGGTGCTTCACAAAGCCAGGAGGCGCATCAGGAATGGAGCGAAGCCTCACTCCCATGTCACGTTGCGGTCGGGCGCAATATTCGGAGAAGAATCAGCTTGCCCAAGGGCAAGGGGCATCCTCCTGAGAGGATGCCCCGAAGCACCTTGCCTGTCTAGTTCGCGGTCCGTTGCAGCGGCATGGTCAGGACCTGCCGGAGTTGCTTCTCGGCTTTCTTGAGGCGTCGACAGACTTCCATTTGCGAGATGCCCAGGCGGCGGGACAACTCTGCCTGTGTCAGGTCCTGAAAGTAGCGCATCTCGAGCAACTCACGCTGCGAGGAAGGCAGGCGGCCCATGGCCTCGGTCAGGACGAGCCGCTCGTCCGTGACTTCGCGGGCCTCGCCCGTGAAGCGGGGATCCGAAAGGCTTTCGAGGAGCGAGCGCTGCTCGTCGTCGTCGCCATCGTTGCCGTCCTGATCCAGCCAAAGCACCGTGACCCGGCGATCGTAGACCTTGACCTCGTCGACCAGTTCGGGTGACACGTCGAGGGCCTTCGCCAGTTCATGGTTCTGGGGATCGCGGCCGAACTCCTGGGTCAGCTTGGCCGTGACCTGAGACAGGCGGTAGGACAGTTCCTGCAGGACCCGGGGGCCCCGCAGCAGGCTTTGCCGGTCCCGCAGGTAATGGCGGATATGGCCGGTGATGAAGTGTACGGCGTAGGTCTTGAACTCGGTATTGTGGCCGGTCTCGTAGCGTTCGATGGCTTCAAGAAGGCCAATGGAACCGACTTGGACGAGATCTTCCACCGGGTCGGTGCTGCGCCGCGCGAGACCCCGTGCGATTTTCCGCACCAAGGGAAGAAACTGGTTGACGAGCTTTTCCTTCTCTTCGGGCGAAGCGCCCTTGAAGGCCTTTTCCATGACGGACATGATCCCCCTCACTCGAGGACACCGGGAAGTTTGCCAGCTAGATTCGTCGGGTTATCGAAAACGTTGCGGACCGGCTTGTGGGATTTGATGAAGATTTGATGGAGGGGCAGTCCTGACGCCTTCTTGACAACTCTAGCACGCAACCGACCGGCGCGGGAGGGCCGATGCCTTCCGGGTCTGTGCGCTTGGTCACATGGCCCTCGTGGCGTCGGTCGCCGCAGCAGTGATGTCGAAGGATGTTTGGTGACCGCGGTCCTGTCGCAAGGCCGCACCGCTGGGTAAAAGAAGGGCGGGGGGACACGCTTGGTGCGGCTTTTGCGAATCTTGGCGGCCGGGATCCTGGTGGTCGGGTTGGCCCTGCCCTGCCAAGCCCAGGGCGTGGTCCCGGCGCCGGTCCTCTCCGCGCGCTCGGCCATCGTGGTGGACGCCGAGGGCCACATCCTTTTCCAGAGGGACGCCGAGAAGCCCTTGCCCAATGCCAGCACGACCAAGGTCCTGACGGCCCTGACGGTGCTCGATGCCGTCCCCCTCGAGGATGTCGTCACCATCAGCGCGGCCGCTTCCCGGATGCCGCCTTCCCGGATGGGGGTCCGGGTCGGCGAGCGCTACACGGTTCTCGAGCTGCTCTATGCGATGTTGCTGATGTCGGCCAATGACGCTTCCGTGGCCCTGGCCGAGCATGTCGGCGGCACCCAGGAGCGTTTCGCCCTGATGATGAATGCCAAGGCCCGTGCCCTGGGCGCGACCGACACGCATTTCGTCACGCCCAATGGCCTTCACGCCGCGGGCCATCTCACGACAGCCCGCGACCTCGCGCTGATTTTCCGTGTCGCCATGGCGAATCCTGTCTTCGTGGCGATCGCACAGACCCAGTCGGTCGACCTGGCGTGGCCGGGACAGCACGAGAACCATCACGTCCGCAATACCAACAAGCTGCTCGCAGCCTACGGGACGCCCGTCCTGGGCAAGACGGGCTTCACGAACGCGGCTGGCCGCTGCTATGTCGGCGCCGCCCAGGATTCCATGCTGACGGTCGTGATGCTGGGCAGCCGCAACCTGTGGCGCGATGCCCGGCGGCTCTTCGACTGGGGCTTCCAGGCGCGCGGTATCCGCGTGCCGGGCAAGCAGGGCTGACGCTTCGCCTCAGGCCAGCTCGAAGTTGGCCTTGAGTGCCGGTGCGTCGCGAAATGCCTCCGCGAGGTTCACCAAGGGGACCAGCATGCCTTGGACCTTGCCAAGGCTGAAGCCCCCCAGCTCGGCGGACAGCGTCACGGGGTCGAGGCCTTCCCAGGAGGCCAGATGCTGTTCTGCCGCCTGTACGGTCTCCTGGGCCAGGCGATACTGCTGGATGGCGATCTGCGCGCGCCGTCGCAGATCCGGGCTGGCGGCGATGGCCGCGGCCATGCCCTCGGCCCGGCGGGCCTGCTCCGGGGTCCGAGGGGCGGCGGGTGGCGCGGATGTCGGAAGTGATGGTTTGTGAGGGCGCGCAACAGGCGGCTTGGCCGGGGGGCGCGAGGGCGGTGCTGGGCGTCCCGCAGCCTTGCCCAGACCCAGCAGGGGCTTTCGGCCGGAAGGTGCCGGGGGCTGGGGGGTGGGCGGTTGGGGGGGCTCGGCGAGCGCGGCCTCCGCGGCGGCGGCCTTCGCGACAGCCCAGTCGAGCAGGGCCATGCGTGCGGCGAGACCATCAAGGGCGATGCGACAGGCGCGAATCTGGCGCTGGTGGCCGAGGAGCAGCCTCGGGGCCTCGTCGGGGTCGATGAAGTTGCCTGTCGGGCGGCGTTGCCCGTCCAGCGGCCCCGTTCCCGCGCGCACGAAAGAGTCGGCATAACCTGCGTCCGAACCGAAGCTTACGGGACCCAGAGCCTTGCCCTGTCCGAAGCGCATCTCGTCCTGGCCGCTCAAGTCCTTGTCCGGTGCCCTCTCCGGGCCGATGTCGCGCGTCACGTTCCAGAAGGTTCCATACCCGGACGCACGTGGGGTCATCACGGGCGGTCAAGCGTTGTCTTCGCTTGTGTTTTCGTTAAGAGCATGGTGTGATCGCGTCGGACCCGTCGGGGTCCAGTCGTTCCGTGAAGCACACCGTTACCTTTGCCGGACCCGTCATCCTCTGCCTGGTCCTGGGGCTGTGGTTGGATCGGCGGCTGGATACCCTGCCGTGGTTCACGTTGGGTGGTGTCGTCCTCGGCTTCGTTTCGGGGTTCGTGGCGATGCTCAGGCTCCTTCGGGAGCCACCCTCCGGTGGTTGACCAGATGGATCCAGAGCGCTTGCCGATGGTCCTGACCGGTTCCGTCATCGGTCTGGGGGTCCCGGCGGCTGGGTTCCTGTATGTCGCTGGCCACCCCGACCTGGGGCGGGGCGTCGTGTCCGGGATTGCCCTGTCCACCGTCTACCTTCTGGCCTTGCGGCGCTACGTCGGGGCGTTCGTCGGGAGGGCAACGGGCCGGAAGGTCGGTCTTCTGGATCGCCTGATCCTGAGGGCCGGGTCGATTGGACGATACGGGCTGGTCGGAGCAGGCTTCTCCGCCGTGGCAAGGGCGCATCCCGTCGTCAATCTCTGGGCGGCCATCCTGGCGTTCTTCCTGTTCAGGTTGCTGCTCGGTGCCTACCAGGTCCTGGTCTGGTTCCGGGCCAGGCGGGAGCCCCTGCCCCCGCCCTTGCCGCCGGAAGGGGACGAAGTCCGGTTCACAAGTCGGGAGAGGTGGAGAATTGGCCGCAGAAGAAGCAGGCGTCAAGGTCGGTGAGCACATCTACCTGATCGTCAAGGACGGGTTCACCCTGCCCTTCGGTTTCGAGCCGCGCACGTTCGGCGAGTTCGAACAGTGGAAGGTGCAGAACGGCTTGCAGGAGCTTTCGCCCTGGGCCCAGTTGCACCTTGACACCGTGATCTGGTCCTGGGCCGTCATGGTCATCCTGCTGGTGGCCGGCGCCTTGCTGGCCGGGGGACTTCGCATGAAGCCCGACGGCCGCCAGACGGTCGTCGAGGAGCTCGTCTCGTTTGCCCGGGGCATCGTCCACAACTTCATCGGCCACGACATCGCGCCGTACATGTGGTACGTGGGGTCGCTCTTCATGTTCATCCTGCTCGCCAACTGGCTGAGCATCCTGCCCTGGAAGTTCCTGCACTTCGGGCCGATGGCGGGCCTGCACCTGCCGCACTACGAGCCGCCCACCGGCGATTTCAACACCACCGTCGGTCTGGCCTTGCTGAGCTTCGTGGCCTATTTCGCCTTCGGCATCGCCGTGAAGGGCTTCTCCTACTTCAAGCATTACGTGACGCCCAAGCCGTGGCTGATGCCCTTCATCCTCATCGAGGATCTTTCGCGTCCCCTCTCGCTCTCGCTGCGACTCTTCGGCAACGTGACGGCCGGTCACGTCGTCATCTCGGTCCTGCTGATGCTGGCTCCCTGGTTCGTGCCACTGCCCCTGATGGGGCTCGAGCTGTTCCTCGGTTCCATCCAGGCTTTTATCTTCGCCGCACTGTCCGCCTCGTACATCGGGGCTGCCGTCGCCGAGCACCACTAGTCCTCTCGTCCCCCCCCTGTGCCGGTCTCGGCCGGTCCAACCCCGCAACCCAAGGAGTCCGCCAATGGATACGTCCATCGTCTACGCCGCCTCGGCCCTCGGTGCCGGTCTGGCCATCGGCCTTGCCGC
>JAYKIS010000050.1:0-8665 GCA_035286125.1 Candidatus Sericytochromatia bacterium
GGGTGAAAGCAGGCCACCCAGCACATGGTAGCGTCCCTTGAACTCGCGGGTTCGCTCCAGCGCCAACACTTCACGCGTGCCGGACACCACGGCGAGCAGGCCGGCATCTCTTGCCGGATCCGCGCAGATACGGCAAGTCGCGCCGTCGGAAAGGTCGTGGCAAATCGAGCACTGAGTCAGCGCCTGCCGCGCTGAGACCAGCACCGAAGCCAGCCGCTCCACGGCTTCCAAGGGCTGGGCCATCAGGTGAAGACCGAGTCGCTGGGCGCTCTTGTGCCCGATACCGGGCAAGCGCTGGAACTCGGCCACCAGATCCTGCAGGGGACCGGGAAGTGGCATGGCGACCGCCTAGAACAGACCGGGCATGCCACCCATGGCACCGGCAATGCCGCCTAGACGCTGCTCCGCCTCCTGCCTCGCCTTGGCCTGCGCATCCCGGAGGGCCCCCAGGACGAGATCCTCGAGGGTCTCGACATCATCGGCATCCACGGCATCGGGGCGAATGGAGACGGCCACCACGTCCCGGTGACCATCAACCGTCACCGTCACGGCACCACCGCCGGCCGATCCCTCGATCCGGAGCTCCTTCAGGCCTTCCTGGGCCTTCTGGAGGTCCTCCTGCATCTTCTGGGCCTGACGCATCATGCGACCCAGATCCATGCCTCCCATGCCGCCGGGAAATCCGCTTGGCATCTTGCGCACGGCCCATACCCCCCTTTGTCGGGCCCATGGTAGCAGACCGGGGGTATGATGAAGGGAACCCGACGGGGCCCTGCCTCGTCATGCCAGCAGAGGACTCCCTTCGTGCCCGCCACCCCAGAGCAGATGCACCTGGTGCGCCGAGCCCTGGACGGGGACAAGCGAGCCTTCGAGATCCTCGTCGACCCGTCGCTGGATCGCCTGTACGCCTTGGCCCACTCCCTCGCGGGGAATCCCGATGATGCCGCAGATGTCCTGCAGGATGCCCTGCTCAAGGCCTATCGTGCCCTCGGGTCCTTCCGAGGCACGAGCGACGTCCATGGCTGGCTCTGCCGCATCGTGCGCAACACGGTCCTCGATGAGTTCAAGAGGGCCTCGCGCCGGCACGAGGAGCCGACGGATCAGGTGCCGGAGCGCGCAGGGGGCGGACTCGAGAAGCAACTCGAGGACAAGCAGTTGGGAGAGGTGGTCCGGGAGGCCGTCGACGCCCTCTCGGACAAGTTGCGCGGCCCCCTGCTGCTCTACGACCTCGAAGGTTACGACTACCAGGAGATCGCCACGATGCTCGATCTGAACCTCGGCACGGTGAAGTCCCGGCTCAACCGGGCAAGGGAAAGCCTCCGACAGACCCTTCTCGATCGCAAGGATCGCTGGTCGTCGTGGCTGGAAGGCAGGACCGATGGATTGCCGACAGGCTGAGCCGCTCCTTGCAACGTGGATGGATGGGCCCGACAGCCTCGGAGGCCCCGAGGAGGTCGAGGTCGAGGGCCATGTCGCCTCGTGCCTGTCTTGTCGGGGGCACCTGGCCGAACTGCGCGCCCTTCAGGAGCAGGTGCGGATGATGCCCGTTCCTTCGTTGCCCGATGACTTCCGCCAGCGTTTTCACCTTGCGCTGGCGGCAGAGCCCTTGCCGGTCCGGCCGTGGCACCATCGACTTCGTGAGGGGATCAGCTGGCCTTCCCTGGCCCTCGGGGCCGCCAGTGCTGCCGCGCTCACCTTCTTCCTGTGGCGCGCGCCTGATCCCGGCATCGTTCTCGAGGCCAAGGCGGTACCGGTTGGCCAGGATGTGGCGGTCCAGGTCGCGTTCGAGGTCCAGGAGGATGTCCGGGACGTGACCTTCGATGTCCGCCTGCCCGAGGGCCTTCGCTTCGTGGATGCTCAGGGGCACGACGTCGTCGAGACCCAGGTGACGTGGCAAGGTGAATTGCGCAAGGGCAGGACGGTTGTCCCTATCGCCGTTCGCGCCTTGCAACCCGGTCGCTGGGAGATTACCGCGGTCGTCCGCAAGGATCGTTCCATTCGTGAGACCCATATCGTCCTGCCGGTGACGCAACCCGGACAGACGCGCAAGCCCGTCCACCAGGGAGGTGACGCATGACCTACAGGTTCCTGGCGGTTGGCATCCTGCTGACCTTCGCCTGCAGCCAACCGGCCTGGGCGGGCCCCCGCCCAGGCCCGACGCCGACGCCCTCGCCCACGCCTGCTGTCCTGCCCATCGGCGGGATCCAGGTCCGGCTCGGTGTTCCTGGCTCCCAACCCTCGGGGGCCAGCCACATCGAAGCCCCGCGTTTCCGCTAGGACGGACAAGCCATGGAGACTTGCCTCTTCTGCCGCATCGTGGCTGGCGACCTGCCCGCCAGCATCGTGCATCGCACGGAGGCCGGCGTGGCCTTTGCCGACCGGTCGCCCCAGGCTCCGACGCACGTCCTTGTCGTTCCCGTGACCCATTGCAGCGGCTTTCAGGACATGCCTCCCGAAGTTGCCGCCGGCCTCGTGGCAACCGTCCAGGAGACGGCCCGGTTGCTTGGCGTGGAAGACGCCTATCGGCTGGTCACCAACCAGGGCGCAGGTGCCGGGCAGTCCGTCTTCCACCTGCACTTCCATCTGCTCGCCGGCCGAACCATGCAGTGGCCGCCCGGCTAGAAGGCTTGCCTGCCCCCTGAATCCGCGTTATGATGCTGGCTCATTTGCAACTTTTTGCCATTGAGAGGGGGTGAGTTCACATGGCTGAAATCCGGGTCACGGAAGGCGAGAGCATCGAATCGGCGCTCAAGCGTTTCAAGAAGAAGATCCAGAAGGCCGGCATCCTCTCCGAAATCAAGCGCCGCGAGCGCTACGAGAAGCCCAGCGTTCGCCGCAAGCGCAAGGCGGAGGCCGCGCGCAAGCGCCGTTCCTGAGTCGCGTCCTGACCGGGCGCCTTTCCTGTGGGAGAGGCGCCCGGTCGCTTTGTTCAGGTCACGGCTATAATCGAAACCGGGGGTACCGCCATGCCTGAGACCGCGCACGAGCACGAGGTGGAGGTTTCCCGGCCGTTCCGACTGGTCGGCGGTCCGGGCGGCTTCGCCGCGTTAGTCGCGTTGGTCGTCTGGGGCCTGATGCTGTCGGGGGTCCCGTCATGGTGGCCTGCATTCGCAGGGGGAACGGCGTCCCTGCTCGTGCCCGGTGCGCTTCTTCTGGCCGTGACGGGGACCGGCGCCGGTTTTGTTCATGTCCTGAGAACCCATGAGCCGGCAAGCCAGCGTACCCACGCACGCTACGGCTTGCTCGGAGCCCTGACGGTCGGTGTCTTCGGACTGGTGGCCGTCCTGACCCACCTGGGAGCACCGGCCCTCGTCACGCCCCTGCCTGCGGCCGCGATCATGGTGTCGTTGTTCATGAACCAGCGGATCGCCCTGGCCGCCGTTCTGGCGTGGGGCCTGCTGCTCCAGATGCTGCCCTCCCAGGGAGCCGACGTGCTGATCGTGGGCAGTCTGGGCAGTTGGACCGCCTTGCACGCGCTGCGTCGCGTCCGCGAGCGCTGGGACGTGGGCCGGGCAGGCTTCAGGGTCGCGGCCGTGATGGCCGTCTCGACGCTCCTCCTGATGCTGCTTCGCGGCCGAGGGCTCGACGAGGCGGGACTGTCGGCGCTTCATGCCGCCCTCTCCGGCCCCATGGCCGTCGTGCTTGGCGTGGGAGTCCTGCCTTATCTGGAGAAGCTCTCGGGCATCGTGACGCCGTTCACCCTGCTGGAACTGGCGAACCCCGCCCAGCCCCTGCTCAGGACCCTGCTGCTCAAGGCTCCGGGCACCTACCATCACAGCATCCTGGTGGGCAACCTGGGAGAGGCAGCAGCCGAGGCTGTCGGGGCCGATCCCTTGCTGGTGCGTGTGGGTGCCTACTACCACGATGTCGGCAAGACCAAGCGACCCTACTTCTTCATCGAGAACCAGCAGGGCATGCCCAATCAGCACGATCAGATCTCACCGAGGCTCTCCGCCCTCGTCATCACGGCACACGTCCGTGAAGGCATCGAATTGGCGCGTGAGCATCGCCTGCCCGAGCAAGTAGCGGCCTTCATCCCGACGCACCACGGGTGTTCCCTGGTCTCCTACTTCTTTCACCAGGCCAAGGAGGCTGAGGGTGGCGAAGAGGTCCTGGAGGAGCACTTCCGTTATCCGGGGCCACGCCCCACCACCAAGGAAACGGCCATCGTGATGCTGGCGGATGGGGTAGAGGCCACGTGCCGGACGCTTACCCGACCCTCCCCCGAGCAGATCGAGGCCACCATCCGCAGGATCGTCCAGAAGCGTGTGGACGAGGGCGAGCTGTCCGAGGCACCGCTGACGCTGGCAGAGATCGAGGTCATCATCGGGGTCTTCAACCGAATCCTTCAGGGTCTTTATCACCAGCGCATCGAGTACCCCGATCAGTTGCTGGAGCGGGAAGAGCGTGCTCGGCGAGAGGACAGGAGGCGCCTTGGAGGTTCAACTCGAGGCTGAGATCGCGGCCCCTGAGCTCGATCCGGAAATCTGGTGCCAGCGCCTGTGCCGGGCGATGGCTCGGATGACCTTGCCTTCCGACACGGTCCTGGCCGTCAGGGTCGTGTCCGATGAGATCATCCAGGCCATCAACCGGGAACACCGGGACCTCGATCGACCGACGGATGTTCTGTCCTTCCCCATGTATGAAAGGACCGAACTCGAAGGAATCCTGTCAGGAAGCCTGGAGCGCGACCCAGGCCCGCTGCTGCTCGGTGACCTGGTCGTGTCTTGGGAGACGTGTGCTCGGCAGGCTGCGGACTACGGGCATGGGTTGGACCGGGAATTCGGCTTCCTGCTTGCCCACGGCCTGCTGCACCTGATGGGTGATGACCACGAGGATCCTGATGACGAGGCCCGCATGAGAGCTCGTCAGCGCCAGATCATGGCTGACTGGGGCCTCAGCCTGGAGACGGCATGAGGTTTCGTGCCGACGGCTTCCGATCCAGTTTTCGCTTCGCCGGTGCCGGACTGGCGTTCATGTGGCGGACACAACGAAACTTCAGGGTGCATGTGGTCGCCACGGTGGTGGCGGTCTCTGCCGGCGTGACCCTCGCTTGTCCCGCCATCGAGATGGCCATCATCCTGCTGGTTTGTACCGGCGTGGTGGCCTGCGAGATGCTGAACACCGCCATCGAGAATGCAGTGGACCTCGCGACACGCGACCGACATCCGCTGGCCAAGGCCGCCAAGGATGTCGCTGCCGGTGCAGTGCTGGCTTCGGCCCTTACGGCCGCTGCGGTGGGTGCCCTGATTCTGGGACCACGGGCGTGGTCACAATGGGTACCCTTGGTTCTGTCCGTGTTCCCCTGACGCGCGCCAACAAGCTGCGGCCCGCAGCCTCGACGCCTGCGGCCAGGACCTTGCCTCGGCGCAACGCCTGCTGACCTACGACGACGACGCCCTCGATGACCGGCTCCGCCAAACGCTCCTGAATTTTGCGGGTGGTATCGGCGGCCGCCCCCGTAACCCGGGCCAAATCACCGGCAGCATCGCCCAGCCGGGCACCTGCTTCACGAACGTGGCCGCCCACGCCTTCCAGGGCCTCCGCCTCGCGCGTGACGCGGTCGAGGACCCGCTCCATGCGATCGACGGCATCCGGCAGACGCTGCATCGTGCGCGCAAGCAGCAGCAGGACCCAGCCGGCAAGAACCGCCAAACCCACGCCCATCCATGTCAGGATGGCCTGGCCAAGCTGCTGGAGGTCTCCATAGGGTGCAACGGCGAGCGTCAACGTGAGAGGGCCTCACGCTCCCGACGGCGCGCCTCGCTGACCTGTTCGGCAAGGACGCGTTGCCTTTCGCGTTCCCGAACCCGGGCGGCTTGCTCGCGAAGCTGATCGGGCAGGAGGGCTCGCTCGCGCTCACGGTCCTCTTCCCGTTGTGCCTCGAGCCGGGTGAAGAAACGCGCAACGACCATTTGTGCCAGTTTGGCAGCCCAATCGGCCAAGCTCTGGAATGGCCGCACCAGAGCATCCCGCAATGTGCGACCGATGCGCTGCAAGGCGCCCAGAAGACCGCTGCCCCGAGGCACCTCGGATTTGGCCGCGGCCTGAAGGTCAAGCCCGCTGGCATAGCGCTGGGGCAGCCAATCCGTCAGACCTGCCAAGGCACGGGTCAGGGCTCGCAGCCGACCAGCAGGCCGCCCCTGGACAGGGGCGCCACTTGGGCGAAGCTCGTCTGCCTGCATCTGTTGGTGGTTATACCCCCGAGGGGCCGCAAGCTGACGTCAGCCGTGCTAGAGCCACTTCGGGAACCAGATGTGCTTGTGGTAGTACCACCATGGAATCGGCCATCCGGCCAAGAGCGGATAGAAGAAGACAAACAGGCCCACGACAATCGCCAGGTAGACGGGAGGGATGAACGCCGTCCGGCGGTGGCGCCAGAGCCTGTCGAGGATGAAGGCCAACAGGATGCAGGTGAAGGGGATGGCCTCGAACATGTAGTGCAGGAACACCAATGCCCGGGGTTCGACGCCCCAAGCCAGCCAGAGCCCGAGGGCAAAGGCAGCCGGCAGGCCGAACCGCCAGTCGAGGCGCCGGAAGGCAACCCACGTCGCGCCGAGGACCACGGGCAGATAGGCCCACCAGATGGCGGGGTTGCCGATGGCGACGATGCCCCCGATCGTGCCGTCCTTGAAGTCCTTGAACCAGTACCAGGTCGGCCGGTACAACAAGGGCCACGTCCACCACGAGGACTGGTAGTTGTGGCTGGCCGTCATTTCCGCGTGGTAGCGATACATCCGGCCCTGCAACTCCCAGAGGTCGCGCAGCGTATGCTCGGGGTGCTGAACGAACCAGGGCACGTAGCTCAGGGCGTAGACGAGGACCGGCACCACCCCGGCAAAGACCACGAGGCGAAGGGCCAAACGCGGCCCCAGCCCGTCCGGGTCCCCCACCCTGCGGTAGCGGATGGCCTCGAACAGCAGCAGGAAGACACCGATGCCCCAGGCATAGATGGCGGACCATCGGCTGGCCACGGCGGCCCCCATGGCGAGCCCCCACAGCAGGAGCGGTCCCTCGGCCGCCAGAAACGCACCCAACCTCCCGGGACCGGCCAGGGCGACGACGGCCTCTCGTTCCGGCTGATCCGGCAGCCAGAGCCGGACAGGACTGCGCAGGGCCTTCAGCCACAGCGCCCACGCACCCAGACACATGAAGAGGACGACAAAGATGTTGGTCATGGCGACCCTGCTTTGCACGAAGAAAACGCCGTCCATGGCCAGGAGCGATGCCGCGAGGACAGCCACCCTGCGCTGACCGAACATCTGCCGGCTCATCGCATACACGACAGCGAGCGTTGCCGCGCCAGCCAGCAGGCTCGCAACCCTCCATCCCCACGCATCGGGGGTGCCCGTAAGCACAAGCGCCGCCGCGATGGCCAGTTTGCCGAGGTGAGGGTGGGTCCACTCGTAGGGTTCGACCCCATCAACGAATTCCTTCGCCGTCCGGGCGTGGTAGACTTCGTCGAAGATCTGCTCATTGGGCAGGCCCAGGCGAACGGCCCCGAGCGCCAGGAATCCAGCGGCGATGCCCACGAGCCATCGCGTGTCCATCGGTCCCCACGGCTCTCGAGCGGGCATCACGACCGCGGGGCCGCGACGGACATGGCGCAGGCCCATGGCCAGCAACGCGTGGTGCAGCAAGCGACGAGGGGGGGCATCGGCCGGCAACAGGAACCTGCCGAGCAGATCTCCGAAGGCGAACATGGCCAACAAGACGGCCACCAGGATCAGGCCGGACTCGAACAACTCGCGCACCGCACCCCACCACGCACCGGGTGGGTGATACAGACCGAAGGCATAAGCGAGGTTGGCCGTGGCGACTGCCGTCAGTATTGCCCAATGGAGGCGAATCCGGCAGTTGACGGCCGCCGCCACGGTCAGGAGGCCCAGCCCCAGGAAGATGTAGCGCTCGTGCATGCGCGTCGTCAGCAGGAAGCAAGCCAGAGGCACCAGGGCGATCAACAGGTCGGCGCGCGGCAACGACAAACGCTTGCCCGCCTCGACCACCTTCCAGACGAGGATGCCAAGCACGGCGGAGACCAGGACGATCCCCCACGCCGCATGCGGGATGCCCAGGAGCTTTCGGCTATCAGGCTGCCACATGCCCGTCGCAGCCCAGAGGTTGAACGCATTGACGGAACTGTGCGGATAAGTGGCCGCCGTGGCCGCAAGCTTCTCGCGCAGGAAGACGAATGGCCCGACCAGACCACCGTGGGTCTTGTCCAGCATCGTGAACGGGAGGATCAACGCATAACCGAGGGCGGCACCGCGGGCAATGGCCTTGAGCCAGCGCGAGGGAGAGGCGGCAGGGCCACCCGCCAGCAGCAGCATGGGGGCCACGAAAACCGCCTGAGGCTTGATCATGCCGGCCACGGCCAGAATCAGCATGGACGATTCGAGCCTGCCTTCGCGGCGGGCCACCCACGCCCACGCCACCGTCGCAAGCAGGACAGCGTCCATCTGGCCCCAGAACGCCGACACGCCCCAGCTCAAGGGCGAGAGGAGCCAGGCGGACGCCAGCCACGTGCGGGCACGCGGCCCGATGCGCCCGTCCGTCAGCCGCAGAAAGGCAGCCAGCGTCACGAAGTCGGCCACGACACCCGGCAGCTTGACCAGGACACGGGTCACGAGGGGGCCGACTGCGTTTCCACCCAGCAGCCCCTGCA
>JAYKIS010000051.1:0-55009 GCA_035286125.1 Candidatus Sericytochromatia bacterium
TGAGGTCCATCAGCGTGAAGGGGCCCATCGGGAAGCCGGCGGCGCGCGCCGCGGCGTCGATACCGGCCACGTCGCCCTCGCCCGCACCCAGCATCCGGACGGCCTCGAGATAGTAGGGACGTGCCACACGATTGACCAGGAACCCCGGGGTATCGGCCACCGTCACCGTCTGCTTGCCGAAGGCCGCGGCCATGGCCTCGGCCTCAGCCAGCGACTCGGGTAACGACTGGCGCGCCCTGACGATCTCGCACAAGGCCATGCGCGGCACCGGATTGAAGAAGTGCATGCCGACGACGCGCCCCGGATCCGGCGCGACCGCAGCCAGCGCCGTCACGGGGAGGGCCGAGGTATTGGAGGCCAGAAGGGCTCCGGGGGCCAGAATCGCGCCTGCCTCGCGGAAAAGCGCCTGCTTGACGGCCAGGTCCTCGTGGATGGCTTCGATGAGCACGCCGGCACCGGCAAGGCCGTTCAGCGCATCCACCGCACGCAGGCGCGCCACGGTGGCTTCGGCCTCAGCGTGGTCCAACTTGCCCTTGGCGGCCAACTTGCGCAGGTCCGCCGCGACGGCAGCCACGCCGCGCTCCGCCGCGCCAGGAAGCGCATCGAAGACCACGACCTCGTGTCCTGCCGCCGCCGCGACCTGGGCAATGCCACGGCCCATGGTGCCCGCCCCGCATACCGCGAGGCGGCCACGCTCAGGCAGGTTGCTCAACGGACGGCCGCGACCTCGGTCTCCCAAGGAGCCGTCCACGCGGGCACCTTGAGACCGGCCGCCTCGATCAGGGGATCGATCTCGGCCTTGAAGGCACGACGAACTTCGTCGTTGTCCCGCTTCTTGAGGCCGTACTTGCGGTACATCGCGTTGCGCCGGGTGTTGGGGCGACCGAAGATGTTCATGGTACGCACGTACCACTTGTCGAGGGCCGCCTGGGCCTCGTCGCAGGTAGCGGGATCCGCCGCCAGCTTCTTGACCCAGAAGTTGCCGTGCCCCACATGCGTCAGTTCTTCCTTGAAGATCAGCTCGATCTCCTTGGCCCAAGGCGCATAGCTGCACTCGAGGACGTCTTCCAGCTGGTGGCCGGCGCCCCGATCCATGCAAAAATTGAACATGATGAAGTCCGACCAGGACTCGATCGGGTAGTAGAAGATGTTGACCCGCGTGTCATCCTTGACGCGATCCGCGCCGATATCCTGCTGCCCGTCCTCGAGCCGGAAATTGTAGTCGTGCTTGGCGATATGGGCCTCGATGTCGACGCCCAGCTTCTCGAGCAGCTTGTACATGGCCTTGGCATGACGGATCTCGTCCTTGACGATCGAGGCCACGGCGAGCTTTTCGTCGATGGTCGGCGCCTTCTCGATCCAGGGCCCGTAGCCCAGACCACCGGCCAGTTCGGAATCCGCCTGCTGCAACATCAAGTTGCGCAGCTGCTCGTAGTAATCGTCCGTCATCTCCTCGCGGCTGGTGATCTTCTCACCCCGCGCCAGACGATCCAACATCTCCTGCTCGGTGACCATGCGTACCTCCTCGTGCGACAGGCCTGCCATCATTCTACCACCTGCCCCCCGGGTACCCCACGGCCCCTGGCGGCAGCCCGGCGTCGGCGCATGGGGGCGGCCGGACGGAGCGGGTATCAGGCCCCGGTAAAGACCGGCGGGCGCTTCTCTCCGAAGGCCCTGACACCCTCGGCGAAGTCTGCAGTTCGTGCTGCCGTCTGCTGCATGTGGCTCTCGAAGAGGAGCTGGGCAGGGAAGTCGGCCTCGATGGCGTGGTCAAGCGCCTTCTTGAGCAGGCCCAGGGCCCGGGTCGGCCCCGTCGCCAGGGCCTTGGCCCTCATCATGGCCGCCTCGAGGACTCTGTCGCCGGGCACGACCTCGTTGACCGCCCCCCAGGCCAAGGCCTTGTCCGCAGGCAGCTTGTCGCCCGTGGCCGCCAGCTCGAAGGCACGGCCGGGGCCGAGCAGGCGCGTCAAGGTCCACGTGGCACCGCAGTCAGGAATCAGGCCAATCCGGATGAACGCAACCGTCATGTAGGTCTCCTGCGCCATCACGCGCATGTCGCACGCCAGCGCCAGGCTGACGCCCATGCCCGCGGCAACACCCTGAATCGCGGCGATGACCGGCTTGGGCATCGCACGCAGCTTCTCGAAGATGGGATGGTACTTCTCGCGCAACATCTGCCCGACCGGAAGGGCGTTGGCCCGATTCGGGTCCATCTGCAGGTCCTGCCCCGAACAGAAGGCACGGCCCGACCCCGTCAGGACGACGGCGCGGACCGCAGGGTCCCGCTCGACGGCCTTCAGGGCCGACAGCAGGTCGGCCTTCATCGCATCATCAAAGGCATTCATCTTGTCGGGACGGCAGAGCGTGATGCAGGCGACGGCGCCCTCCACGACCAGCGAGACGGTGGTGTACGGAGCGGTGGGAGCAGGCACGACAGCGGCTTCCGACACGGGCAATTCTCCTTAGCGGCCGACGAATCGGGCCGGACGCTTCTCGACGAAGGCCTTCATGCCTTCCTTCTGGTCCACGGTGGCAAACAGGCCATAGAAACGCTGCCGCTCGGCATCGAGGCCTTCGGCCAAGGAGGTCTCGAAGGCCTTGTCGACGGACTCGGTCGCCATGCGCAGCGCCATCGGCGCCTTCGCCGCGATGGCGCGCGCCATCTCGGCCACTTCGTCCTCGAAGACTTCGAGAGGCCAGACCCGACTGACCAGCCCGTGCGCCAGTGCCTCGCCGGCCGAAATCTGGCGTCCCGTCAGGATCATGTCCATCGCCAGCGCCTTGCCGACGGCCCGGGTCAAGCGCTGGGTGCCCCCGGCGCCCGGAATGACGCCCAGGTTGATCTCGGGCTGACCGAAGACGGCATTGTCGGCTGCAACCATCAGGTCGCACGCCATGGCAAGCTCGCAACCGCCACCCAGGCAGAAGCCGGACACGGCGGCCATCAGGGGCTTGCGTACCCGCCGCAGGCGATCCCAGAGGGCGATGGTATCCCGGGTGAGCATGTCGACGGGACTGGCCTCGGCCATCTCCTTGATGTCGGCACCGGCCGCAAACGCCCGATCCGACCCGATGATCACCATCACCCGGACGTCCGGGTCAGCATCGAGCGCCACGGCGGCATCCGTCAGGGCCATCATCAGAGAAGGTGACAAGGCATTCAGGGCCTTGGGACGGTTCAGGCGCAGCCACGCGACACCGTCCTGACGGGTCACGACGAGCTCATCCGTCGACAGGACGTCGGGGGCCTGGGTGGTCATCGCGCTTCTGCCTCCATCCGCGCCAGCTCCTCAGGTCGCCCGAAGGTATCGACCAGTTCGGAGATGAGACGGTCCTCGTGCTCGGGTTGGAAGGCCACCTGCAGGCGACCGGCCAGATCGTCCCGCATGCGGCGGTAGACGAAGATCGCATACATCAGGGCCTGGCCGATGGCGGCTGGCTCGGGCCCCGGGCAGGTACGCGCCATGGACGGGGCAAGGTCCTCGGAAATGACGGCCTCGTCGCGGGCCTTGGGGTCCTCGGCCACCAGGCGACCGACCTCGAAGACCAGGTCCCGAAGATGCTGCATGTGCTTGATGGCCTTCCATGGCTTGCCGCGCTGGACGAAGCCGAACGTCACCCACAAGTCGACCCAGAACTGATGGTTGATCTGCCCCAGGCGCTCCCAGGGCTCGAGCATCATTTCGGGCTCGGGCACACCGTCGATGTCGACACGGACGACGACGAGATCGGCGAGCAGTGCATCGAGCGAGCCCTCGGGGCGATCGACCCGGTACAGGGGCCGACCGAGGGATTCGATGATCTGGTAGCGATCCTGGGGCGGGACGGCCCCCTGGACCTCAATCTCGATGGCGATGGCCCCGTCGGAGCGCACCTGCCACCGACGGACTCGGGGGTCGTGCTCCAGCAGGCCCTGCGCCCGATGGACCAGCGCGTCGACGTCCCGCATCAGGCATCCCCCCCGGACATGGTGGCTCCGCAATGGCCGCAGAAGCGATGCCCAACCGGCAGGTCGGTCGCCCCGCACGAGGCACAAGAGGCGAAGGCGGGGCCGTCGGGCAGTTCGGCACCGTGTCCGCCCGCAACCCGGTCACGCAGCATCGCGTAGTCCACGTGGCGCTTCTCGACAAACGCCCCCAGGCCCTCGGCCGTCTCGTGGACGCCGGCGTGCAGCGTCAGCCAGTCCCGGGCGTGGCCAATGGTCTGGTAGTAGCTGAAGTCCTTCCAGAAGTCGACTTGCTGCTTTGTGTAACGCGTGCACTCTGGCAACTTGTTTACTAGCTTGCCTACCAGCTCATCAACAGCAGCATCAAGCCGGGCCCGGGGCACGACGCGGTTGACGAGACCCCAATCCAACGCCTGCAGGGCCGGCACCTCCTCGCACAGCATCAGCATCTCGCGGGCGCGCCGGTCTCCCATGATGATGGGGAGCCACTGCGTGGCGCCAGCCGCCGGCACCGAACCGCGCGCCGGCCCCACATGCCGGATGTAGCCGTCCTCGACCATCACGGCCAGGTCGCAGGCCATGTTGAACTCGTTGCCGCCACCGACGACCAGGCCATTGAGCCGCGCCACCGAGGGCTTGCCCACCCGGCGCAGTTGCTCCAGCGCCGCGGTGAACGCCCCCATCCACTTCCAGTAGTCCTGGGGCCGGGCGAGGAACGACGTCTGCTCCTTCACGTCCGCGCCCGTGCAGAAAGCCGTCTCGCCGGCCCCTGTCAGGACGACGACGGCCACCTCGTCATCCATCGACGCGTCCTCGAAGGCCTGCCGCATTTCGAGCAGGGTGGGCAGGTTCAGGCAGTTGAGGACGCCCGGCCGGTTGATGGTAATGGTCGCCCTGCGCTCACCCTTGGTGTAGAGGATGTTGCGAAAGCCGAAGCTGTCCGCAGGACGCCCGGCAAGGCGGGGATCCGCTGCCACGGACGTCATGCGTGCGCTCCGGCAGCCAAGGCAGGGTCCCATGCCTCGGACTGGGCGAGATGTGCGGTCCAGCCGGCCCCCGCGATGTCCTGGATGTTCGCACCAGCGGCAGCCCACTCGGGGGTCTTCGCGGCAGCCTTGAAGGCCGCGGCGTCGGCGAAATTCACAAGCGCCACCATCCAGGTGTCCGCGCCCGTCCCGACCACCTGACGTGAGGGCTTGAGCACCGTGCACGACTCCAGGCCGGGCACCCGCGCCAGCAATGGCAAGTGCTCCTCGCGGTAGCGGCGCTCGAACTCCTCGGGGTTCGCCGGCGTCGCATACGTGGCCATGAACGTGAACATCGTCACCCTCCACTCAGGCCGCGCCATCACGGCCGGCCTCCGTGATACGCCCGGCGGGCAGCACCGTCAAGGCAACCATGACGCTCTCCATGCACCCGATGGACCGACGAACGCCGCGTCGGGGGTACAATGGTATGGATGAAACCGTCTCCGCTTCGCGTCGGTCCGATGTTGCCCCACATCGACCTGGCCAATGCCATCACGCTTGCCGGGCTCGCGATGGGCCTGCTCGCGTCGTGGCTGGCCATCCAGGGGCAGCCCAACCTGGCCCTCGTCGCCCTGATCTGGGCCGGCATCGCCGACATGCTGGACGGCCCCGTGGCGCGCAACCTGCCCCGCTCCGAGATGGCATCGGGCATGGGCAAGGAGCTCGACAGCCTCGCGGACATGTGCTCCTTCGGCTTCGCACCGGCCATCATCGCGCTGCAACTTGGTCTCGGCCAGTTTCCACTGGCGGTTCTTGCCGTCTTCGTCTATCTGGGCGCACCCGCCATCCGGCTCGCCTACTTCAATCGACAGGGGCTCGAAGTCACGGGCGGTCGGCCGATGTTCACCGGCTTGCCCGTCACGTCCGTGGCCGGCATCCTGCCGCTGGCGGGCCTTGCGCTGCCGGTGATGCACGAGGCGTGGCGCGTCCCGTTCCTGTGCGGAGTCCTGCTCCTGCTCGCCGCGGCGATGATCTCGGGGTTGCGCATCCCCAAGCCGCGCAAGACCGGAGTCATCGTGGCGGGCGTGATGGCCCTTACCCTGACCTTCCTGCACGTGCAGGCCGCCTACCGCCAGTTGGCACCCGGCACGGCCGAGGCGGCCAGGCTCGTCGACACCCCGTGACCGGAGACTGGGCCTCTCCGCCTGAACCTGGCCTGATTCGCAACCGGCACGACGGCACCTGGTTCCGCGAAATCGTCCACGGCGGCTGGGCCGTCAAGGCCCTCTACGGGCCACCGTTCACCCTGGGCGTGCGTTGGCTGCTGGCCCATGTGCCCGCCATCAGCCGGGCCTATGGCCGGCTTCAGGAACGCCCGGCCAGCCGACGGGCCATCGCGCCCTTCATCAGGCGCTTCGGCATGGACACCACGGAGTTCCTCGAGCCACCCGAGTCCTTTCCCCACTTCAATGCCTTCTTCGCGCGGCGCCTGAAGGCCGAGGCCCGCCCCCTCGACCCCGACCCGGACCGCTTGCTGTCCCCGGGCGATGGCAAGATCCTGGTGTTCCCAAGCATCGGCACGCATCTGGAGATGCCCGTCAAGGGCGCTTCGGCGCGCCTCGAGACCCTGCTGGGCAGCGCGGAACTGGCGGCGGCGTACCGGGGCGGTAGCGGCCTGGTCCTGCGCCTTGCCCCCTATGACTACCACCGGTTCCACTTTCCGGCTTCGGGCCAGGCGGGGACAACCAGTACCCTCGCAGGTCCCTTGCACTCGGTCCATCCCCTGGCGCTGGCACGGGTGCCCGGGGTGCTCGAGGCCAACTTGAGGACGCTGACCTTCCTCGACACGCAGGCCTTCGGGCGCCTTGCCCTCATCGAGGTGGGTGCGCTCTGCGTGGGCTCCATCGTCCAGACACACGAACCCGGCCCCGTCACCCGAGGCCAGGAGAAGGGCCATTTCGCCTTCGGCGGCTCCACGACCCTGCTGCTGGCGGAACCGGGCCGCGTCCGTTTCGACGAGGACCTCGTGGCCGCCAGCCTGCGGGGTGTCGAGGTGCAGGTCCGCATGGGCTCTGCCATCGCGACGCGCGGCTGATTCGCGCACGTGACGGGCACCGCCCGGCGCGCTCAAGGTAGAATCAGGACATCGGGAGGGTTCCTGCATGTCCGTCTTCGCCGCACGCCGCCAACGATTTCTCGAGGCCCTCGGGCACGGCGTCGCCATCCTGCCGACTCGTCCGCATGCCGTCCGCTCTCACGATGTCGAGCATCCTTACCGCTTCGACAGCGACTTCTGGTACCTGACGGGCTTCGGCGAGCCTGATGCTGTGGCCGTCTTCGTACCCGGCAGGGCCGAAGGCTCCTTCATCCTGTTCGTTCCGCCGCGGGACCCCGAGCGAGAGGTCTGGACCGGCCGTCGCGCCGGCGTGGAGGGTGCCTTGGCGCGCTTTGGTGCCGACGAGGCCCACTCCATCGAGGACCTCGACAAGGTCCTGCCCGACCTGATCCGGGGTCAGCAACGCGTCTGGTTCCCGTGGGGCCGGGACGCCGGATGGGACCAACGGGTCCGCAGTTGGGTCGACACCCTGCGTGGCAAGGCCCGGATGGGCATCACGCCGCCCTCCGAGATGGTCGATCCGTTGCCGATCCTGCACGAGATGCGCCTGTTCAAGGAAGCGGCCGAGATCGGCCTGATGCGGCGTGCCGCGGACATCGCCGCCGAGGCGCATCTCGCCGCGATGCGGGCCGCGGCACCGGGCGCCTACGAGTACCAGTTGCAGGCCACCCTCGAATACGTCTTCCGCATGCGGGGCAGCCAGGGTCCTTCCTACCACCCCATCTGCGGTTCAGGAGCCAATGCCTGCATCCTGCACTACAACGAGAACAACGCGGTCCTGCGCGACGGGGACCTGGTCCTTGTCGATGCCGGATGCGAGGTCGAGGGCTACGCTTCGGACATCACGCGCGCTTTCCCGGTCAACGGCCGCTTTTCCGCAGCCCAGCGCGCGGCCTATGACGTCGTGCTCGCCGCGCAGCACGCAGCCATCGCCCGCTGCGTGCCAGGAACGGCCTTTGATGACGTGCATGGCGCGGCGCTCGATGTCCTGGTAGAGGGTCTCGTCGACCTGGGCATCCTGACGGGCGACCCGGCCGAGCTCAAGGCCAACGGCGCGTTCCGACCCTACTACATGCACCGCACGAGCCATTGGCTGGGCCTCGATGTCCACGACATGGGCAGCTACAGGGAAGGCGGCGCCTCGCGGACCCTCAGACCCGGCATGGTGCTGACCGTCGAGCCGGGCCTGTACCTTGCCGCCGGAACGCCCGGCCTCGACGCGCGCTGGCACGACATCGGCATTCGCATCGAGGACGACATCCTCGTGACGGACAAGGGACCGGACAACCTCACGGCAGGTGTCTCGGCCGATCCGGATGCGATCGAGGCGTGGATGGCAGCAGGACCTGCTCCGGTCCTGACTCTCCGGTAGGAGCTAGTCCACCAGGCCCCGCATCACCCGGGAGACCAAGCCGTCCTGGCCCACCACCGCGGCGTGCCGCTCGGCTCCGGTCGTCGCCCACTCCTTGAGCGCCTGGCGCCATTCGGGCTTGGCGACGCGGATCGCGGCCTTGTGCCGCGCGACGCCGTCGTCCACGATGGCACGCATCTTGCCGGCGAGGCCCTTCTCCATCAGCTTGAAGACCCGGTTGTGCCGTTGCAGGCCTGCTCCGTAAATCTTGAGCACCTGGCGGCGCGGGGCGGCATCAAGCAGCACCAGGGCGACGTCCTGTCGCTTGGCACCCAGGTAGATGCGGTTGTCGATCTGGTTGCGCGCCGCGCTCAAGGCCAGTTGGACACCCTTGTCATGAGCACGGACCCCGACCCGCATGCCCTTGTCGAGGGCCTTGGTCGCCATGTCCAGACCCTTGGATGCGGCCTTGGCGAGGTCGGCCTTTCGAGCAGCCTGGGCCGCTGCGACGGCGTCCTCGAGCTTGCCGGCCACGCGCAGGTGACTGGCAACGCCGTTACGAGCCACCTGCCGGCTGATCGCCACCGCATCACGACCGATGCGCGGAACGGCGGCCGCCACGCGACCCGCCCCGGCAACCACGCCGGGTGCCACCTTGGGTGCCACCTGTGCTGCCTTGCCGACTGCCTGCCAAATGCCCATGAGCTTGTCCCCCTGGCCTCCCCCCGGAAGCCTGATGGACTATCGCCCGGAACGCGCCAGGGTTGCCCAAGGTCAGGTTAAGCCTTCGGACCTGATGGGGACCTAATGGGCCCCGAGCGCCTCTCGGGCTTGCGCCGCGATATGCCAAGGCTGCTGGGCATAGATATCGTCGAACATCGACCGCAGTTCGGGCTGGGGCGTCTGCTCGGCCTCTTCGACCGCCCGCTCGATCTCCTGCCGGACATCGGCCAGGACCGCGGCGCGCTCGGCTTCGGACAACCCCAGGGCGTCCGCCATCCGGGGCAGGGGGTCCTTCTTTCGCCACTCCTCGAGTTCCGCCTCCGGCCGGTACTTCGTCGGATCGTCCGACGTGCTGTGGGCACCGAGCCTGTACGTCATGGCCTCGACCAGCGTCGGTCCACCGCCCGCGCGGGCCCGGTGCAACGCCTCGGCGACGACCTGGTGTACCCCCAGGGCGTCGTTGCCATCGACCCGTACACCGTGCATGCCGAGCGCCGGTGCCCGACGGACGATCTCACCTGCCGTCTGCCGCGCCGTGGGGACGGAAATGGCCCAACCGTTGTTCTGGCAGACGAAGACGACCGGGGCCCTGCGTCGGGCCGCAACCGCCATCCCGGTATGGATGTCACCCTCCGATGAGGTGCCATCGCCAAAGTAGGTGATGACGGCGCCGGGCTCGCCCTTGGCCTGCTTGGCCATGGCGGCACCCACGGCCTGCGGGACCTGATTGCCCACCGGCGCACTCACGGACACGAAGTTGACCTCGCGAAAGCTGTACTCGGGCGGCAGGTTGCGGCCGATGATGCTGTCCGCGGCATTGGCGTAGAGATGATGGAAGAGGCGGACCGTCGGGATACCCCGCACCAGCGCCAGCGCGTGCTCGCGATAACTGGGAAACGCCCAGTCATCGGCCCCGAGAGCGAAGGCGCTGCCGACGATGGCCCCTTCCTGGCCCTCGGAACCCAGCCAGGAGCCGATGCGCCCCTGGCGCTGCAAGGCGATGGCCCGGTGGTGAATTTCGCGCATCAGCACCATCGTCCGGTACAGCCTGCGCTGTTCCGGCAGGGCCAGCAAGGCGGGCGACGCGGTCGTGGTCGTGGGCAACATGCCGTCGATCATAGCGCGAACCGCCCGAGGACGATCAGTGCCCGAGCGGGCAACCGCCGCCGGGGGGGCCCTCCCGACGGGGGGTCGGGGCCGAAGCGGACCAACCCGCCACGCCATCGCCCAGCCGCGAGCGGACCTGCCACAGCATCGGGAATGCACGACGCTCGAGCGTGGTCTTGAGGTAGGCCACACCCTCCGAACCGCCGGTACCGGGCAGCTCGCCGATGATCCGGGAGACCACCATCACGTGGTGGTAGCGCCACTGGGCGAGCAGGGCATCGAAGTCCACCAGCGACTCGGCCAGCATGTAGAGATCGACGTTGGCCTCGTAGTTGCGATACAGCTGTTCGAGCGCCTCCTCGTGGCCCACCCCGGGGAAGCGATGGATCAGGACGCCCAGGAAACCCTCCCAGAGCGTCTTCCGGCTGCCGTAGTCACGCAAGCCCTGCTGCATCTCCGGACGCTGCGCGAAAAAGTTCATGTAGGCCTCGTCGCGAAGGCCGGCAAGGAACTCGATCTCGCGGAACTGCAGGGACTGGAAGCCGCTGGCCGGTCGCAGGATGTCGCGGAACTCGGCGAACTCCTGCGGCGACATGGTCTCGAGCACATGAATCTGGTGCAGCAAGAGGTCCTGAACCCGGGTGACCCGTCGCATGAAGTGATGGGCCCGCAGAACCTTGCGCTCGGCCATGCAGGTCATGGCCACGTCGAGCTCATGCAGCATCAGCTTGAACCAGAGCTCGTAGGCCTGGTGGATGACGATGAAGAGCAGTTCGTCGTGGTGCGGCGGATCCGACTGGGGCTGCTGAAGATCCAGCATCTCGCGGATCTTGAGGTAGTCCCCGTAGGTCATGGCCTCGGGTCCAGGAGCGTCCGGCAGTCGGGGAGCCGTCATGCGCCGATGGTACCATGGCCCTGCGGCACGGTCGCTGGAGACCTGACGCCGCTTCGACCGAGGAAGATCCCGATGTTCCCGCTCAACAAGGGTGGCGCGCCACCGCAGGCCCACGTCGGCCTGCCCGAGGGCACCGTCGAGGAGGAATTCGGCCGCAGCGGCTTCTTCGGACGCGCGACCCACCTGTACCATCGGCACGCTCCGACCGGATGGACCCGAATCGACGGTCCCACGCGCCCCCGGGCCATGCACGCGACAGCCCTCGTCCCGCCGGACCATCTCGATGCCCGCGGCCTGCCCCAGCCCTTTCTGCGCAATGCCGACGTCACGCTGGCCATGTCCCGGCGCCAGCAGGCCATGCCCTTCTGGTTCAGGGACGCGGACCGCGACCTCGTCCACTTCGTCCACCGGGGCACGGGCCTGCTCGAGACCGACTTCGGCCCGTTGCGCTACGAGCCGGGCGACTACATGGTCATCCCCCGTGGCATCACCCATCGCTGGGTACCGGACACCGGCTCGGAACAGGTCCAGCTCGTCATCGAATCCGCGACCGAGATCCGTCTGCCCGAGCGCGGCATGCTGGGTCCTCACGCCCTCTTCGATCCGGGCATCATCCGTACGCCCGAGCCCGAGGCGCACGAGGCCACAGGTGAATTCGAGGTCCTGATTCGCCGTCGCGGCACCTTCACCTCGGTCTGGTATCCCTTCCATCCCCTCGACGTGGTGGCATGGAAAGGAGACGCAACGGTCTGGCAACTCAATGTCCGTGACATTCGGCCCGTCGTCTCGCCGCGCTACCACTTGCCGCCTTCCGTGCACACCACGTTCCTGGCGCAGAACTTCGTCATCTGCTCGTTCCTGCCAAGGCCGCTCGAGACAGGAGACCCCACCGCCCTGCGCGTGCCCTTCTTCCACCGCAATGCGGATTTCGACGAGGTCATCTTCTATCACGATGGGAATTTCTTCAGCCGCGACGGCATCCGCGCCGGCTGGGTCACCTACCATCCCTATGGCATCCACCACGGACCTCATCCCAAGGCCCTCGCCAACCAGCACCTGAAGCACGAGACCGACGAGCAAGCCGTCATGGTGGACACCCGCAACCCGCTGGAAGTCGTCCCGGAGGCCGCCCACGTCGACTGGGCCGAGTACCCCGAGACCTGGAACCGGCAGGTCAATCCCGCGTAGCGGATCGCTGGCGGCTGCGGACTGCCCGCACGGCGGCGCGATGCGCGGCGTGCGTCCGGCTGAAGACGTGGCTGCCGTCGCCCCGGGCGACGAAGTAGCGCATGTCCGTCCCCACCGCATCACGCACGGCCAGAATGCTCGCGAGACCCGGGTTGCAGATGGGGCCAGGCGGCAACCCGCGGACCCTGTAGGTATTCCACGGGCTGTCGATGGCGATGTCCCGGCGCGTCAAGGGTTGGTCAACCGTCTGGCGGAACCCCAGCACGTACTCGACCGTCGGATCGGAACCGAGCGGAATCCCCGCCTCCAGACGCCCCAGGAAGACACCGGCAATCAGGGGGCGCTCGACTGCACGCACGGCCTCGCGCTCGACGATGGACGCCAGCACCAGCCAGGCCCGAGGGGACAAGCCGTGGGTACCCTCGCGCACCACGGGCCACGCGACCTGCCCGAACCGATCGAGCATGCGGCCGACGAGGGCCTCGGGACGCCCGGCATGGTCGGGCAAGGCATAGGTATCTGGGAAGAGGTACCCCTCGAGTGTCGCGCCCTCGGGCAGGTCGGCCAACCAGGGACGACCATCGGCAAACCGGGCGGGATCCCGGCAGAGGGCGTCCCACGTGCCGGCTTGTCCCGCGCCCTCCTTGGCCACCAGTTGGGCGAGGAGGGGAAGATCCGTTCCCTCGGGCACGGTCAGGCGACGCGGCATGGGCCGGGCCTCGTCAAGCACGGCCAGCACCTCACGCACGGAGAGGGCGCGTGACAGCCGGTAGCGACCGGCACGCCATCGCTGCGGCTGAGCCACGAGACGCGCCATGACGCGAAAGACCGCCGCATTCCGGATCAGGCCCTCCTCAGAGAGCCTTGCTCCCAGGGACGCCGGCCCTTCCCCGTGACGCAGTTCGACAACGATGGGCTTGTCATCCTCGGCATCAACGGGGGCACAGGCCGAAGCGAACATGCCGATGACGACCGCCGCCACCGCCACGAGACCGGCCAGGCCTGCGACCCACGGCAGCAAGGCCTCAAGCCCGGCTCCCTGCCGCTCCTTGCGCCGGGCTGAGCGGCCTTGCCTGCTGGCGCGCGGCAAGACCTAGCCCCGGATGATCCGGCCGAGGAAGATATCGGCCGCGAGGGTCACCGTGGCCTCGGGATCGGTTCCAGGGTCCGTCGCAGGGGAAGCGGGCTGGTTCCCCACCTCGCCCTCGAGCACCGGCCGGGGAGCGGCCTCATCGGGGCCTCCTTGATGCGGGGACCGACCACCATCCTCTTCCTCGGGAGGTGGGCCTTCCGGAAGCGGGGCATACCAGGCCTCGTCTTCCAGCGGCCCGGGCTCCGGCGTTGACGGCTGCACGGATGGCGGCGCCGGCGCCTGGCTCGGGGGGGGGGAGGCATGCGCGACGAGCCCCGGAGGTGGCGACGCTGGAATCGAGGGGAAGCCCGTAGCTGCTCCCGGGGGGGCTGCGGGCCGGGATGAGGCGGCAGGGCGCGCCTGAGGCCCCCGGCCGCGACCCAGTGCCTGCAACTCCAGGCTGGTGTCGGGACGGAAACTGCCTCGGATGACACCCTCGAGCTCGATGCGCCCCGGCTCACCCTTCTTGTAGGCGTCGAGTTCCTTGTCGAGTGTCACCACGATCCGATTGGCCGCGGCATCCCAGACCGCCGCATGCAAGGATCCCAGCAGCATCTCGGAGCGCCGGCGCGGCATGCCCCGCCGAATCGCATCACCGACGAGGGCCCTGACATCTTCCCCCTGGGGCGCCGGGGTGGCTGGTGGAGCCGCCGCCGCCGCAACCGAGGGCGGCAGGGCAGGAGGCCTCGCAGGCACCGCCGCGGGGGGAACGACAGGTGCCGGGGTGGCTTGCGCCCGGTCCTGGCGCAGGGCTTCGCCAAACGCCCCGCCTTCGTCACCCGGGAGCGGGGGGGATGGTAACGAAGGAGCTGCAGACGAGCCGGAGGCGGCACCTGCAACAGGTCCGGGCGGCAGGGGCGTGGCCGGCGTCGGTTCAGTTGCAGGCGAGGGAGCGACGCCCCCTGAGGCATGGGTCGCACCCAGCGCCGCCAGACGCCGCTCCATGGCCGCAAGGCGGGACTCGAGCGTCGTCACGACCGCAGATGGCACGCCCCGATCCTCTCCGGCAGCAGGCGCTGCGCCGGCCAATGGCCGCGTCATCCGCAGCAGGGCGACCTCGAGCCAGACCTGCCACTGCGGCGTCCCCCGCATGATGCCGTCCGTCTCGCGCAGGATGGTCAGGTAGGCATCCGTGACGGATTCTGGCGCTCGTGCAGCCTGGGCACGCAGGCGAGCGACCACGGCGTCACCACGCACCGCGACGTCGAGGGCGTCTCCGGCAACCCGCAGCAGGACAAGGTCCCGGGTCCACGCAAGCAACTCGCGCAGGACGGCCCTGTGGTCGTGGCCGGCAGCCAGGATCTGCCGTGCGGCATCCATGGCCCCGACCGCATCCCCGTCCAGCAGGCATTCGCCCAAGGCCAACACGGTGTCCTCGGAGACCAGGCCGAGGGCCTCGGAGACATCACGGGCCGAGAGATGGCGCAAGCCTGCCGCGTCGGGCTCCACGGTCGCGGCGACCTGTTCCAGCAGCGAGAGGCCGTCGCGCAGGCCGCCATCAGCCCTCCGGGCCAACTCGGCCAACGCTGGGGCATCGGGCACGATGCCCTCGCACGACGCAACGTGCTCCAGCCTGGCGGTCAGATCCTTGAGGGGGATGCGGCGAAAATCGAAGCGCTGGCAGCGCGACACGACTGTCGGCAGGACCTTGTGGACCTCGGTCGTCGCCAGCACGAACGTGCAGTGGGGCGGGGGCTCCTCGAGGGTCTTGAGCAACGCGTTCCACGCCGCATCCGTCAGCATGTGGACCTCATCGATGATGAAGACCTTGGCCGCACCCTGCAAGGGTGCGAGGCGCGAGCGTTGCTGCAGCTCCTGGATGTTCTCGATGCCGCGGTTGGAGGCGGCGTCGATCTCGATCACGTCGAGGTGGGCCTTGTCCTCGATGGCCCGGCAAGCGCTGCAGCGGCCGCAGGGGTCCCGGTCCTCGCGCTCCTCGGCAGGCCCGCCCACGCAATTCAGCGCCTTGGCGAGCAGTCGGGCCGTCGTCGTCTTGCCCGTACCGCGCGGCCCGGTGAAGAGATAGGCATGGGTCAGGCGCCCCTGTCGGATCTCGTTGCGGAGCGTCCTGCTGATGGGGTCCTGGCCCTCCAGATCCCCGAAGGTCTGGGGTCGGTACTTGCGATACAGCGCCTCGTGCCTGGCCATCGAGTCCATCGTACCACCCGAGGAAATTCACGGAATCTTCCGGAAATCAGCAAGTTCCCGAAGCCAAGGGACGATTAAGCAAGGGTAAAATCGGTTGCACCCCCTGCAGTCCCCGGAGACACCGTGAAGAAATCCTTTGCCGTCGCGCTCGCCATGATGGTTGCCGCCACCGCCGGTTGCGGACAGCCCACTTCCGAGGGCAGGCTGGGTACCCAGGGCACCCGCAGCGTCCGCTCCTACGCGTCCTTTCAGCAGGGCGAACGCCAGATCGTCCGCATCCGCTTCAAGGACGAGCGCCAGCTCGAAACCCTCTCCAAGCTGGGCCTGGACCTGTTCGAGAACGTCGACATGCAGGCCGGCACCGTTGATGGCTCGGTGACCGCCCGCGACGAAGCGTCGCTGCGCCAGGCTGGCCTCACGTACCAGGTCCTGCAGCGCCCCGCGCAGGTCATGGAAGTTGCCGGGTCGTTCATGGCGGGCTACCACACCGTGGACTCGCTCTACGCCGATTACCGCAAGCTGGTCGCGGCCGCACCGGGGATCGCCCGGATCCAGACATTGGGCAAGTCCCTGCAGGGCAATGACATCATCGTCATCCGCATCACCTCGAAGCCCGAGGCGGATCTGCCGGGCATCCTGATCGACTCGGGACATCACGCCCGCGAGTTGCCTCCTGTCGAGGTCAGCTTCCGCCTCGTCAGCCACCTGCTTAGCAACTACGGCAAGGATGAGCGGATCACCCGCCTGATCGATACCCGCGACATCTGGGTGGTACCCGTCGTCAATCCGGACGGCCGCAAGAACGTCGAGTCGGGCGATGCCTGGTGGCGCAAGAACATGCGACGCAATGCCGACGGGTCGCAGGGCGTGGACATCAACCGCAACTACGACGATCACTGGACCCAAGGCAACAACCGCGGTTCTGCCGATGACTTCCACGGCACGGCCCCGAACTCCGAGCCCGAGACCCAGGTCATGGCCAAGGTCTTCGACATGAAGAAGTTCAACGTCTCGGTCGACATCCACAACTACGGCGGCATGGTCTTGTGGCCCTTCGGCTTCTCCAAGGAAAAGACCAAGGACGAGGTCACGTACCAGAAGCTTGCCGACAAGCTGGCCAAGCCCATCCGCTACCGCGCGGGCTCCATCTCGCGGACGCTTTACAACACCTACGGCGACTTCTCGACCTGGCAGTACGTCAAGCACGGCACAATCGCTTTCGGCGTCGAACTCAACGACTCGGGCTTCAGTGCCCCCTTCCGCGAGGTCGACGAGGACTGGAACGAGTGGCGTGAGAACCTGCTGTACCTGATCGACATCTCGGCTGACCCGCGGGCCGCCGCCGCCAGGCTGTGAGGTAGACCGTCGTCCCCCCGCTGACGGCCCCGTTGCCGGAACCCGGCTCCCCCTCGAGGGAGCCGGGCTTCCTGCTGCTTGCCGCGGCTTGGCTGCTGCCTGTCCTGCCCGCCCTTTCGGCCCTGCTGCTCCTGGGTTCGTCGGGGCTGCTGTGGCTGCGACGGCGCCAAGTCCCCCTCGGTCCTCATCCCGTGGGCCGGTCCTGGCTGTGGCTGATCGGGGCCACGCTTCTGGCCGTCGCTTGCTCGAGCCATCCGGAGCGCTCGTGGCTGGCCCTGCCCGTCGCCATCACCTACCTCGCCATCACGTGGGGCGGCGGCCACCTGCTGCGGGTACCGGAGTGGCGCCAGCGTTGGCTTATGGCGCTCTTCTGGGGCCTCGTGCCGTGGGTTCTCGTCGGCATGGTCATCGTCCTGGGGGGCTGGCATGCCGTCATTCCGCTCGGACCGGGTGAAGTGCGCCTGGGCACCGAAGATGGTCGGCTCAACTCTGTCTTCTTCCATCCGAATGTGCTCGCGGGCTACCTCCTGCTGGTGGGTCCCTTGGCCACCACGCTCTGGCCACGGCGTCCGTGGCGGACGGCAGCAGCATTTGCCATACTGGGCCTCGGACTCCTCCTGACCCGATCACGCTCGGCCTGGATTGGCGCGGCAGCCGTCATCCCGGTCCTGCTCGTTCTGCGCCATGCGCTCGTACCGCCGCTCGAGCGGCAACAGGCCCGCAGGACGACCCTCGTGATCCTCGGGGTGCTCGCCGGCTGCCTGTTGCTCACGTTGCCGGTCTGGGCCCCCAGGCTCCACAGCCTGATCGAGCCGGACATCGTCAGCAACGAGGGGCACAAGCTGGTCTGGGCGGCGGCCATCGACATGGCGCAGGCGCGCCCGTGGACCGGCTGGGGTCCCGGTACGTGGACCCTTATCTACCCCCGGTTTCGCTATCCGGCAGAGTTCGAGCACCTGGTCCATGCCCACTCCGTCTACCTGCACCTCGCAGCCGAGTACGGGCTGCCTGTCCTCGTGGCCTTCCTCGCCATGGTCCTGAGCGTGATACGCCGGGCCGTCCAGGTCGTCCGACAAGGGCCTGACGGAGCCCAGGTCGCGGCGTTGGCCTCGGGCGTCGTGGGTTACCTCGTGATGGGCGTCTTCGAGTTCACGCTCGCCGAGGGACGCAACAGCATCCTGTTCTTCAGCGAACTGGGCCTGCTGCTGGCACTGACCCATGCTCCAGCCGAAGGGCGCAGTCCGCCACAGCCAGCCAAGCCGGTCGATGCGTCACGACCAGCAGTGTCGTCTCACCCTTGAGCGCAGCGACGCGCTGGACGATGTCCTCCTCGAGGGCCTCGTCCACGGCACTGGTCGCCTCGTCGAGGACGAGCAGCCGAGGTCGGCGACACAACGCCCGCGCCAGCGCCAGACGCTGCCGCTGACCACCCGATAGCCCCCCGCCACCATCGCCCAGCAGCGTGTCGAGGCCCTGGGGCAGCATCGCGACGAAGTTCCACGCTCCCGCTCGCTCGAGGGCTTCACGCAAGACCTGATCGGGCAGTTGTCCCGCATCCTCGACCAGATTGTCGCGCACGGTCCCTTGTCGCATCAGCGGGTCCTGCGGCACCCACGCGAGCTGGCGACGCCACGAGACAGGGTCGAGTTCACGCAGGTCCCGGCCATTGACCTCGACGCGCCCGGAAGCCGGCTCACGCAGGCCCAGGAGCAGGGCAAGCAAGGTGCTCTTCCCCGCACCGGAAGGTCCCGTCAGGACAGTCAGTCCACCCACGGGCACCTCGAGGTCGAAGGGCCCCAGGCCGACGTCTCCCCCCGGATACCGATAGGTCACGGCGCGCAGGGCCAGACGGGTCAGGGGGGCATCCATGGGGAGGCCACCCACGGGCTCGACCTCGTCCGGCAGGACATGAACCAGCGCCGTCAGGCGTCCGAGTGCGCCGGCCCCCTGCTGCAGGCGTGCCCACGCCTGCGTCACCTGAAGGACCGGATCGACGCACAACCCGAGCGCAGCGCCGAAGGCCAGCAAGTCACCAAGCGTCAGGCGACCCTCGGCAACCTCCCGCCCTCCCCACGCCAGGACGGCACAAATCGCGAGCATCTGCACCAGCGCAACAGAAGGCAACTGGAAGGCCTGAACGCGCAGCGCACGCTGCCAGTGCGCCCACTGCCGGGCGCTCTCGGCACGGAAGGTGTCCAAGGCCCGCTGTTCCTGCCCATGGGCGC
The DNA here is from genome assembly GCA_035286125.1 of Candidatus Sericytochromatia bacterium. Taxonomy (GTDB): domain Bacteria; phylum Cyanobacteriota; class Sericytochromatia; order S15B-MN24; family VGJW01; genus VGJW01. The sequence goes on from JAYKIS010000051.1 coordinate 19,156, forward strand.
GGACGACGGGCATCTGCCGCAGGTGCTCGACCACCCGGGCCGTGAGCAGGCCGCCCTGATCCTGCGCGGCCACGGACCAACGCCGCAACGCCCGGCTGAACAAGGCAAGCAGGCCCGATACGAGCGGAAGCCCGACGAGGATGCCGAGGGCCAGGCTCCAGGACGTCCATACCAGCCACGCCAGCGCCCCGCCCAGCACGAGGACACCGGGGCCGAGGTCGGCAAGGGCCTGCCCAAGTGCTTCCCGGACTACGCCCGCCTCGGCGACAAGGCGTGCGGCCAGGTCGCCCTGCCGCTGGCCGTCAAACCAGGCAAGCCGGCGCCGTTGCAGGCCATCGAAGGCACGCAGGCGCAGGTCCTGGGCAGCGCGCAGCGCCGTCTCGGCCGCCACGAGCTGGACGAGCGCGGTCAGCAGGCTGCGTCCGACGAACAGACCGGCCAGGACAAGCAGGAAGGACAGGAGCTGGGCGAGCGCTCCGTCCCGGGCCTCCGCCAGGGCGGCGAAGACATCGGTCATGCGGCGCGCCTGCGGCAGCAGGGCCAACTGGACGCCTGCCGACGCCATCGTCAGAAGCGCCAGCCCCATCAAGCGAAGGGGATACGGACGCAGGAGGGCCCACCAGGACCCCGTCGTCGCCTCAGGCACCCGGTTCCAGGCCGGGACGCGCGACTTCGCTCTCGACCGGCGCCTGGCCGGTCCAGACGTCCTGCAGGACGTCAGCCACGGCCTGCGCAGCCCCACGGTAGCCCATGGCCTGCAGGAGCTCGATCCGGATCAGGCGCCGCCGGTTGTGGTCGGCGAGCAGTTCGATAGCCTGAGTCGCCGCCATCTCGGGCGTGACGGCACCGACCAGTTCGGGCGTGACCATGCGGCCCATCCGCTGGTTGGGCAGGGCCGTAAACCGGAGATGACGCAGCAGCTGACGAATGGCCATTCGCTTGATGCGGGGGCCCAGCCACGGCAACTGGCCGATACGTCCCGGCAGGCCTTCGAGGGGAATGTCCTCCGGCCGAAGCAAGGGCAGCACCACCAACTGGGGCACACCCAGCACGGCCAACTCGGCCGTGTTGGTCCCCGGGACCGTCAACGCCAGATCATCGACCTGCATACCGTCGAACTGCATCCCGGGCGGCACGATCCGGATGCGGGCCCCACCGGGCGTTACCATCAGGGCACCATCCGGGGCCTTGAGGATCCGGGTGGCACGGACGGCCTCGGGTCCGTCGGCCAGCGCCGCCTCGAACATCTCGATCGGCGTGAAGGCCGACTGGTGCAGGATGAACTGGATGGTGCCGTCCACCGCATGCAGCCTGTCGACGACCTCGACCATGAACGGCGTCGCGCTCTTGACCTTGAAGGGCTTGCTGCCCGGCAACAGACCGACCACGAGCGCCCCCTGGGACAGCCCGAGGCGCTCGCGCGCTGCTGTCGGCGTCATCGTCGGGGCGACGGAATCCACCATCAGGTTCCCGACGAGCACGAGCTTGCCCGGAGGGACCTTGCGGCCCCGCAGAGCGAGGTAGGGGTTGCGATCCGAAAGCATGAACCGGGTGACGGCACCGGCCCAGCGCCCGACAGTCTCGGTGTAGACGAGCAGGGGCCAGCCGGTCCGCCGCGCGGCAAGGACGCCGAAGAACTGGTCCCCGCCCAGGAACAGCACAGCGCCCGAATCGGCCGAACCACGCCTGTCGGGACGGCGTCCCGTCAGCAGGAAACGAAGCGTCTGCGCCGGGGTCCAGACGCCCAGAGGCATCTGCCACGCCCTGATGGTGGCCTCTTCCTGTCCGGAAGCGTACGGGCAGGGCACGAGCGCGATCGTGACGGAGACGTCGGGAAAGCGTTCGAGCAAGGCGCCCACGACGGGACGCACCCACGCGGCGAGTTCGCCCGGGGCGTTGGAAATAATCAGGATGTCGCGCGGCACAAGTGGGGCTCCATACGGGTCGGGAGCCGCTTCATGGTACCTCAACGGCAACCTCGGCGGCCCAGTGCCGGGCCACCTCGGCGGGCAGGACCTCACGCGCAAGCAGTTGCCGCACCCAGTCGTCGTCGGGCCCGGGCATGAAGGCCAGGCCACGGTAAAGCAGATTCAGGTGCCCCACGAACGCCTGTGCATCCTCCGTCGAGAAGGGCGCAAGGCCAGAGCGCCACTGCCGCTCGAGAGATGACCGGACCTCCTGGAAATCCCGGGTACCTGACAGCAAGGCATCGACCAGGCCTTCGGCCGCCGGCCCATCCGCCTCGATCTGCCCGAGGATGTCGAAGAGCATCTGGTCCACCTGAGCCCGCGTGGCCGCGACCGGATCGCCACCCTCGCCCGACCCGCCCGCCGGGACCTGCGTGACGAGGGCCTCGAGCAACTTGTCCGTCAGGACCAGTCCCGATGCCAGCATCTCGAGGGCCGCCTCGAGGGCCTTTCCAAGCCGCGCCGGATCGGCTCCGCCGTGGCGCTCGAGCACGGCCATCAGGCGTTCGAGCAGATCGACGAGCAAACGCTCGAGCACGGCCGGTCCATCTGCCGTCTTGCCACCGCCTGCAGCCTGGATCCACTGGGCCAGTATCTGTGCAAGGGCCGGCGGCACCGACCCGAGAAAGTCCGCGAGCAACTGCTCGAGACGCTTGCGGACCTGCCCCTCACGCAAGCTGGAGAGGACTTCCTGCCTGCCCTGCTCCACCTGCCGGGCCTCGATGCGCCGGGCATTGAAGTAGGCACCCGCCATCAGTGCCGCGAAGAAGTCGTCTCCATGGCGTGCCCGAAATAACGCCAGAGACTCCCTGAGTTCATCGGGTTCAGGAAGGAAGGCCAGGATGGCCGCCGGGTCCTTGCGCAGCAGGGGATGGTCAGCAAGGAAACGTTGCCAAGCCTCGGCCCACGCCTCGAGGAATCCGGGGGCTTCACCCCTCGCCCACGCCTCGGCCCAGAAGGCCTCTTCGGCACCAGCAGCAGGGTCCCGGCCGACCGCACGACGGAAAGAGGCACGCAGCGAGCGCGCGAGGAAAGCCTGGGAAGCCTTCGCGGCGTCATAGGCGGGTTCGACGGCGAGCGCACGGGCAAGCGCGAGATCCTCCGGAGAGAGGCCCCGAAGCACGGGTGCGCCCCCGGCGTCACGCGTCAGGCTGACGAGGTCGCCGCCAGCCAGTTGGACGATTCGATCGGCCACGACATGCCTGAACAGCAAGTCCTGCTTGTCACGGGTGGACGCCGCAGCGAGGCGGCCACGGTAGGCCTCGAGTTCGCCGGCTTCAGGCACGCGACCGAAGACGGTCCGGAAGACATCCGCGACATCAGGGCGGGTCACCTCGAGCGGTTGGGTCCGCTGAGCAAGCGGCGCCGTGCCGGGTGCGGGGCGTGCGGAGGGTCGCGAGGTCAGCCCGAGCACATCGGTGCCCTTCAAGGCCCTGTCGACATCTTCCGTGGTGACGAAGCCCATCTCGACAAGGATTTCCCCGATGCGCGCCTTGGAGAGCGCCTGGCTCTCCAGGGCCGAGGCCAGCTGCTCCGACGTGATGCGCCCCTGGGCGAGCAGGCGCTCACCCAGACGCCGGCGCGCCGACACAGGAGCATCCGGGGTGCCACGCTGCTGAAGCGTCAACGCCTCCTCGAGGGTCTCGGCGTCGATAAGACCTTTCTGAAGCAGAAGGTCACCCAAGCGAATGTTCAGATCGCGCTGTTCGCGCAGCGCAGCCTCGAGGTTGCCTGGGTCAAGCCGCCGCAAGCGCAGCAGCACCTCACCGAGCGGTGGCCGCCCGCTCGCAATCGGACCGTGGGCTTCGGTGGACACGATGCACCCCCCATTCCACCTGTACCCACCACACGGGGGCAACGGCACGCGTCAGGGTGCGTCGGAGACCTCGATCTGTTCCTCATCTATCCGTAACCGGCCACGATGCGCGACGTACCGGAACTGCGGGTGCAGCAACTCGAGTCGGCGCTGGAATCGCCAGAGGCCGGGCGCCCGCTGGATGCGACGACCATCGATCAGGATTTGCAAGGCGCGTGGGTTGGCACGAAAGACCAGTCGGCCGAAGGGCCACGCACGGTCGCCGGCGACACCCAGCACCGGCAGGCGCGAGACATCGAGCGTCCGATCACGACCCTCGAAGGCCAGGGACATCAGGCCCTCCAGCAGCACCGTCCTGGGGGCGACCCGCAGCGGCGCACGCTGGGCAGGGTTCCACGACAGCCCCCCCCGCTGGGACTGCCCGGCAACAGGTGCCGGCAGTTCCAGGGCAATCGTGATGCCCGGCTGCATGTCGAATGCCGAGAGACGCTCCGCCCGGTCCATACCGGCTTGCCCCACAGGCTCCTCGACATACCGGCCGGAATCGGCCGGAACGCCCTGCATGCCCTCTTCGAAGCCCAGGGATCGGGCCAGCACCGCCGCCACCGAACCCGACCGCAGCACGCGCTCGGCCCACTGATCCCCGGCCAGACGATCGAGCAGGGTGGCTTGTGCCAAGGCCGTGACGAGGAGGGTATCTCCCTCCGGCTCCTGGCTGCCCGCAAGGCGCGCGCAACGACTGCGCAACCAGGCGAGGTATTCGGTGCCGGATGCATGGCGCCACGGCAAGGCCCCGCCCCCCATCCGGTTCGAGCCGAGTGCGGCCGCAGCCTGCCGGGTCATCGGCCAATGCCTGATGAGCGCCCGCAAGGCCTCCCGGTGGTCCTCGGCCTGCGCTTCCCCGGCGGGCAGCGCGGCGTGGCGGGCCTTCCGGGCCACGAGAAAGCCAATGAGCGCCGCCTTCTGGGCAACGGGCTCGCGCGTGACGAGGGCCATTCCGAGGGCATCGAGTTCCCGGGCCAGCCCGCGGCTGGCGGGGACCGAGGCCGACGACCGACCGCGAAGTTCACGGGCCCAGGGTGCGCGGGCCAAAACGTGCCGATTCAGGCCGAGGACCAGCAGCGAGGATGGAGACGGTCCCGTAGGGAAAAAGGTGGGCAGCAAGTCATAAGGCGCCGAAACGAGGCGCTGACCGGCAAGATTCACCTCGAGGCTGCCCGAATCCAGATCGCCCGTCGGACCCGGTCGCCACTGGATCGCGCGTCCCGCAGACGGGAGCGGCCTGAAGCCGGGCAGGTCGACGGGCACGTGGAAGGCCAGCGCCATCCGGCCCGGATCCACCAGCAGCAGCGGTACCTTGTCAAAGGCAAAGCCCGCGAGGGGGCGGTTGGCGGGCCCGGCGAGGCGACTGGCCTCCGCAACCCAGGCCATCACGGCGCGGTCCCGCGTCCCGGGAGCCACAGGCGCAGCTGAAACTCCGGTCCCGGTCGCCAGAAGCAGCAGGGCCAGGGGCAAGGCACGAAGCACCTGAGCCCACGGTCGGTTCGCGCCTCGGGGGACTTGCCCCCCCGGAAGACTAGCTGTCACCGGGACGCCGGCCCGTGCCCGATGAGGACGGCGCATCCGCCATCGCACCCGGGAGGGCGGAACGGCCACGACCGGCAGGGGAAGCCAGCGGCCTCACCCGACGCTTCTCGCCCAAGGGGCGGCGGATCACCCTGATTTCGCTCGCCACGACCCGCTCGTCGATGCGCTCACGCCGTACGGCTTCATCGACGGGATTGGGGTCGACACGCCGCGTGACCCACCCGTAGACCGGCCGCACGGCCTGCTGATCGGGGTCCATCTCGACTCCTGTCTGCGCCCAGACCCGCTCTTCGACCGGTCGGTTGACCTGCCTGTGCTCGATCCACGAGATCAGGCGCGTCTGGATGGTGTCGACACGGACACGCTCCACGGACACGCTCCGCTCGATCTCGGCAAGGACCCGACGACCACGCACGCGCTCTTCCCGGCGTTCGATGAACCGTTCAACCTGCTTGGACAAGGGCGTCTCCACCACACGGAAGGAGAGCGTTGCTTCTTCCTCGGCACGGACGGGTGCGCCGAACAGAAGCCAGATGAAGGCTACGAGGCAAACGGAGAGGTATCTCAAGTCCCAGACACTCGGAAACTCGCCAAGGGCTCTGCCGCCTCTGTACCCTGAATGCAAGACCTTGGCACACCGGATCGGGAGGCCCGACCATGACGGAATTGACCCTGGGCAACCTGCAAGACCGCGTCGACGGCTGGGTACGGGCCCACGGTGGCTACTTCCCTCCCCTCGCGCAGGTCGCCCGCCTGACGGAGGAGCTGGGCGAGATCGCGCGTGCCGCCAACGCCCGATGGGGGGGCAAGACCCCAAAGCCCGGGGAAGCTCCGGTGGACCTCGAGACCGAAATCGGAGACCTGCTTTTCGTGTTGGCGTGCCTTGCCAACCAGGCGGGCGTTCGCCTCGACACGGCTGCCGAAGAAGCGCTCGCCAGAACTGCGGGGCGTGACGCCGGCCGATTCAGCGACCTGGGCGGCTAACCCAGGTCGTCGGCCGCCGCCAGTATAAGGCGATCCCGTTCCGGGCCCCGGCCGACGAGGCGGTCAATCAGGGCTTCGTCGGCTCCTGCGGCCACCAGCAGGTCCAGTCCGGACTGCTCGTGATGCGCGTAGACATGGCGCGCCCAAGCCAGTGTCCCCACGGGCCCGGCCGGCTGTTCCGCCCGCGCCGGGGGCAACAGGACGCAGACGGTCCGCCAGAACAGGCCATAGCCCGCCGGCTTGCCGACATCATGAAGCAGCGCCGCACGAACCACGTCCCGTCCGCCGCCTGCAGCCTGGACCCGCCTCGCCACGCGAAGCGCGTGGCTCCGGTCGGGTCGCGCCATGCCGGCGAAGAGGGCACCGAGACGAACATCCAGGAGAGACGCCGCCCAGCGCACGTCCTCGTCCCGCAGGGGTGCCCACAGGTACCACAACCCTTGCCGGACCCTGAGAAGGGCGGCTATCAGGGCGTCACCTGCAACAGCCACGCCAGGGCCGAACGCATGACGGCACCCAGCAGCGCCTGGCCCTGGGGCAGAAACACGAGCAGGACAAGCACCACGACGCCATACGGCACCAGTTGGTGCATGGCCGGACGCAGGCGCTCCGGCAGCAAGCCCCGGACCATGCCGGCGCCGTCGAACGGCGGGATGGGCAGCAGATTGAAGACCGCAAGATTGACGTTCAGGAGAACGAGGGTCTTCAGGACCTCGCCGGTCGCCTCGGCCGTCCCCGGCGTGGGCATCTCGAGATGCTTCAGGCCCAGCAGGGCCACGAAGGCCAGCAGCAGGTTGCTGGCGGGCCCTGCTGCGGAAACGAGCGTGGAACCCCAGCGCCGCAACTGCCCCTCATCGACCGGCACGGGCCGGGCCCAGCCCACGGGCGCGAAGAGCAGCATCAAGGTCCCCAGGGGATCGAGGTGCGCAATCGGATTCAGCGTCAGGCGCCCCATGCGGGCTGCCGTATCGTCTCCCATCCGCCAGGCTGCCCACGCGTGCGCGGCCTCGTGGAGGGTGATCGAGACGATGAACAGCGGCAATTGCAGCGTCAGGCGCTCCAGCAGATCCTGGCCGCCGGAAGTGCCCGTCAGGAAGCCGAACATCTAGGCCGGCTCCCCCGCTTCGGAGAGCAGCGACAGCGCCAAGGCCTGCTGCTCGGGAGCCGAGACGGCCTTGCCGTCGATCAGGGCTGCACGCACGCGCCGCAGGATCTCGCCCGTCCGGGGGCCCGGCTGCAACCCTTGCAGGCGCAGCCAATCACCATCGATCGCAACCTCGAGGCGCCGGTGACCCAGGTGTTCGTCGAGCAGCGGCAGCAGGTCGGCGGCCTCGGACAGGAGGGCAAGCAGCGCAAGGCCCAGCCGCTCGAGATCCGCAAGGTGCTGGTAGCGCTCGCTCGGGGAGCGGCGGGTCCAGCCCGGCTGCTCGCGCTCGAGGCGCGAATGCCGGGACAACGCACTGGTCAGCCGGTGCTGTTCGCTGCCCGGCAGGTGCAGGCGGGCCAGGGCGTCCGCGCGACCCGGTTCATCCAGTTGGGCGACAAGCCCCCCGAGGACGAGCAGAAACGTCGCCTCGGCGTGTTCCTCTCCCTGAGCGACCAGCCAACGGGTCACCGGCTCGAGGCGCTCCAGGAAACGCTCCGTAGGATGCCAGCCCGCCAGGGCTCCTGCCACGAGGCGCCACGCATCGAGGTCGGCCAGGGCCTCGACCCCGGCCGCGCCATGTCCGGCCCCGAGCAGCTTGCGCAACTCGTTCTTGAGGCGCTCGCCCCCGACACCGTCCAGGCGGCCGGATGACGTGGCATAGCGGGCAAAGCCCTCGGTCTCGGGATGGAACCGCAGGCCCGTGGCCAGGGCGAAGCGGACCCCTCGGACCAGCCGGGTCGGGTCCTCGATGAAGCTGAGGTTGTGCAACGTGCGCAGATGGCCCGACTCGAGGTCGTCCACCCCCCCGAAGAAGTCGACCACCTCCCCGAAGGCATCGCCGTCGAGGCGCAAGGCCAGCGCATTGACCGTGAAATCGCGGCGGCCCAGGTCATGCCGCAGGCCTGCGGCCTGGACCTCGGGCAGGGCACCGGGCTGCCTGTAGGTCTCGCGGCGGGCCATCGCCACGTCGATACGCCGCCCGTCGGGCAGCCGCAGCGTCGCGGTACCGAAGGCAGGATGCCGGATGACCTCGGCGCCCAGCCCTTCGCCGAGGCGGGCCACCAGGGCATCGACGGGCTGCTCCGTCATCAGGTCGAGATCGAAGCTCGGCCGCTCCAGCAACAGGTCGCGCACGGCGCCCCCGACCAGATACAGCGCCTGTTCCCCAGCAAGGGTACGAATCTGCTCGAGCAGCGCCAGCTCGGCAGCAGGCCAGAGGCGACGCATACGATCCGCCAGGCTCGCCGGCCTGAGGGAAGGCGGCAGTCGATGGGCATAGAGCAGTCCGACGACGTCCGAGCGTGACACGATGCCGACGACCCGGCCCTCGGCGACAATCACCGCCTTGCCTGGTCCGGGGCCCAGCACGACGGGCAGCAGCGTCTCGGCCCCGCTCGAGGGCGTGAGCAGCGCCGGACAGGGGGACATCACCTCGCGAATCGGGCGCTCGGTCAGTCCGTGTCGCACCGCGCGCGCGACGTCGGGCCGAAGCACGAGGCCCATCGGGGCCCCCGCAGCATCGACCACGACGAGGCTGCCGTGCGGATGCTCCGTCAGGACGTCCCACGCCGAGGCCACGCTGGCCGAGACCTCGATCATGCGGACAGGGTGGCTCATCAGGGAACCGACCGTGACCGCCGAGTCGAGTGGTGCCCTCAGGACCGCCTCGGGCCCGAGGTGGCTCCACCGGGAGGCCAGTTCCCGGTCGGCACCGGCCTCGAGCAGGCGGGCCATCGCCTCGATTTCGACGGTGCCGGGGAAACCCTGGCATCCATCCATGACCGCCAGGTACAACAGGGTGGCTTCCATCGGCGACAGGGCAATGCCCCGTTCGCGCAGGCGGGGCAACAAGCCGGCTGTCAGCGACAGGGTGCCCGCAGGCAAGGTCACGGTGCGGGTCTCGGCACGCTGCGACAGGCTCGCGGGCATTTCGGGGACAAGGCCCTCGGGATGCCAGACGACGAGGTTCCCGCCCTCGGGCAGGACGCCGTCGACGAGGCCCAGCATGTCCGCGTGCATCCGCACGAGGGGCTCGAGCGCCGGGGGCATGTCGTCCGGCGGGACGAGGACGGCCTCGGGCACGAGGCGCCGGATCACGAGGGCAGCCCCGAGTCCGTCGGGGGAGGCGGGGGCGATCAGGATGGCCTGGGTCGTCATGGGCGGGCTCCGGTCATTCGTGTCGTCATCGTACCTCCGGCAGGCTCCACGAAGCATCGCCGTCATGGCATGCTTGGGTCGTGGCCGGTATCCGGCGGACGATGATCGAGGCAGGCCGGCGTGGCCTGTTCCGCTTCCATAGTCCACCCTGCATTGAGGTCTTCATGTCCATGGTCAATTCCGTCGTTCTTGTCGGACGCGCCGGTGCCGATCCGGAGGTCCGCGTCTTCGAACCTTCCGGCGACACCATCGTCAAGTTCAACCTGGCGGTCAACCGTCCCGTTCGCCGTCAGGAGGGGGTCGACTCCACCGACTGGTTCCGCATCGAGTTGCGCGGCCGCCAGACCGATGCAGCCGCCAAGTACATCCGCAAAGGCGGCCTCGTCGGCATCCAGGGTCGCCTCGAGCTCGACAAGTACAAGGATCGCGAGGGCCAGATGCGCGAGATCTTCGTCATCCGGGCAAACAATTTCCAGTTGCTTGGCAGTCGCAACGACAGGCAGGACGGGCTGTCCTGATCCCGGGGGACGTTCCGGACCGTGCCGGTGCGGATTGTCGCCGATGACCTGACGGGGGCCGCCGAAGCCCTGCTTGCCTTCCATCAGGCGGGCTTCGGCACGCTCTTCGAGCCGCAGGGCACCGCCGAAGAAGTCCGGGATCTGGTCGTCGCCCGGACCCTGGACCTTCGGGGTGCCGAGGCTGCCGAGGTCGCCCGCGCGTTTGGCCAGCGCCTGATGCCCCATCCCGCCTTCCTTGCCGTGGATGGTCTGGGCGGCACCCCACTCGGGTCCTTCATCCGTGAGGCGCTCGCCCGCGGACCGGCCCGCATGGCCCTTCTGGCCACAGCCCATCCTGACCGCGGCTGGTCCACACTTGGCGGCTATGCCCTGCGCCTCGGCAGACCCGTGGGCGCGGCTCCCCACCAACCCTCGGCACTTGCCCTCGCGGGCCTGCGGGTATGGACCCTCGAATGGCGGGAGCTGCGCCGCGGTCCGGAGGCCGTGGCCAGCCAGTTCCTCTCTGCGGCAGCAGCCGGCGCCCAGATTCTGGTTGCCGACGCCGCCAGCCCCGAGGACCTCGCGTTGTTGGCGCATGTCGCGCTCGGCAGCCCTTTCCCGGTCCTCCCGGTCGGAACGGCGGGGCTCGCGGCCGCGTGGGCCGGTGCGCTCGCGCGCAGGCGGCACATGGGTCCTGGAGTCCGTCTGGCGGATGGTGTCGCCCCGGGCAGCGTGGCGTCCGTCCTCGATGGCACGGGCTTGCCGGACCCCCGACGGGTTCGGCGCCTGCTGCCCAGCCGCAGACCTGTCCTCGCCATCTGCGGGTCGGACCATGCCGCAACCCTCGAGCAGGTCCAACGTGCAGCCGGCAAGGAGGGCCCCCTGGTCCTGGACGCATCGGCCCTCCTCTTTGATGACGGCCCGGCGGACCTCCTCCCGACGGCCTGGCAGGACGCCCTGAAGCACGCACGCGGCCTTCTGGCCACGGGCCAGGATGTCATCCTCGCGACGGCGGGCAGCGCCGAGGACAGGGAAAGGGTCCTTGCGTGGGGCCGGGCGGCGGGCCTTCCCGGGGAGACCGTGCAGGATCGCCTTCAGCAGGCGCTCGGCCATGTCGTGGGCCATCTTGTCGAGGCCCACGCCCTGTCCGGCATCGTGGTGATGGGCAGCAGGACGGCCGGTACCGTCTGGCGGGCCCTCGGGCGAAGCCAGGCCCTCATCGAAGGTGCGGTCGAGCCTTGGACGCCGATGTTGCGGCTTCGTCCCTCGGGTCCCCGGATCGTGGCCCGGGGCGGCAGCGAGGGCGAGCCCGATTCCCTTGCGCGCACACTGGATCTGCTGCGCCGCCTGGATGGGTTGGATGCAGTCTGAACCTGCTATGCTTTAGCGATGGTCGCCTGCCGGGCATGACGCCGGAGCGCGCCCCCATCGGACAACGCCGTCCCGCTTCCGTCCCACACTCCCGCAAGGAACCACGCCCATGCGCATCGGCATGCTCAGTTGGGAATATCCGCCCCGTATCGTGGGGGGCATCGCCCGCCACGTGGAAGAGCTGTCCCAGGCCCTTGCGGCCCGCGGCCATGACGTCCATGTCTTCACGGCCGATCACCCGGGTACCGTGGCCCACGAGACTGTCGCCGGCGTGCACATCCACCGGGTCAAGGGCGACGAGGCCCCGACCCCGGACTTCCTTTCCGGCATCATGCATCTCAACTTCGGCATGGCGCGCCTGGCCCTCGAGGAGCACGCCCGCAAGCCCTTCGACCTGTTCCACGCTCATGACTGGCTGGTCGTCCAGGCCGGACACCTGCTCAAGCATGCGCTGTATGTCCCGCTGATCGGTACGGTCCACGCGACGGAAGCAGGACGCAACCAGGGCATCCACCATGCGCTGTCGCGCTACATTGCCCAGCAGGAATGGTTCCTGACCTACGAGTCCTACCGCGTCATCGTCTGCAGCCATGTGATGCATCGCGAGGTCATGAAGCAGTTCGCACCGCCGGCGGACAAGCTGGCCGTCATCCCCAATGGCATCAAGGCCGACAAGTTCCACTTCGACTTCCCCGACGGACTCGGGTTCCGGCGCCGGATCGCGATGGACCACGAGCGCCTGATCCTGTTCGTGGGCCGGATGGTCCCCGAGAAGGGGGGGCAGGTCCTGATCGAGGCCCTGCCCAAGGTGCTGGCCCAGTTCCCGGACGCCAAGGCCGTCATCGTCGGCAAGGGCGGCTTCGTGGACGAGCTCAAGGCGCTCGCCAAGCACTACAGGCTGGGTCACAAGGCCCTGTTCACGGGCTACGTGGATGACGACACCCTGCTGCGCCTCTACCGCGTCTCCGACGCCTTTGTCGTGCCTTCGCTCTACGAACCCTTCGGGATCGTGGCGCTCGAAGGCATGGCGGCAGGCCTGCCGGTCGTCGCCTCGGACGCGGGCGGTCTCTGGGAGATCGTCGAGCACGACGTCACGGGCATCTCGACCTATGCGGGCGACTCGGATTCGCTGGCGTGGGGCCTGCTGCAGGTCCTGCAGCGTCCCGAGCACAGCCAATGGCTGGTGCAGAACGCGGTTCAGCGCGTCCGGGACGTCTTCAACTGGGAGCGTATCGCCGAGCAGACGGAAGAGGTCTACCGCTCGGTGATGCCGGGTCGTTGACCGAATCGCGGCAGGCGCCACGCGCCTGCGGACGGGAGGACTGATGGGCATGAAGGCCGTGCTGATGGCAGGCGGATCGGGCACCCGCCTGCGTCCCCTGACGTGCGACATTCCCAAGCCGATGGTGCCGATGCTGAACCGGCCCATGGCCGATCACATTGTCAGATTGCTGACAAAGCACGGCTTTCACGATATCATGATGACACTCTACTATCTGCCGCACGTGCTGCAGAACCACTTCGGTGACGGCAGCGAGCTGGGCGCGCAGATCAGCTATTCGGTCGAGGAGCGGATCCCGCTCGGCACCGCCGGCTCCGTCAAGGCCGTCGGCGCAAAGCTCGACGACACCTTCATCGTCATCTCCGGCGACTCGCTGACGGACATCGACCTGACGGCCGCCGTGGCCTACCACAAGGCCAAGGGTGCCCTCGCGACGCTGGTTCTCAAGCGCGTCGACAACCCCCTCGAGTTCGGCATCGTCATCTGCGAGCCTGACGGCAAGGTCAGCCGCTTCCAGGAAAAGCCGAGCAGCTCCGAGGTCTTCTCCGACACCATCAACACGGGCACCTACATCCTCGAACCCGAGGTCCTCGACTATCTCGAACCCGATGTCGAGGTCGACTTCTCCAAGGACCTGTTCCCGCGACTGCTGGCCGAGGGCCGCCCGATGTACGGCTACGTCGCCGACGGCTACTGGGAGGACGTCGGCAACCTGGTGGCCTACCGGCAGGCGCACTACGACATCCTTGCCGGCAAGGTGAAGCTCGAGATTCCTTATCCCGAGCGCGAACCCGGCATCTGGATCGGCGAAGGCACCACCATCCATCCGACGGCCAACATCCAGGCCCCGGCCCTCATCGGCAACAACTGCCAGATCGGTCCCGGCGTCGAGATTTCGGCGGGCACCGTCATCGGAGACAACGTCGTCATTGCCGGCCAGGCCACCCTGAAGCGTCCGGTCATCTGGAACAACGTCTACCTGGGCGAGGAAGTCGCCCTGCGGGGCTGCGTGCTGGGGAAGAACACCAGCGTCCGCCGCGGCACCGAGGTCCTTGAAGGCAGCATCGTCGCCAACGACTGCGTGCTGGGCGAGAAGAGCACCCTGAAGCCCAACGTCAAGGTCTGGCCCAACAAGACCATCGAGACGGGCACCACCCTGACGAGCAGCCTCATCTGGGGCACCGCGGCCCAGAAGACACTCTTCGGGACCGCGGGCGTCCGGGGTCTCGTCAACGTCGAGATGAGCCCCGAGTTCGCCGTCCGCCTGGGCGCGGCCTATGGCGCCTCACTCAAGGCCGGCAGCATCGTCACTGTCAGCCGCGACGGCTCGCCCGCCTCGCGGATGATCAACCGCGGCATCATCTCGGGTCTGATGAGCGTGGGGGTCTCGGTCTACAACCTCGAGAACGTCGCCGTGCCCATTGCCCGGTACCAGATCCCCGCCATCACGGGCGCGGTGGGCGGGATTCACACCCGCATCCACCCGGACCAACCGGACGAGGTGCAGGTCGAGTTCTTCGATCAGGCCGGCCTCAACATCGACAAGTCCGTCGAGAAGAAGATCGAGTCCAACTACTTCAAGGAAGACTTCCGGCGCGTGCGGATGGCAGATATCGGCGACCTGCACTTCCCGAGCCGCGTCCTCGAGTATTACCGCGACGGCTTCTTCAAGGTCTTCGATTCCGAGGTCATCTCCCGGCGCCGGCCCAAGATCGTCCTCGACTACGCCGCAAGCTTCGTCAACGTGCTGCTGCCCGCGCTGCTGGGCAAGTTGGGCGCCGAGGCCATCGTGCTCAACGCGCATCTGGCCTCCCGCTACCCCACGGTCGACGAGAAGCGCGAGCTTCGGCACCAGTTGGCCAACGTCGTCACGGCGCTCAAGGCCGACTTCGGTGTCCAGATCGACGCCCATGGCGAACGCCTGACGCTGGTCGACAACAAGGGCCGCATCATCTTCGACGAGCGCCTGCTCGCGACCGTGGCCGAATTGACGCTCCGGGCGCGCCCGGGCAGCGCCATCGGCGTGCCCGTCACGGCATCGAGCGTGCTCGAGCGCATCGCGGCCCGCCACGGCGGCCGGATCGTGCGGACCAAGGCCCGGGCCCGTGCCCTGATGGAAGTGGCACGCGAGCGGCAGGTGCTCTGGGCCGGTACCGAGGGACGGTTTATCCTGCCGGCGCTCCACCCCGGCTTCGACGCGATGATCGCCATCGCCAAGATCCTGGAAGCCCTGTGCACCGTCGACAAGCCGCTCGACGAGGTCGTGGCCGAAGTCCCCGAGTTCTTCCACCTGCACGAGAAGGTCACGTGTCCGTGGGAGCACAAGGGTACGGTCATGCGCGTCCTCGTCGAAGGGTCCAAGGACCGCAAGGTCGACATGCTGGACGGCATCAAGATCTGGCACGGGGAGGACTGGGTGCTGGTGCTGCCCGACCCGGTGGAGCCCACCGTCCACCTGTTTGCCGACAGCATGGAAATCCTGCGCGCGGAAGAACTGCTCGACGAGTACCGCAACCGTATTGCCGAGGTCGTGGCCGGTCGCCAGGCCAGCCTCGCGGGGGAGGGGCGCTGACATGGCGGAACTGACCTTCGGGACGGACGGCTGGCGCGCCGTCATCGCGGACGAGTTCACGTTCGCGAATGTCCGGCGCGTGGCTGCAGCCATCGCGGGCCATGTCCTCAAGACCCATGGCACCTCGCGCCCGGTCCTGGTCGGGCACGACACGCGGTTCCTTGCCCGGGACTTCGCCCGGACGGTCGTGGGCGTGCTCGAGCACCATGGCATCGAGGCCCGGCTGGCCGTGCGGGACGTGCCCACGCCCGTCATCGCCCATGCGGCCCAGGCCGTGCCGACGGCAGGTGCCGTCATGCTGACGGCCAGCCACAATCCCCCGCAGTATTGCGGCATCAAGTACATCCCTGAATACGCCGGACCGGCGACCAAGGAAATCACGGATGCCATCGTGGCCGGTATCCGTCCGCTCACGGACGAACTGGCTGCGGTCCAGGCGGCGGACGGCATCCCCTTCGATCCCGAGCCGGCCTACAAGGTGGAAGTTCTCGAGCGCTTCGACATCGAGCGCATGCGCCGTGCCGGCCTCAAGGTGGGCTACGACGCCCTTCATGCGACGGGCCGTGGCTACACGGACCAGTTGCTCGAGACCCTGGGTTGCAAGGTGACGGCGCTGCGCATGAATGTCGACCCGCTCTTCGGGGGCGGCATGCCCGAGCCTGCCCCGGCCTACCTTGGCCAGCTTCGCGACACGATCCTCGGTGAGGGACTGGCGCTCGGCCTCGCCAACGACGGCGACAGCGACCGTTTCGGCGTCCTTGGCGAAGATGGCGCGTGGTACACGCCCAACCAGGTCATCGCCCTGCTGGCCCGGCATCTGCACGTGCGCCGCGGCCTGTCGGGCGCCATCGTGCGCACCGTGGCCACCACCCACATGCTGGACCGAATGGCGGAGCGCTGGGGCTTGCCGCTGCGTGAGACACCCGTCGGCTTCAAGTGGGTCGGCCAGGTCATGCGCGACGAGCCCGTGCTGATTGGTGGCGAGGAGTCCGGTGGTCTGTCGGTCATCGGCCATATCCCCGAAAAAGACGGCATCCTGGCCGACCTCCTGGTTGCCGAGATGGTCGCGTGGGAAGGGAAGCCGCTGTCTGCCATCTGGGCGGACCTGGTCGCCGAGGCCGGTGGAGCGCCCGCCAACCGGCGGCTCGACCTGCATCTCGACCAAGGGGCCAAGGATGCCCTGATGGGGGCATTCCGGAATCGCACGCCCGCGCAGTTCGCAGGTCGGGCCGTCCGGGGCACCTCGACGGTGGACGGGGTCAAGTGGCTGCTGGAGGGGGATGCGTGGGTCCTCGCCCGCCCTTCCGGCACGGAACCTGTGGTCCGTATCTACCTGGAAGCACCGGATGCAACGGCCCTCGGGGAACTCGAGGAAGCCTGCCGCGCCATGACCCACGCCCCGACCCACGGATGAGCTCGAGGCAGGGCTGTTCAGGCCTGACTCGGAGGGTATGCTGACAGCGTGGCGCCCAAGGACAAGCTCAAGAAGACCATCGCGGAAGACAGGAAACGCCTGTTGCTGCGGTTGCGAAAGCTGCCTTGGGCGCAGTACCTGGCTGTCGGCAGCGGCGTGGGCCTGTCGCTCGTCATGGTCCTGATGGCGGACCTTGAAGCCGGCCTTCCCCTGCAAGCCGCGTTGCCTCTGGTGCTGGCCGGCGTCCCCAAGGCCTTCACGCCGCTCGAAATTCGCGTGGTTCGGGCGATCCAGAAGCAGGCCGAGGCCATCGAACTGAACGAGCAGGGCGACGGCAAGGACAAGTCCCCCAACCCCCTGCTGGACGAATTCGGGGCGGAATACTGCGGGGGCCATCCCAACTGGCAGGTCACGAAGCCCGAGTTCGGCCAGATCCAGCTCTATGAGCGGGCCCTGGTCTTCAAGAACCTCAAGAACCGCTTCCGCCTGCCGCTCAGCCGGGTCAACCGCATCACCCTGGAGAGCCAGTTGCAGATGAAGATGCGCAAGCTCGGGGATGTCCTGCTGCCGTCAACCCGCGTGCCGGCCAATCCCCTGCAGCGCCGCATCGTCGACGCCTACCGCAAGCGCCTGCGGATGGTGCTGATCGACTACACCGACGATCAGGGCCAATCGCGCCTGATTGCCATGTGGCCCAGCCGGGGCAACGTCCGGGCGGCTCGTCAGGTCAAGGAGGGCATTGACGCTGCCCTGGCCAAGCTGGGCAAGGAGCGCAATACGACCACGCCAACGGCCCGCAACCTCCAGCGACCGCCCCTCGATCCGATGTCGGGATCCATCGCGTCGAGCCGTCCCTTGCCACCCAGCATGCCGGCACCCGTCCGGGAAGTCAGCAAGGACGCCATCGCAGCGGCGCAGCAGGCCTCGCAGCCCCAGTCAAGTGGTCCTTCCGTCTCGACGGTCATGCAGGATGTCTCGGCGGCCAAGACCTGCCCATACTGCAAGTTCTCGCTCAAGGAGCCCGTCGTCCACTGTTCGGTCTGCGGCCTGGAGCATCACGAGGGGTGCTGGAAGGCCAACTTCGGCTGTACCAAGGAATGCACCAAGGCCAAGGCCATCCCGGGCCCCAGGCCGGAGATCCCCCCCGCTGCGGACGCTCCGGCAGCCCCTGCCCCCGAACCCGCGCAACCGCCACCGCCGGCCGCCGCCCCTCCTCCCCCGGCGGCGCCTCCCGCGCGCTTCCAGGTCGTCCTCGCCGATGCAGGCAAGACTCCGGAACAGCAGGATGCCGTTGCCCGCCAGATGGCACAGGACTTCGGCATCGAGCTCGACAAGGTCCGCATCGTGCTGGCGCGCCTGCCTGCCGTCGCGAGGCGCAACCTCGACGAAGCCGAGGCCCGGACATTGGCCGAACGCTTCCGCAACATGGGTGCCGATGCGTCGGTGCAGGTGATGGCCTGACCTGCGATTGACGGCGAGGCCCCTTGCCGCGCACCATGGTGAACGTTGTTAACTTTCCCGTGCTGCGGAGGTGTTTCCTTGGCGACTCAAGAACAGGTCATGGCGGCGCTGGCAACGGTCCATGACCCCGAAATCCACAAGGACCTCGTGACGCTCGGCATGGTCCGCGATGTTGCCATCTCGGACGACATGGTGTCGCTGACCGTCGTGCTGACGACTCCGGCATGCCCCCTCAAGGCAACCATCCAGAAGGATGTCGAAACTGCCCTCCTCGCCCTCGAGGGCATCCGCATTGTCAAGCTGGCGTGGGACGCCAAGCCGCGCGTGTCCACCGAGCAGCAGGCCATCCCCGGGGTCGCATCCATCGTGGCCATCGGCTCCGGCAAGGGCGGGGTCGGCAAGAGCACCGTGACCGTCAATCTCGCCCTCGCCCTCGCGGCCACGGGTGCCCGCGTCGGCATCCTGGATGCCGACATCTACGGTCCCAGCATTCCCATGATGCTCGGACTCGAGGGTGCCCGTCCGATGGGCCAGGGCAACTCCATCCTGCCCATCGAGACCATGGGTCTCAAGGTCATGAGCATGGGCTTCATGCTCGAAAAGGCCGATGATCCCGTCATCTGGCGCGGGCCCATCCTGGCCGGGGTCCTCAGGCAGTTCCTGCAGCAGGTCGCCTGGGGCGAGCTCGACTACCTGCTGGTCGACCTGCCCCCGGGCACCGGGGACATCCCTCTGACGCTGGTCCAGACCATCCCGCTCAGCGGTGCCGTGGTCGTGGTGACGCCCGAGCGCGTGGCAACGGCCATCGGTACCAAGACGATGCGGATGTTCCAGGGTGCGAACACCAAGGCTCCCATCCTGGGCATCATCGAGAACATGGGCCCCTTCACCTGCCCGCACTGCCAGGAACCCACCGAGGTCTTCGACGGAGGTGGCGGTGAGGCACTCGCCAACCGCGAGGATGTCCCCTTCCTGGGCTCGCTGCCGCTTGATGCGCGCATCCGGCGGGGTTCCGACGCCGGCCGCCCGGTCGTGGCCGAGGATCCCGAATCGCCGCTGGCCCGGACCTTTGCCGAGTTGGCCGGCAGGCTGGCAGGTCGGGTCTCGCTGGAAGCCTACCGCAATCGCCGGGTCGAAGTGGCCCTGCCCATGGCCTGAGGCCCGAACGTGGACAAGCAGGATCGGGCGCTGCGCGAGGCCGAGAAGCTCATCGGCAGATTCGCGTGGGTCATCGAGCAGTGGCTGCGCGAGGACCCCGTGGCCGAGGCGACAGAGGGTGAGCTGACCCGTCCCCAGTGGGAGGCCCTGCGGTACGTCGGCCAGCACGACCCAGCCTACGTCGGCCAGTTGTCCTCGGGCCTGGGCATCAGTCCGCCCGCAGCCACCAAGGCCATTGATCGTCTCCATGCCAAAGGGCTGGTCGATCGCCGGGAAGACCCCCAGGACCGACGCCAGCACCTGCTGACGGTCACGGAAGACGGCCTGCGCCACCTCGATGCGGTGTCCGGCCGGCAGGCCGAGCGCCTGTCCGGTGTGCTCGGGCGCCTCGATCCCGGGGACAGGCGCGCCCTGCTCAAGGGCCTGCGGGCCTTCCTGACTTCGGCCTATGGTCAGGACCATCCGCTGGTCGAGCGCTCGTGCGAACGGTGCGGCGTGGGCTGCTTCGAAGCCTGCGTGGTCAACCAGGCCCACGTGGCCCTCTACGGCACACCCGTCGCCCGGGTCTGACCCAGGCGACGGCCCAAGACAGCAAGGCCCCCGACCAGCGGGGGCCTTGCTGTCCTGGAGTCAGGGCGTGAACACCCAGCTGGGGGCGTTGGACCGGGCAAAGGCCTTGGCGGTCTGGGCATTGCCCGTGTCCGTCCTATAGGCCGTGACCGACCACGTGTAGGGCACGCCGGGGACCAGGACCGTGGTCCAGAAGCCGGGCATCACGCCGGGGTAGCTGTCGCCGGGTTCGCCGTACTTGATCGTGATGCCCTCCTGACCGGCCCGGAAACCGCGCCACTGCGGCAGGAAGGTCTTGCCGGCAAACACCTCGACGAAGTAGCCATCGGCGTTGTTGACGCGCTCCCACTGGAAGGAAGGCTGGATGCCGACACCCACGCCGTTGTTGTCCGGTCCGACGAGCTTGGGGATGTCGAGGGGATACAGGGGCGCGGTCTCGTCCTGACCGACGGCGATGACCTGGTCACTGCTGTTGAAAGCCTCGATCTGGTAGCGGTACTTGACGCCCGGCGAGATGGGATTCACCGCGGGAATCGAGTATTCACGCCAGAAGAGGGGCAGCAGCTTGCCCAGGCGGCTGGCCGACACGGTGGTCTTGGTGACGAATTCCTCGGAACCCTCGACCGCGCGGCTGATGCGGTAGTGCGAGGCGTTGGGCAGGAGCTGCCACTTGAGATCGATATGGATGTTGATGACGCGGGTGCCCACGCCGAAGGGGTTGAGCGGGTAGCTGCTGATGGAGTAGCTGGTCGCCT
Organism: Candidatus Sericytochromatia bacterium; assembly: GCA_035286125.1. Lineage (GTDB taxonomy): Bacteria > Cyanobacteriota > Sericytochromatia > S15B-MN24 > VGJW01 > VGJW01. The sequence continues at coordinate 39,894 of JAYKIS010000051.1, forward strand.
TGACCGACACCTTGCCCGGCACGATCGGAGGATCGGGCGTGGGGATGGGCTGGGGCATGTTGGTGGGCACGTCGCCGGGATCGTTGATCTGCGGCCCGACGGGACGAGGCTCCTGCTGCTGCTGGACCGGCCTGGGAGCCGTCGAGGTGCGGCTGGTCGAGGGCGTCGTGCGCGACGGCACGCTGCTGCCGCATCCGGAGAGCAGGCCGAGCGCCAGGAGGAGCGCCGCCACCTTGCGGTGGGTCATCTGGCTGCGCTGGATCACGGCGGGCTTCCTCACGAGACTCGAGGGTACTGATGGTTTATCGCGGCCGAAGGCGGCCAAGTTGCCTAATTCCGGGTTAAGCGGAGTTCAATTCGCGGCGCATGCAAAGGGCCGGAGAAGCCCGGGCGAACGGACCCGAAGGCCCGTGGGAGACGCTACAGACGATCCGCGAAGCGCGGCGTCTGGGCCGACTGGTACCAGGTGATGTCGAGGCCGGGGCTGACCTCGATGACCCGATTGGCGTCGGTGTCGGCAATCAGGGTGTTGCCGCCGGGCAGGCGCTTGGCGGAGCCGGGGTTGAACAGGCCCGAGCCATCGGCGAGGCGCATCGCGCCACCCGCCATCCAGACCACGCGCTGGTTCCGGTCCAGCTCGAGGACGCGGTTGTTGCCAGCGTCGCAGACCAGCCAGGTGTTGGTCGTCTTGAGGAACTGCACGTGGCTGGGCCGGTTCAGGACCGAGGCGGAGCCGTTGCCGAGGGTGAAGACCACGTCGCCCATCGGCGTGACCTCGATGATGCGGTTGTTGCCCGTGTCGGCGATGAGCGTGTTGCCGTTCTCGAGGCGCTCGGCCCACCGCGGTGCACGCAGGCCCTGGCGGAACTCCCAGATGCGGTTGTCCTGGGCATCGACCTCGATGACCCGGTCGTTGCCCGTGTCGGCGATGAGCGTCGACCCGAGGCGCAGGCGCTGCGCGCCGCGGGCTGCCTTGGTACGACCGAAGAGCATGAACCTGGAGGCATCGAACGTGAAGGCCTTGCGCCCACTGGGCTCGACCTCGACGACACCGCCTCCGAGATGGCCGGCATCCGCCGCCAGCACGGTGTTCCGTCCCTGCACGAAGGAGGCGGACCAGAAGTCCGTGCCGCCCACCTTCATGACGGGGGCGTGGGTGGTGTTGACCTCGATGAGCTGGCCGGGGGTCGCGATGACGGTGTTGCCGGCCCGGGGGCCCTTGGCCTGCGGATCGAGCGCGAGGTCCAGCGTCTGCGACCCCCCCGGCTTGAGGGCCAGATCGCGAGACAGGGGCAGGAAGCCCTGGGCCTCGACGCGCAGCGTGAGGGCGCCGGGAACGAGCCGATCGAGCTTGTAGGTGCCATCCGTTCGGGACAGGGTCGAGACCGCGCCGGCCACGAGCCGGGCGCCCGCGACGGGAGTACCGGCGACACCGTCGGTGACCCGGCCCATCAGGACAGCATTGCCCGCCTGGCCGAGCGAGAGCGACACGCGGACGCGGACCGGCTCGGCCCCGCCCGAGAGCCGCAGACCGTCGACGGTGCCCGAGGCCCCTGCCTTTTCCGCGCGGACCACGTAGCCCTGCCCCGGAGCCAGGTTCTCGAGGATGCATTCGCCGCTCTCGTCCGTCTGCCCCTGGCCGACCGAGGCCCCACGACCATCCGAGACCTGCACCAGCGCCCCGGCGATGGCCGCGCCCTGCTGCGTCACATAGACCGCAAGGGCAGCGGCAGCCACACCGGGATCCTCGGGATCGATGCCGTTCATACCGCGGGCGCCGCAGCCTGCCGTCCAGAGCGCCACCAGCACGGCAACCAGCATCCGCCACAACGGGCGGACGACAGGGCGGGCGACTGGGGGCATGAAGACCTCGGAGACGATGCGGGACCTGAAGGATTTATCCATGACCGGGCGCGAGGGCTTGCGGAGAACAGGTAAAGCTTTGGTGAAAGATGGGTGTACCATGGGGTCCCATGCGTGAAGAAACCCCGCTGAATATCGTGATCATCGGCAACGGAGCCGCCGGTACCACCTGTGCCGAGCACGTCCGCAAGCTCTCCCCGGATGCGCGCATCACCCTCATCGGGGATGAGGCCTTCCCGCTCTACAACAGGGTCGCGTTGCCGCCGATGCTCAAGGAGCGGATCCCGGAGGCACGCGTGATGCTCCGGGACCTGGCCTGGCACGAAAAGATGGCCATCCAGATCGAGTTGTCGTGTCGCGTCACCACCATCGACCGGGAGAAACGGACCGTCGTGGACGACAAGGGTCGCGCCCACCCCTGGGATCGCCTGCTCATCGCGACGGGTGGCCGACCGCTGCCCCTGGGCCTCGATGGTGCGGCGCGTGCGACGAACCTCCTGCACTTCCAGGACCTGCGGGACACGCGGGCCCTGATGGAGGCCGGCCAACCCGGACGCAAGGCCATCGTGTGCGGCGGATCGTTCATCAGCTACGAGTTGGCCGAGGCGCTGATGGAACGGGGCTGCAGCGTCCATTGGCTGATTCGCGGCAGTCACTTCCTGCGGCGCGTGCTCCATCCCGAAGGTGGCGCCATCGTCGACGGCATTGCCCGCTCCCACGGCGTCCACATGCACTATGGCGTCGAGATCGCGCATCTGGATGTGGAGGGCGACCAGTGCCGCTCCGTGCGGCTCACGGACGGTACGGAACTGGCGTGCGACCTGGTCGCGCTGGGTATCGGCCTGGCGCTCAACACCGACCTGGCCAGGGCCGCAGGACTCGAGGTCCGCAAGGGCATCGTCGTCGACCGTCACCTGCAGACAAGCGACCCCGACATCTACGCGGCCGGGGACGTCGCCGAATTCGAGGATATCTGGATTGGCGGCCCCAATCTGATGGGGACGTGGAACAACGCCCTCGGCCATGGCAAGGTCGTCGCCCGCCGAATGCTGGGTGAGGCCATCGCCTACGAAGAGATCCCCGAATACACCACGGGGATGTTCCACCAGAAGATGACGGCCTTCGGCGTCACGCCCGAGTCGGTCGGAGGCGTCACCAGCACCTGGCGCGCCAACCCCGAGGCCGAGTCTTTCCGCCAGCTGTTCTTCCTTGACGGGCGCCTCGTCGGCGGCGTCCTCATCGGCGCCGACACATCGGAGCGCAAGGCCTACAAGGAAATCATCCGCAGTCGCGAAATCCACGATGCAGGCGCCATGGAGGCGCTACTGGATCCGAGGCCCAAAGCAGCGGCTCGGGCGTGACCTCAGTCCGTTGATTCGGGCACGACGTGGTCCGCTGCGTCGCCCCCCCCTTGCCTGAACAGCTCCTCGACCCGGACGAAGGGGTTGGTCTGGGCAGCGATGATCCCGTAGATGGGAATGGCCGGACAGGCCGTGATGTCGAGGGCCTCGAGCGTACCCGATTCAATGTCCTCGATAATGCCTGCGCGTGGCAGCAGGGCCACCCCGCAGCCGCCATTCGCGAAGAAACGCAGCAAGGGAATGTCGTCGGTGTCGAGCCTCAGATTGAGGGCGCAAGGATATTGTGGTCGGACATACTTGCCCAGGATATCCACTTCGTAGGGATGACGGAACTTGTAGACCGTCACCGGTTCAGGCGAAGTTCCCCGCTGGATAGTCCGGATGATCGAGGGAATGCCCGCCAGGCACATGGTTGTCTCGCCCAGCTTCCTGTAGGTCACCTCGGCCATGTCCTTCTTCCGCGGCGGTTCGAGCGAGACGATGGCATCGAGGTCGAACTTGACGAGGCGTGCTGACAACTCCTCATACGAACCGCTCGACACCGACAGGTAAAGGCCCTCAGTCCGCTGCACGAGGTCTTCCAGCAATCGGTAGACAAAGTTGCGCGAGGCACCGCCCACGATGCCGATGCGCAGGCGACGATGGCCCAGGGCCGACCGATTTTCACGAAACAGGGCGTTGACCGCCCTGCTCTGGGCAAAGATGGTGTCGGCGAAGCTCATCAGTTCGCGCCCGGCCGGGGTGAGACTGGTGGCACGTGGGTGCCTGTGCAGCAACGGTTCGCGCAGGTAGCCCTCGAGCGCGGCGACCTGGGCACTGATGGCTGACTGGGCCACGAGCAATTCTTCAGCTGCCTTGGTGAAGCTGCCGGTTCGGGCCACCATCCAGAACGCGTACAGATGACGAAAGTTCAGCCACTCCATCCATCTTCCTCGCTTATGAAAACCATCGAAATTATCTGTTTTTCAGAACAGCCGCCCCCATTTATAAAGGAACCATGAAATCAAGACAACCCATCGATCGCATCTTGAGGGAACGGGAGTTGAGCTTCGTCCTCGAGGACGCCTATGGCATCCGGGGCTCCCTGGACATCTCGATACCGGACCTTCGATGCGCCCCACGTTCCCTCTCCGGGGAGTGGGGGCCCTGCCATACACTGGACGTGCCCGAGGAGAGCCCCATCGTGGTGGTCGCCCGATGGCAGGGAGGGACGCCCGTTTCAGCCGTCCTGGCTGGTCCTCGAAAGGTTCAGTTGGAATCCCCGATGCTGGCGTCGACCCGCGCACGGTACCCCCTCTATTTGGACCTGCCGCTGCCCGGCACGCAGCGCAGAATCTGGGTCTACTTCGACCCGTTGGGCTTCCTCGGCCCCGTCACTGTAACCCCGAACAGCGACAACCCGCTCTACCGGGACGACATCAGGGCCCGCACGGTAGAACCCGGGGGAAATCGCTCCTGGTTCCTCGCCTGCGTCAATCCGGGCACGACCCGCGACAAACGGGAGCAACTTTCCCTGCAGCCCGGCCAACCACGCACCCCATTGCCCCAATCGCCCTCATCGGAGCAGGCGGATCGCTTCGCGAGCGTCGCCTCGTCCTATGCCTCCGCCATGGTCGGAGAGTCGAAGTGGGCCGAGCTGCTGGAAAGGGAATCGGTGTCCCTCAAGGAAACACCTCTTCGGGAAAGCCCTGAGCCGGCCCGGAAAGCAAGGCGCTTGTCCTTCGCAAGGCTGCTGGCAACCCCGCTGATGCCGCAACGTGGGGATTGAAGTCCCCCGAGGGACACCCTAGTTGATCGGGGCAGGAGCCTGGGCAGGCGACTGAGCAGGAAGCGCCACGGGCAAGCCTGCAGCCTTCCAGCCCTCCATACCGCCCTCGAGGTGCACCAGCGCCTTGAAGCCCGCGGCACCCAGCTGTTCAGCCGCCTTGGTGGCCCGACGACCCGACTTGCAGACCAGCACGACGGGGCGCTCCTTCGGCTGCTGCGCGGCCCAGGTTGCAAGCGTGCCCAAGGGAGCCAGGATGGCACCCTCGACATGACCCTCGGCAAACTCGGCCGGCTCGCGGACATCCACGACAACGGCCTCGGGATGCTGCACACGCCACGCGGCAAGGTCACCGGGCACGACGCGCGCCACGTGCGCGAAAGCGGCCGCGTCCGCATGCGGTGCCTGCCCGTGGGCCTTGGCGCCGTGGTGCGTCGTCGCCTCGTGGCCCTTGTGGGCTGCCGCCACCGTGGCCGCCGCACCCTTCATCCTGGCTGCACAACAAGCCTTGCCCTCGGCAACGCCCTTGGTACAGCAGGCCTTTGCGCCCTTGGCCTCGGCAGCCGGATCGCAGGCAAGGGCAGGATGAGCGCCCACGGCCAGCACGGCGGTCGCAAGCGTCAGGAATCGGGTCAGGTTCTTCATGACCCGATTATATCAGCGGGCCAACACCCTGGGCTGACGGGCCTCGTGCAACGCGAAACGCCGATGGGCGGCCTGGACGGCAGCCAGGCCGAGGTGGCGCGGCACCACACAAGAGACCTTGATTTCCGAGGTCGCGATCATGCGGATGGGAATTGCCGCCTGCTCGAGCGCCTCGAACAGGCCCGCGGCCACTCCGAGATGATGCACCATCCCGGCCCCGACAATGGAAACCTTGGCCACGGCATCATCGACCTCGAGCGTCGCGCCCCGATGGCGAGCGACCCAGCGGGTCGCGACCTCGGCGGCGGCTTCCCGGTCCCCGCTCGCCACGGTGAAGCCGAGATCGAGTTGGTCCCCCCCGGAGCCCATGCGCACGAGCATCGTGATGACATCGACATTCCGCCCGGCCTGGGCCAAGGCCGTGAAAAGAGAAGGCGGAATATCGGGGCGATCAGGCAGCCCGCGCAGGACAAGCCGGACCTGGTCGAGGTCGACGGTCACGCCCGTGACCGGATGCCAGATTTCCAGTTGGTCGACCCCCCTGACGATGGTGCCGGGATGGCTGCCGAAGCTGCTCCGGACCACGAGAGTCATATCGGAACGGGCAGCCAGTTCGACTGACCGGGGATGCAGCACCTTGGCCCCGAGGCTGGCCAATTCTAGCATCTCGTCATAAGCCACCTCGGGCAGCAGTCGTGCCTCGGGCACCACCCTCGGATCGGTGGTGTAGACGCCGTCCACATCCGTGCATATCTCGCATCGGTCCGCCTTGAGGGCCACAGCCAGGGCCACCGCCGTCGTGTCCGAACCGCCTCGCCCGAGCGTCGTGACCTCGCCGTCCTCGGTCACGCCCTGAAAACCGGCGACCACCGGCACGATGCCCTCGGCCAGCAGGGCCTCCATACGCCCGGTCTCGACACGGGCGATGGCTGCGCGCGTGTGGTCGGGCGCCGTCACCATCCCGGCCTGAAAACCCAGCAGCGATCGCGCAGGAACGCCCAGGCGCTCGAGGGCAGCTGCGACCAGGGCAATGGAAACCTGCTCGCCGGAGGCCAGCAGCATGTCGACCTCGCGTCCCGGTGGCCGATCCGAAATCTGGGCCATCAAGTCCACGAGGTGATCGGTGGCGTGGCCCATGGCCGACACCACGACGGCCACCTCGTCACCCGCGGCACGACGCGCCGCGACCAGCTCCGCGACGGCACGCACGCGGGCGGCCGTGCCGACGGACGTGCCGCCATACTTGAGAACGATTCTGGCCATGATCGGGCGCATGGTAGCCCCCGGGGATCCCCGGGGGCAAGCGGCCCGACCCCACAAGGGACTCTGCTAGGATGACAGCCATGCCCAAGCCGAGACACCACCTGCTGGTCTGCACCAATGCCCGGCCTGCCGACCACCCCAAGGGTTCCTGCCAACCCCGAGGCGCCGAGGCCTTGCTCGCGGCCCTGAAGCGCGAGGTCGTCCAGCGGGGCCTCCAGAAGGAGGTCTTCGTGACGAAATCGGGCTGTCTCAAGAGCTGCCCCCACGGCCCCATCGTGGCTTGCTGGCCGGCAGGAGACTTTGTCGCAAGCTGCGGCGAAGGCGAAGCTCCAATGCTGCTGGATGCCTTTCTTGCCGGAGCTATCCCGCCGGGACGCGCCGTCCCCGAGGAAGAGATCGGCTTGTACTGACGCAGGGCTACTTGATGCCCCGACCCGACAGGAGCAGCCCCGGGGTCGCCAGCAGGATGCGGACGTCCCTCAAGAGACCGGGATCGCGCACGTAGTCCATGTCGTAGGCCAGCTTGGCTTCGAGCGGCAGGTCGTCCCGGCCATGAATCTGTGCCCAGCCCGAAAGCCCCGGCCGGACCGACAGGATGTCGCGCTGCGGGACGCTCCATTCGGTCTCGAGGATACCCGGCACCTCAGGCCTGGGGCCGATGAAGCTCATGTCGCCCTTCACGATATTGAGCAACTGCGGCAGCTCGTCGATGCTCGTCCGGCGCAGCAGGCGCCCGAGACGCGTGATGCGGGGGTCCCCCGCCTGCGTCAGCTCGGGACCCGCAACACCCGTCCGCATCGTGCGCAACTTGTAGATGACGAAGGGGCGACCACCCCGACCGACCCGCCACTGGCGGAACAGTGCCGGGCCCGGGCTGTCCAGCCGGATCGCCGCGGCAACCAGGAGCAGTACGGGCAGCACCAGCACGCCCAGGGCGAGGGCAGCCACGAGATCCGCGAGGCGCTTGCCGCCCAGCAGCCACGGACCGCGCGGCGGTACCACGTGGCCCGGCAGGGTGAAATCCCGGGGACGCGGCGGCATCACGCCCGGCAAGCCTCGAGGGCCTCGAGCACGAGACGCTGGTCCTCGTCGGACATGCGGGGGTAGAGCGGCAAGCTCAGCATCGTATCCGCCGCCGCATCGCAATGGGGGAAGTCCCCCGGCCTCACCCCGAGTTCGCGCTGGTAGAAGGAATGATGGTGGATGGGGATGTAATGCACCGAAGTCCCGATGCCCCGGGCCTTGAGTTCCTCAATGAGGCGATCCCGGTCTAAAGGCCATGCATCGGCGACGAGGCGCACGACATAGAGGTGCCATGCGTGCGTGCCTTCTTCGGCCTCGGGGCGTGGTGGCGCCACGAGGCCAAGTGCCTCCATGGCCTCGTCATAGACCCCGGCCAGCTCCAGCCGACGCTCCTGCATGGCTTCGAAGCGACGCAACTGGGCCAGGCCGAGGGCAGCGGCAGGGTCCGTCATGTTGTACTTGTAGCCCAGCATCTCGACGTCATAGCGCCACGAGCCGTCAGCCGTGAAGCGTTTCCAGGCATCGCGGCTCATGCCGTGCAGGGCCAGCTTGCGAAGCCGGACGGCGAGTTCGTCGTCCTCGGTCGTGACCATGCCGCCATCACCCGTCGCGAGGTTCTTCGTCGCATAGAAACTGAAGCACGTGGCCAACGTGCCGAGGCCCACCGGGACCCCCGCGACAGCCGTACCCAGGGCATGGGCGGCATCGTCCACCAACGCAAGGCCGTGCCTCGTGGCCAGCTCCCGAAAGGCTCCGAGTGGTGCGGGATAACCCGCGTAGTGGACCGGCAGCAGCGCGCGCGTCCGGGGCGTGATGGCCCGGCCCGCGGCCTCCGGGTCCATGCACAGGGTCCGGGGGTCGACGTCGACCAGCACGGGTCGCGCCCCCGTCTCGAGGATGGTGTTGACGGTGGCGCAGAACGTCAGCGGCGTCGTCAGGACCTCGTCACCGGGGCCGACGCCGGCGCCGAGCAGGGCGAGGTGCAAGGCTGCGGTGCACGAACTGACGGCAATGGCATGCCGCGCCCCGACATGCTCGGCGAAGGCAGCCTCGAAGGCCTTGACCTTGGGCCCGGCCGTGAGCCAGCCGCTCTCGAGGCTCTCGAGCACCTCACGCTTCTCGTCCTCGCCCACAAGCGGCAGGTGAAAAGGGACCTTCAGGCTCACGCCGGACTCCTCGTCGCATCATCGGCCCCGCCGTCGAGTGGCGCCGTCTCCCGATCCGTGGCGCCCGTGCCCTCGCAGGCGTCCTGCAGCAAGGTCCGTACACGCGCGGCATCCTGCGCGCCCGTTGCGTGCTTCAGGTCGGCCATCCAGCTATCCCACGCCTCGGCCTCAGGCGGATGGGCCGCCCGCAGGGCAAAGACCTGCGGATGCCCCGTGGGCCGCGCCGTCTCGTCCGAGACGGACAACTCCTCGAAGAGCTTCTCGCCCGGACGAACCCCGGTGAAGCTAATGGGCACGGCGTCCTCGGGCAAACCGGAAAGCCGCACGAGCCTGCGGGCCAGGTCCAGGATCCGGACCGGCGCCCCCATCTCGAGCAGCAGGATTTCCCCTCCCTGGCCCAGGGCAGCCGCCTGCAGGACCAACGTCACGGCTTCTGGAATGGTCATGAAGTAACGCCGCATCTCGGGATGGGTGACAGTCAGGGGTCCCCCCTCCCGGATCTGCCGCTGGAAGAGCGGCACGACGCTGCCCCTGCTGCCCAGCACGTTGCCGAACCGCACGGCCAGGAAGACGGTCTTGCCGGCATCCCGCGCAGCCAGGTCCTGAATCAGCCGCTCTGCGGCCCGCTTGGTCATGCCCATCACGCTGGTGGGCCGGACGGCCTTGTCCGTCGAGACCAGCACGAATCGGGCCACGCCCAGGTCCCGCGAAGCCCGGGCGAGAACGCCGGTTCCCAGCACATTGTTGGCAGCAGCCTCGACCACGTTGGCCTCCATCAGTGGCACATGCTTGTGGGCCGCCGCGTGAACCACGAGGTCAGGTCGGGTGCGCCCCAGGACGGCGCGGATGGCCGCATCATCCCGAACGTCGGCGACCACTGTCTCGAGGGCCAGCGCCGGGTAGCGGGCACGAAGTTCGGATTCGACGTGGTACAGGCTGTTCTCGCCATGGCCAAGCAGCACCATCAGGCTGGGCGTACGGGCCGCCAACTGACGGCACAGTTCGGAACCAATGGAGCCACCGGCGCCCGTGACGAGCACCCGCTTGCCCGTCAGGGTCGCCAACAGGGCCTCGTCCGTGACGGTGACCTCGCGACCGAGGAGGTCCTCCAGCGGAACCTCCCGGATTGCCTCTGTCGTGACGGAACCATCCTGGAGCAGGTCACCGAGCCCAGGCAGGGTCTTGACGTCGAGGCCCAGCTCGACGGCACGGCGGACGACCGACCGGCGGACGGCGGCATCGGCACCCGGCATGGCGACGACGACGAGCGTCGCACCGACACGACGGGCAACTTCGCCCATGTCGGCCCGCCCTCCCAGAACGGGCACACCATGGATGCTGCGCCCCAGTTTGGACGGGTCATCATCGAGGAAGGCGACGGGGGCGAAGCCACGGTCCGGATGGCGGCGCATGTCACGAACCAGCAGTTCGCCGGCATCCCCCGCGCCGACGACGACGGTCCTCACCGCCTGCGCACCCGGTCGGGCACGCCGCTCGGCCCAGGCCCGGGACAGGAACCTGAGCCCCGCGAGGCCCCCGAGCGTGAGGAGGCCCTCGAGGGCCAGCACCGACCGCGGCAGGCGGTCATCCAGCAGCAGATCGACGAGCGCCAGGATTGCCGTCCCGGAGAGCACGGCCTGCACCATCGCGGCCACATCGCCCAGGCCCACGTAGCGCCAGACCTGACGGTAGAGGCCAAAGGCCCCGAACAGCGCGACCCGCAGCAGCGGCAACAGGGCCAGGTAGCGGACGTACTGGCTGGCGTGCTCCGGCGGGATGCGATCAAGCGACTCGAAGCGCAGCACGAAGGCGAGCGACCAGGCCAGCAGCACGATCGCGAGGTCGGCCAGCCCGGCACGCCACGTCCGCATGAGGCTCATGATGCCACGCCCGGATCCGCGTCGGTCCCGGAGGCGATGGCGACGAACTGCCGCGCCAGCGCCGCCCTGTCGTACCGCTCGCGGATGAGCGCCTCGGCCCGGCCCCCGAGCGTTTGCCGCAGGGCGGGGTCGAGCACCAGGCGTCGCCACGCCGCCGCAAGGGCCTCGGGGTCCTCGGGCGGCACGACCACGCCGCCACCCGCCTCCTCGAGCAATGCCGGGGCCTCCCCGCGGGCCGCCATGACGATGGGCCGGCCGGCGGCCATGGCCTCGTAGGTCTTGCTGGGGACGGCGCCGTGGAAGAGCGGGATGTCCTTGAGGGAAATGAAGAGGATGTCGGCCGCGGCCAGCCAGTCGGGAACGGCATCACGGGCAACCGGGGGCAGGATGACGACATTGGGCCCGGCCGCCGCGATGAGGGCTTCGCGCTCGGCGCCATCGCCCATCAGGACCAGGCGGAAGGCCGGCAGGTCCTCGACCAGCCGTGCGGCATCGAGGGCCTTGTCGAGGGCCTGCGACAACCCGAGGGTCCCTGCATACAGGCAGACCACGGCCTCCTCGTCCCAGCCCATGGCCGCACGCACGCCCGCTCCGTCCGCGGCCCGGAACCTGGCGAGGTCGACCCCATTGGGCAGGAAGCGCACCTTCTTCCAGCCGCGCTGGTGCAACGTACGCTCGATGCCCCGGGTCACGGCGAGGATGCGCCAGGCACGCCTGTAGCACCACTGCTCCAGCCATTCGGCCAGTCCGATGAGCAACCGGCTGCGCACGGCGCCGAGCGCGACCACCGACTCGGGCCAGAGGTCCGCGACATTGAAGACCATGCGTGCGCCGCGCCGCCATGCCAGCCACGCCCCGGCCCAGCCATCGAAGAGCGGGGGGGACTCGACGACCACGATGTCGGCAGGCCCCATGCGCCCACCGGTCGCGACGGCAGCCAACGCAAAGGACAGTTGCGCCAGCACCCGCTTCAGGAAACCCCTGTTGGGCGTGGCATACATCCAGGTCCGGAAGACCCGGACGCCCTCCCGATCCTCCCACTTTAACAACTTGTCACGATATCCGTCTTGCACGACGCCGCTTGGGTAGCTAGGCCAACATGTAAGCACCTCAACATGATGACCATCGCGCACCAGGCGGACTGCGAGTTCGTGCTGCCGGGTCTGGGGCGCCCCGACCTCGGGCGGGTAGTACGGCGTGACGAAGAGGATCCTCATGACGCCTCGGGCTTCCGTGCCCAGACCAGCTCATGCCCGAGCAGGAAAGGCAAGCGCGCCAGGGCGTCATGGAGCGCCGGCCAAACCGCAACCCTGCGGGCGAGCGGAGGCAGCAGGGACAACTGCTCCACGGTGATCGAACGAGCTTCCGGCAGACCCTCACGCAGCATGCGGGACGTCCAGGGACGAAGGGGGCGGTCGGGCCGCACCCACCTCATGTCATACGACAGAAGCCAGCCACCGGGCTTCAGGACACGCCACGCTTCGGCCAGGATGCGCGCACGCAGGCGATCGTCGCGCACGCTGCTCATCATGGTCCATTGGCCCACCAGGGCGAAGGTGCTGTCTGCCCAAGGTAGGGCCGAAGCGTCGCCCTGGCGGAGGTCCGCGCCGGGTAGCACCTGCCGCGCCTCGGCCACCCGGTCTGCCAGCAGATCAAGCCCGCAGAGGTCTGCGGGCGACCACCCCTCATCCCGAAATCGGGCGAGTTCCCGTCCTGTCCCGCACCCGATCTCGAGCACCGGCTGCCCCGGAGCGATGCCCCGCATGCACATGCCGGCCCCGACGCGCCGGATGCGGTCGGCCGTACGCAAGCGCTGGTCAGGGGCATCTTCGGCATAGAGCCGCTCCAGGCCCGACCGGGCCGCATAAGCCAAGGTAATCCGCTCGGCCTCCGCCTCACGCAGCCGGACTTCGGAGACCTCTTCGGCGTCGGCCATCACCCGAGGAACTCCACCACCGCCTCAGCGAGGCGCGCTGCGGCACGTCCGTCGCCTGCCGCCATGGCATATCGGGCCCAGGGCATGGAAGCCCGTTCGGGCCACGCCGCGAGGGCCTCGGCCAGGCGCTGGGCCAGAGCATCATCCGCGTCGGGCGACACCAGCCGGTTCAGCCCCAGCTCAACCGTATCGGTCCACTCGGTTTCGGTCCGCAGTGTCACGCAAGGTACCTCGAGGTAGGCGGCCTCCTTCTGCAACCCGCCCGAGTCCGTCAGCACGGCATCTGCGCCGGCGAGCAGGGCCTGCATCGCCATGTAATCCACGGGTGCGCAGCCCAGCCTGTCCAGCAACGGCGCAAGGTCCGTGCCTGCGGCGCGGGCCAGGACGCGGGGATGCAACGGCCAGACGATCGTCCACCCATGGTCCACAAGGTGGGCAACCGCAGCCACGATTCGGCGCAGGCGATCCGGATCGTCGACGTTCTCGGCACGGTGCAGGGTCACGACGAGCCGACGCCCCGGCCGGCCGGCCCACGACGCATCCGGCGCAAGAGCACCCCGTACGTGGCGCAGGGCATCCAGCATCACGTCGCCGATCCACACGATGTGGCCGCGTACCGCCTCACGCTTCAGTTGCGCGGTCGCCTCCAGGTTGGGCACCAGCAGCAGGTCGGCCATCCGGTCGACCAGCACCCGGTTCTGCTCCTCGGGCATCGCCCAGTTGAAGCTGCGGACTCCGGCCTCGACGTGGACCACCGGGATCTGCATCCGGGTCGCGGCAAGCGCCCCGGCGAGCGTGCTGTTGGTATCGCCATAGACCAGCACGGCATCCGGGCGCTCCTGCTCGTAGACTTCCTCGAGAGCACCCAGCATGCGCCCGATCTGACGCCCGTGCGGGGCAGATCCTACGCCCAGGTGATGGTCCGGCCTGCCCAGGCCCAACTGGTCGAAGAACACGTCCGACATCGCGGCGTCATGGTGCTGCCCGGTATGGACGAGAACCTCGCGGACGCAACCCGCGAGGGCGCGACGCACGGGTGCGGCCTTGATGAACTGGGGGCGGGCCCCCACGACCGTCAGGACCTTCTTCACCTGAGGCCGGCCTCCGCCGGCCGGACCGAAGTCAAGGCCCGGCGCAGGGCATCGACGACCCGATCCACCTCTTCATCCAGCAACTCGGGAAACATCGGCAACGACAGCACTTCGTCGCAAGCCCGCTCGGCCTCGGGCAGGCTGCCCACGGTCAGCCCGAGGGACGCGTGGATGGGCAGCAGATGCAAGGGATAGGGGTAGTAGACCTGCGTCTCGATGCCCTCGGCCTTGAGGAACGCCGCCACGGCATCCCGCGCAGGCACCCGCACGGTGTATTGGTGGAAGACTGGCGTGGTATCGGGAACCCGCCCGGGCAAGCCGACACCGGGTACCTGGGCCAGAAGGCTGTCGTAGCGGGCCGCAAGCGCCTGCCGACGCTGGTTCCATCCCTCGAGGCGCGGCAGCTTCAGACGCAGGATGGCGGCGTGGACCTCGTCGAGGCGAGAGTTGATCCCCAGCAGTTCCTGATAGTACTTGCGCTTCCAGCCGTGGCTGCGCAGCATCCGCAGGGTTTCGGCAAGCGCGGGATCGTCCGTCAGGCACATGCCCCCGTCGCCGGGTGCCCCCAGATTCTTGGTCGGGAAGAAGCTGAAGCAGCCGATGGTCCCGATCGTGCCCACGAAGCGATCCCCGCAACGCGCCCCGGTCGCCTGGGCACAATCCTCGACCACGAACAGGTCGTGCGCGCGGGCCAACGCCATCAGGCCGTCCATGGGCACAGGCTGCCCATAGAGATGCACAGGCAGCAGCACCCGCGTCCGAGGTCCGATGGCCTGCGCGACCTGCCCGAGATCCATGGCGTAGGTCGCCGGATCGATGTCCACGAGCACGGGCGTCGCGCCCACGATGCCGATGGCCTCGCTGGTGGCGGCAAAGGTGAAGGCCGTGGTGATGACCTCGTCCCCCGGCCCGATGCCCAGAGCCCGCAAGGCCAGGTGCAGCGCATCCGTCCCCGAGTTGCAGGCAATGGCGTGGGCACTGCCCAGCGCCGCGGCGAACTCCTGCTCGAAGGCCTTGACGTTGGGTCCCATGATGAAGTAGCCGCTGGCCAGCACCTCGCGCACGGCCTCGGTCAGGGCCGGCTCGAGTGAGGCGACCTGCCGCTTCATGTCACAGATGGCCA
>JAYKIS010000052.1:0-20923 GCA_035286125.1 Candidatus Sericytochromatia bacterium
AGGTGGGCGTGCCCGTCTCGAACCAGTAGGACTTGTACTCACGCTCCTGGAAGAGCAGCAGCAGGTCGAAGGGGTTGTAGACCGATTCGCCCCGCCAGTTGTAGCCGTTGTACCAGCGACGGATCCGCTCGCGGTCCAGCCCCTCGAGTTCGGGTGCGAAGACCGTATCGACGTCGTGGTCGGTATAGCCGCAGATGGCCGAGTATTCGGGGCTGAGCGTGATGTCCCGCAAGTTGTTCAGGCCCGAGAACAGGCTGACCTTGGAGAATTTGCTGACGCCCGTGATGAAGACGAACCGCAGGTGGGCGTCGGCATCCTTGAGGACGCTGTAGATATCGCGCAGGCCATCGCGCATCATGCGGGCCCGGTCCGGCTCCGTGAGGTTGTCGAGGATGGGCTTGTCGTATTCGTCGACCAGCACCACGACACGTTGGCCGGCCTGCTCGTGCAGGTTCCGGATGAGATCCCCCAGGCGGCTGGGTGCGTCGCTGAACGACGACTTCAGATCGTGCTCCCGTTCCAGCATCGTCAGCTGGAAATGCATGCTCGCCGCCAGGTCCTCGGGGGTCTTGAGCACACCACTCCCGAAGCTCAACCGCAGGACGGGATGCTTTACCGTCCAGTCCCAGTGCTCCTCGGCGTGCAGTCCCGTAAAGAGCGCCTTGTTGCCCTCGAAGAGTTCCTTCAGGGTGTCGAGGAACAGGCTCTTCCCGAATCGCCGGGGGCGGGACAAAAAGTAATGCGTGCCGCGCGCGACCAACCGCAAGGCCATGGGCGTCTTGTCGACGTAGTAGTGGGCATCCTCGCGGATCTTCGCGAAGGTCTGGATCCCCAGCGGCAGCTTCTTGTGTGGCGTCGCGCCCATGGCGGTCATCATAACGGCGGGCCGGGGTGGGCGCTACAGGAAGGAAACAGGGCCCTGACTCCATAGTGTGGCCATCAACGGAACGGCGGTGCTGCCCGAGAACGGCTTGGCCTGCTCGACGTTCGGGGGCGACAGACCCAATCCCTTTGCTCTCTGGTGCCTGGCTTGGAGTAGGTGGGGCCATCCCCGCGACTGTGCCCGCACCGAGGCCGGTCCGGGGAAAGCCGGGCTCTGTTGACGTGGGCTTGGTTCAGGCCCACAGTCGAAATATGCTGCCGCTCGATACGGACCATGGGGCCTATGCTGCCCAGCTCGAGGCTTGGCACCGCATGGGCCCGCAGGGCCGTTTTGCCCTCGTTGCGCGCATGAGCTCGGATCTCAGGGAATTGAGCAGGGCTGGCATTCGCCAGCGCCATCCCCACTGGACCGACATCCAGGTCGAACTGGAGTTGCGTCGCTTGATGTGGGGCGATGAACTGTTCGGCAAGGTGTACCCCGAGCAGCAGGTTTCGTCCTCTCCTGTGGGGCTTGATAGCTGACCGCACAGGACCGGAGGGTGCTGGCACCGCGTCATCGTGAGAATCAGCGGAACAAGGCCCGACCACCCTCGACCCTTGCCAGCCAGTCCCACGTCCGTCACCATGCCGCAGGTGGGGCCGGAGGGTCCCGGGGGGCAGACAGGCGGGTGCGGCTCGACAAGTGGCTCAAGGTCTCGCGGCTCGTCAAGCGCCGCACCGTGGCCGACACCCTGTGTGACCTCGGCCGGGTCATGATCGACGGACGCATCGCCAAATCCGCGACGCCCGTTCGCCCCGGCCAGCGCCTGCTGGTCCGTTGGGGCCACCGGATGACCGAGGTTCAGGTCCTCGAGGTGCCTGCCGGATCCGTTCCCGCCTCCGAAGCGTCCCGTCTTTTCCGAATCCTTGATGGCGTCAGCCCCGAAGTGGGCGAGGCCGAGCACGACGTCCCCGTTGTTCCCATGGAGAATGCCTGACATGCGTACCCGCATCGATGCCGTCAGCGCCCGCGAGATCCTGGATTCGCGCGGCAATCCGACCGTCGAGGTCGAAGTCTTCCTCGAGGGGGGCGTGACGGGTCGTGCCGCCGTGCCTTCCGGAGCCTCGACCGGCGCCCACGAAGCGCTCGAGCTGCGCGATGCCGACCACAAGGAACGCTATCTGGGCAAGGGCGTCCTGCGCGCCGTCAGGCACGTCAACGAGGAAATCGCCGACGAGCTCGTCGGGCTGGATGCCCGGGACCAACTGGCGATTGACCAGCTGATGCGCGACCTCGACGGTACCCCGACCAAGGCCAAGCTGGGTGCCAACGCCATTCTGGGCGTGTCTCTCGCTGTCGCCCGTGCAGCTGCCGAGGCCGTCGGCCTGCCGCTGTTCCGCTACGTCGGCGGGACGGGCGCGCGGGTGATGCCCGTGCCCTTGATGAACATCATCAACGGCGGCGCCCACGCCGACAACAAGCTGGACTTCCAGGAGTTCATGATCGTCCCCACGGGCTTCGAGCGTTTCTCGGATGCGCTCAGGGCCGGTGCCGAGACCTTCCATGCGCTCAAGAAGGTCCTGAACGCCCAGGGCCTCGCGACGGGCGTCGGTGACGAGGGTGGCTTCGCTCCCGCCCTGGACAGCGCGCCTCAGGCCATCGAGCTCATCCTGACGGCCATCGAGAAGGCCGGTTATCGACCCGGCGACCAGATCCGGCTGGCGCTCGATTCCGCCTCGACCGAGTTCTACAAGGACGGTCGCTATCACTTCGAGGGCGAGGGCGTCGTCCGCTCCGCGGACGAGCTTGTCGCCTACTACGCCCAGCTGTGCAAGGACTACCCCATCCTCTCCATCGAGGACGGCATGGCCGAGGACGACTGGGCGGGATGGAAGCAGCTGACGGAGGCGCTGGGTGGCCAGGTCCAGCTGGTTGGCGACGACCTGTTCGTGACCAACCCCGAGCGCATCGCGCGCGGCATCCGCGAAGGCGTGGCCAATGCGGTCCTCATCAAGGTCAACCAGATCGGTACGCTGTCCGAAACCATCGAAGCCATCGACACCGGGCGCGGGGCAGCCTATCGTTGCGTGATGTCCCATCGCTCGGGCGAGACCGAGGACGCAACCATCGCGGATCTCGCCGTCGCCCTCAACTGCGGCCAGATCAAGACGGGCAGCGCGTCGCGCAGCGATCGCATCGCCAAGTACAACCAGTTGCTCCGCATCGAGGAACTGCTGGGTGACTCGGCCCGCTACCCCGGCCTGAGCGCGTTCTTCTAGGCCCCCCCCGACCCGTGTCAGGAGTCGTCGTGACCATCCAGCCCGAATCCCTCGCGGCACGTCTTTCCAAGGTGGGCCTCGCCCACCGCAAGGGCACCAAGATCGTGGCCACACTCGGCCCCAGCTCCTCGTCAGAGGAGATGGTCGGCGCGCTAATCCGCGCCGGCGTCGATGTCTTCCGCCTGAACTTCAGCCACGGCGAGCATGAGACCCACCGCGAGCACGTGGCCCGCATCCGCCGCGTCTCGCGGGATGCCGGCCGTCCGATCGCCATCCTGCAGGACATTCAGGGGCCCAAGATCCGCATCGGCAAGGTCGTGGGCGACGAAGTCCAACTGGTGGCCGGCCAGACCTTCGTCTTCACGCCGGACCCCATCGAGGCCACGGCCGAGCGGGCCCACGTCTCGTATGATCGTCTTGCGGACGACATCCCTGTCGGGCACTCCGTGCTCGTGGACGACGGTCGCCTCGAACTGGTCGTGACCGAGGTCCGCGGTCGGGACATCGTCTGCCAGGTCATTATCGGCGGCCCCCTGCGTCCCAAGAAGGGCGTCAACTTCCCCGGCTCTACGATGCGCATCTCGATCCTGACGGACAAGGACAAGCGGGACCTCGAGCTGGGTGTCGAACTGGGTGTGGACTATGTCGCGGCCAGCTTCGTGCAGTCGGCCGCCGATGTCCTCGAGGTCAAGGAACACCTGCTGGGCCTGGGCGCCACGACGCCCATCATCGCCAAGATCGAGCGCCCGCAGGCCCTGACCAACCTCCGGGACATCGTCCTGGTCTCGGAAGGCATCATGATCGCCCGTGGTGACCTTGGAGTCGAGATTCCCGTCGAGGACGTGCCCCTGGTCCAGAAGCGGATCATCCGGTTGTGCAATGACGAGGGCAAGCCCGTCATCACCGCCACCCAGATGCTGGATTCGATGATTCAGAATCCGCGTCCGACACGCGCCGAGGCGACCGACGTCGCCAACGCCATCCTCGACGGCACCGACGCCGTGATGCTCTCGAACGAGACGGCGGCAGGCCAGTACCCGCTCGAGGCCGTCGAGGTCATGGCCCGTATTGCCGTCCAGACGGAAAGGGCCATGAGCCGCGAGCCCCATCGGGTGCCCCCCGGGGATCGCCTGCGGCCTGTACAGGATGCCATTGCACATGCCGTGACCAACATGGCCCCCCAGCTTGGGGCGGCGGCCATCCTGACGGCGACCTTCTCGGGGTCGTCCGCACGCATGGTCTCCAAGTACCGGCCCAGTTGCCCGATCATCGCGGCGACGCCCTCCGAGGCCACGACCCGCCAACTGGCGCTGGTCTGGGGCGTCGAGGCCCTCTTGGTGCCCGAGACCGAGACGACGGACGAACTCTTCAAGCAGACGCTCAGGACCGTCACGCAGCAGGGCCTCGTCGATCACGGCGACATCGTGCTGCTGGTTGCGGGCGTGCCTATGGGGCAGGCCGGTACCACCAACCTGGTCAAGGTCGAGGTCGTCACCAAGGTCATCGCGAGTGGCATGGGCATCGGACAGCGTCCGGTCGCGGGCGTGGCCCGGTGGTTCGACGATCCCGAGACGGCCCTGCGCGACATGCAGCCCGGAGACATCCTGCTGACCGAGGCGACGGATGCAGCGTGGACGCCTGTGATGGCCCGGGCCGGTGCTGTCATCGTTCGTGCAGGCGGCCTCACGAGCCATACGGCCATCGTCGGCCTCGAACTGCGCGTGCCGGTCCTGCTCTCTTGCGAGGACGTCGCCCAGATTCCGACGGGTCAGGTCATCACACTGGATCCGGGCCGCGGCGTGGTCTATCCCGGCCACATCCACATCTAGGCCAGGGTCGTGGCTGACGGGACCGTGCCCATCGGTGCGGGCGACGCTGCTGCGACCCGCCGTGCCGAAGCCGTCCTGATCGAGGCGTGGCAACTGCCGGCGGCGCTGCTGATGGAGCGGGTCGCCCTGGCGGCTGTCGGTCGTGTGCGGGCCCACCTGCCCCCGGCCGGTGGGGTCGTGGTCCTGGCCGGTCCAGGCCACAATGGGGCCGACGGGCTGGCGCTCGCCAGGCTTGTGGCCCTTCAGGGCGTGCCTGTCATGGTCCATGCTGACGAAGAGGCCGCCGGGACCCTGTGGCGCCAGCAAGCCGATTGGGCTCGCCGGGCCGGGGTGGCCTTCGGGCGCCTCGCCGATTGGCGTCCAGGCTCCGAGGCTGTCCTCGTCGATGCCCTGCTGGGCTTCGGGGCCTCCCGGGTCCCGGTCGGCGCCATGGCCGACGCCTTGAGCCGCAGCCACGAATCGACGGCCTGGCGCCTTGCCCTCGACCTGCCCACGGGTCTCCAGCCTGCGACGGGCGTCCCCTGGGGGGCTGCGGTCTTCCATGCGGACGAGACGCTCGCCACAGGCATCGTGAAGCAGGCGGTGGTTGCCGATGCGGGCATCGCGGCCACGGGTTCGCTGGGCTGGGTGGATATCGGCCTGCCGCCTGACGCGCTTGCCCTGCTGCCGGGACGCGTCATTCGGCGTCCGGTCGATCCCGACGATGCGACAACCGGGGAGCGGGCGCGTCACAAGGGTACGCGTGGCCGCGTGCTGGTGCTGGGTGGCGGACCCGGCATGCCCGGGGCACCTGCCTTCGCGGCCCTGGCGGCGATGCGGGCCGGTGCCGGCCTGGTCGAGGTGCTGGTCCCCGAGGATCTGGTGCCGCTCGTGGCCGAATGGGTCCCGGAGGCCTTGGTCAGAGGCTTGCCCCCTACCGCCCCGGATGCCCGGGTTCCTCCAGTCCTCCTGGAGGCCCTGGGCCGGGTCGACGCCGTGGTGGCGGGGCCGGGCACCATGCCCGGGGATTCCATGGCCTTGCTGGCCCGTTCCTGTTACCGGACCTTTGGCGGACCCGTCCTGCTCGATGGGGGTGCGCTCGATGCGCACCTCGAGGCGCTTCCGGATGCCCGCATCCGCGTGCTGACACCCCATCCGGGGGAGGCGGCCCGGATCCTGGGAACGACCTCGGCCGCCATACAGGCGGATCGTTTCGGTGCCTCGGAGCGCCTCGTGGCCACCACTCGGTCCCATGTCGTGCTCAAGGGCGCCCGGCCCATAGTCCGGGGCCCGGATGGCTCCTGGCACGTCATGGCCTGGGGTGAGCCCGCACTCGCGACGGCGGGCAGCGGTGACGTGCTCGCGGGCCTCCTCGGAGCCGCCCTGGCCGAGGCTGCCCGCGCCGGCCAGCAGCAGCGTGCGGCCTGGGACGACACGATTTCGGCAGCCGTTGCCTTGCACCAGCAGTGGGGCCATGCCGCCGCCGCCGCAATGGGCGAGCGCGGGGTCATGGCCCGTGATCTGCTAACATGGTCGCGTTCCGGCCCCGCGTGGTGGCCTGCCGCGCCCGGCCCCGAGTCGATGTGGACTCGGCTTTCCTGATGCCGCCGATGTTGGCGGCCACGTCCCGGAGGATGTTCGACCATGGCTGGCACCGCCCCCCTGAAGCGCCCTGAAGTCCAGGACGACAATCGGCTCGAGTGGGACCTCTCCAACGAGATTGTCCAGGTTGTCGAGGCTGCGGCGCTGGCCGCCGGCCGCTGGATGGGCCAGGGCGACAACGACAAGGCGGACGAAGCCGCGACCGAGGCCATGCGCGAGGTCCTGAACTCGCTGTCGATCTCGGGCCGAGTCGTCATCGGCGAGGGTGAGCGTGACGAGGCCCCGATGCTCTTCATCGGTGAAGAGCTGGGCAAGGGTGGTCCCGAGATCGACATCGCCGTCGACCCCCTCGAGGGCACGAACCTGGTCGCCCGCGGCCTGCCGAACTCCATTGCCGTCATCGCTGTCAGCGAGCGGGGTGGCCTCGTCCACGCCCCCGACACCTACATGGAAAAGCTGGTCGTCGGCCCCGCGGCCGCAGGCAAGGTCGACCTCAACGCGCCTGTCAAGATGAACCTGGGCGTCATCGCCCAGAGCCTGAACCGCGACATCTCGGACCTGACGGTCATCATCCTGGATCGGCCCCGCCACGAAGAGTTGATTGAGCAGGTGCGTGCCGCCGGCGCGCGTATCCGCCTGATTGGCGATGGTGACGTGACGGCGGCCATCGCGGCAGCCGTCCGGGGTACGGCCGTCCATGCCGTCATGGGGACGGGTGGCGCGCCCGAGGGCGTGCTTGCCGCCGCGGCGATGCGTTGCCTGGGTGGGGAGATTCAGGGGCGGTTCCGCCCGCGCAATGCCTCTGAGGCCGAGCGCTGCATCCAGGCCGGGATTGACCTCGAAAAGGTCTACATGACCGAGGAGTTGGCCCCCGGGAAGCAGATCGTCTTCGCGGCGACCGGCATCACCGAGGGCGACATGTTCCGTGGCGTCCGCTACTTCGGCAGCGGCTCCCGGACCTATTCGCTGGTCATGGCCGCCTCTTCCGGCGTCATCCGCTTCGTGGACTCGGTCCAGGTCGCCAACCGCAAGGTGCCGGTGTCGCTCGAGCGGATCTGAGGTTTCATGGTCCTGTGTGGACCTTCCTCGCGCTGCGCCAGTTGCGGGCCCGTGCACGGCAGACCGGCATGCTGGTGGCCTCGGTGGCTGTCGGCGTGGCCATGCTTGTCACGGCCCTGTCGTTGGTCAACGGCTTCGAGGCGGACCTCGTGGGCCGCATCCTCGGGGCCACTCCGCACGTGGCCCTCGAGGGGCCCCTCGGCGATGGCGTGACGCCGGATACCCAACTCGAGCGGACGCTCGAGGACTGGCCGGCCGTCGAGGCCGTCCTGCCTTACGTTTCGGTCCAGGGCCTGGTGGTCCGGGGCGAGACTGCCCGCGGTGCCCTGCTCAGGGGCGTCGACCTCGGGCGCCAGCACCGCGTGGCCTCGTGGGCCCGCGGTCTCAAGGTCCGGCGCAAACCACGTCATCCCGACAAGGCGCAGGTCCTGCTGGGCATCGAACTCGCCCGGCATCTGGGCGTTTCCCCGGGGGACAGGGTCCGCGTCGTCACGGGCCGCGGGCGAACGCTCGACGCCGAGGTGACGGGCCTCTACGAGGCCGGCATGTATGACTTTGACGCCCATGTGGCCTACCTCGAGCTGCCTGCGCTCCAGCGTGTGGCGGGCATGCGTGGCCGGCTGACGGGCTACGAGCTCAAGCTCAGGGACCCCTTCATGGCCCGAACGGTCGCGGCGGATGTCATGGCGACCTTGAGGGTACCCGCGCGTTCCTGGACGACGTCCAACCATGCCTTGCTGGCTGCGCTGACGCTCGAGAAGTGGGTGGTGTTCCTCGTCATTCTGGCGATCGTGGTGGTGGCGACGATGGGTGTCGCCAACACGTTGGGCATGTGGGTACTCGAGCAGCAGCGGGATCTTGGCCTGTTGCGCTCCGTCGGGGCGACGGGGCGCGGCGTGGCGGGCCTGGTGGTCCGCCAGGGCCTGTTCGTCGCTGTCCTGGGGATTGTGACCGGCCAAGCTGCCGGACTCGCCCTGTGCAGCCTCCTGGCCCGATTTCCCTTGCAGTTGCCAGCGGACGTATACCTGATCGAGCACCTGCCGGTGTCGGTTCAGGTCTCCGACCTCGTGCTGGTCACCGCTGCGGCGCTCGTGGTGTCGTGGCTGGCGTGCCTGTTGCCGGCCCGGCGTGCGGCGCGTCTGGACCCCATCGAGGTCCTCAGGCGTGCGTAGGGAGCTGGCCATCGCGGTGGCGACCGCCACGGTCCTGATGGTGCCGGGATGCCCGGGCAGCCGGACGCGCGACCCGGCACGCGATGCTGCCCCGGCGCCCGGGCGGCCCGACCTTGCGCGGCTCGGATGGAAGCGTCTGGCTGTGGTCGCGCCGCTCAACCGCTCGGGTGTTGCCTTGGCGGGCAGTTTTCTCGAGACTGTCGCCCGGCAGGTCGGCCAACGGGGCTGGCCCCTGCGTGCGGGTGTCATCGACCGTCCTGGCGAAGGTCACCCGCCCGCCTCCTGGTGGGAGCGGCAAGCGCGGGAGCAAGGCGTCCAGGGGTTCGTCACGGCCACCGTCACCGCCCTGCGCTACGACGAACGCTTCGACAGGGCTTATGCCGCCGCGACATGTGGCCTGGTCGATAAGCGGGGGCAGTGGGTCTGGTCCCGCCGCGTGACCGGTGTCGTCGTGGGCGATGCCCTTCCATCTGGCGGCGACATTGGGCAGAATGGCAAGCAGTCGACCCAGGCTCACGTGGCACGTGGCCGATTGATGGCAGCCGTCCTCGAGGCGGCAAAGGAGTTCGCCGTTGACTTCCGTATCCCGTAATGAACGTCTCGCCGCGGCCCTGCTTGCCGGCGGCCTCGTGATCACCCAGGCCGCTCCCGCCCACGCCCTGCTGGGCTTCGACGTCGACGCTTCGGTCGCCGGAGGTTTCCTGACCTCGGGCACCGCGACCTCGCTGCCAATCGATGCCGATGCCTACGTGGCCCTGCCCCTGCTGGCCAAGGCGGCCCTGCACACCACCATGGTCGGCAACCAGCGCGCCATCGAGGCGACGGCGCGCTTCGAGCCTCTGCCCCTTCCGCTGATCGGCCTGCGTCCGGGTATCGGCATCATGCAGCAGGACATCGTGGGCACGTCCGGCCTTGCCGCCTATGCCGGCCTGGGTCTCCATGTCGGCATTCCCCTGCTGCCCGTCAGCGTCGACGCCGAGGTCGGGGCCGGTATGGGCACGGGCGGCATGGTCACGACTTATGGCGTGGCGGGCAACTTCTTCCCGCTGCCCCTCGTGCCCATCGGCATCACGGCCAAGGTTCGCCAGTATCAGGCCGGTACCGCGCAGGTCTCGGCGGCCCTTGCCGGTTTACGCCTCTCACTCTAGGAGCTAGTCTGGGGCCGTGTCCGTCAGGGCGCGGCCCCATCGAGGTTTTTCCGTGGAACGCGAACGCATCCTCGTCGTCGACGACGAGTCGACCATCCGCCACATCGTGGAGACTCGGCTGAAGCTGGCGGGTTACGACGTGCTGACGGCGGCGGACGGTGCCGAGGCCCTCGAGGCCGCGGCCCAGCATCACCCGAGCCTCATCGTGCTCGACATCATGATGCCCAAGTTCGATGGCTTCGAGGTCTGTCGTGAGCTGCGCAAGAGCATGATGACGCCCATCATCATGCTGACGGCCAAGGGGGACATCACGGATCGCATCGCCGCCCTCGAGCTGGGAGCCGACGACTACGTCGTGAAGCCCTTCTCTCCCCGCGAGCTCGAGGCGCGCATCAAGGCCGTCCTGCGCCGGACGCAACCCGAGACGGGCAAGCAGTCCCTGATCCGGATCGACCGCATCAGCATCGACACCGGCAAGCGTCAGGTCCTGAAGGACGGTCGCAAGGTCAAGCTGACGGAGATGGAGTTCAACCTGCTCGAGCTGCTGGCCAACAACCCCGGCCGGCCGTATTCCCGCAGCGAGATCCTGCATCAGGTCTGGGGTTACCGCCTCAACCAGTACTCGGACACCCGCGTCGTGGATGTCCATATCTCCCGCCTGCGGGCCAAGCTCGAAGACGACCCTGGCGCTCCCGAACTCATCCTGACGGCGCGTGGCACGGGGTACATGTTCGCGCAGGGCGCACCCGTGGACCTGCCGCCCGCCGGTGCCGGGGCCAGCCGCGAGGCCTGACGCCCGGCAGCTCGCCTCAGGGGCGTTGCAGCAGGCCGGTTGACGTGACGGCCAACCGTGCCGTGCGTCCTGGCGCCTTGTCCGTACGGCGATCCCGGGCAAACGAGGAGCCCTCGCTGGCCTTGGCCACCTTCTTGACTTCGGCGGCCAGGCTGGCCAAGGCAAGGAAGTCCGGGATCTGGCGTGTCTCGTTGGTCACGACGGCAATCGACAGCGAGCAGATGCCGAAGCGCTGCACCTGGCCCTGTCGGTCCACCGACACGATGTAGCCGCGCTCCCGGTCGTCGGGCGGGTAGAAACCCAGCACCTGCGCATCGAAGCGCCGGATGATCTCGCGGCAGAGGTCATCGGCGGCATGGGGCTGGGACACGATGATGAAGTCGTCGCCCCCGATGTGGCCGATGAAGTCGCCGGCATGATCCACGAACTGCACGGCATCCTTCAGGATCTCGGCCGTGAACTGGATGATGCGGTCCCCGGCCTCGAAGCCGAACTTGTCGTTGAACGCCTTGAAGTTGTCGAGGTCGACATACAGGACGGCGACCTGCTCGCCCAGTTCGAGGCGTCGCTGGACCTCGGTCTCGATGACGAGGTTGCCCGGCAGCTTGGTCAGCGGATTGGCGTTCTGGTCGTTGAACTTCATGATGGCCAGCGATTCGGTCATCACGTTGAAGGCCTCGGCCAACTGCTCCAGTTCGTCGCCCGTCCGCAAGTCCAGCTGGGTGTCGAGCCGACCGCTTGCGACGGTGGTGGCGTGGCCCGCGAGCTTGCGGATGGGGTCGGTGATGGTCCGCGCCACCAGGTTGGCGGCCATGAAGGCGAGGCCACAGGCCAGCAGGCTCAGCAACGCGATGAACAGCTGGGCCTGGTGGATGCGCGCGTTGAGCGGGGCCGAAGGCTCGCCGATGAACAACATGCCGACGAACTGCGAATAGTCACCGAAAAGGGGTGCGAAGGCGGCCAGATGCTCCTGTCCCCCGAGCGAGAGCGTGGTCTTGGCGACGGCCCCCGAATCACGCACCGAGGCGATGATGGGTGCTTCGATGGACCCGGAAAGCGGCTGCCCGCCCGGGGCACGGATACTTTGCGCCAGCCAGGTCGCGCGCCGGGAGTCACCGACGGCGACGCCGACCTCGAGGCCCGTGATCTGCTTGAGCTGGTCGGCAAAGGCCTGGTCGAGCCGGGAGCCCACGAGGACGGCGCCCAGGACCTCGTTGCCCTCGCGGATGGGGGCGATGCCCCGCACGGCGAGTCCAAGGTCGCCAATGGCCTCGAGGCCCTTGACGGTCTCGCCGACCAGCGCCAGTTGCAAGCCGGGGCTGGGCATCTCGGGGACATCCGTCCGGTTGCCCGGCCAGAAGCCGCGCTGCAGCAGCAGGGTGCCCTGGGCATCGTAGACCTTGAGCAACTGGCGCTCGTCCAGAATTTCGAGCAGGCGACGGACCTCGTCGGCCCGCATCTTGCCCCCCGACCGGGCAAAGGCGGCGACCCGGGGGTGGCTGGCGAACATCTGCGCCGACGCGAGCGCGTTGTCCTTGAAGTAGTCGAAGGTGTGCAGCATGACGGCCGTGTCGTTGTCGAGGCGCTTGAATGCCTCGTTGTGGATGCCACGGGTCGTCAGCACGGCGGCGATGGAGGCCACCAGGAAAAGCAGGCTGGCGCACACGGCGGAGAAGACGACGGCCAGCTTGATGGCCAATTTCAGGCGGACATGCACGCCGGTCTCCTCCTTCCTGCCAGGACTATCGGCGGTTGCCGACGGGGCCTTACCCTGCCCTGGCGGAATTTCGCCAGGAGTTAACCTTTGCTACGATGGATCCCATGTCTTATGCCCGGAACCTCTTCGACCTCATCGGCCAGACCCCGCTGCTGCGCCTCAACCGGGTGGTGCCCCAGGACGGGCCCCTGATCCTGGCCAAGCTCGAGATGTTCAATCCGGGCGGCAGCGTCAAGGACCGGCCTGCGCTCGCAATGCTCGAGGAAGCCGAGCGCCGTGGCCTGCTGCAGCCCGGCGGCACGGTGGTCGAGCCGACGAGCGGCAATACCGGCGTCGGCCTCGCCATCGCCTGCGCCCTCAAGGGCTACAACTGCGTGTTCGTCATGCCGGACAAGATGAGCCGCGAGAAGCAGGACGTGCTCAGGGCCTACGGGGCCGACGTCGTCATCACCCCCACGGCTGTGGCCCCCGACCATCCCGACAGCTACTACTCCGTGGCCAA
Organism: Candidatus Sericytochromatia bacterium; assembly: GCA_035286125.1. Lineage (GTDB taxonomy): Bacteria > Cyanobacteriota > Sericytochromatia > S15B-MN24 > VGJW01 > VGJW01. The sequence goes on from JAYKIS010000052.1 coordinate 12,943, forward strand.
TCGGCTGACGGCCGAGATTTCCGGGGCCTACCAGCCCAATCAGTTCCAGAACCCCCGGAACCCTGGCGCCCATCACGCGTCGACCGGCCCCGAGATCTGGCAGCAGACCGAGGGCAAGGTGACGGCCTTCGTTGCCGGCATGGGCACGGGCGGCACCATTTCGGGCACGGCCCGCTATCTCAAGGAACAGCGTCCGGACCTGCTGGTGGTGGGTGCCGACCCCGAGGGGTCGATCTACTCGGGGGACACGCCCCGCCCCTACAAGCTCGAGGGCGTGGGCGAGGACTTCATCCCCGGCACCATCGACCTGGCACTGATCGACCGGATGGAGCGGGTGTCCGACCGCGACGCCTTCGCGATGTGCCGTCGCCTGGCCCGCGAGGAAGGCCTGCTCGTCGGAGGGTCCTCGGGCATGGCCGTCGTGGCCGCAGCCCGCGTCGCGGCCACGCTGGGGCCGGACGACGTGCTCGTGGTGCTGCTGCCCAGCCAGGGCCGCGGCTACCTGTCCACGGTCTACAATCCCGACTTCCTCGTCCAGCACGGCCTCGCGACCCGCGAGGAGCTGGGACCGGCCCGTCGATGACCACGCCAGACTTCTCCACCATGGGCTTCCGGACTCGGGCCCTGCATGTCGGCCAGCCGGCGGACCCCGCGACGGGGGCGACGATTGTCCCCATCTACCAGACGTCGACCTTCACGCAGGAGGACGTCGGGGTCCACAAGGGCTACGATTATGCCCGCACCGCCAATCCGACGCGCAGTGCCCTGGAGGCCTGCCTCGCTTCCCTCGAGGATGCGCGTCACGGCCTGTGCTTCGCCTCCGGAATGGCGGCGACGGATGCCGTGACCAAGCTGCTTTCGGCCGGTGACCATGTCGTCGTCTCGGACGATGTCTACGGGGGGACCTACCGCCTGTTCGAGCGTGTGCTCACGCGCTACGGCCTCAGTTTCTCATGGGTGGATGCGACCGACCCGGTGCGGGTGCGGGAGGCGATTCGGCCCGAGACGCGCATGGTGTGGGCCGAGAGCCCGACGAATCCCCTGCTGCGCGTGCTGGACCTCGAGGCACTGGCTGCCGTGGCCCACGAGGCCGGTTGCCGCTTCGTCGTCGACAACACCTTTGCCTCGCCGGCGCTGCAGAACCCCCTGCACCTGGGCGCCGACATCGTCGTGCACAGCACCACCAAGTACATCGGCGGCCATTCGGATGTCGTCGGTGGCTTCGTGGCCACTTCCGACGAGGCTACGTGGACGGACCTCAAGTTCCACCAGAACGCCGTGGGCGGGGTGCCTTCGCCCTTTGATGCCTGGCTGACGCTGCGCGGCGTCAAGACGCTGGCCCTCCGGATGAAGGCCCACGAAGAGTCTGCACGTGTCGTTGCCGAGGGTCTGGTTGGCCATCCCGGCGTTTCCGAGGTGGTCTGGCCCGGTCTCCCGTCGCATCCCCAGCACGCCCTCGCCGCACGCCAGATGCGTGGCTTCGGGGGGATGGTCAGCCTCCGCATCAAGGGCGATCTCGACCGTACCCGTCAGGTGGCGCGCCGCCTTCAGGTCTTCTCCCTGGCCGAGAGCCTGGGCGGCGTCGAGGCCTTGTGTTGTCATCCGGCCGTCATGACCCACGCCTCCATCCCCCGTGTCGATCGCGAGGCCCGGGGCGTGACGGACAATCTGCTGCGCCTGTCGTGCGGAGTCGAAGACCCCGCAGACCTGCTCGGGGACTTGCTTCAGGCGCTTTCCTGAGCCACGGACGACGCGGTCCCGGGAAAATATTTCCCGCGGATGCGTCGGATCACGGAACCCGGTCGAGGGGGGCTTCGTCAGGAAGGCAGGAACGGAGAAGCGGTCCGGTGGACAACCCGGGAGCCACCAGCCGCCATCCGCACCGGTCCTGTCTTCCCTCAAACAAGGAGTCCGCACCATGCGCAAGACCATGCTTGCCACCGCCGTCCTCGCCGCGCTTGCCGCCACCGGCTGCGAGTACCGCTCGGTCCTTATCACCGAGCCCACCGTCGTCAGCGACAGCCCCGTCCGAGCCAGCCAGCCCGCTGCCTCCAACAACGCGACCAGCCCCGCCGGCATCACGCTCAACGCCTTGGATGCCAACCCGACGAACGTCGCCAGCCCGATGGATCGGATCAGCTTCTCTGTCGTTGCCCACAACGCGAACAGGCTACCGATGGAATATGCCTGGACCGCGACCAAGGGCACGCTGTCCGGCACCCGCGGCCAGACCGTGACCTGGATGCCGCTTCGGACGGACGGCACGATCGAAGCCGGCGTCGCGACCGTGCAGTGTCTGATCTCGGACGGTGCCGGCGCCACCAAGGTGGCTGCGGTCAACCTGTTCATCCGGCCCGATGGCTCGGCCATCAAGGCGGATGTCTCGGCTGCCCCGGCCGTGACCCAGTAGGGTCATCCTCCTCGCCCCTCGGAGCCCAGCGGTTCCGGGGGGCGAAACGCTTGGGCGGTAGTGGGCCCGGAATGTCGGGACAAGCCCAAGGCGACACCCCCCGGACGGAGGAGACGTCCGAGGGGTGAAGGGGGGGCGGGGCTTATCTGGCCCCGGCAGGCTGGGGGACGCGCATCTGGGGGAACACGGGACCGCCCCAGACCGGGGGATCCTCCTGGCGGGGGTCATTGATGGGCGTGCCCGGACCCTGCTGCGGGACATCCGGAACGGCGCTGCCCTGGGCCGATTCGAGGATCGAGGCAATCTGCTTCAGGTCGTGGCGGCGGTTGGCGGCATCCGAGGCACCCTTGATGCCGCCGGCCACGCCGGCCACGACGGCGCCGATGGCGACGACTGTACCGATGATCTTGAGGGCGGGGGCCCCCATACGGGTCACGGACTGGCCCACGGCGGCCGTCGAGACACCCTTGTAGAGTGCGTAGCCCGTGCCTGCCGTCAGCGTCACGGCCGTGCCCACGCCCACCTGGCCGATGATGGTCTTGGATGCGTCCACCGTCGCCCCGGCCGCACCCGACAGGCCGGCCTTGGCGCCGGCCATGAAGCCCTCGGCCAAGCTGGTCGGCTGGTTGTCGAAGGCCGCCATCAGGTAGGTCTCGCCGTTGACGATGACCTGGGGGACGCGGTCCCGCTTCTCGAAGCTGAAGTCGAGGCGGTCGCCATAGACGACGATCCGCTCCTTGCGATCCATGGACTCGAGGAAATACTTCTTGTAGCCGTCGGTGGCGGTTGCGGCGACGGCCTGCGACACGTTGATGTCGCGGCGGATGCGGCCGATGCCCTGGTAGGCGACCTGCCGGCCGTTGACCATCAGGATGTCCGAACCATCCCCTGCGATGCGACCCATCGACTGCTCCTCCTGCACCCGCGAGGTGTGCCTGAAGGGTCTATCGTCGGTTCTCCAGCCGGCTCGGTTCAGCCGGGGTTAAGAGATGAAGGAGGGATGCTTAAGTCTGCAGGTTGGTGCGGGTCAGCCGGGCTGCGTTGAGAACGACCGTGAGCGAGCTTGTCGCCATCGCGGCCGCGGCCCACATCGGATCCAGCCACAGCCCCCACGGGCGCAGCATCCCCGCGGCCAGTGGCACCATGACGACGTTGTAGCCCATGGCCCAACCCAGGTTCTGCACCATCACGCTGCGGGTCCTGCGTCCCAGGCGAATGAGGGCCGCAAGGCGCATCAAGTCCGGCTCCAGCAAGGTGACGGGGGCGGCCGCACGACTGCCGGCGCTGCCCTGCCCCATGGCGATGCCCACGTCCGCTTGCGCGAGGGCTGCGGCATCGTTGAGCCCGTCCCCGACCATCGCGACCACGCGACCGTCGCGTTGCCAGGCCTCGAGAATCGCCACCTTGCCTTCCGGCCGGACGCCCGCCCGCACCGTGGCGATGCCCAGTCGCGACGCCACGGCCTGCGCCGCCTCAGGTCGATCCCCCGTGACCATGGCCACCTCCAGGCCAAGGCCGGCGAGGGCCTGCACGGCCTCGGATGCACGCTGCCGGGGACGATCGGCGACAACCAGCGTGCCCGCGAGCACGCCCTCGACGGCCACGCCAACCAGGCTGCCCTCGCCGGCCGCGGTCACAGTCGACGCACCCTCTACCCCGCGTGCGGCAAGGAAGGACATTTGCCCCACCAGGACCCTGTGTCCGGCGACCACGGCCTCGACGCCGTCTCCGGGATAGCCTCGGAACTCCGTCACGGGACCGGGCAGGGGACGCTCGGCGCAGGCGGCGACGACGGCACGCGCCAGGGGATGCTCGCTGCCTTCCTCCGCGGCTGCGGCAAGCGCCAGCCAAGGGTGGTCCGGAAATCCGGGAGCAGGGTGCACGTCCATGACCTCGGGCGTCCCCTCCGTCAGGGTCCCAGTCTTGTCGAAGACCACCATGTCGAGGTCCCGGACCCGCTCGAGTGCCGCGGCATCCCTGACCAGAAGGCCTTCACGGGCGGCCCGGCCGCTGGCGGCGGCCACGGCAAGTGGCACGGCGAGCCCGAGTGCACAGGGGCATGCGACGGTCAGGACAGCCACGGCGGAGACGAGTGCGATGGCAACGCCGCCGCCGGGCAGGACCAGCCAGGCGAGGCCCGTCAGCGCGGCCAGCAGGAGCACGGCCGGAACAAATCGGGCCACGACCCGATCTGCCAGGCGCTGGGCGTCGGTCCTGCCGGCCATGACTTCTTCCAGCGTCCGGGCCATGCGGGCCAGCAGGGTCTGGTCGCCGGCCTCGGCCACTTCGACGAGGCTGGCCCCGTGATGGTTCATGGAACCGGCGTGGACGCGCTCGCCCACCGCGCGACGCACGGGCTGGGCCTCTCCGGTCAGGAAGGCCTCGTCAAACCAGCCTTCGCCCTCGCGCAGGATGCCGTCGGCCGGAACCAGGTCGCCGGGACGGATGCGGATGGTCTGGCCCGCCTGAAGCGAAGCCGCACCGACCCGATGCTCCTCGCCCGAGGGCGTGACGAGCTGGGCTGTCTCGGGCCGGATGGCCATGATGGCGCGCGCCGCCCCCGTGGCGTCCCGGCGGACCCGTCCCTCGAGGGCACGGCCCAGAAGCACGAAGAACAGGATGACGCCCACGGCATCGAAGAAACCATGGGGATGGACGCCGGCCGCACGGAAGGCCTGCGGGACGATGACGGTGGCCGTGCTGTAGGCCCACGTCGCGAGGGTGCCCATGGCCACGAGCGTTTCCATCGACGTCCGTCCGTGACGCAAGCCGGCCCAGGCCTTGGCCATGATGGGCCAGCCCGGCCCGAGGATGGCCGCGAGGCCCAGCACGACGAGCAGGCGCCCGTCCCCGAGGGAGGCCGGCCAGAACGGAAACATCTCCGGCATGCCGCCCAGCAGCAGGAAGAGCGCCAACAGGCCAGACAGCCACAGGCGGCCTGCGTGGCTGTCGTGGGTGTTCGTCTGCGTCGGAGCCGGTGTGTCCTTGCCGGGAGGCGGGGCGAAACCCTCGAAACCGGCATCACGAACCACGCCCGCCATGGCCTCGGGTGAGGTCAGGTCGGCATCGTAGCGAACGGTGGCCTGATGGCTGACGAGATCGACCCGCGCCTCGAGGACGCCGTGCGTGCCCTCGAGGGTCCGCGTCACGGCGGCCGCGCACGAGGCGCAGGTCATGCCGCCGATGCCCAGGCGGACCGTCTTCTCGGTCATGCGATCGGGTGCGGCGTGGCGCCGTAGCCTGCCCGTACAACCCGGTCCCGGAGGCTGTCCGGGGTGGTTGCCGCCGGATCGAACCGCAGCATGGCCATCGGCGGTTCCAGCGTCACGGTGGCCTCGGCGACGCCCTCCGTGCCGGCGAGGACCTTGGTCAGGCGATTGACACAGCCCTGGCAGGTCATGCCGGTGACGTCGAAGGCAATGGTGGTCATGGGGTGTTCCTCGACAGGGGGTTCAGGACGGCAGCGTGACCCCGGGGTGATCCCGGCGACAGCGCCACGTGAAGTCACAATTCGAGCATGCCTGGCCCGGTTGCGGGGTGTAGGCCGTCTCCGTCTCGATCGCTGCCGCGGTGTCGTGGGCATGGTCGAGCAACGTCGCCACACGTCCCGACGGCAGGTCGACGTCACGGCGCACGTCATCGGCCAGGTAGTGCACACGGTGGGCGACGGGCTCCTCGTTCAGGTGCACGCTCACGAGGTGGTGGTAGACCGCCAGTTGTTGCTCGAGGGCCGCAGAGGGACGCTCCGGGGCCTTGCCGGACTTGTAGTCCAGGATCACGAGGCCCGCTGGTTGCCTGTCGACCCGGTCGAGAATGCCAAGGAAGGTGTGGTCCCGATACGGGGCTGTCAGGCGTCGCTCCAGAAGGACCGGGGTGGTCTCCTCGCCGCCCCAGCGCGCGTGGTAGCGGTCGAGCAGTTCGCGGGCTTCTCCCAACGCCTCGTCGGAAGCCGCCGCGGAGGCAAAGCCCGCGCTGGACCACGTGGTCTCGAGATGCTGCCGCGCCGCAGCCGCATCGACGACGGCGGCGCCGCCGCCCAGGTGCAACTGGTGAAGCGTCCGGTGCAGGTTGGCGCCAAAGGTCGCCCGCGGGCCCGGCGGGGTGCGGATGCCCAGCACATAGCGGTAGCGGTACTGCGCCCGGCAGGTCTGGAAGACGGCGAGGCGGGAAGGCGAGTAGGTCCGTTGGCGCGGCATTTCGGGGAGATTTTCCTCCAGTATAATGAATGTCGTGGAGGCTCCGATGTCGGATGCGGTGCTGGCGCGAGGCGTGACCCCCCGGGGCTTGCCGATTCGTGCCGCGGGCCGCTGCCCGGGAGCGCGGCCGTGACCCCGCGCATCGCCCTCGTCGGCGCGGGGCATTGGGGCCGGAATTGGGCTCGGACGCTGGCAGGCATGGGCGTGCTGGCGGGTGTCTGGGACGAGGATGCCGAACGGGCCCGTGCGGTGGCGGCGCCCTTGGGCGTCCCGTGCGGGGGAAGCCTCGAGGAGCTGCTGGTGCGGCCCGACGTGGATGCCGTGGTCCTTGCGACCCCCGTGCCCCTGCACGTGGCGCATGGCTTGGCCGTGCTCGAGTCCGGCAGGCATGTACTTGTCGAGAAACCGCTTGCCCTCGATGCGACAGGCGCCGAGCGGCTGGTCCTGGCTGCCCGGGCCCGCAGCCTGCAACTGGCTGTCGGGCACGTCCTCGAGTATCACCCGGGCGTCGCCGCCCTGCGCGAGGCCGTCCGGGATGGCCTGGTGGGACCCGTGCGTCACGTCCGGGCCCGGCGGCTCAACCTGGGCAAGGTCCGGACGGCCGAGGACGCGTGGTGGAGTTTGGCACCGCATGACGTGGCCATGGTCATCGGCGTCATGGGAGAGGGGCCGGAGTCGGTCACGGCCCACGGCCTGTATCATCTGGGCACCACGCGGGCGGACGAGGTCCACGCGTGGATGAACTTTGCGGGTGGGCGGACGGCACATATCCACGTCGGCTGGCTCGAGCCCGAGAAGGTCCAGGAGTGCCTCGTCATCGGCCATGACGGCATGCTGCGTTTCGTGGACGGACCGGACGGTGGTCAACTGTGGTTGCAACGTCGCGCCGTCCACTGGGTCGGTGGTCAGCCCGAGGTCCGCGACGACGGTGCAGAGCGCCTTCCCTTCGTGTCGGAACCGCCGCTCGAAGCGCAGGCCCGTGCCTTTGTCGAGGCTGTCCGGACCGGCCGGCCCGTCCGGGCCGACGGGGAGGCTGGCCTGGCCGTCGTGAGGGTGCTCGAGGAGGCCTCGAGTCGTCTGCTGCATCGGGTTGCCCACGGGGAGCATCGTCCATGACGCGCGAGAACGTCTTTGTGCACGCCTCCAGCTACGTGGACGAACCTTGCGAGATTGGCGCCGGAACCCGCATCTGGCACTTCAGCCATGTCATGAAGGACTGCACGATCGGCGAGGGCTGCAACATCGGCCAGAACGTGGTCATCAGCCCCGGTGTGCGGATCGGGCGTAACGTCAAGATCCAGAACAACGTCTCCGTCTACACTGGCGTCATCCTCGAGGATGACGTGTTCTGCGGTCCGTCGATGGTCTTCACGAA
>JAYKIS010000053.1:0-123787 GCA_035286125.1 Candidatus Sericytochromatia bacterium
GTGCTACGAGCGCCCGTAGCTCAGGGGATAGAGCAGCCGCCTTCTAAGCGGCTGGCCGCTGGTTCGAATCCAGCCGGGCGCGCCATCGAGGCGGTCGTGGACGACACACCCATGGCGGGTGTAGCCAAGTGGTTAAGGCAGAGGATTGTGGTTCCTCCATTCGTGGGTTCGATTCCCATCATCCGCCCCATGCGCCTGTAGCTCAGTGGATAGAGCGCTTGCCTCCGGAGCAAGAGGTCACAGGTTCGAATCCTGTCAGGCGCGCTCATGCCCCACGGTCCCCGGACCGAGGGGCATCGCCTTTTCCGGGCCAGTCCGGGCATGATGTCCACAGGCCCGCCGGGCCGACGAGGACCCATGCCGTTCATCCGACAAGCGCCGCCCTTGCCCGGGGACCACGAATCCACCTGCCTCGAGGTGCTGCTCAAGTACGGCGCCGATACCAGCCACGCCCGCAAGGTCGCAGACCTGGCGGGGCAACTTTTCGACGAGTTGGCTCCCATACACGGGGGCAGTCGCCCGGAACGTGACCTGCTCGTGGCGGCAACCCTCCTCCACGATGTCGGGCACCTGATTGGCGAGCGTGACCATCATCGCCACAGCCGTTACCTGATCCGGCGCGATGCCCTGCTTGCAGGCTGGTCCCCGGAAGCCCGCGCGTGGGTCGGCCTGCTGGCAGCCAACCATCGGAAAGCGCGTGAGGTCCAGATGAAGAAGGCCCCGAAGCCGCTCCGGGAAGCCGTCCGGCTCTGGGCCCCCATCCTCAGGATTGCCGATGTCCTCGACCGGGACCACCGCCAGGAAGCGCGCATCTGGACCGTCGATATCCCGCTCGACGCGCCCAGGCTGGTTTTCCAGCTGGCCCATGTCGACCTCGAAGCCATGGGCAAGGCACTACCGCGCAAGGCCGCCTGGGGCGCCCAGATATGGAACCGGGATCTGGTCTTCGCCTGCGGGGCGCTTCAAGTCGAGGTCTCGCGCCCGACTCCCGTCACCAGCTGAGCCGCGTGCGCCGCAATCCGGCCCGCCGCGCCTTGTGGCCCCATCCGCTCGGTCCCGACCGCGCGCATCCGCGCCTGCAAGGCCTCGTCCGCCAGAATCCGGCCCGCCAGGGCCGCCGCCTCATCGGGATGACGTGCAAGCTGCACGGCGTCCCCCAGCAGGCGGGCCTGGGCCTCGGCAAAGGCTAGGTTGAACTGCGCCCCCGTACCGGGAAACGTCACGACAGGGACTCCCCGACCCACGCACTGCTCGATGGCCGTACCCGCCATCCCGAACACCAGACGGACGCGCCCCACCCAATCCCCGAATCTTCCGAACAGCCAATCGAGGCGCTGCGCCCCCGGAGTCCGGCAGACACCGTCCGGTCCCGGGGAGCAGCCGGCATCGCGGGCAACGGCAAGCAGGTCGGCCGGGGGGACTTGCGGAGCCACGGCAACGGCCACGGACCATGACGCAGCATCGGATCGCGCTTGCAGGAAAGCAAGGGCCGCTTGCAGCAGCGGGGCCAGGTTGGCCGGCGCGTCCCGGCGGCTGCCCGGCAGGATGCCGAGGACCGGTCCAGGAAGGTCATGCGGCCACTCGAGGCCGCTTTCGACCATGTCGTCCATCATCGGGTTGCCCATGTCATGCGCCCGGATGCCCCGACGCAAGAGCCCGGCTGCCGTCAGGCCATCCCGGGGATACACGGCAAGGCAAGCGTTCCGCCGCATGAACCACCGCTCCAGGGGCAGATAGTCCTCCTGACCGGGTTGGCGGTAGTGATCCGACTTGGCACAACCCACGAAGACGCACGGACGGCTGGAGAAAACCGCAAAGGCCAAGGGCAACAGGTCCCCGACAGCCACGATCAGGTCAGCTGACGCCGCATGAGGACGAACCGACACCAACTGCTGCCCGAGCAGTCGGAGCAGACCGTGGCGGAGGTCGGTGGCGAGCGCGCCCCGTTGCCGCAGGATGAACCCCCCGGACGGCATGGCGCGCAGTGGCGCCACGATAGGTACGCCTGCCTCCCGATACGCGTGCCCCTCGCCCACGAGGGGAAAGCCGCGATGGTCCCAGGTCCGCCACGGCTCCTGATCCATCAGGACCCGCGCGATACGGTCCTCCCCATGGCCGTTGCTGATCCACAGGACCCTCGGACCGGCCTTGCCTTCAGAAGAGTCCGTGGATGCGGCCATCGGGATCGACGTCGATGTTCAGGGCCGCCGGCACCGCCGGCAGGCCGGGCATGGTCATGATGTCGCCCGCCAGGACCAGCACGAAGCCAGCCCCGGCAACAGGGCGCACATCCTCGACCTGCAAAGCCCAGCCCTCGGGCGCTCCAAGCCGCGAGGGATCGTCGGAAAATGAATAAGGCGTCTTGGCGATGCAGACGGGTGCACGCCCCAGGGGACCCGCGGCAAGCCTTGCGAGGCCCTTGCGCGCCTTGGGAGACCACGTAACGCCCTCGGCACCATAGACACGTGTCGCGACCTTGGTGACGCGCGTCTCGAGGTCGTCCTCGTCGTCATAAACGAAGGCGTGACGACGTCGCTCGGCCACCAGGTCCAGGACGGCACGAGCCAGGTCCTCGCCCCCTGCCGCGCCCTCGGCGTGGACCGCCGCACGAACCAATCGGACGCCCAGGTCCGCCACGACCTCCTCGAGCACCGCGACCTCTTCGGGCGTATCGCCCGGGAAGGGATTGAGCGCGACCACGCAGGGCAAACCGTAGACCTCGGTGATATTGCGGACGTGCCGACGCAGGTTCGCTGCCCCGCGCCGCAGCGCGTCGACATCCGGACGCCCCAATTCGGTACGCGCCACGCCACCATGCATCTTGAGCGACCGGATCGTAGCGACCAGAACCACCGCCGATGGACGGAGACCACCCATCCGACACTTGATGTCGATGAACTTTTCGGCACCGAGGTCGGCACCGAAGCCAGCCTCCGTGACCACGATCTCGCCCAGTTTGAGCGCGAGGCGCGTCGCCTGCAGACTGTTGCAGCCGTGCGCGATGTTCGCGAACGGTCCCCCGTGGACCAACGCAGGTGTGTGGGCCAGTGTCTGGACGAGATTGGGCTTGATCGCGTCGCGCATAAGCGCCGCCATCGCCCCGGCGGCCCCGAGGTCGCCCGCCGTGACCGCCCCGCCCTCACGGTCCAGCCCGACGATGATGCGGGCGCATCGGGCCTTGAGGTCCGCAAGGTCCGCCGCCACGCAGAGAATCGCCATCACCTCGGATGCCGGGGTAATCATGAAGCCCTCTTCACGCGGGACGCCGTCAGCCGGTCCACCGAGGCCCACCAGGACATGCCGCAGGGCGCGATCGTTGACGTCCATCACCCGGCGGAAAGTCAGGCGCCGGGGATCAAGCCCAAGATCATTGCCCTGCTGCAGGTGATTGTCGATCATGGCGGCCAACAGGTTGTTGGCGGCCGTCACCGCATGGAAGTCCCCCGTCATGTGGAGGTTGAGATCTTCCATGGGAACCACCTGGGCCTGGCCGCCCCCCGTCGCCCCACCCTTGACCCCGAAGGCCGGTCCGAGCGACGGTTCACGCAGCGCAATCACGGCGCGCTTGCCGATGCGCCTCAGGGCATCGCCCAGACCGATCGTCATCGTCGTCTTGCCTTCGCCGGCAGGGGTGGGCGAGATCGCCGAGACCAGCACCAGGTCACCCTCGGGAGCGTCGGCGAGACGACCTGCCACGTGCGCGGCAATCTTGGCCTTGTGGCGCCCATAGGGCTCGAGATCGTCGGGCCCGAGGCCAAGCAACGCCCCCACCTCGGTCACGGGCAGCAAGCAGGCTGCCTGGGCAATGGCAAGATCCGACACGACATCCTCCTCGCGGATGGACCCATGGTACGCCCTCGGGCAGGCGAAGGCGGCACGGCGTGCCGGGTCAGTCGGATTCTTCGGGGATCAGCACATTGATGTTCTTGAGCCGCTGCGTGAAATCGCGACGGATCATGACTTCTTCCTGCCCCCAGGGGTTCGTGAAGTGGACGACATCGTCATCGAAGCCCGTCACGAGCACCTTGTGGCCACTCGTGCGTTCCTCGCCGGACCTGGCATCGACGGACGTCCAGTTGAGCCCCACCAGGACGGCGTCGCCCCGGGTCAGGGAATCCCCGATCCACTTCTCCCAGAGGCGCTCTTTGCCGATCCAGGGAACGGCATTCATGGCTCTCGAGAGAACCCGGTCACCCGTGACAGCCTTGAAGACATTGCCGATGTCACCCACATTGAGCCCCCGTCGGTCATCGTCCCCGTCAAAGTTGTCCGCAGCATTGTCATAGTCCCGATCATTGGCCCGCTCCATCATGGCGGGTTGCCACAGCCGGGACGAAATCGACCGCTTGGAACCATCGTCCTCGGCCGTCCCGGGTTCACGGACCACGGTGGATCCATCTGCCAGAACGACCTTTCCCTCCGGTGATGCCAGACCCGCCACGATCCGGACGTACTCGGCCGGCCGCCGGTCAGCCATGAATATCTGCAACGAGGTGACGGTGCAGGTATTCTTGCCCTTCTGGTTGATCGCCGCCGGCGCCGCCATCTCACGCACCAGTTGGCCGACAAGGGCTTTCCGGTCGATTCCCCGGGCAAGGGGAGCCGAGTTCATGAGCCGATCGAGGCCCTCGAGCGTGTCCGGACCGCCACGCTGTGCCGGCTGGCCCGGCAAACGGTCGCTCAGGAGCAGGACCTGTAGTGCGAGACGCGCAGCCGCATCATGGCCCACGCCCCGGGCCAGGCGCTGGTAATCTGCCCGATCCGCGGGCGAGAGCGCCTCGAGTGCCCGTGACTCGGCCGCAGCATTACGGGTCCGTGCGTCCTCCAGTTTCCGGCCTGCCTCCGAGGCGGGGGACACCCCCTTGGTGACATCGGCAATGTTCCTGAGGATGGTCCGATCCGTCGCCGAAGGCGGCTGCCGGATCGTATCCGCCACGAGGTCAGCATAGGTCTCGGCCACATCGCCGGAGGCGCTGTCCGCGGCACCATCAGGACGCCGGACGACCCGGGCGATCTCGTCGCGGGTTTCGGCTTGGACCCGCTTGCCGATCACTCCGGCCGCCTGATTGCTGCGGCGTACGTCGCCCGGTGCAGGAGCCGGGGCCTTGGGCGACTCGGACGGCGATGCGTCAGGCCCGCTTCGGACGGAACGAAGGGGCGACTTGTCCCGGACAGCATCGGCCTTGCGCACGCGAGAACCCTCCGGGAGCACCATACCCAGTGCAGGCTAACCACGAGGAGTGGCCGATCAGGGCAGCGGCAGGACCCGTGGCGGCTCCAGGCGACGCAAGCGCCCACCGGCACCATCCGTGAAAAGCAACCCGCCATCGGTCTCGGGCAGGATGCCGAAGACATCCCCCAGCCGACTGGAACGGGCGAGACCATCCTCGGTTTCGGTGCCCAGGCCCGCCAGGGTCGTGACCTTCGTGCCGTCGGCAGCAATCGCCCGAATCCGGGGCGTCTGGGAGCTGCCGACCAGAATACGCTTCCCCACGGGATCCCACGCCACGGAGGTGGGGTATCCGATGGCCGCGGCCCGCGCGGCCCCACCATCACCGGTGACTCCATCCACGCCGTACTGGCCTGCAAAACGGTAGATGCGTCCTTCCGGATCGACCCTGAGGATGACGTGCAGGAGGATGAAGGCGGCATAGACGTTTCCGGCGTCGTCACGACAGACCTGCATGGGGCCGGCAATCGGGGACTCCGAGGCCTGGTTCCCGTCCACGGGCAGGGCCGTCGGCCCATCGAAGGTCCCAACGAACCGATCAGCCCGCCACGTCGTCGTGGGCTGGTCCGCAGGCACCGTCAGGCGCCAGATGCCGTTGCCGATGATGTCCGACACCAGAAGGCTGCTGCTCGACTCCATGAAGCAGAACGAGGGCAGGCCCAGCGTGGGCGGCTCCGGCGCCGACAGCAACCCCGTACGGCGCACATGCTGCCGATCCGGGCCCATGACCGTCGATATCCGGCCGTCAGGACCGACCATCCGTACCCGCCGTCCTGCCGACTCGACGATGAAGAGGCGCTTGTTTGCCTCATCCCACGCCATGCTGCGCGGGTCGTCGAGTAGGGCACCGATCGCAGGCCCCCCGTCGCCAATCTCGTTCGCGAGCCCACCGAGGGCGAACCCCACCGCCAGATTCGAAGCCCGCCCGCCCCCGGCCACGGTGGTGATCACGCCAGCGGGCGAGATGGCCCGGATGCGATCGTTGCCCATGTCGGCAAGCAGGATGGTGCCGTCGGGCTTGCGCTGCAGATCCTGGGGCGAACTCAGCAACGCCTTGGCCAAAGGCCCTCCGTCACCAGCAAAGCCAGGGGTCGATCCACCAACCGTGTGCACGACGCGCAGGTCTTCTCCCAGCAGATCCTCCCACGCCTGCTTCAACGCTGGCGTACGGGTGGCGAAATCGATGAGGTAGCGCCGCACCATGCCGGACAGTTGCCCGATGGCAAGGGATGGCAGCGTCAGCTTGCCCTGCAGCAGGCCCTCACGGGTGAGACGCTGCAACCGGGGCGTGACGGCCAGGCCAGGGTCGAGGGTAGCGATGCTCGCCGATGCCCCGATGGCGAGGGCCCGGGCACGCAGCATCTCCGTGACCATCGTCGAGGCCACGTCGATCGAGACCGTCGCCCCGCCCCCACGGGTATCCAGGTGACCGACCAGGCGACGATTGCCCGACATCACGGCTTGCACCAGCAGGGCCTCGGAAACCGGTGCATTCGCAAAGGCGAATCGACCCAGGTCATCGGAGGTCGTTGCGAGGATGCTGCCGTCCTGCGGACTGAGCCAAAGCCGCTCATGCGTGTCGGCGAGGTAGATGAGGGCGCGCTGCAACGGCACCTCATCCCCGAGGGTCTGGATGCGACGGCTGCCGGCCGCGTTGGCAATCAGCGAACCAAAGGCCCGGACATCGCCCGACAAGCCAGCAGCCTGGTTGGCAATCAGGCTGCCCGCCGAATTGGCCACCAGCATGGCCGTATCGGGGCCGGAAACGGGCATTGTCCCCCCGGCAAGCAGGGGCAACGGAGTCGCGACGGCCTGCAAAGTGCCTGCGGTCCCCCCGGCCAGCACCATCGCGGCACCCGGGCGACCGGCCGTCCCGGCAGCGGCACAGCCAGCCAGAGCAAGAACAAGGAAAGGGAGGCCGTGGCGCATGGAGGTGTTGTACCCTCGAACCATGGATGTGGGCTTCCCGGGAGACGACGGCCTCCAGTTGCAGCCTGCCTGCCGGGGCAGGCTGCTCCGTCCGGCCGTTGCGCAAGCCAAGGGCACCATCCTCGCCTTCCACGGTTTCTCTGCAGGCCCCTGGCAGTTCGAGAGCCTGGCCGAGGACCTGCTGGCGCTGGGCTGGAATATCCTGTTGCCCCGGCTTGCCGGACACGGCCACGCGACGACGACAGGTGCGGAAGATCCCCGCTTCCTGCCACGCGCCCACGAAGCCGGGCGCTACCGGGAGGCGGCCGAGCAGGCGCTCTCCGTGGCGCGCAGCCTGGAGCCGCCCCTCGTCCTGTGCGGCCTGTCGGCCGGTGGCGCCGTCGCCCTCGACCTTGCCATCCGGCACGGGGGCATCACGCGGGTGTGCGCCATGGCACCCTTGCTCGTCCCCGCCGCACCCAGAGCCCGCCTTGCCTATCGACTCGTACAGGCCACAGACGGTCCCCTGGGCGGACGCGTCGGCCGGTGGCTGGACAACCGACCCTTCGCGTGGGGCGACGCGCCGCCCCGCCACGAGGATGGCTGGGTGCGCCCCGGTCACTGGCGTTTCGCCACCGGCAACCTGGTGGGCATCTTGCGCTTCGTCGCCGATATCCTGCCAAGGGCCCACCAGTTGACGATTCCGCTGCAACTGCTCACCACCAGCCGCGACGACCTTGCGGATCCCGTTGCCGCGGGCCGGTTCTGGGCCCGGCACAAGTCAACGGGCGGGGGTTGGCAGCACTTTGTCGCGAAGGATGGCGTGCCGCACGCCATGATCAGCCCCCGCCAACACCCCGACGCACTGTCACGGGCGCGCGTCGTCAAGACCGTGCTGGACTTTCTCGACGCAGGTACCCCCACCCACGTCCCACCGCCAGGCAGGCGGTTACGCGCCTAATCGGCCAGCGCCGCCACGGGGTCGATCCGACCGGTCCCCGTCTGCACGTCGAAGCCCGGTTCCCCGAGGTCGCGTGCCGACTCGCGAATGCGCCGTGCGACCTGCTCGGCGGTCCACGCGGGATGCCGAGCCATCACGAGGGCCGCGAGACCCGACACCATGGGTGCGGCCATCGACGTGCCCGACATGTAGCCATAGGCATAGCGACCCGTATGAGGCACCGTGGAGTAAATCTGCATGCCGGGTGCCACGACGCCAATCCACGGTCCTTGGCAAGAGAATCCCGTGCGCTGATCCTGCTGGTTGGTCGCCCCGACGGCCAGGACACCGGGCAGCGAAGCCGGATAAACGCGCCGCGCATCACCGTAGTTGCCCATCGCGGCAACAATCAGGGCGCCGCGGGCCTGTGCCGCCGTCACCGCCTGCTCGAGGACAGGTGCGCTATAGGTGTCGCCCAGGCTCAGGCTGATGACCCGGGCACCGGCGCGGGAAGCGGCAAGGATCCCGCTGGCCACCGACTCCCAGGTGCCTTGCCCACGCGCATCGAGCACCCGCTCCGCACGAAGGCCCGTCTCGGGCGCCATGCCCTCGACACCGATATTGTTGCCCGCCGTGGCCCCCACGACCCCGAGGCAATGCGTCCCGTGCCCCGTGCCATCCGTCAGGTCGCTGCCGCCGTCGAGGTGGTTCCGGCCGGCGACGACCCGGCTGGTGCCCCCACGCCCTGAGAAGTCGGGATGAAGGATGTCGGCACCGGTATCGACGACCGCCACCACGATGTCAGGACGCCCTCGCGTGATGGCGTGAGCCGAGGCAGTGCGCAGCAAGGCGTGATGATACTGCTGGCGGACGCCCGGATCAGCGGCGACAACGGGAAACGGTTCGGGCCGCTCGGGCCCCGTGCCGACCCGGCCCACTCCGCTGAGCGCCAGCACGGCCTTGCGGCCCGAAAGGGCCCGGCGCAGATCCGAAGCCGTACCGGCCGGTCCCTCGTACGCCACCCAGCCTTCCGCCAGCAGGTCCTGCGATTGGCGGGCGGCGCGCTGCCATCCCTTGGAGCCGATGAGACCCGCCAGGCCGAGGGCTGCGGATTCAGCCTGCCAGCGGACCAGCAGGCGCGTCTCGCCGGCCGAGCCTACCCGCTGCGGGCCCTCCGAAACGGGCACGGACGGCGCCGGAAGGGTCCCGCAAGACGCGACGACCAGAGCCGCGGCGGGCAAGGCATGAAAATGAACACGAAAACGTCCCATGACCGCATGTTAACAAACACACCCGCGCGGCGTCACCGATACCGCAGGACGAAACGGAACCCGAAATACTGGTTGGCGAAGTCATGGCGCCGGGTCAGGTGCATGTGCCACACGCCCGCACGCTCGACATCGTAGAACCCTCCCCCGCGCATGGCCCGGACGCCCGTGCTGCCGTCGTGAATGGCATGGTCCAGGTCGAAGGTCGGCAAGGCGGAGCCCCCGAGGGTCGCCGGCAGGCCGAACCGACGCAACTCAGGCGAAGTCGCAAGGCTCGTGATGGCGCTGGCCGCACCCTGAACGACCGGCACACGGACACCCGACGCGACGCCTCGCAACAGCCAGGTACCCGGTACGCCGGGACCACCCCCTACGGCCACGTCGGCCGTCCACTCCTCGAGGTTGCCGTTCAGGTCGGCAACCCCGGCGACCCGGCCCGTGTGCGTCGTGCGATCAACGCCGTCCGGCCAGGCATCGCCGTGGCCTGAGCCCGTCAAGGCGACTCCGGATGCGGGGAAGGCAGGCTGGGCCAGGAAGCGGACTGTCGGATCCGTGACATCCCGGAAGGTCCCGCCGCTGTTGTTGCCAAGCACCTGCACGCCATGAATGGCCGACCAGACGGCGAGGGCCGTCCAGTCCTCATCACCCATGAGATCAGCCTCCGGCGCCACGCTGCGGGCCAGGGCCCGGGCGTCATCCCAATGGACATTCGACCAGACGGGGCAGAGGGCGGCGGACTTGACCCGCCCCGACGTACCAGCGGCCGCGCCAGAACCGGTCCGGGGCTCGCCCGGCACGGCATCCTCGTGACTGGCCTCGTACTTGGCCACGTACATGCCGCCGAAGACTTCCTCCGCCCACGCCTGATCGGCTTCCCCGGCAGGCTTGCTGCCCACCCAGGCGCCCACGGGCAGGTTCGGCAGGCCCGCCTTCACGGGATCGAGGACCTGCCATGCGCGGAACTCGGGGATCCAGCAGTAGGTACTCGCCGTCGTCCCGGCACCCGTGACCCACAAGTGATGGGACTCCCGCGGCCCCGTATCGCCGGGAGCCAGCCTGGAAGCAGGGCCGGGCGCGACCTGGGTGTCCGATGCAGGCGTCGGCTCGGGATGAGATGTGGCGTGCCCCTCGGCCGGCCCGACGGCAGCAGGCGCCTGGACAGGAGGCACGGCCGTGCATGCCGCGAGCGACACGGCCAACGGCAAGAGGCAACGAAAAGGGTGCATCAGGGCCTGGTTCCCGACGATGCGGACGCCGGCGGCTCATCGACAGGATAGCCCCGCGTCTTCCAGGGTCCCCATCCCTCATCCAGCACGGCGACCCTGTCGTGCCCGCGACCGCGCAGGACCTCAGCCACCTCGCCGGACTCGGCATGCGGACAGCCGCAATACGTGAGCACCCAGGTGCCCTTCGGAATCTCGCCGGCGCGCTCGGGGGCCTCGTAGAAGGGCAGGTTGACGGCCCCGCGGATGTGGCCTGCCTGGAAATCGGATGGCGGTCGGGCATCGACGAACAGGATCCGCGCCCCACGACGCATCTCGCGGGCCGCCAGATCCACGCCGACGAACCGGGCATCGGCGGGGAACGCAGGATCACTGCCGACCGGCAGGGCCACGGTGCCGCTGGCCGTCGCCGCCGGCCGCCCCACGGCCGGGACCCGGGCGGGGTTCTGGCGCAGATACGCGATGATGGCGTCCACCTCGGCGGGTTGCAAGACGCCACGGAAACCCTTCATCGGCGTGCCCGAGCGGCCTTCCAGGACGGTGGTGCGGAGGAAGCCATCCGATGCGATGTCCAGAAGCTGCGGATGGGCGAGTCGGTTGTACGGGCCCTCGACGCCGCTCGCGCCATGACAGGAGGCGCAATGGCGGGCGTACAGGGCCTTGCCGTCACGGCTGCCGGGCTGTAGGCGGGCCTGGTCGAGCGGGCGCATCGTGCCCTTCTGCCACGAGCGCAGCCAGGCCACGAGGTCCTGCACCTGCCCCTCGTCATAGGGGCCTCCGTGTTCCCTGGCCCAGCCCGACATCACGGTGCCCGGCCGCCCGCGGGCGATGGTCTCGTAGAGGTACTGGTCGGACGCGGTGACGAGGAAGTCCTCGTTGGCGAGTGCAGGGGCGTTGTCGGCGGCATAGCCTTCGCCTGCACGGCCATGGCAGATCGCGCAGGTCCGGGCATACGCAGCCTGGCCCCGCAAGACCTGGGCCTCGCGGCTGTCTGGCGGCAGGGCATCCTGACAACGGCCACCGGCCAAGGCCACCAGCAGGGGCACCACAACAGTCGCACGCATGTCCCGAGACTCCCCGCCATCATCCTACCCGGCCTGCGGCCGGGTATCGGAGCCGCTCAGGCGATGGCGAGGCGCTTGCGCATCCGCAGGACGTTCTCGTCACCCTCCTGCAGGACGTCCACCTCATCCATCAGGTTGCGCATCAGGTGCACCCCGAGGCCGCCCCGCTTCTGAATCTCGATATGCCGCTGGAGGTCGGGCGCAGGCAGGTCGAGAATGTTGAAGAACACGCCCTTGTCCCGCACCTCGACATGGAGATAGCCCTCCCCGTCGACCTCGATGACGACGCGGATCGGATGGCCGGCCTCGGAGCGATAGGCGTGGATCATTACGTTCATGACGGCTTCCAGCACGGCCAGTTCGAGATGGTAGCGTTCGTCCTTGGTCAGGACGAGACCCGAGGCCGTGTCCTCGACGAATGCCCGGACGACATCCACCCGATCCACGTCACTCAGGAAATGGAGGGCTGGCATCGTTAAGGTCTGGTTCCGGTCATCGTGGTCGATACCCGGAGGGTCCATACCCCGGCCATGTGGCAACCTATCCGGCCCTCTCCGGGAAGCCCCCTGCCAACGTGTAGCATGAAGCCATGTCCCTGCGATTGCTGACGGCCGGTGAGTCCCACGGACCTTGGCAAATGGCCCTGCTCGAAGGCGTGCCCGCAGGCCTTCCCTACGATCCCGACCGCCTGCAGGCCCACATGCGGCGACGCCAGATCGGCCACGGCCGCAGCGGCCGCCAGCGCATCGAGCAGGACACGCCCGAGATCCATGGGGGTATCCGGCACGGCCGAACCACGGGTGCGCCCGTCGCCATCGCCATCCCCAATCTGGACCACGCCCGCTGGACCGAGGTCATGGACCCGCGCCAGCCGGACCAGGCCATCACCGGGGAGGCCCAGGCTCCCGGTCGGATCTCGCGCTTGCGCCCCGGACACGCCGACTACCCGGGCGTCGTGAAATACGGCCTTGAGGATGTCCGCGACGTGCTCGAGCGGGCCAGTGCTCGCGAGACCGTCGCTCGCGTGGCTGCCGCGGGCATCCTGATGCCCTTGCTCGAGGCCGCAGGCATCCGGCTGACCTCCCACGTGCGCACCATCGGCCCGGTGACGGCCGACCTCCCGTGGCTGGACAACCAGCCGGACATCGTGCCGCGCTTGCGGGACGAAGCGGAGGCCTCCCCCGTCCGTTGCGCCGATCCGGAAGCCTCCGCGGCCATGGTCGCGGCCATCGACGCAGCGGGCAAGGCCGGGGACAGCCTCGGAGGCGTCTTCGAGGTCATCGTGACAGGGCTGCCCGTCGGGCTGGGCAGCCATGTGCAGTGGGACCGCCGTCTCGACGGGCGCCTGGCACAGGCCGTCATGAGTATCCAGGCCGTCAAGGGCGTCTCGTTCGGTGATGCCTTCGAGGCGGCCAAGCATCCCGGCAGTGCCGTGCACGACGCGTTCGCCGGGCAGTTCGATCGCACCAGCAACCGTGCTGGAGGCCTCGAGGGCGGCATGACCAACGGCCAGCCCTTGGTCGTCCGGGGGGCCATGAAGCCCATCTCGACCCTGCGCCGTCCCCTGCAGGGCGCGCGTTGGCCCGACGGTGAACCGGCGCCGGCACACTTCGAACGCGCCGATGTCTGCGCCGTGCCGGCCGCAGGTGTCGTGGCCGAGGCGATGGTCACCTACATCCTGGCGGATGCCCTGCTGGAGAAGTCCGGGGGCGACAGCCTCGCCGAAGTCCTTGCCCACCTCGAGGCCACCCGACGGCTGGCCCATCCGACGGAGCACCCCCGATGACCCCGATTCTGGTCCTGCACGGTCCGAACCTGAACCTGCTGGGTCAGCGGGAACCGGGTATCTATGGCCATCAGACACTGGCCGAGCTGGACGCGCGCCTGAGAACCTGGGGCCTGGACCTGGGCCTCGAGGTGACGTCCCGGCAAAGCAACCACGAGGGCCAGTTGATAGACTGGCTCCACGCGGCACAGGCCGAGGGCCACGCAGGCGTCGTCCTGAACCCCGGGGGCCTGGCACACGTGTCCTGGTCCCTGCGGGACGCCGTGGCGGGCATTGCCCTGCCCGTCATCGAGGTCCACCTGTCGAATGTCCACGCGCGTGAACCCGGTCGACAGGCGCTGGTGACGGCGGCCGCCTGCCGCGGGGTCATCACGGGGCTGGGCCTCGCCAGCTACCGCCTGGGCCTCGCGGCCCTGGCCGACCTCCTGCCCGGGTCCTGAACCTTCAAGCCGGAGCCGCGGCGCCCGCCTCGACCCGGAACGTCATGGCCTGGTCCGCGAAGGACAACCTGACCTTCTGGCCCGCCCGGACCTCACCGGCCAGCAGCATGCGTGCAAGCGGATTCAGGACCTCGTTCTGGATGGCCCGCTTGAGGGGCCTGGCCCCATAGACCGGATCATAGCCGACCCGTGTCAGGCGTCCCCGGGCCTTGTCGTCCATCACGACGGTGATGCCCTTGTCGACGAGTCGGCTCGCGAGACGCGCGAACTGCAGGTCGATGATGCGATCGATTTCGAGGACACCCAGCGGCCGGAACAGCAGGACATCGTCGAGACGGTTGAGGAACTCGGGCCTGAAGTGCTGGCGCACCTCGCCCATGACCCGCTCGCGGACAGCCTCGGTAACGGCTCCTCCCGATTCCTGCAGGTGGGCGCTACCCAGATTGCTGGTCATCAGGACGACGGTGTTGCGGAAGTCGACGGTACGGCCGTGGCTGTCCGTCAGGCGCCCGTCGTCCAGAATCTGCAGCAGCATGTCGTACACCTCGGGGTGAGCCTTCTCGACCTCATCGAAGAGCACCACCGAATAGGGCGCGCGACGGACGGCTTCCGTCAACTGACCGCCCTCCTCGTGACCGACGTAGCCCGGCGGCGCACCAATCAGTCGGGCGACGGAATGGCGCTCCATGTACTCGGACATGTCGAGGCGAACGACATGCTGCTCGTCATCGAAGAGGAACTGCGCGAGGGCCCGCGCAAGCTCGGTCTTGCCCACGCCGGTAGGTCCCAGGAACAGGAAGCTGCCAATCGGCCGATCGGGATCCCCGATGCCCGAGCGCGCGCGACGGACGGCCTCGGAAACCTGGCGGACAGCCTCCTCCTGGCCAATCACCCGCGCCGCGATGCGCTGCTCCATGTCAAGCAGCTTCTGAACCTCGGACTCGAGCATCCGGCTGACGGGAATGCCGGTCCACGCGCTGACGACCTCGGCGATATCCTCGTCAGTGACCATCTCCTTGAGCATGCGATGGTCCTTCTGGGCTTCCTCGAGCTCCCGGGTCGCCACCTCGAGGTCGCGCTGCAGCGAGGGACGCTCACCGTAGCGGATTTCAGCCGCACGCTCGAGGTGGCCCTCGCGCTCCGCGCGCTGCTCCGCCGTACGGCTCTGCTCGAGCTTGGCCCGAATCGCCCCGATACGACCAATCAGCTCCTTTTCGCGCTGCCACTGGGCGTGCAGGCCATCCCGGCGCCCGCGGACCTCACCTGCCTCGCGATCGACCGCGGCCAACCTGTCCCGCGCAAAGGTCCCGGCGGTCTCAGCCTCGATTTCCTTCACCAGGCCCTGTCGCTCGATCTCCAGCTGCCTGAGCCTGCGCTCGAGCTCATCGAGGGCAGGTGGCATCGAGTCGATGGCGATCCGCAGGCGGCTGGCCGCCTCGTCCACAAGATCGATGGCCTTGTCCGGCAGGAACCTGTCGGTGATGTAGCGATCGCCCAGGCGGGCTGCCGCGACCAGGGCGGCATCACTGATCTTGACGCGATGGTGCGTCTCGTAGCGCTCCGGCAGGCCGCGCAGGATCGAGATGGTGTCGCCGACGCTCGGCTCGCCGACCTGAACGGGCTGGAAGCGACGCTCGAGCGCCGCGTCCTTCTCGACATGCTTGCGGTATTCATCGAGCGTGGTGGCACCGACACAGCGCAACTCGCCGCGCGCGAGCGCAGGCTTGAGCAGGTTGCCTGCGTCGACGGCACCCTCGGCCTTGCCGGCCCCGACCAGGGTGTGCATCTCGTCGATGAAGAGGACGATCCCGCCCTCGCTGTCCGAGACCTCCTTCAGGACGGCCTTCAGGCGGTCCTCGAACTCGCCGCGGTACTTCGTGCCTGCAATGAGTGCGCCCAGATCGAGGGCCACGACAAGCTTGTCCTTCAGGCCTTCGGGAACATCCCCGTCCGCGATGCGCTGGGCCAGGCCCTCGGCGATGGCTGTCTTGCCGACGCCCGGTTCGCCGATGAGCACCGGGTTGTTCTTGGTCCTGCGCGACAGGACCTGGATCACCCTGCGAATCTCCTCGTCGCGGCCGATGACCGGATCGAGCCTGCCGCGACGGGCCTGGGCCGTCAGGTCGCGACCATACTTCTCGAGCGCCTGGAACCGGGCCTCGGGGTTCTGGTCGGTGACCCGGTGGCTGCCCCGGACCTGTCCGAGCGCCTGCATGAGCCGGTCGCGGGTCACCCTGCGCCCTCGCAACAGCTCGGTTGCCGCCCCGCGCGCCTCGTCGGCCACCATCGCCAGCAGGACATGTTCGGTAGAGACGAACTCGTCCTTCATGGCCTTGGCCTCCTGGAAGGAGCGATCGAGAAAGCCCTTGGCCTCGGGGCCCAGGCCGGGGCCCTGGGTGCCTTGCGTCCGAGGCAGTCGGGTCAACGCCGCACGGACCTCGTCACGAAGGGAGGCCAGGGGAATCTCCATCCGGGGCAACAACGCCGGCACGATGCCCTCCGGCTGTTCCAGCAGGGCTGAAAGTACATGCAGCCCCAGCAATTCCGGATGCTGGCCCTGCTCGGCCAGTTGCTGCGCGTCCTGCAGGGCCTCCTGGGCCTTGAGCGTCCAGCGATCGAATCTCATCGGGGTCCTGCCTCCCTCACGGAACCATCATCAACTTTAGTCAACCATTGTCAAGTCAACGCACAACCTCGACCCGAATCCCGCGAGTGCCAGAACCCGCCAACCACGCCAACCCATGTGGTCAAAGCCAGTCAGAACAAGGATTTCAGGCCACCGACCCATGCCGTCCCATATGCTTGATCTCCATTGTAAATAAATGTTACAAACCCACTTGGAGGTCGTCCATGAACATCAGTTTCCTGTCCCCGAACCCGGCTGCCACCGGTGCCCCACGTCCCCACAGCCCGCAAGATCCCCTCGCCCAGGTCGAGATCCTGTTCGGTCAAGTCCCGTCACCGTCCGAGATTGCCCAAGTCCTCGTGCTGGAAGCCGAAGAACCGGCGACATGGCTGCAGGGAGGCGAATTGGTCCTGACCGGTCTGACCTTCCTGGCCGGAGTCGCACCGTCATGGATCGACGGTCTGGCCGCCGCTCGAGCCGCAGGCCTGCTGGCTTGCGGCACCGGTGAGGTTCCCGAGGCCCTCGTCGCCCGCGCCCGGGACCACGGCCTGCCTCTGCTGCGCCACGACGGGGAGTCGGCCAGCGTGGCACGGCAACTGCAACGCCAGCAGGCATCGGGCCGCCCGTGGCTGCTGGCCCAGTGCATGGCCCGCCAGCAGGAATGGATCCGGCAGGCCGTCGGCGGCGCCACGCCCACTCGGATGCTCGAGGAACTGGCTGCGGATCTTGGTCGCCCGCTGCTCCTCGAGGACACCCGCTTCAACCGCTTGGCCGTGGCCGGCGACGTGGCCAGCCATGGGGTCGACGAAGATGAGGATGGCAGTCCGGACGACCTGATCCTGGCCATCCAGCGCCATCCTGAATGGTCGACCTTCCGCGAAGGCCGGCAGCCCCTCGAGATTCAGGCCCCGGGCGGCACGCGGACCCTGTGGCCCGTCATGAAGGGCGAACGCTGGATCGCGACCTTGATGGTGCTCGGCGCGCCCCAGCGGCGCGACGAGATCCATCTTGCACGCATCGGAGGTGCTTGTGCCGCCCTCGCCATCGTGGCCGCGCAGCTGCCCGAGGAGAGCGACCCCCGGGGCCACTTCTTCCTCGACCTGTTGCAGCGACCGGGTGCCTTCTCCCGAGGCGAGGTGCAACGACGGGCCCACTGGCTGGGCATGCCGCTCGCCCAGCGCTACTGGCCGATGGCCGTGGCCTTCGATCGCAGCTTGCCCCTGCCCCAGGCCGAGGCCCTGCGCCAGAAGCTGCAGACCACGCTCGCAGCCATCCTGTCCTTCAGGCAGTGCATCATCGTGCCGCAGACCTTCGGCGCGAGCATCCTCGTGCCGGTCACGGCCGATCCCCCGGGCATCGACCAGATGAGGCGACTCGCCCTGACCATCCGCGATCGCCTGGGCGCGCAGGGAGACACCGTTTCCGTCGGCGTCGGCCTGGCTCCCGGTGACCTGCTTGCGCTGGGACGCCAGCATCAGGAAGCTGTGCAGGCCCTCCGGATCGGCCGCACGTTGCACGGGGCCGGCCAGGTCCATTGCTTCGACGACATGGGCGTCTACCGGATGCTCTACCAGTTCGCAGCCGATCGCAGCCCGGGAGCGTTCCTCTGCGAGGCACTGAGCCGCCTGATGGCCTACGACCAGCAGGCGGACAAGGAGCTGGTCAAGACGCTGGGTGCCTTCCTGGACTGCAACGGCAACCTGACGGAGACAAGCGAACGCCTGTTCATCCACAGGAACACCCTGAAATACCGCCTGGAACGCATCCGCGACATCACCCAGGTCGACCTCGATACGGCGGAGACCCGACTGATGCTGCACATCGGTCTGAAGATGCAGCAGATCCTGGACGCCCAGGCCGGCTGATCAGGGCCAGCCCTCCCCTGCCTATGGCAGGGGAGGGCCGCCTGGCATCATCGCCGCGACATCGCCCGCCGCCAATGCCGGCAAGGGGCGCGGCACGCAAGGTTGCTTCGCACGGAACGAACGGTTCAGGCTGCCCCGACCGCGATCGACACGGCCCCGATGGCCTGGACCTTGAACTTGGCGTTGATTTCCGAGTAGGACAGGACCGAGAGGTTCGGGAAGTTGCGATCGACCAGATTCTTGACGTGGGGCCGCACGATCGGGCTGACCAGCACGGCCGGATTCTGACCCCGCGCCAGGGCCTCGTTCACGACGCCAGCGAGGCGTGCCAGCATCAGCTGGGCAATCTGCGGGTTGAGCGCCAGGGTCGGCCCCTGAGGCCCTGGCTGGATGGCCTGCTGGATCGCGCCCTCCACGGCCGGGTCCAGCGTGATCACGTCGATCCGGCCCTCCTCGTCCGCCACCGAGGCACAGATATTCCGCGACAGCTGCTGCCGGACCAACTCGGTCAGCGTGAAGACATCCTTGGTCATCTTGCCGAAGTCCGCCAACTTCTCGGCGATGGTCGCCAGGTCGCGGATGCTGACCCGCTCCCGCAGCAAGGCCTGCAGCACACGCTGGACCTCGCCAAGGGCGAGGACCTCGGGCACCAGCTCCTTGACGGTGATGGGCGCACGCTCCTGCAGCCGGTTGAGCATCATCTTGACCTCTTCACGGCTGAGAATCTCGTGGGCATGCGTGCGGACCACTTCCTCGAGGTGGGCCGTCAGCACGTTGGTCGGATCCTGAATCAGGTAGCCCAGCTGCGCGGCACGCTGGGCCTCGGCTCCGGCCACCCATACGGCAGGGCGGTTGCCGGCAGGGTCGCTGGTCGGGAAGCCGACCAGCTCCTGGGACAGGTCCGTCGTGTTGAGCTGGATGGCGAGCATGTAGCCGACCAGCAGTTCGCCGGTGGCGACGGTGTTGCCCTTGACCAGGATCTGGTAGGCATTGGGCCGCAGGTTGAGGTTGTCCTTGAACTGGATACCGGGCATGACGAAGCCGAGGTCCAGGGCAATGGCCACGCGCATGGGCACGACTCGATCCATCAATTCGCCAC
The DNA here is from genome assembly GCA_035286125.1 of Candidatus Sericytochromatia bacterium. Taxonomy (GTDB): domain Bacteria; phylum Cyanobacteriota; class Sericytochromatia; order S15B-MN24; family VGJW01; genus VGJW01. The sequence continues at coordinate 19,450 of JAYKIS010000053.1, forward strand.
CGAGGCCGGGATCGACGAGCGGCACCAGGTCCAGACCCAGCTCGAGCGTGAGCGGCGGCACCCCCAGCATCTTCATGACGTTCTCGGGGTTCTTCAGATCCTCGTCGGATTCCGGTTGGTAGTCGTCGAACTCGTCCCCCATCGGCGCGGCATCCCCGGCCTGGGACGGGGGTGCCGCTCCCAGAAGGCCACCCCTGTAGGCCACGAAGGCCGCGAACAGGATCGCAAGGCCCAGCAGCAACATCAGGATCGTCGGGAAGCCCGGGATGAAACCCATCATGACGATGACGAAGCCCACAATGCCCAGGACCTTGGGGCTCGTGAAGAGCTGGTTCTTCAAGTCGGTCGCCAGGTTGAAGTCCGACGCGGCTCGGGTCGTGACGAAACCGGCCGAGATCGAGATCAGCAGGCCCGGGATCAGGCCGACCAGGCCGTCGCCGATGGTCAGCAAGGAATAGATCTTGAGCGCCTGTTCGACCTCCATGTCCTTCTGCAGGATGCCGATCAGGATGCCGCCGATGATATTGACGAAGATCAGGATGATGGCCGCGATGGCATCGCCCCGGACGAACTTGTTGGCACCGTCCATCGCACCGAAGAAGTTGGCCTCCCGCTCGAGGTCGGTCCTGCGCTTCTTGGCGCCCTCGGCATCGATGAGGCCCGCCGCAAGGTCCGCATCGATGGACATCTGCTTGCCGGGCATGGCGTCCAGGGTGAAGCGGGCCGCGACCTCGGCCACGCGCTTGGCGCCTTCTGTGATGACGATGAAGTTCACGATGATCAGGATCGCGAACAGGATGAAACCCACGATGAAGTTGCCGCCCACGACGAAGTTGGCGAAGGTCTCGATGACCTTTCCGGCTTCCGCATGGCTCAGGATCGAGCGGGACGTGGCCACCGACAGGGCCAGCCGGTACAGGGCCATGATCAGCAGCAACGACGGGAAGCTGGCGAACTCGAGCGGCCTGACCAGGTACAACGACACGAAAACGATGACGAGTGCCGCGACCAGGTTGATGATCAGCAGCAGGTCCAGCATCCACAGGGGAAGCGGGATGACCAGGATCGCCAGGACCAGGATGACGATCCCGGCCAGGATCAGATCGGGAATCAGCCCCTTGCGCTGCGGCATGCGTCAGCCGGCCGCTAGACCGGAACCCCCAGCTTGCGCCTGAGATTCTGGGACACCATCCGCTGCGTCATCGAGGGCAGGGGCCCCGAGGAGCCCATGCGGTTGAAGACGTCACCCTGGATATCCGGCGGCAAGCTGGCGATGACCGTCTCGGCGAACGAGGGATCGAGCTGGGCCAGCACGCCCGCCACTGTTGCCGGACGCTCCGTCGCGAGTGCCTCGGCAAGCTGCTCGGGACCGACCTGGTAAGCGAAGTCGAAAGGACCTTCCCCGGCCCCGGCCTGCTGCTGGGCCCCGTAGCCCTGCTGCTGGGGCGCGCCATAGGCAGCCTGAGCCCCGTAAGCCGATTGGTCCTGGTCGAACCCGCCCATCTGGGGCATCCCGCCGGGCAAGGCACCTAGCTGTTCGGGCGTCGGGAAGCCGCCCAAGGCACCTGGCCCCTCGAAGCCGGCGGGCAAGGCCTCGGCATCGAGCCCCGAGGACAGGACATCGAAGGGATTCTCGGTCGACCGCTTGCGACGGGAGACGAGCGCGACGATGGCGGCGAAGACGAAGGCCGCGACACCGCCCCAGATGACGAGGTTCCAGCCCACGGCACCCTTCTTCTTGGCGGCGGCCTTCGCTTCGGCCTCCTTCTTGCTGAGCTGGTCCTTGAGCTGGTCCATCAGGGTCGTGTCGAACTTGACGCGCTCGACCGTCACCTGGTCCCGACGGGCCGGATCGGCACCCGCTGCAGCCGCAATCACGTTGCGCAGCTTGTCCACGGCCTCGGGCTTCACGGTTTCGGGCAAGAGCACGGCGATGCTCATGCGCTTGATGTTGCCCGAGGCCGTCTGGACGATCTGGTCCTCCTGGTTGAAGGCGGGCTGTTCCCGGATGTTCTCGCGGGAGGTCTCCTGACCCTGCGCCGCCCCGGTCACGCCGGGCTGGCCGGCGACGTTGCCGGGCAACAAAGGATAGCTGGGAAGATTGGCCGAGGTCCCGGGCGCCGCACCCTGGGCGCCATTCTTGAGCGTCTCGCGCTGGACGGATCGGGCGCTGCTCATCGGTTCGCCGTTGGCCGTGACTGGCGCGAGCAGGCGATTGCGGACCTGCCGCTTGTTGAAATCGAGTTCGAGGCGAACCCGAACCACCGACTTGCCATTGCCCACGAGTTTGTCCAGCAGCAACTGCAGGCTGGTCTGGATCTCGCTCTCCATCGACCGGGTGATCTTCATCTGCTGGTCGATGGCCCGCGAGACCAGTCGCTCGTTGTTGTCTCCGATGTTCGTCTCGAGGCCGCTCGAAATCAGGTTGCCCTGATCGTCCACGATCGTGACGTTGTCGGTCAGCAGACCGGGCACCGCCGAAGCCACCATGTGCTGAATGCCCTCGACCTGCTGGGCGGTCAACTGGCGATTCGATTCCATCTTGACCATGACGCTCGCCGTGATGGCCTTCTTCTCCTGCTGGAAAAGGGTGTCCTCAGGCATATTGACCAGGACCGTGGCGTCCTCGACGCCCTGCACCTTGCGCACCAGGCGGGTCAACTCGCCGTTCAGCGCGCGAAGGAAGGCAATCTTCTTGTCGAAATCCGTCGAGATGAAGTCCTTCTTGTTGAAGATCTCGAGGCCCTGATTGTTGGGGTTCTTGGGGACCTGCGCCTCGCCGAGTGCGACCCGGGCATCGACAACCTTGTCCTTCTGGACCAGGAGGGTGCCATCTTCCGTGAACTTGAACTCCCTGATTTTCTGGGCCTTGAGTGCAGCCGCAGCCTCATCCATCTCCTTGGGCTGAAGGTACTTGAAAACCACCTCGTAGCCTGATTCCTGCTCCCGCGCCTGAGGGTCTTCCTTCTTGCCCCCGGACATCACCGCAAAGGCAATGGCCACCACCAGCAGCAGCACCAGGCCGGCGCCGCCGCCCAGCAGGGCGATGCGCTGCTGGGGTGTCAGGTTTTGCAGGAAGCCCATGCCGCGTTCAGATCTGGAGGTTCATCAGGGTCTGGAAGGACTGGGCCATCTTGTTGGTGACGCTGCTGGTGAGATGGACCAACGTCTCCGCCTTGGCGTTCTCAATCATGACGGCATGGGGGTCCACCGCCTTGCCGAGGGCAAAGTCCATCGTGATCTGCTCCGAACGGGCCTGCTGCGCATTGACCGAATCGATGGCATCGTTCAGCACGGCCATGAAGTGCGCACCTGGACCATCATCCTCGCTTGCCGCAAAGGAATCGGTGACGGACGGCATCTTGCTGTCGGCCGACAGCGCGTCCGGCATCGCCGGAAAGTCCCCGAACGCGGGAAAGCCCCCCATGGCCTGACCGATACCCGGGGCACGGAACCCATCGATACGCATCCGCTACCTCCCGATGTCCATGGACTTGTTGGCCATCGACTTGATGGCCTGCATCACGGTGACATTGGCGTCGTAGCTGCGCTGCACGCCGATCATGTCGACCATCTCGGTCACGACGTTGACGTTGGGCATGCTGACGAAGCCGTCCTTGTCGGCATCGGGATGCCCAGGCTTGTAGACCCGTTGGAGGGGACTCTGGTCCTGCTCGATGGCCGATACGCGAACGCCCTGGATCTCGGCATCGAGGACCTCGGAAAACAGCGGGACCTTGCGTCGGTAGGGTCCCCCCTCCTCGGTCCGGGTGGTCTGCGCGTTGGCCAGGTTGCCCGCGATGACCTCGAGCCACATGCGGTTGGCCGCAAGGGCGCTTTCCCCCGTATTGAAGACGTTCATCAGGCTCATCGGACGCCACCTCCAGCGAAAACCGGGCCAAGACCGTTCGCGTCCCTTGTACCCCCGGATGATGCAACCGAAAAGTTCGCCAACAAACAATTAAAAAGGCCCCGGAGCATCCCCCGGGGCCCTTTCCGATGCTTACTTGGCGTCGATGACGAACTTGAGGTCCCGGTAGTCCCCGGCAAGGCTGGTCGCCAGCACATTGAAGCGCAAGGCGGCCTGAGTGGCGGCGGACACTTCCTTCTCGAGGACCACGCCGTTGCCATCCAGACGTTGCGGACGGCGCTCATCGACCTCGGTACGCGGTTGCCACTGCTCGAGCAGATAGGACGGATCCTCTGGGGCCTCGGTCCGTTCCGGGTCGATGGGTACCTCCATCGAGTCAAGGACCTCGGCGAGGGAATCCTCGAATTTCACATCCCGGCGCGCATAGCCTGGCGTATGAACATTGGCCAGGTTGAGCGCCGTCGCCTCCATGCGCCGTGACAAGCCATCCATCGCCCGCTCGATGCCGCGGACTTCCTTGCCGAACAGGTCCATCTTGTCCTCCTGTCCTACCAACTGATGAAGTCGTCAATCGACTTCTTCTTGCCCAGTTTCTGACGCACCTGACTGAGTGCACGCCGATGGATTCGGCTGACCCAGGACTCGGAAAGGCCCAGCATCTCGCCAATCTCGGCGAAGCTCATGTTCTTGAAGTAGTAGTTCTCGAGCGTGATGCGCTCGCGATCTTCGAGCAACTGGATCGTGAGCTTCAGGATGCGATGCAGGTCCTGCTCCTCGAGCTCCTTCTGCTTGTTGTCCCAGCGGCCCAACTGGTCGAGCCGCGAGTACCCGTCGTCTCCGTCGCCACCGGCGGGGTCGTCGAGCGAGAGCAGGTAGCTGTAGGCCAGCTCCGTGACACGATTGACCATGAGGGCCGCCTCGCCCTCGTCATCGCCCTCGGCAGGGGCGCCCTCCGGAGCCTCCGCGGGCTTTTCGCCCTTGATCTTCGGGGGCTTGGGAAGCTTGGGCAGGTTGTCGAGCATGGCGCCACGGATGTAGTAAGTGGCAAAGGTCTCGAACTTGACGCCGCGTTCGGGGTCGAAGCGATCGTGGGCCATCATCAGACCCATCCAGCCGTCGGCGATCAGTTCCTCGAGTTCGTAATGCTGGGGCAGCTTGCCGAGTTGCTTGCGGGCGATGCTGCGAACCAGACCCTCGTACTTCTTGATCTGCGCGGCATCGAGCGCCGGTGCCCCCTTGGAGCCCGGCATCGTGGCACGCTTGTCGCTCATGAGGGTCCGGCTTCTCCCTTGCCCGTTTCCGTCTTGCCGGCTTCTCTAGGCGTCAGGCGATCGACGATCAGGTCGACGAGGGGGTTGCCCTGATCGACGAAGTTCCTGGCCATCGCCTGGTCGAAGAAGTCCATGAACATCTCGGTGTCCCCGCCCCCTAGCAGGCTGTCCTCCTCCTTGGGGCGCATCTCCGCAAACATGTACCCGAAAAGAATGCTTGCGAACGCCTTGGCCGCCTCCTCGGGGTTGGTCGGTCCGACCATCGTGCCCGGGGTAGCATCCGAAGGGGTGACGAGCGGCAGCGCGCCGGACACCTGGGCCTGCTGGGGCAAACCCGGAGGAAGCGACCCCTGGAGCGGATCGGGGAGCCCGACGGCGGCCGACGACGTGGCCTTACGGTAACCGGACGGTGGCAGGCCGGGAGGAGGAGGGACCTGCATCAGATGATCTCCAACTGGGCGTTGAGCGCACCAGCCGCCTTGATGTTCTGAAGGATGGTGATCAGGTCGCGCGGGGTCGTACCGAGGGCATTGAGGGCCCGCACCAGAGTCCCGAGCGTCGTCCCCTTGTCGAAGATGACGGCCTTGGCTTTCTGTTCTTCTGCCGAGACCTGGGACTCCTGGGTCACGGTCGTCTGGCCTCCGGCCAAAGGGTTCGGCTGCGAAACGTTGAACTTGGTCTCGACCTTGATGATGAGGCCTCCGTGGCTGATCGCCACGGGATCGATCTTGACGTTGGAGCCGAGGATGACCGTGCCCGTGCGCTCCTCGACCACGACCCGCGCCACAGCGTCGGGTGCGACCTCGAGACCCTCGAGGCGCGCCACGAGGTCGACAAGGTTGTCCCGATACTGGTTGGTCACATAGACCCGGATGGTGCCGGCATCGAGCGCCTGGGCCGAGCCCAGGTACGAGCGGCCGATCGCCGCGGCGGCACGTGATGCCGTGATGAAGTCGGGGTTGTTGAGATTGATGTACAGGAAGCCGTTGGCATCGAGCACGGTGACGGGAACCTCGCGCTCGACGAAGCCCCCGTTGGGGATACGCGCGACCAGCGCGGGATTCTTCTTGACCTGCGAACCGTTGACCTCGATGCCGAAGCCACCGGTACTCAGCGGACCTTGCCCCACGGCATAGACCTTGTCATCGGCGGCCTTCAGCGCCGTCGGGATCAGGACGCCGTTGTTCAGGCTGCGGGCATCACCGATGGACGAGACCGTGACGTCGATGGTCTGGCCGGGCTTGTAGAAGGGCGGTAGACGGGCGTCGACGGAAACGACGGCGACATTGCGGGTCCGCAGTCGCTCCGTCGGGAACATGCCCGAGGCCTGGATGAAGTTGCGCAGGGCCCGCTCCGTGAATCCCGTGGTCTGCGAGTCTCCCGTGCCGTCGAGACCGACGACGAGGCCCACACCATGAAGGATGTTGGACCGCGCTCCCGAGACCGTCGCGATGTCCTTGAGGCGGGCAGGCTTGCCCTGCAGGACCTGCGCCCGGGCCTCGAGGACCGGCGCCAGCAACAGCGCGAACAGGGCGAGGACCGCGGCAACGGGGTGGGCTTGTCTCAAGGTGGCAGGTTCCTAGAAGAGCCAGTTCAGCAGGCGGGTGAACAGGCCAGGCGTGGTCTTGGCCGTATTGGGGCCCGACCCTTGGTATTCGAGTTGGAAGCCGGCGATGCGCTCGCTGGGGATGCGGTTGTCGATCCCGATGTCCCAGGGACGGACGACGCCCGAGATGACGACTGTGGACTTCTCGTCGTTGACCACCAGCTCCTTGGAGCCCTTGATACGCATCGAGCCATCAGGAAGGATTTCGGTGATCTGGGCCGCGACCAGCATCGAGATGGCACCACCCCGGCGAGTCACGCCGTCGCCATTGAAGTCGGACTTGCCGACCATCTCGACCTGATTGTTGAAAGCACCCTGGTTGTTGCCGCCCAGCCCGAAAATCGTACCGAAGTCCCAGGAAGACGTGACCTTGGAGTCCTTGATGGTGCGCGTCGTCGCCGCCTGTTCCGCCTGGATGTTCTCGGTCACGACAACCGTCACCAGGGAACCGGGGCCGATGGCCATCCGCCGATCGCCGACCTGGTCGCTGATCAGTCCCCCGTAGTTGCTGTCCGGGAAAAGCGAGTCGGCCCGGGCCGTCCGGGCGGGGACAAACGCCACGGTCACAAGAAGCGCCAACGCGAGAAGTCTGCGGTTCATTCCAATTACTCCCCGAGATCCATCTCGACCACCTCGGCATCCCGGACCCGCGCCAGGAAGTCCTTGCGGGACGAAGGGTTCACGATGCGGATGACCTGCCCGACACGGCCATCCTGCAAGGCAGTGCCCTGCCCGAGGACCTCGAGTCCGCCACTGCGGACATGCACGCGGACCGTCGCTCCCTGGCGCACCACGGGCGGCAGGTCCAGCACATTCGTGATGAGCACGCTGCCGCTGGCCAGGCTGCGCACCAGCTTGGCCCCGATCAACGCCCCGATATCCAGCAGAACAGATCCCGTCACGCGGCTCTGGGCCAGGCGACGCATCTCGATGTCCGCCGGGGCCAACGAAGCCCCCCGCTGCATCGGATGGGCAAGCACCGGCAGGTTGCGCCACGCCTCGACCGCAAAACGGGGAACCACCGATGCGACCTTGCGCCCGGTGCCATCGAGCACGTCGAAGGACACGGGTACGGAAGGCCCCAACTGGCGGATGGGGCCGGCGAGGCGCAGGGTCGCGTCGACCGTGCCCTTGGGCACCAGGCTCGCGATCTCGGGAAGCAGCGGCCGAACCTCGATTTCCCCGGCCGGATACTGGACCTGAAGTGCCGCACGGACCATGTCGACGGCAGTCCGACCGATCGAGGTCCGCGCCTCGACCGGCGACGAGACGGCGAGCAGCAGGGCGAGGGCGGCCGCAGCCCCCCCCCGCATACCTCCTGCCCGCATCTTGCTCACGTTCCCGACCGCTACCGGATGAGGCCGTTGGTCGACTCCATCATCTTGTCGGAAACATTGATGGCTTTTGAAGAGGTGTCATAAGCCTTCTGAGTCGCGATCATCATGACCATCTCGGTCACGAGCTCGACGTTCGAGGCCTCGAGAGCACCCTGAACGACCCGCCCAAGGCCTTCGGAACCTCCATTGGCCGGCCCGATCGTCCTTCCGGCCGCGTCCGAAATCGTGTACAGGTTATTGCCAATCGACATCAAGCCCGCGGGGTTCGGGAAGTTGACGAGCTGCAGGTTCCCCAGGATCTGCACAGGCCCACTGCCTTGCAGGCGACCAAAGATAGCGCCGTCCTCCCGGATGCGGATTTCCGTGGCACCACCCACCTGCAATCCATCCCCCACGACGAGGCCCGACGAGGTCACGAGCAGGCCCTGGTTATTGATCTTGAACGAGCCATCACGGGTATAGGCCTTGTTGCCGATCACCCGTGAATCGGTAGTCGTGACCTCGAAAAAGCCGGGTCCATCGATGGCGACATCCAGAGGGTTGTTGGTGACCTGCATGTTGCCCTGGGCGTGGTACTTGGAGATGGCAGACGGCCGGACGCCCAGCCCTACCTGCATGCCGGCCGTCTCGACACCCGGCGCCTGAACGGCCTGGTAGAGCAAATCCTGAAAGTCCACCTGGCTCTTCTTGTACGAAGTGGTGTTGACGTTCGCCAGATTGTTGGCGATGGCATCGATGCGCATCTGCTGCGCCTGCATGCCGGTCGCGGCGGTCCAGATCGAATGCATCATGAAGACATTCCTCCGTGGAACAGGGGGTTACTGGGTGCGGCCAAGGTCGTTGCTGGCCTTTTGCAGGAGTTGGTCATGCACCGTAACCAGCTTCTGCCCGAGGCCAAAGTGCCGATTGGCCTCGATAAGTCCCATCATCTCGGTCACGATGTTGACGTTCGAGGACTCGAGGAAGCCCTGCTGCAAGCGACCGCCATCGGCCGGCAGCAGCGCGCCCTGTGCGACGGGAAAGCCGGCCATCTGGGCTACGGAGGGCGTGAACAGCCCGATCCGGCCGAGGACCCCGTCCGTCCCGCGCACGGTGCCATCAGCCTCGATCTTGAGGCCGTTGAGATCCTGCGGCATTTCGATGGGCGCAAGGCCCGTGTCGAGGATACGCTCCCCGTTGCCGGTTACAAGGTAGCGATCGGCATCGAGCCTGAGCTGGCCATTCCGGGTGAATACCCGCGTACCGTCGGCGCGCTGGGCAAGCATCTGATGATCGTCGGTCTCGACGGCCACATCGAGCAGGCCGTCGGTACGCCGAAGGCTTCCTGCCTTGCCATCCCGGGCCACCTCGTCGATCTGGGCCCCCAACTGGACGCGCCCCGGATCGGCATCGCCCGTCAGGTCGACCAGGACGTCCCCGAAGGACCGGACGACCGCTTCCTTGCGCTTGTAGCCCGTCGTCGCCGAGTTGGCGAGGTTGTCGGCCATCACGTCCACCATGTGCGTGTTGAGCTGCATGGCGGAGGCTGCCGTGTAGATGCCGCGAATCATCGACGCCCCTCCTTCGTTCCCGAGACTTCGACCTGCTGATCCAGCGCAAAGACGAACCCCAGCGTCTCCGCCACGGCGGCGGCAAGCTCGGGAGGCACGGCCCGGGGGTCCAGCTGGCCCAGCACCCGCGTCAGCGCCGCTGCCTCGGCAGGCGGCGCTCCGTAGGCCTCGGCGACCTGCGCCAGGCTGTTCCAGAGGGCGTCATCGTCGGGACGGTTGCCTTTCACAGGACCCCCACGGCTCGTGACAACCGACGCAGGTCCCTGCGTCGGGGAAGCAGGATCGAGATGCTGCGCCCGTTGCCCACGGCATCGACCCGCATACCGGCCAGCACATAGCCCGTGCGCGGTCCGATGCGCCGGCCCAACTCGCCGGTACGCGCGTCGAAGAAGGCCTTGATCTGGGCATCCTGGACCTCGAAGCCGATGCCGAGGTGCCCCCTGCTCGCCGTCAGATCGATCGTGATGCGCCCGAGATTGCGCGTATCGATGGCGATGGTGACCTGGGCATACTGGGAGCGTCGTTCAGCTCCTCCTTCCCTGTCGGCGTGGATCAGGATCTCCCCGGGCATGGGCTGCTGGTCGCGCCACTGGAAGAAGGGCACGTAGAGCGTGCTCTGTGGCGTCCGCTGGAGCATCTCATGGGCCCGGAAGTGCTCGCCCAGTGCCTGGATATCCTGTGCCAGCGGTTCGGGCAGCCGCGCCGCAGCCAACGTCGTCACCTGTTGGCGGATACGGGTGGCGACCTGCTGGAACTGAGGCATCTCGGCAGCCAGCATCTCCGGACCGTTGCCCAGCTTCCACCACGCCTGCAGCGACTGCTTGAGGGCCTCGGCCTGCGGGCCTGCCGGCCCGGCCGTGCGCAGCGTCATGGCGGTCCGCGCCAGCAAGTGCGCCGTCGGCCCCCCTGCCAGCAGGCGCGCCATGGCCTTGAAGTTGTCGGGCTCGGTGGGCAGGCCTGCGGAAAACAGGGCCGTCAGCGCCTCGAGATCGACGAGCGAGCTGCCTCCCAACGCCTGCCAGAGGGCGCGAATCTGCTCGATGTTGGCGGGTTGCAGGGGCACACCGTAGCGCAACATCTGCTGCGCGATGCGCAGGTGAACGGGTGTGGGAGCGACGCCCTGCTGGGCAAGCCGCGCAAGAATCGACGCCTCGTTGTGGTAGCCGAACCAGGTGGGTCCCGATGGCTTCTGACGCGCAGCCGCCTCGAGGGACGGATCCGCCGCTCCGGTACGGCCGAGCGCCGTCCACGACCGCGACCTGGCATTGGCATCGATGGCGGGGTCAGGCTGCCCAGCCCCGCGACCAACCCCAGCCGAACCCGTCCGGGTCAGCGCGGGGTCCAATCCGCCGCCTCCCAGCCGGTTCAAGGGATTGAAGGCCAAGGTGCTCTCCTGCAGCGGGGGCTGTAGCCGAATCGCCCCAACGCCTGTCTACCCCTTGTCTCCGGGGCTCAAACCCGCCCTTAATGACCTTTCAACAAACGGTCGATCAGACCTGTTCCGGGCGCGAGGTGGCCGTTTCTCGGGGGATGGTTTAACCTGTCGCGTCAGGGGGAACGCTCAAACCCGATAGCCCCCTTTGCCAGAAGCATGGAGCCCAACAGGTGCGCAAGTCTCGTGGTTTCACCCTGATTGAGTTGCTGGTGGTCGTGGTCATCATCGGCATCCTGGCCTCCGTGGCCGTGCCCAACTTCATGGGTGCGCAGGACAAGGCCAAGAATGCCGGCGTCCAGGCCAACGCCCACAGCGTCCAGATGGCCCTGGAGCAATACGGCGTCGACAAGGCCGGCGTCTACCCCGACAACGCCAACTTCTACGCCGAAGTCATCCAGAAGCCCGAATATATGGCGGGTGGTGCCTATCCCAAGACGCCCTGGGGCAAGGGTCCTCAGACTGCCAACGTGGAACCCACGAAGACGCTCGTGAACGAGGCCATCGGCGCCGGCATCAACACCGGGACCTTCGCCGAGAATCACTACGGCGCAGTCTGCTATGCCGTTGGCGGAACCGCCAGCGACACCTACACCATCACGGGCATCGGCAAGAAGTCGAGCAATGCCGTCGTGGTGTCGGTGCTCAAGAACAACTGAGTCGGAACGTGTGCGATGGCCTGTCGCCCCGGGGCGACAGGCTATCGCGGTGCCTGAAGGTGAAGCAGCGATCGTGAGCGAACTCGTCCTCGAGGCTTCCGGCCTCTCCAAGACCTATGCGGCCCAGATCGGGCAACCGGCACGACATGCCCTCGTCGACCTCGACTTGATCATCCGGCCCGGAGAGACCTTTGGCCTGCTTGGCCCCAATGGGGCGGGCAAGACCACCTCGCAAAAACTGTTCCTGGGCCTTGCACGCCCGACCCGCGGCACGATCCGGGTCTTCGGGCAAAGTCCCGAGAACCCCGATGTCCGGAACCGCATCGGCTACCTCCCCGAGAATCCCTACTTCTATCAGCACCTGACGGGCGAGGAGTTCCTGCGGTTCTGCGGCGGCCTGTTCAACCTGCCGCGGCACGTGGTCGACGCGCGCACCGACCAACTTCTGGTGCAGGTCCGGATGCAGGAAGCGCGCAAGGCACAGCTCAAGAAGTATTCCAAGGGCATGCTGCAACGCGTCGGCATCGCCCAGGCCTTGATCAACGACCCTGAGCTGGTGCTCCTCGACGAGCCGATGAGCGGCCTCGACCCGGTCGGGCGTCACGAGTTCCGAGAGCTGATCCTGGACCTCAAGCGGCAGGGCAAGACCATCTTCTTCAATTCGCACATCCTCTCGGACGTGGCGGAAATCTGCGATCGCGTCGGCATCCTGGTCGAGGGACGGCTCGCCGCCGAGGCTGCCGTCGACGACCTGAAGCGCCAGGGCCGGGACCTGGAGACCTTGTTCATGGAAACGGTCCGTGCTCCGAAGGCCGTAGCCGCCACGGCGTGACGCTCATGTCCGCTGGCCACATCGTGGCGCTGGCCCACCAGACGTGGCGCGAACTGCTTCGTGAACGTCTGGTGTCAGGGGCCTTGCTCGCCTCCGTCGTGATCCTGCTGATCGCCATTCCACTCGGCGGACTCTCGCTGGGCCAGGATGGTCGCATCCTGGCGGACCTCGGCTTTGCCAGCCTCGAAGTGACCTCGGTCCTGCTCGTCATCGTGGCCGGGGCCCAGATGCTGCCCCGCGAGTGGGAACGCCGGACCTCGTTCCTGGTGCTGTCCAAGCCGGTCTCGCGCACCAGCTTCCTGCTGGGCAAGGCCTTCGGCCTGCTCGCCATGGGTACCTTGCTGGTCTGCATCCAGGCCGTGATCCTGCTGGCCCTCCTGGCGCTGCGTGGGCTCGAAATAGGGCCCTTGCTGGGCCAGCTTCCCCTGGTGCTGCTCCAGACCATGGTAGCGGCATCGTTGGCCGTCGGCTTCTCGGCCTTTGCCTCGACCCCCGTCACCTTGCTGGCCACGCTGGCGCTCTATGTCACGGGCCACAACCTGGACAGCCTGCAGGGGCTGGCGGCGCAACTGCCATGGCCCTCGAAAACCCTGCTGTCGGCCATCGGTCACCTCCTGCCGGACTTCTCGCTGCTGGACCTCAAGAACCGGATCATCCATGGACAGCGGTTGACGCCCGAACTGGCCCTTGCGGCCGTCATACACGGCGTCTCCTGGTGCGTACTGGCCTTGAGCACCGGCATCCTTGCCTTCCATCGACGTGAAGCCTGACCTTAGCCCGGGCCTCGCGCTGCTGGCCGCAGCCTTCATGGCCGTGTCGACGCATGTCCTGGCAACGGGACACCTGGCAGAGGACCCGGCGCGCGACTATCGGCCCTTGCCGGCACGGTATGCCAAGCTTCTGGCCACGGACTTCGATGCGCTCTGGGCCGACATGGCGTGGCTTGCCTTCCTCCAGCACGATGGAGCCGTCATGGCGATGGAGGAGTCGGAGCGACGCTTCGGAGACATGGAAGCCGGGCTCGTAACGGTGACCACGCTCGACCCCGATTACCTCGCGGCCTACACGTTCGGGAGCTGGGCGCTCGGCGATGCCGACCGCCCCCGGGCGGCACAGGGCCTGCTCGAGCGTGGCCTGGCCCATCGTCCGGGAGACCGTCAGCTCCTGTACCAACTGGGCTTCGTACGCTTTCTCCTGCTTCGGGATCCGGACGGGGCCATCCGCGCCTTCACGGCCGCAGCCGCCCCGGGCGCTCGCCCACAGGACCATGGCATCGTTCGCAATGCCATGAAGATGGCGGCCGGGCTTGCCGAACGCCGGAACGACCCGGATCTTGCCGGTCGCCTGTGGCGGGCCATCGCCGAGGATGCCCGGCGCCGCGGGGACGAGCGGCTCGCCGGCGTGGCCCGTCGCGCCCTTGAACGACTGCGTCGGGAACGGGCATCCGTCACGGCACCGGCCCGCTCCGACCGTTAACATGGCCATGATGGGTGGTACAAACGGGTGTTGACGATGGCCAACCCCCTCGATGCGTCATGGTGGCCGCCGGGCTTCCTGCCGGTGGCGGCCGTGCTGTTCGGGGCCATCCTGGGCAGCTTCCTGAATGTCGTCATTCATCGGTTGCCCCGCATGGGGGGGTACGCCCCCCTCCCGGAACCACGCGTCCCACTGCCCGTGGTGGGCAACCACACCCTCGAGATCGGTGACCATACGGTGGTGCAGCCCCTTCCGGTCCATCCGGACTACGATCTGGCCCGGCCCGGCTCGGCGTGCCCGGCCTGCCGCCAGCCGATTCCCTGGCACGACAATCTGCCCGTGGTCGGCTGGCTGTTGCTCAAGGGTCGCTGCCGCAACTGCGCGGCCACCATCTCCCCCAGGTATCCCCTCGTCGAGTTCGCGACCGCGGCCGGGTGCCTGGCCATCTTCGACTGCTTCGGAGCGACGGGGGACACCCTCGCGTGGATCGGTTTCTTTGCGGCGACCATGGCACTCTTCTGGATCGACGTGGACACCATGATGCTGCCGACAGGCATCACCTTTCCGCTCGTCTGGGCCGGCCTCGCCTGGCAGGCGAGGGCGGGAGACCCGGCAGGTGCGATACTCGCCACCATCGTGGCCTATCTGGGCTTCCGGGCCCTGGAGGCAACAGCCTTCATGGTCTTCAGGCGGGATGCGCTGGGCCGCGGAGATGCCCATCTCGCCGCAGCGCTGGGTGCCTGGCTCGGTCCCCGTCCCCTCGCGGTCGCCATCGCCGGGTCCTTCGTGCTGGGCAGCGTGCTGGGCATCTTCGTCGAGTTCGTGCGTCAGGGCTACGGCTTCGGCGCCACGTGGCGCTCCATACGCGATCGACAGACCCGACCGTTTCCCTTCGGCCCCGCCCTGGTGCTTGGCGGCTGGGTCGCGATGCTGACGGGGGATCGCCTGCTGCGCTGGTACCTGGAAGGGATGGCCTGACATGGCGAACTTCCAGCAGACCGTCACGCAGGGCATCGAGAAGATCAGGGCCATCTTCAAGCCCATCGTCCGCATCGGCATCGACATCACGTCCGACACCATCGTCATCGTCGAATTGCGGCGCGTGAAGGGTGCCATGGTCCTCAGGCAGGTGATCCTGGGCAACACCCCCTGGAACTCGGTCCAGGAAGGCGAGATCACCGACCCGACCGCACTTGCCGACACCATCCAGGCCCTGCTGGTCGACAACGAGATCGAAAGCCGCCGGGCCATCTCGGCCGTCGCGGGACAGTCGACGATCGTCCGGCCCGTGCGCTTCCCGGCCATGCCCGACAGCGAGCTCAAGGAAGTCATCAGCTACGAGGCAGAGCGCTACATCCCGTTCGCCATCGAGGACGTCAACCTCGCCTATGACCGCGTGGGCGAAATCGAAGAAGATGGCGCACTCAAGCACGAGATCATCCTGGTCGCGGCCCAGAAGACCCTGGTCAACACCCTGGTCGAGGCACTCAAGGGTGCCGAGGTCCAGCTCGACGCGCTGGATGTCGCCTCGTTCGCCATCGTCCGGACCATCGCGGACACGGACCAGTGCCGGGACGAGATGACGACGGCCCTGGTCCACATCCAGGGCTGGACGACGGACATCAACATCCTGGTCTCCGGCGTGCCCCGGTTCACCCGCTCGATTCCCATCGGCTTCGCCTACCTGCTCGACCTGCTCATCAACAGCATGGGCGTCGACGAGGAAACGGCCCGCAAGCTGCTCGACGAGGTCGACGTCGACCCCCAGGGCGGCTTCGACATGTCCCCCGAGGCCGAGCAGGCCGCTGAAAGCATCCGTCCCGCACTGGGTGAGCTGACAGGCGAGATCAGCCGCTCGCTCGACTTCTACCTGGCCCAGGGCTCTGACCCCATCGACAGGGTCGTGCTGTCCGGTCGCGGCGGCAACATCCGCGGCATCGAGCGTTATCTGGCCAGCCGCGTCGCCATGCCGGTCGAGCCGATCAACCCTTTCCACCACATCGAGTTCGACGAAGCCGAGTTCCCGCCGGACATCCTCCTGCCCCAGGGTCCCACGCTGGCGACAGCCATCGGCCTCGCGATGAGGGGGGCCCTCGGCGAATGAAGGTCCTGAAGGTCAACCTGCTGCCCCCGGAATCCAAGGAGATTGCCGGGATCAAGCTGCCTCCCTACCTTGCCAACCTGGATCCCGGCTTCGTGTTCATCGTGGTGGTAGGCAGTATCGTGTCTCTCGGCCTGCCCGAACTGCTGACCGCCGTGGTCGACACGCGTTTTATCGCACCGGCCGAGGAAACTCTCACCAAACAAGCCGAGGACCTCAAGCTCAAGTCGGCAGACAAGTCCAAGCTGGTCAAGCGCAAGACCATCCTCGAACAGAAGGAAAAAGCCTACGACGCCCTGCGTTCCCGTATCGACCGATCCAATCCCTGGGCCGAGGTCCTCGAGGAGCTGCGCATGATGACGCCCACCGACCTCTGGTTGACAGAGCTGGTTTCGTCGGGCACCACCTTCACCCTTCGGGGTGCCGCCCTGGATACGAAATCCATTGCCCACTTCTACACGAATCTTCAGACGGCGCGAAACTTCGCGGACCCCGCCCTGAAGCCCATCGAGATGGAGCCGGGCGAGGACGGTGCCCTGAACTTCGAGATCACGGTTCGGATCACGCACAAGGACGCCGGCGGCGAAGCCCCGCCTGCTGCGCCGGCTGCAGGGACAGGCGAAGCTGCGGCAGGGGCGGCGCCCCCTGCGGAGCAGGACAAGGAGCCGTCCTGAGCCGTGAACATCGAACTTTTCGGCAGGACCTTCAACCCGGAACAGCAGCGTTTCGCGGCACTGATCTTCTTCCTGCTGCTGCTGCTGCTGCAGACCTACCTGGGGCCATGGCCCCATTTCGAGGAGTATCTCGAGAAGAAGACGACCATCGAGGCCAACGCACAGACCTTGCTTGCCGCCGTGAATCTCACGACGACGGAGGGCGAGATCGCGGAACGCGAGCGCCTCAACAACGAGGACTTCGAACGGATGCGACGCGGCATCCCGGTCAACACCCAGGTCCTGTCCATCCTGCTCGTGGACCTGGCATCCCTCGCTGCCGATTCCAAGGTGGAAATCCGCCGCTTCGCACCTTCCAACTTCACACTCAAGGAAAAGGCACCCGGCGACGAGTCCCTGCCCCCGGAGTTCGCCGCCCTTGGCACACAGACCATCGAACTCGAGATCAACGCCAGGTTCCCTGACTTCGTGGCGTTCCTCGAACGCCTTTCGGCCTACGAGGGCGTGCTGCAGATCGGCCCGCCGACCATCCGGCCACCCGCGGGTGCCTCTGCCGCTGCCGAAGGCGCAGTCGCCCCTGCCCAACCAGGCAACGCGAACCGTACCCTCTCCATCAATTTCCGGGTGACAACCTATGCCCTGGACCACTAGGGGCGTCGCCCTCGTGGCTGCAGGCCTTTGCCTGTTTCCAGCCCCGGGGCTGGCCCAGCAACCAGCTAGCGGCATTGTGGCTGCGACGCTGCCGGCATCAGGGTCGGGCAATCCCGAATTCGGGGCTTCGCCACCACCGGCGAGCTTCTCGGTGCCGCCTCCCCTCCCGGCCATGCCGAGCCGCGAGTCCAAGATTCACCAACTCATCCGCGAGGCCCGGTCCCGTTCCGGGCGGGAGGATCCTTTCCGCTCGCTGCTGCGGGACAAGAACATGCAGGTCGTGCCGATCCCCGCCCCGGTCATCATCAAGCCCAAGCTCACGCCCCCCCCGGTCATCGTTCCGCCCCCCGGCAAGGTGGCACGGACGCTGCGCAGACCCGGCCCCGGAGGCCGATTCATCGAGGAAATCGTCTACCTGGACCCGGACGAACCGATCTGGGAGCTTCAGGGCATCCTGAACACGGGGCGCGAAGCCCTGGCCGTCCTCGAGCTGGATGGCCTGACCCGGGAGGCGCGCATCGGCGAAATCCTGGAGGACGGCTCCAAGGTCGTCAGCATCAACAGCACCCAGGTGGTACTGCTCAACCGCGGTCGCCGCTTCGTCAAGAACATCGGAGGACAGACCACGCCATGAGAAGCCGGACCCGAAGCATCCTGGGCCTGCTCGCGGCGGTGCTGACCGTCCCGGGCGCGATGCAACCCGCGTACGCGCAGGCGTCCGGCAGCGATGTCCGCGCCGTCGGCGATCGCTCCCTGGGTGTGGAACGCACGCGCCTGATCCAGAACCCGACGCTGGTCACGCTCAGCTTGGCCAATGTCGACGTCCGGCAGATCCTGGAGACCATGGGCCGCAAGGGCGGCATGAACCTGCTCATCGACGACTCCGTCCAAGGCAAGGTGACCATCTCCCTCAAGGCCGTTCCCCTCGAGGAGGCCCTGGGGCTGGTCATGAAGATGCAGGACCTGGAGGCGCGCCGTGTCGGTTCGACCCTGCTCATCGCGACACGCGAGGTCTTCGCGAAGAAGAAGTTCACGGGCATGCAGACTGTCCTGTTCCGCATCGACAACAGCAAGGTCACGGACCTCGAGCCGCGCATCAAGCAAGCGCTGGCCCAAGGTGACGAGAAGGCGGGCAACGAGACCGTCCGCATCCTCAGCGACGAGCGCACCAACAGCCTGATCATCACGGCTTCGGAAGACACGCTGGATCGGGCCAAGGCCCTCATCCAGGCGCTGGACATCCCGACGCCCCAGGTCCTCATCGAGGTCAAGATGATCGAGGTCTCCTCGCGCGTCAGCGAGCAACTCGGGCTCAACTACGGCTTCGGCGGGGCCAAGTTCGGCGCGTCGTTCAACAACAGCAACCCCAACACGACGGCCGGCGGCGCGGGCAACCAGGCGGGCAACCCGGCCACCACGAACGGTGGCACGGCCATCACGTTCCACGCCCTCGACAACCTGACAGCCAACTTCAACGCGCGACTGGACGCCGCCATCCAGAACAACAACGCCACGGTGCTTGCCAACCCCAAGGTGGCCGCCCAGGACAACAAGAAGGCGACCATCACGATCGTCAACAAGTTCCCCGTCACCAACGTCACGATCACGCCCAATGGCTTTGCGACCACCCAGATCAGCTTCCAGGAAGCCGGCCAGATTCTCAACATCACGCCGCGTATCGACACCAAGGGTTTCGTGACACTGGAGCTGGCCCCCGAGATCTCGGCCAAGACCGGCGATGTCATCGTCAATGGCAATGCGGTGCCCATCATCGACTCCCGCAAGGTGGAGACCACGATGCGGGTCAAGGACGGCGAGAGCATCGTCATCGGCGGCCTGAAGCGCACGGACGTGACGAAGAGCGTCGTCAAGATTCCGTTGCTTGGCGACATCCCCTTGCTGGGCGCGTTCTTCCAGACGACCGTCGACTCGAGAGCCGAGTCGGAAATCATCATTGTCGTCACGCCCAAGATCACGACGCGGCTCGCCGGAAGCCAGGAGGCCCTGCCCGGTATCGGCGGCAACTGACGGACCTTGGCCCTCCCGGGGGTACAAGAGGCCCATGTCAGGCGGTATCGCAAGAGTCATCCGGTTGGCCGTTCTGGCCGCATGGGTGGGATTCGGTGCCCTTGCTCCGCGTGCCGACGCCGCCCTGCTTGGCCAGCGCAGCCTGCCCGAGTTTCGGCAACCCCGCCTCGAGGACGGCCTCGCGTGGGACAGCGCGAACCTGCGCGGGCACGTCGCGCTCGTCATCCTCTGGGCTCCCTGGTGCACGATCTGCATGGCCGAATGGCCTGACCTCGTGGCCTTGTACCAGCGCCTCTCGCCTTCCGGACTGCGTTGCGTGGCCCTGACCATGGACGCTCCTGCGGACGCGGCGGACAGGAAAGACCTTGCCCAACGGCTCGACCTGCCCTTTCCCGTCGTCTCAGGTGATGACGGCCTGCGGCGTCGCTTCCGGGGCGTGCGTGGCTATCCCACGCTGGTGCTGGCCGATCGGGACGGGACCATCCGTCACCAGTGGGCCGGGCCACCGCCGACCGGAGAGCTCGAGGCAGCCATCCGCAACCTGCTCCGGTCCGATCATGCGGAGGGTCATCCCGGATGAATCTCGAGCGCTGGCTGGCCATCGGCCTGCTCGCCTGCCTGCCGGCCACCCCTGCGCTGGGATGTACCACGTGCGGTTGCGGCCTGCCGGGCAGCGGGGCCGACGTCGGCTCCATCGCGGGCGCGGGGGCCATGTTCGGCGGCATGGAAAGCTGGCTGCTGCAGACGGGTGTCTCGATCCGCGACATCACGGGAAGCTTCAATGAGGCGGGCGCCTGGGTGGACAAGCCGGTCGGCAGCACCTTGCGCAGCCTTCAGGTGCAGACCGCCCTGACGTGGTACCCGCGCCAGGGGCTCGCCTTCTCGATGACGCTGCCGGGGGCCCTGAACCGGCTCGAGGGTGCGCGCTGGGCAGCCTTGGGCAAGGTCGCCCCGCTCGAGGTGAGCGACGAAGAGACAGGTGAGGCGATTCCGCGGGACAGCCAGGGAGGTGGCCTCGCCGACATCGCGCTGCAGGGCTCCTGGACCGTCCGGGACGGCGAGGGGCTGTGGCCGGCGGTGGCCATCTGGGGCGGCCTGACCCTGCCGACGGGACGTGCCGCAGGTGCCGCCGCAGACATGACCGGCCTCGGCCTGCCGGCAGGCCAGGCAGGCGTCGCCATGCTGTGGAGCGACGTGAACTGGTCCCAGAGCCTCAACCTCGCGTGGCAGCAACCGCTCGCACCTCTCGCAGCGGGTCCGATCCCTGTCTTCTACCTGGGCAGGGCGCTGCTCGGGACGTGGCAGGGCGAGGTGGAGGTCATTCCGGATGGCTGGCTGGGCCTTGGCCTCACGGCTTTTCGGGCCGAGTCGGACGTGCCGGGCCTTGCCGACAGCGCCAAGCTGCAAGCCAAGGTCAAGTGCACACCCTCGCTCGAATGGCGCCTCGCGGAAGGCGAGGGCATCCGCCTCGCCGTGGGTCTCGATCCGGACCTTGGCCTGTCGCGTAACGCCATGACGGATCGCACCATCGGCACGATCTACTACCGCCGGCTCTAGCGGGAGTCGGACCCGAACGATCGGACCTCGTCGAGGTCGCGGACCGTCGGGCAATCCGGAAGGGCCTTGAGGATGCTGGCACCATACGACTTGGTCAGCAAGCGGTTGTCGAGGATGGCCACGAGGCCGCGATCCGTGCCCGTGCGGATCAGCCGGCCGAAGCCCTGTTTCAGGCGGATGATCGCCTCGGGCAAGGTGTACTCGCTGAACCAGTCCCGGCCCCGGGCCTTGAGCTGGTCGACACGTGCCTGCACGACCGGATCATCCGGAACCGAGAAAGGCAACCTGTCGATGATGACGCAGGACAAGGCATCACCTGGGACATCGACACCTTCCCAGAAGCTCGCCGTGGCGAACAGGACGGCATGAGGCGTCTGCCGGAACCAGTCCAGCAGCACGGTTCTGGGTGCATCACCCTGCTGGCGGGCGGGAAAGGGCAGGTCCGGCTCCAGCGTCCTGTAGGCCGCCCGCATCGCGCGATGCGATGTGAACAGCACGAAAGCCCTGCCCTGCGAGAACATCAGGATCTCCCGTATGGCCCGGCGGGCATCCTCGGCAAAGCCGGGCTCATTGGGCTGGGGCAGCAGTCTCGGGACATAGAGCGTCGCCTGGCGGCGGTAATCGAACGGACTCGCGACCGCAAGCTCCACGGGGTCGGGGATCGCCAACTGACGCCGGAAATACGAAAAATCCCCATCGACGGCCAAGGTTGCCGATGTCAGGATGGCGGGGCGCTTGCTCCACAAGTCCCGGGCAAGCGTACTGCCGGTCTCGAGCGGTGCGCTCTTGAGGTCGAACGTGCCCCGGTGCCGGTCCAGCTCGACCCACGCCACCCGATCCCCACCCGGGTCCGCCTCCCGGGCGAAATGCTCCCAGCGACGCATCAACCCATCGAGTTGCATCCGGCAACGCTCCCGGTGCAAGGGCGCCTTGTGGGCCAGATCCGGCAGCAGGCCATCGGGCGCAGGCTCGGACTTCAACCAGTGGCGCAGCTCGGCCAGCTGCTCGAGGATGCCCTCGGCCACATCCAGGAATCGACCGTCCGGGAAGAGCCTGAACGACGTGCGACCCTGCTGCTGGGCAGCAAGGGGCGAAGGGGGCATCGGCCCGCCCTCGGCTGCTGAAAGCAGGCACTCGAAGAGCGTCGCCTCGAGGCTGATCAGGTGCCGCGCGATACCTTCCGGGACCGGGGCGACCCGACGACGGATCTTCTGGAGCAGCGAGAGCTGGCTGTAGCGACCGATGGTGGCGAGATAGGCCTGCGTGGCAACGGCAGGCAGGTGATGCGCCTCGTCGAAGACCACGGCCCTGTGCGCGGGCAGCAACTGCCCCCCCAGCGCGACGTCGGCCATGTAGAAGGCATGGTTGGTGACGATCAGGTGAGCCTCGGCCATGCGTTGCCGTTGCACGCGCATCGGATTCCGGTCGTGGAATTCGCACCGTGGCCCGAGGCAGTCCTCGGTAGTCTGGCCCAGTTCGGACCACAGGTCATCTGGAATGCGCACGTCAAGGCTGGCGACGTCCATATCCCAGTCCGTCAGGCGCGCACGCAGGTCCTCAAAGGCCGGCCGCCTGCCATCGGTGACAGGCAGGAGCCGGTCCAGCTCCCAGAATTTCTGCTGGCAGAGGTAATGGTTGCGTCCCTTGGCCAGCACCACGGGAATAGGGCGCCCGAGGGCCCGCTCCAGGAAAGGAAGGTCCTTGCGCAGCAGTTGTTCCTGCAGTGCGATGGAGGCCGTCGAGACCACGACCGGGCCCTCGCCCAGCAGCAGCGGGACCAGGTAGGCGAAGGACTTGCCGCAACCCGTGCCCGCCTCGATCAGGGCGTGACGCTGCAGGCGCAGGGCATCGTCGATGGTGGCCGCCATCAGCTCCTGAGCCGCCCTGGGCTCATGGCCGGGCAGTTGGCCGACGATACGCCGGAAGCTGTCCTCGAAGCTCATCGTCACCTGGCACCGCATCCAGCGTCAGTATGACACGTTCCCGCTGATCCCCCCGGGCAACCTCGGCCTCGACGCGTTCCCCGGGCAGGGCGCACAGCAGGCAGCGGCCGATATCACCCGGGTTTAGCACCCTGCGACCTCCAAGGCGCAACAGGCAGTCTCCCGACCGCATGCCCGCACGCGCCACGGCTCCCCCCGGTACCGCCTCGACGAGCAGGACTCCGTCCCGACCGGGCTGGTGCCACGGACGCTCCTCGCTGCGCCCGGCCCACGTCGCGGACAACTGGCCCCGGATGATGGGCTTGCCGGCCAGCAGCCGAGGCAGGACCCAGCGGGCAATCCGGGCCGGCACGGCAAAGCCGATTCCGGGCATCTGGCGCGCGACGGCAGCATTGACGCCCACGACCCGGCCCTCCGTGTCCAGCAGGGGGCCGCCCGAGGAGCCCGGCTGCAGGCAGGCATCCGTCTGGATGAAATCGATCTGGTCAGCGATCGGCAGGCCGCGATCCAGAGCGCTGACGATACCTCGCGTGACCGTGCCCTCGAGCCCGAGGGGATGCCCGATGGCCAATACCGCATCTCCCACGGCCAGGCGATCATCATCCGCCAGCAGCAGGCCCCGGGATGCCGCCCAGCCCTCCACGGCGATCAGCGCCAGATCCGAGGCCCGGTCGAGGCCCACGATGCGGCCCGGGGCCACCTGCCCGTCATGCGTCCGCACCCGCAGGCGCAAGGCATCCTGGACCACGTGGGCACTGGAGACGACCCAGCCCTCGGGTCCTATCCGGAAACCCGCGCCCCGCCCGGTCCCACCGCCCGATTCTCCGGGCATGGCCGGCAAGATACCCTCCAGAGGGCCGGAGGGTCGGTCCTGGGTCTCGATGGAGACGACCTGGCGTCTTGCGGCCTCGAGCCACTCGGGAACCTGAGCGGCATCGGCTGCCGGCAACGACCAGGACGGCCCCGCAAGGACCCCGGCAACAATCAGGCCGAGGGCCCGGACAGGCAGGCTTGTCTTGCGCATGTCCGAAGCATGGCGGCCCGCAGCCCGTGGGGCTTGCCCAGGGGAACCGAAGATCATCGGTCACCCCCGGGACCCGAGAGCCGGACGGGGAACCCGCGGCACCCGTTCACATCCGCGTACCGTTGCTCCCTTCCGGGCCTGGCGGGGTTGGCGGCGGAACGCCGCGCGGGGCCGTCCGGCCCCGGATCACGAGGAATTCCATCTTACGCCATGCACGCATGGCCCACAAGACGGAATGCTAGAATCGAGGCCGATGCTGGATCGGGTGCGCGACCTCGCGGGCTTCCTCAGGGAAAGTCCCCTCTTCACCGATCTCGACGCCGAAGAACTGCAAGCCCTGATCGGCATTGCCCGCAAGCGTGATCTGGCCAAGAACGCCATCATCTTCTACGAGGCGGATCCCGGTACCAGTTGTGGTGTCCTGCTCACGGGCAAGGTCAAGATCGTCGTGAACTCGACCCACGACGGCCGCGAGCACATTCTCGGCTTCCTCGGCCCCGGCGACGTCTTCGGCGAGATGTCCCTCATCGACGGCGAACCCCGCAGCGCCACGGCCGTAGCCGTCGAGGCCTCGGAAATTCTGATGGTGCCCCGCGAGGAGTTCCTTTCCCTGCTCAACAGGCAACCGGGCATCGCCCCCAAGTTGTTGCTGGTGCTCTCTCGCCGGTTGCGCCAGACCGACAGGCACGTCGAGAGCCTGGCCTTCCTGTCGGCGCCGGGCCGGGTCGCGCGGTTGCTGCTCGAGATGTCGCGCGAGGCGACCCCGAGCAAGCAGGAGGACGGCGGCTTCGAGACCCGCATGACCCGGCAGGAGATGGCCAACCGCACGGGCACGTCCCGCGAGACGCTGACCCGGGTCCTGATGGATTATCAGGACCGCGGCCTGATCCGGATCGACCGCCAGCGCTTCATCGTCCGCGACGAGGAACGCCTTCGTGCCCTCGTCGTCTAGAGTCCTGCGCTTCCCGGCGGCGGTCGCAGCCGCTGGCGCCACCCTTGCCGGCTGCCCTCAGGTTCCGGGCACGGGTGAGGGCCTGATGCCGCTTGCCGCCGTCGCCATCACGGGATCGACCGGCTCCCGGGTTGAGCTGGCGTGGGGCGAAGTGCCGACCATCCCGAGGTACGAGGTCGTGCGGGTCGAGGGCAGCCGCATCCGGGTCCTGGGTGCCGGCCCGGCACGGACGTGGACGGACCGCGACGGGGTCGTTCCGGGCACGACCCTGATCTACGTCATCCGGGCCCTGGATGGCGCCAATGCCGAGCGCTGGCGATCGACGTCACCGGGCTTGCGTCCTGCCACCGAGTCCCTGCCGCTGCCGTCCGGACTCACGGTTTCGGGCACATCGACCACCCCCGAGGTCCTGAACCTTTCCCGCAAAGGCACGCTTTCGTGGCAGGCCGTACCGGACGCCGCGGTCTACCGCGTGGCGATTTCGGACGCGGCCGGAGCCGTATTGCTCGAGGACCTCGTGGCAGGAACGCACTGGCCCGCGACGGAATCCGTCACGGCTCCGGACCATTGGCCTGTCTATCGCCCTCGCGGGGAACGCGCCAACCTGCCTGCGGGTACCGGCCTTGTCCTGACGCTCACGGCACTGGCCCCGGCCCACGGGGAAAGCCTGGCTGTTGCGCGCGCGCTCAAGACCAGCGAAGCGACCCGCGACCTGCGCCTGATCGATTGACGTCTCTCCGGCGTTACTGTCGAACATAATATCGAACACCCAAGTCCCGGGACCCGCTCCCTGCGGGCATTTGGGAGTCTTTACAAAGCTTTACGATTGACACAAAATAAACAGTGTCGTCGATGCATCCAGCCACGGAGGGCGTGGCGCCGCCCTCCGTGGCAACAAACCGTTCACACTGCAACCTTCGCAACGACACACGGAAGCATCACGCTGATTCCGGTACTGTATTTCATCCTTGACAGCGCAACATTGTCGTTTGCTACACTCGCTCACATAGACGACTTGTTGACATACCAGCAACGTTTCTGTCCCGCCCCACCCCACCAAAGGAAGCTCGCCGTGCCGCCCAAGGAGCCCCGGTTCATCCCCTCGACGCCCGCCCAGAGCCTCGCCTTCCTGCAGAAGGTCAGCATCTTCTCCCACGTGGCCCCCGACGCCCTGGAGCGGATTGCCTCCATCGTCTCCGAGCGCGTGCACCCGAAGCGCAGCATCATCTTCCACGAGGGCGACGAGGGCGACACGTTGTACATCATCCGCAGTGGCCGGGTGAAGATCTCCAAGATCACCGAGGACGGCCGGGAGAAGACCCTCGCCATCATGCAACCCGGCGCCTTCTTCGGCGAAATGGCCATCTTCGACGAGATGCCCCGCTCGGCTACGGCCGAAGTCCTCGACGAGCCCGTCGTCGCCCTGACGATCAGCAAGCGCGACTTCGAACGTGTCGTCCTCGAGACGCCGCGCATCGCCCTGCAGTTGCTGCGGGACCTGACCCGGCGCATTCGTCAGGTCAACCAGCAAGTCGAGGACCTGGCCTTCAAGGATGTCCACGAGCGCGTCGCCTCGACGCTCTGCAGCCTCTCCCGGGTGGAAGGCCGCCTGCTGGGGGGCAACCGCATCCTGATCAACCTCAAGATGACGCACCAGGATCTGGCCAACATGGTGGGTTCGAGCCGTGAGACCGTGACCCGTGCCCTGAACCGCCTGCAGGATCAGGACATCATCTCGATCGCGCACCAGCAGATCACCATCCACAAGCCCGAGGTCCTGGCGGCCTGGGCCTGAAATCCGAAGGCATCGAGGGCCGTCCCCCCCGTGGGGGGACGGCTCTCCGGCCTCAGGGGGAGGCGGGGGGCGTCACCGGCAGCGCCGGGGCCGAAGGCGTGGCACCCAGCAGGCGCAGCATCTCGGCCGTCAGGTCCACGGCACCGTAGAACGCATGACGTCCGTCGATGACACCTTCGAGCCGACGCCGGCGTGCGAGATCCGCCATCACGGTGCGGATGCGCACGACCTCCTGCTCGAGCCCCCTGCGCGCCTCGTCCAGGGCCTCGCGCCGCGCGCTCATCCGGCTGCCGACCTCGTCTGCCATCGCATACTTGCGGTCATCGAGAGCCTCGCGATCGGCGAAGGCCTTCTGGCGCACGGCCGGGTCCGCCGTGGCCTCGGCGGAAACAGAGGCCAAGCGCAAATCCGCAGAGGCAACCTCCGCATCGATGGCAGCAATCTGGCGTTGGCCGTCGCGCAGTTCCTGATCGTACCGAAACTGCTCGGCCTCGATGCGCTGCCGGGCGACCTGAAGGCCGGGCGCCTCGGCCTGGAGCCGGGCCGAATCGACGAAACCGAAGCGCGTCCGCACCGCGCCGTCCTCAGGGGCCGCGGCCCTGGGCGGCGATGGGGCCTTCCGTGCAGGGGCCGCGCCAGCCGGGGCAACAGCCACCAGGGCCACGATGGCCGCGAGGGTCGCCGGCCGCACGATCGTCCTCGACACCTTCACACGTCACCTCATCACGGACAGATTCCGGCCCCAGAATAGCACCCACAGGTATGATGATCCGGTCGATGCCCCCACTACCGGACCTGGACCGCCTGCTGCCGCTCGATGCCCCAGCGGGCATGGCCCAACGGGAAGCCGCAGTCTGCGTCCCCGTCACCCCGGGTACCGCCGGTGGAGGCACCTTGATCCTGCGCCGGACGATGCAGGTGCCCACCCACAAGGGTGAATACTGCTTTCCGGGTGGGGGATGGGCCCCGGGCGACAGGGACCTCGTCGCGACGGCCGTTCGCGAGATTGGCGAGGAGATTGGCCTTCCGGAGGCCCAGGTCCGCCCCCTGGGATTGCTTCCGGCGGTCGACACGCTCTACGGCGTCCGGGTGCAGCCGGTCGTGGCCGAAATCGAGATCCTGGAAGCGCCTGTGCCTGATGGCCGCGAAGTCGACTTGATCCTAGCGTGGCCCTGGACCCTTCTCGCCGCATCTGGCGTCCGGCAATGGCTGCCGCTGCACCGACTCAAGCCCGAGACCCGCGCGCACGGGCTACCCGACAGGGTTCTGCCCGCCTACGTCGTGGGGCCGCACGTGGTCTGGGGCCTGACGGCACACATCCTCGACATGCTGCTGGGCCTCGAGGGAGAGGGTCCTCCCCTCCCATGGCCAGCCCGGTCCATGCCACCATGGGACCCGTCCACGTCGTAAACCTGCCGAGGCCTCGAACTTGCTCGACATCAAGCTGATCCGCCAGGAGCCCGATACCGTCCGCACGGCCCTTCGCCATCGCGGCGACGACCCCGCCAAGGTCGACAGGCTGCTCGACCTGGACACCGCCTTTCGCACGCTGCAGGCACGCATCGACACGCTTCGCCAGGAGCGCAACACCAGGAGCAAGGCCATCGGTGCCATCCGCACGGGCAAGGCCGAGGGCGACGCCGAGGCCCTGCAGGCCGAGGTCCGAACGCTGGGTGAAACTCTGACCAACCTCGAGGCCGAGTTGGCCGCGAATCAACATGCCCGGCTCGATCCTGCAGAGGGACTGCTGTATCAGATTCCGAACCTGCCCGATGCGTCCGTTCCCGTAGGCCAGACGGAGGACGACAACGTCGAAGTGCGTCGCTGGGGCACGCCACCGGCCTTTGCCCACGCCGCGGAACCGCACGAGGAGATCGGCGAGCGGCTGGGCCTGCTGGCGACGGAAGAGGCCGCGCGGCTTGCCGGTTCGCGGTTCGTCCTGCTCAAGGGCCAGGGAGCGCGCCTCGAACGTGCCCTGCTCAACTTCATGCTCGACATGCACCTCGCGCATGGCTATACCGAGGTCCTGCCTCCGACCCTCGCCAATGCCGACACGCTGACAGCCAACGGCAACCTGCCCAAGTTCCACGACCAGCTGTTCCAGATCACCGACTGGCCGCTGTATCTCATCCCGACGGCCGAAGTCCCGCTGACCAACATGCACCGGGGCCAGATCCTGGATGCAGGCCAACTGCCCATGCACCTGACGGCCGGGACCTCGTGCTTCCGTTCCGAGGCGGGTGCGGCCGGCCGGGATACCAAGGGCATGATCCGGGTGCACGAGTTCCGCAAGGTCGAGCTGGTCAAGCTGGTGGCTCCCGAGCAGGGGCTCGAGGCGCTCGAGGGCATGGTCGCCGATGCCGAACGGGTCCTGCAGACCCTGGGCCTTCCCTATCGTGTGGTCCAGCTCTGCACGGCCGACCTGGGCTTCAACAGCGCCATCACCTACGACCTCGAGGTCTGGTTCCCGAGCCAGGGCAAGTACCGGGAAATCAGTTCCTGCTCGCTTTGCACCGACTTCCAGACCCGCAGGGGCCAGACTCGCTACCGGGATGGCGAGGCCATCCGTCATCCTTACAGCCTGAACGGCTCGGGCGTGGCCGTCGGCCGATGCCTTGCCGCGATCCTCGAGAACGGGCTGCAGGCAGACGGCACAGTCCGGGTCCCGGATGCCCTCGTGCCCTACACGGGCGGCGTCTCTGTCCTCGGGCGGCCCCGCACGGTTTAACGGCCACGACCGGGGGGCATGGACCCAAGGGACAAGCTTTCCTCGAGGTCCAGGAATCATCGTGACTGCCGAAACAACGGCCCAGAACCCGCAGGCCATCACCGCCCAACCCCCGGCCCAGACACCGGCGCAGCCTCCCAACGCCTTTCAGCATCCACGATTGGCAGACCTGCTGCGCAGGGGCCAGCAGGCAGGGGGCGCGGGCATGGTGCTCGTGCAGAGCCTCTACGATCTGGTCCACCCGCAGGACACGATCGTGGCCTGCTACTACTCCTTCGACATGGGTTCGGGCGGGAGTGGTGCCGATGCCAACAACTTCTATTCTATCGACGTGGTGCTGGTGACCAGCGCCTACTTCATCAACCTCGCGCTGTTCCCCAAGACGCATCATCTGCGCAAGCGCAAGATCCACACGATCACGGATGTCCAGGTCAAGTACGACCCCCCGCCGCCGGATGAACTGCGGACCGTACAACCGGGCAAGTTCGTGCCGTCGAACATCTCGATCCTGCTCGTGTTCGCCGATGAGCGCGGCCAGACGGTGGAGACGTGGGCGATGGAGTCCACGGCACCCGATCAGGTGCGCAACCTTTTCGACATCTCGCGCTTCGCCCAGAAGTGCGTCGGCTACCCCTTGGCCAACGTGGCCCGGGGCGGCGGAACGGTCTGAGGCTGCTGACGCGTGAATATTCTCGACTTCCTGCGGAACGCGGTCCAGAAGCGGGCCTCGGACATCCACATCAAGGTGGGCAGTCCTCCTATCCTGCGCATCGACGGCCGCATCGTGCCGACGGAATACAAGGCCCTGACACCAGCCGACACCCGCCAGGCCATGTATTCGCTGATGAGCGCGGACCAGCGCCAGCACTTCGAGCAGGCGCGTGAGCTGGACATCTCGCTGACCATCGAGGGCCTGTCCCGATTCCGGGTCAACGTCTACTTCGAGCAGGGCAACATCGGCGCAGCCATGCGCGTCATCCCGATCAAGACGCCCACGGTGGACGCCCTGGACCTGCCGCCGGTCATCAAGAAGCTGGCTCTGGAACGCCAGGGGCTGATCCTGTGCACGGGCCCCACGGGCTCGGGCAAGTCGACGACGCTGACGGCGATGCTCGAGTTCGTCAACACGACCAAGGACGTCCACATCATCACGGTCGAGGACCCGGTCGAGTTCGTCTACACGAGCAAGAAGTCGGTCATCACCCAGCGCGAGGTCGGGCAGGACACCATTTCCTTCCCGAACGCCATCAAGTACGCCCTGCGGCAGGACCCGGACGTCATCCTGATTGGCGAGATGCGCGACCAGGAAACGATCATGGCGGCCGTCAAAGCGGCAGAGACCGGGCACCTCGTGTTGTCCACCCTGCACACGACGGACGCCGTCCAGACCCTGATCCGCGTCATCAGCACCTTCGACCCTCACGAGCAGGACGGCATCCGCCTGCAACTCTCCCAGATCCTGCGCGGCTCCATCTCGCAGCGCCTGATCCCCCGGGCAAGCGGGCAAGGGCGCGTGGCCGCCATCGAGGTTCTCGTCTCGACCCCGACTGTCGTCGACCTGATCTCCAAGAACGAGATCGATGGCCTCTACACCGTGCTGAACCAGGGTGGCATGGAGGGCATGCAATCCATGAACCAGGCGTTGTTCAACCTGTACCAGGACGACCTCATCACCCTGGACGATGCCCTGTCCTACTCCGAGTCGCCCAACGAGTTGCAGCGGATGATGCGCGGCGCCTACCACGGCTCCGGCAGTTCCTTCCAGGCAGGCCTCACAGGCTGATGCGCAGCAGTCTCATTCTTCTGGTGGCCGGCCTCGGCCTCACGGGCTGCGGGCTGCCCATCCCGTTCGTCAACTTCTCGGCAAAACTGGCCATCCGTTCGGTCGAGCCGGCTACCGTCACCGTCAGCTATGCCAAGGGCACGAACAACGAGGTGACGGCCTCGTTCAAGAACCCCGTCGTCACCCTGGAAGGCGCCCCGGGCAGTCCGGGGGCGACCTTCAACGCCATGGAATTGTCGGCACTCGACCCTGCGAATTCGAACGTTGCGCTGGGCCTGTTCGGCGGAGCCCAGAAGGTATCGGTGCCCATCAGCCTTCGTGTCGCACCCTCGACGCTGCGGGAGGACCCGCGCGCAGGCACCGTCAGTCCCGTCGGCCAGGATCAGCAGAAGCTGGTGCTGGGCCAAGGCAAGGCCGAACTGCCCATCGTTTCGAACGCCGTGCTCGAGTACGGCAAGACGAGAACCAACGGGCCCTTGACCGTGTCCGCGGTCCTGAAGGGAACGGACGACGCCATGTGGCCCGTGGCAGTCGAGGTGCTGGTGCCGGTGGCCTTTGCCGGCGGCAACTGACGGATGCAGCGTCCGGGCCTTGTCGGACGGCTGCTGCGTGAGGATGACGCGCAGGCCATGGTCGAATATGGCCTGATTGCCGCGGCCCTGACGATTGGGGTGGCTCTGGCGACGAAGCTGGTTCAGGCCGCACTCTCCCGGCAACTGCTCCAACACCACAAGGCCCTGTCCCAGGCCCCCTGAACCGAATTTTCAGCGCATTTTTTCCGACCCTTTACCGAACGGGGGCGAGGTCGCCCGACAAGACCCGTAACCCCCGCCACCGGCACACGAGGAGAAGCGCCGATGACCTTCCTTAAGACCCTGGTACACGACGAAGCCGGCCAGAGCATGGTCGAGTACGGCATCATTGTCGCCGTCATCGCCGCCGTGTGCGTGGGCGGCTTCCGGGCCATCGGCGACCAGAGCAACAAGGCCCTCGACACGCTGCTCAAGAACATGAAGTAGGAGGAACGACCATGCAAGCTCCTGCAGTCGCAGCCAACCCCTTGATCCCCAGCGTCTCCCCCTGGGGCGCGCCCGTTGCGCAGCCGGCACAGCCGAAGCCCATGGCGGGAGATACCTTCGTCCCGTCCGCGGCCCCGGCGGCCGCGCCGGTCAAGGTCGGTGTCATGAGCTTCCTGACCAACTTCTGGGACCAATTCGTCGGTCCGCTTTTCAGCAAGGCCGCGACCTTCCTGATGGGCCTCTTCGGCAAGTAGTCCACGTCGTGCCGTCGCCCCTCGCCCTCCGCGGGGGGCGCTTCGCTTGGGGGTAAGATGAGAAGGAAGGGAGATTGCCTCGATGGGCCTGCGCGAAATAGCCAAGTTGGGCAACCCGGTCCTGCGGCGAGTAGCTGAACCCGTCTCGCTCGAGGAGCTGGCCGATCCGGAAACCCAGCGCCTGATCGACGACATGATCGAGACGATGCGTGCCGCGGCAGGCATCGGCCTCGCCGCCCCTCAGGTCTCGGTCCCCAAGCAGATCCAGATCATCGAGATGGCGGCAAACCCGCGCTACCCGTCCGCCCCGACATGGCCCCTGACGGTGCTCGTGAATCCCGAGATCACCTTTCTGACGGACGAACGGATCGAGGTCTGGGAGGGATGTCTTTCGGTCGACGGCCTGCGTGGCAAGGTCCGCCGCGTCCGACGCATCGCGATCCGCTTCCTCGATCGCCACGGCCAGGAGCAGCACCTCGAGCTCGAGGACTTTCCTGCAGTCGTGGCGCAACACGAGACGGACCATCTCGTGGGCAAGGTCTTCCTCGACCGCATGGAGGACATGAGCAGCCTCGCCCAGATTGCAGAGTGGGAGCGTTACTGGCTGGCCGACCCGGCCCTTGTCACGGAATGATCCTGGATGAAGGGGCGATGCCCCGCCGCAGACTGGGGCGCACGGCCGTCGACATTTCCCTGCTGGGTTTCGGGACCGGAACGACGGCCAGCAATGGCCATCCGAGCGCGCAGAGCGCGATCCACCCGACGGAGTTGGGCGGCCTGCTGCGGCTTGGGCTGGATGTGGGCATCACGTGGTGGGATACGTCCGACGACTACCAGACCTACGCGCATGTCCGCGAAGGCCTCGTCGGCACACCGCGAGAGCTGGTCCAGATCGCCAGCAAGACGCATGCGGCCACGGCCGGGGAGGCGCACGCCAGGCTGGATGAGGCACTGGCCGACATGGGCCTTTCGTGGCTGGACGTCTACTTTCTGCACGATGTCGACGACGTGGACGAACTCGACCGTCGCCTGCCCGCTATGGCCGCCCTTCGCCAACGCCGGGAGCGCGGGGATATCCGGGCGATTGCCCTGTCGACCCACAACATCGACACGCTCGAACGCCTGCTGGTCCATCCGGAGTACGCGGACCTCGACGTGGTGATGACGAACTTCAATCGCTTTGGCGACCACATGGATGCCGGCCTCGAGGACTACAGCCGGGCACTCGAGGCGCATCACGCAGCCGGACGGGGCGTGCTGGTCATGAAAGCCGTCGGGGAAGGCCGCCTCGCGCACGTCGCGCGGGAGAGCATCCAGTGGAACGCGACACGACCTTTTGTCGATGGCGTCCTTGTGGGCATGGCCTCGGGCGACCAGGTGCTGGCCAATGCCGCCGCCGTCATCCAGGCAAGTAAGGCAGAACCTCGGAGAATCGGCCCCGGTTTGTGAATTCCGCGACGACTTGGGGAATGCGTCTCCACAGGTATCGCTGGCAAACATCACATTCCCGAAGGGAGGCGCTCCCAATGGCTCCTCGTCGTATCAAGGTGGCGGCCCTGTCGGCCGTGCTCGCCCAAGGCTTCATGGTTACCCAGGCAACCGCGGCGCCTGACCTCTGGCCGGACTATCGGCTCGCCGGCCAGGAGCGCGTAAGCGAGTTCAAGGCGGGTCGCGAAATCGTGGACCGACTGGGCGATGGTTCCGAAGTGGCCGGCACGCGCAAGACCGTCCGGCGCAACGAACGGGTCGAACCGCTTCGTGAAAAGGACCCGACCCAGAATCTGGAGTCCTTCGAGGAGGTGCCGGCCTCCCCGGTGTTCAGCACCAAGGTGGTGGGCCGCATTCACTCGACGATGTCGGCCACGAAGTTCGACAAGTTCCGGTACGCGTGGACCGAGACGCCGTACAAGGACTACACCGTCAAGAAGTGGGAGCAGCGCGACGAGTTCTGGAAGGATGTCCCGTACCAGCGCCGCATCCTTGCCGAGTGGAACGACCCGGCGTCGGGCCGCGCGATGCGGTTCGAGGGAGCGAACTCCCGCTACACCGCTCAGGAATCGGCCGTGACGGCCTGGCAGGGCGCAGCGGATCCCAAGGTCTACGTGGGAGCCGGTGTCGACAAGTCGGCGCGAACGGGTCCGTTCTTCGTGTCGTCCCGGACCGAAGTCAAGGAAGTGGCCCGCAAGTCCCTCGCGTCCGTTCAGGCCGCCTCGTCAGGTGCTGGCAGCGCGAGCGGTCTGGGTGCCACCCGGGTGTTCCAGGGCGACTCCGCCAAGGGCATCAGCCAGGCCCAGAAGGCCGCTGCCGGTCAGATTGCGGCGACCTTGGGTTCCCGAACCGTCAAGGCCTCACAGGGTGCGAATCCGGTCAGCGTCAAGGCGATTGCCTCCATTCAGGCGGCCAAGAGCAAGCTTGAGGCTCTGCCCGTTCGGTCCGCTGTCGCCGTCCAGATCAAGTCGGCCCTTGAGCTGTTGGCGCGTCCCGACGCCACCGACGCTCAGATCAAGGCGGCCCTGAACAAGGCGAAGAAGAATGCTTGGTCGAAGAACAATGCCAAGGCTATCGAGGCAGCGACGCAGAGAATTCTCAAGGCACGGAAATCAGCCCGCAACGGCGGTTGATCACCAAGGCGTCAGCAAAGGGGGTAGGCCCGGTCGGACCTACCCCTTTGCGTTTCGTACCCCTGCCCTTGCGGGAACACCTACGTCAGCCACAGACCACCGGGAGAGTCCCTCTTGCGACGCATCGCCTGCCCCGCCGCGCTTGCCGCCGGCACCTTGCTGCTCACAGCCCCGCAAGCATGGGCCGCACCCGACCTATGGCCGGACTATCGCCTTGTCGGCACCGAACGGGTCCAGTCCTTCCAGCCCGGCAGCATCGAGACGCGGCGCGTGGAGACGGGGGCCGAGATTCCGGGGTCACGGCAGGCCATGCGGCGAAATGAACGCGACGTGCCCATGCGGGTGTCCGCCCCGACGGAGGCCAAGTCGGAAACCTTCGAGGTCAACGATGCACCCACCTATTCCACCCGCATCCAGGGCCGCCTCCAACTGACCATGAGCCACACCAAGGTCACGATCAACCGCCTCGACTGGACCGAGACTCCCTACGTGGACTACACGGTCCACAAGTGGGAGGCGTGGGATGCCTTCAAGCGGCAGAACACCTACGGGCGCAAGCGCGTCGCAACATGGACGGACCCGGTCTCCGGCCGCTCGATGTCCTTTGCCGGTCCGGAAACAATCTACGGGCAGGTCGACGACGACCGGACCTGGCCACCCGTCCCGCGTGAGGACCAGCCGGTCGAGGTCGGCAGGGGCATCCTGAAGACCGGAAAGGTCGGTCCCACAATCGTCGGGACCCGCATCGACGTCGCCGAGGCCAGCCGGCGCAGCCTGGCCTCGGTAGGGGCCTCGGGTGCCGGACAGATGGCCCGAGGTGCCTATGGCTTCCGCGGGGACCAGGGCAACAGCATCAGCCAGGCCCGGAGTGCAAGCGGACAAGCCGTGGCGGCCAGTCTGGGCAGCCGCGCCATCAAGGCCTCCGCATCGGCCAAGGGCATGGCGCCTGCCTCGGGACAAGCCGTCGCGTTCGGGGCAGCCAAGGTTCAGGTGGCCTTGGCTGCTGCCGCCCCGGCTGTTCTCGGGAGCGTGCGTCCCGCGGGCCTGGGACGTCCGTCCGGCTACAGCGTCCCGGCGCTGAATGTGTGGGTCAACGGTGTCCAGGGCAACCAGCCCGAGGTCGTCCAGTGGCGGGAGCTGGCACGGCTCGCCATCGGCGTCTCCGATACCACCACACGGTCCGAGCTCGTCCAGGCCCTTGAGGACAACGTCAACACCGCGAAGGACCTGCGTGAGGCAGCCGAGGCCATCGGAAGGATCTCGAACGCGGCGACCAAGGCCAAGGCTCAGGCGGCTCTGGATCAGATCCGGGCCGGATTGTTGCCCTGAACGATCGCTAGAGGCGCGCGAGGCCCCTGAGGACAGCGCGCGCCTCGTCGACCATGCCGGTCAGCACGCCTGCTGCAGCCGGCACGTCTCGGATAGCACCAACCACCTGTCCGACCTCGATTTCTCCCTCCGGCAAGGCGCCCAGGTGAATCGCCTGCCGCGGACGCCCGGTCCCCAGCAAGTCGCGCAGTTCTTCTGGCGACGCCCCGCGGGCCTCGGCGGCCCGAACCTGCTCCCAGAAGGCATTCTTGAGCAACCGCACGGGCATGACGGACTTGAGGGCGAGTACCGTGTCGGTCTCACCGGCCTCGACGATGGCCTGCTTGTAGGCCTCATGGGCCGAGGACTCGACGGTGCATGCGAAGCGAGTTCCCACCTGGACGCCCGACGCCCCGAGCGCCAGGGCCGCCGCCATCGTCCGACCGTCGACGATGCCCCCTGCCGCCACGACAGGCACCGAGACCGCCCGGACGACCTGGGGCACCAGCACCATCGTCGTCAACTCATCGGGACCGTTGTGGCCGCCGGCTTCGAAACCCTCGGCCACGACGGCATCGACGCCTAGCGCCTCGCACTTGGCGGCCTGCCGGGCTGTCGCCACGACGTGGAGGACCGTGGCGCCGGCCTCCTTGAGCACGGGTGTCCACGTCGCGGGGTTGCCCGCCGACGTGATGAAGATGCGACACCCCTCGCGCAAGGCCAAGGGGACAATCTCGGGAACATGGCGGTAAAAGACCGGCAGGTTGACGGCCCACGGCTTGTCCGTACGGGCACGCAGCTTGCGGACCTGGTCCAGGAAGACATCCGGGCGCATGCTGCCGGCCCCGAGCGTGCCCAGACCACCGGCCTCGCTGACGGCAGCCGCCAATCGGGCACCTGAGACCCAGATCATGCCTGCCTGGATCACCGGATAGCGAATCCCGAGCAGTCGGGTCAGGGGTGTATCCATCGTCGGCATCGTCATCTGGGCCCATCCTTCCTGCCCCAGGCACGCCGGAGCGCCTCACGGTCAAGCGCACCGAGCGAGGTCCGGGGCAGGCCCTCGACGAGATGCCACGAAAGCCCCTCGTCGTCCGCCTCCGGATCGCCCAGCAGGTCCAGCAACACGCGACCGACCCCCGGATGGGGCCTGCCCGTCCGCAGGACTTCCGCACCCTCTGCCCACCACGGCGCCACCGGCACCCACCCCGGTGCCTCGAGCACCATCCCGATACCCGGAAGCCGAACGGCCGCCGTCAAGCCCAGGACGTCCGCCAGCAGGCTCTCCCAGTCCCGCCCCGGCCAGACGGGGTCCTCCGACGGTCCCTCCGGCAAGACCCGCAAAACATGCTGACCCTCCAGCTCGGCACGCACACCCGCACGGACCCAGCCAGCGAAGCGCAGGGCCGCCGTCCCCTCGGAATCCCGGACCCGTCCCCGAATGGCGGCCTGGCCCGCAAGCAGCAGCTCGCCCGAATCGGTGACATCGAGGCGCAGGCCATCCAATGCGGCCCCCACGCCCTCCTCACCCGGGACATGGGGACGCCCGCAAGCGAGGAGGCCCGCCACCCTGCGACACGCCAGGCCCTCGAGCAGGGCCACGCCCACCGCACGGCAGTAGCGTCGCGTCAGAACCCGCGGTCGATCGCCCACGGCCACGGCCAACCTGAGTGCGGGCCCCAGGTGCGTGCGCAAGTCATCCAGCAGCCAGCGACGGGCGAGGCCCAACATCCGGGCGTCTCCCGCGGTCGTCGGCAAGGCGCGATCCTGGCGCTCCGTGGCAGCGACACCCTGAGCCAGCGCCCAGCGCGACATGGCATGGGAAAGTCTGCCTCGCCCCCTGATCCGCTCGTGGATACGGGCCACCCTGCGATCCAGGAGGCACGCCGGCGCGACCCACACCGTCGCGAGGTCCTCTGCTGGCGTGCGCCCCCCCGGGTGCCGTGGCGGCAGCACCAGGGAGGCCTCGGAGACGGCGAAGGCCAGCATCACCCCCCACGTGACGGGATGGTCCGGCGTCGTTCCCACGAGGATCCGATCCGAAGGCGTCACGAAGGCCAGGCGGGAGAAGGCGCGCGCCGCCCGAACGAGGCCACCGTGGCTGAAGGCATCCCCACGTTGGCCGCGATGGCCCCGCGGAAACAGGATCAAGGCCGTCTCCTCGGGCGTCGTTCCGGCCTCGCGGCGGGCCAGTTCCTCCTCTTGGCCGGCGTCGGGCAATTCACCCGCAAGGCAACCGGCCGGGTCCTCACCGTCGGGTCCAAAGTGCACCCGAGCTTCCAGCAAGGCGCAGGCTGCCGGCGCATCCTCGGGCTCCTCGACCCAGGCGACGCGGCCACCAACCAGCCAGACCCCCCACGCGGCAAACCACGCCGCCGGATGGACCGGCCCCGAGAAGACCGCGACATCCCCAGGCAGGAAGGACCGCTCGAGCAGGCGTGAGGCGACCCTTTGGGCCGCCTCGGTCATTTCGGGCCAGGACCAGGCCCGCACGACTTCTCCCTCGGTCGCAAGCAGGACCCTCCGGCTGCGTCCCGAACGGCAAAGATATGGCAGATGGTCGCTCATGCAGGCGCTTGGGCTTTCGTCTATCATCTTCGCATGTCCTCGCCATCGGCCAACCTCGACCTCCGGGGCACGCGGCCCATGGCGCGAACCCTCTGGATAGATGCAGAGACCGGCCCGGTGGATCCCGACTGGGGCGCCGACCTGCCGATCCGGCGCTATGCCGGGCTGCAGGGCCTGCTGGGCGCGATGGCCACAGGCGGCATTCTCGTGGTTCCGGCCGCGATGATGGCCACGGCCGATGTTCGTGCCCGGCTGGAACGGCATGTCTCTGGCGGGGGGCTGCTCATCGGCAGCGGGCCCACGCCCGCTCCACCGCCCGGGTTACTGCCCGAGCGCGCCTTCTGGGGCTGGTTGCCGGACGGGATCGGACCAGCCCAGTGGCGCATCGTGCTGCGGTCGGCGTTGGCGCAGGACCAGCTGCAGCAGGAACGGACGTCGGCCCTGGACGCCCGCGAACGCTTCGGGTCCCAACTCGAGGAAGTCCACCGCATCGGCATCGCCCTGACAACGGAAAGGGACCCCGAGGCCCTGCTGGCCCTGATCCTGCGCAAGTGCCGCGAAGTGACGACGGCCGACGCGGGCTCCCTCTACCTTGTCGAACCGGACGGCGAAGGTGGCCGCCGGCTGCGCTTCAAGCTGTCGCAGAACGACTCCATGACCGTCGACTACGAGGAGTTCACGGTCCCCATCGGCAAGGGCTCCATCGCGGGTAACGTGGCCCTGACGGGCTCCCACCTTGTCATCGAGGACGTGGCGCACCTGCCCCCGGGGTCCGACTATGCCTTCGACGGGGCCTGGGACCTGAAGACCGGGTATACGACCCGCTCGATGCTGGTCGTGCCCATGCGCGACCGCGGCGGGGCGATCGTGGGGGTGGTCCAGCTCATCAACCGCAAGCGTCATGCCGAGGCCGTCCTCGCCAGCCCCGAGCACGTGAAGCGCTTCGTATGCGCCTTCGACGAAGGCAGCGTGACCTTCGCCTCCTCGTTGGCCTCGCAGGCCGGTGTCGCCCTCGAGAACGCGCGATTGGTCCGCAATATCGAGGAACTGTTCGAGGGTTTCGTGCAGGCCTCGGTCACGGCGATCGAGTCCCGCGACCCGACAACTTCCGGCCACAGCGCCCGGGTCGCAACCCTGACTGTCAACCTCGCCCGCACGATCGACGCCACCCCCGGTGGCCCGTGGGGACCGGCCAGGTTCTCGCTGATCCAGCTTCGTGAACTGCGCTACGCCTCGCTCCTGCACGACTTCGGCAAGGTCGGCGTCCGCGAGGAGGTCCTCGTCAAGGCCAAGAAGCTCTACCCGTGGCATCTGGACCAGGTGCGCGAACGCCTCGCCGCGATGCGCCAGGCCACGCGACTGCGGGACGCGCGGACCCGCCTCGCCATCGTTTTGGACCAAGGGGTCGATGCCTATGCGCAGTGCTGTGAGACGCTTGATCGCGAGGCCGCAGAGACCGAGGCCGAGATCGACCGCTGGCTCGCGCTGATCCTCGCGGCCAACGAGCCCACGGTTCTGGAAGACGGCAACTTCGACCTCCTCCAGGGCCTCGGGAGCCAGACCTGGATCGATGGCGACGGCCTGGCGCGCCCTGTCCTCGAACCCGGCGAGGTACGCCTGCTCTCCATCCGGCGTGGCAGCCTCGACGCCGAGGAACGGCAGGAAATCGAGCGCCATGTGGTCCACACCCAGCGCTTCCTTGCCCAGATCCCCTGGACGCCGGATCTGTCGGGCATCCCGCTCATTGCCGGCGCCCACCACGAACGCATGAATGGCTCGGGCTACCCGCTGGGACTCAGCGGCGAGACCATTCCGGTCCAATCCCGGATGATGGCCATCGCGGACATCCATGATGCCCTGACGGCTGCCGACAGGCCCTACAAGAAGGCCGTGCCCCTCGACAAGGCCCTGGACATCCTCCACGACGAGGCGAGGCGAGGCCATCTGGACCAGAGCCTGCTCGACATCTTCGTGGCGGCCCGCGTCTGGGCCATGCCCGATCCCCAGATTTAACCGAAGATTCAAGGGGGCTTGGCCCCGATCGGGAAAGCGCGGGCCTGCCCCTCAGGACAATCCGGCATGCCCCCCGTGATTCGCCCTGCCGGTACACCTCCGCGGCCCGCTGCCGGCCGCCCCTCGGCCGCACGCGCCACAGCGTCTGCCCAAGGCGTCGCAACGCCCGTGTTGCGTGCTGCCGATGCACCGAAGGCCTCGGACTGGCCCGATGCGAACGACGTCGGCGACAAGCTGCGTGATTTCGGCCAGAAGGCTATCCACCTGCTGCGTTGGCCTACGGGCGCGCCCGTGAAGGGCACGGCGGATCGTCGCATCCTCGAGGATCCCCCGGCAGCCAACGAATGGACCAAGCGAGCCATGGATGCCGCGGCCGCCGCGCTGGCCACCGACACGCCGCGGGCCGAAACGGCCCTCGCACGGCTGCCGGAAGCGGACCGCAACCGTTACCGTGCCGTCCTGAAGGCGCTGGATCCGTGGGCTGGCCGTTCGCTCCAGCTTATGCTGCTCAGGGGCGATCTCCCCGGCGCACCGGCCCTGCGGGGTGGCCAGACGACCCTGGGCCTGCTCCACGCTGCCCTCGGGCAACCGCTCGTACCCGGCCTCGATCGCCGCCAATTCCTGAACGAGGTCGTGGTCGAGCTGGAACAACCCATCCGGGTCGAGCAACGCGAAAAGGGCACTTGTGTCGCGACCACCGCCCAGATCCTGCTGATGCGCCAACACCCGGCGGAGTTCGTCCGCCTTGCACTGGGCCTGGCGACACCTGCCGGCAAGGTCTTACTGGCAGGTGGGCGCACCGCCGCACGCGAACCGGACTGGCAAGCCACGAACGACGGCCTGCGCACCACGGTGGCGCGGCTGGTCCAGCCCGCCTTCATGGAGGTCGCCTCCCCCCTGGGTTACGACAACACCCGGGACAAGGCCCTCCTGGGTCCGCTCCCCCTTCCGGGCGGCCTGACCTCGTGGGCGAGCGCCAGCCTGAATGCGCAGCTGCAAGGCGAGCCTTGGCGATCACGTATGGCCACGCGATGGAACCGCGAGGAGTTGGTCGACGAGGTGAAGCGGTTGATCCGTCAGGGCCAGGGCCCCGTGCCCGCCAGTGTGGTGTGGGAAAGCGGGGGTGGTCACCAGATCCAGATCGAGGCCATCGCCGATGGCGGCGTGACTTACCTCAACCCCTGGGGCCAGCGCGAGCAGATGAGCGAATCGGCCTTCCGCACCGACATGCTGGCCATCGAGCATCCCCGCAGCCGCTAGCACCCGCTGACGGGTTATGATGCGGGCATGGCAGACGTCGTCGTCGTCCCGCATACCCACTGGGACCGTGAGTGGTACCGGACCTTCCAGGGCTATCGCCTGAGGCTGGTCGACGCAGTGCACCGCGTCCTCGACCTGCTCGAGTCGGGCCAGTTGCCCCACTTCCTGCTGGACGGCCAGACCGTCCTGCTGGATGACCACCTCGAGATCCATCCTGAGGACGAGGCTCGGCTGCGGGCCCAGATCGTGGCCGGCCGCCTGACGATCGGCCCGTGGTACATCCTGCCGGATGAGTTCCTCGTCTCGGGCGAGGCCCTTGTCCGCAACCTGATGTTCGGTCGTGCCCGGATGCGGCAATTCGGTGCCCAGGGAACCGGGGTCGGCTACCTGCCCGACCAGTTCGGACACCCCGCGCAGTTGCCGCTCGTCCTCCGCGGCTTCGGGATGGACAGGGCCCTGATGTGGCGGGGGGTCGACCCACCGGATGACCACTTCTGGTGGCGGGACCTGTCCGGGGAGGGCATGGCCTCGATGTTCCTGCCCACGGGCTATTGCAATGTGCACCTGTGGTCCGACAGCCCTGCCGCAGTCCTCGCCGAGGCCCATGACAAGTTCCTTGCCGCGCAGTCCCGGCTGGATCGCCCCCTCTTGCTGCTGTCGGGCTGCGACCACCTTGCGCCTTCGGGCGCCCTGCCGGCCCGCGTGGCTTCCGTCGGGGCCCGACTGGGCTTGCTCGAGGAAGCACTGCCCCCGCCCGGACGCGGCGAACTGCCTGTGGTCCACGGCGAGTTGCGGCATCAGGGCAGGGCCTACCTGTTGCCCGATGTGGCCAGCACCCGGACCTACCTGAAGCAGGCGAATGCAGCCCTCGAGGACCAGTGGGAGCGGACGGTCGAACCCCTCCTGGCCCTCACGGCGCGCGGAGGCCACGCCCTCGCCCCCGGCTTCTGGGCCGAGGGCTGGGAGCTCATCCTCAAGAATCATCCCCACGACAGCATTTGCGGTTGCTCCGTCGATGCCGTGCATCGCGAGATGGAAGCCCGGACGAGCCAGGCTCGCGGTCTGGGCGAGGAGCTGACGTCACGGGTCCTTCGGACCTTCGCACCTGCCGAGGCTGCACCGGGCTTGATGGTCCATGACCCCGCCGGAGCACCCGAGGCCGGCTGGCATCGGCTCGAGGTCCTGTGGCCGTCGGCGATCGCAGACGCGCCCGAGACCCTCCACCTCGAAGGGGTACCGACACTGCCGCTCTCGCGGTCGGCCGACCGACACTTCATCTGCGACATCGATGTCCATCCCGACACCGTCGATGTCACGCGCTTCGCCCTCATGGCGCACCTGCCGGCCCTGCCCATCGGCCAGCCGGTCCATCTCCGGGCAGCCGCCGGGCCATCGCCGCTGCCTTCCCCCACCCCAGACCTGGAAACATGGGCCGAAGGCGTCGACAACGGCCTGTTGCGGATCTGGGTAGCCGAAGGAACATGCAGGGTCCGCCACCATGGGTTGAATCTCGAGGTCGCCGACCTGATCCGATTCGTGGACGGTGGCGATGCCGGCGATACCTACACCTACTCGCCGCCGGAGCATGATCGCCTCGTCCAGGCCACGATGATCGATTACGAGGTCACGTCGATCTGCGCGGCCGAGGCCGAGATCCGGCTCGTTCATCGCATCCGCATCCCCGTGGGCGTGACGCCCGACAGGCTGGGCCGGACCGTCGCGGCCATCCAGACCGACCTGACGACGACGGTGAGGGTCACGGCGGGCGAGGATACGCTTCGGCTCGAGACCTTCTGGGAGAACCTGAGCCATGACCACCGCCTGAGAATGATCGTCGACACCGGCGTGGATCGTGCGGAGGCCTGGTGGTCCGAAACAGCCTTCGGGGCCGTCCCTCGGATGCCCGGCAAGGGATTGGGCGCGTTGCCCGTGCCCCCCCTGGCGGAGGCCGTGCCGCCCACCTTCCCGCACCTCGGCTGGGTTGCCGTCGAAGCGCGGGAGGCCGGTGCGCAGGTCATCGCCCGCGGCCTCGCCGAAGCCGAGATCGT
Organism: Candidatus Sericytochromatia bacterium; assembly: GCA_035286125.1. Classification (GTDB taxonomy): domain Bacteria; phylum Cyanobacteriota; class Sericytochromatia; order S15B-MN24; family VGJW01; genus VGJW01. Next base: position 63,811 of record JAYKIS010000053.1, read on the forward strand.
CGAGGGCGGGCGCTCCGTCGCGCTCACGATGATGCGGGCCGTGGGCTGGTTGTCGCGGGACGATCTGCGGACGCGTGGCGGCGGAGCGGGACCGGCCTTCCAGACGCCCGAGGCACAGTGCGAGGGGCCGGCAAGCGTTCGCATCGCCGTGCGCTGGCAGGGCAAGGCTCCGGGCGACATGGCGTGGTGGGGTGCGCTGGGCGCCATGGATCGCGCACGACGCGAGCTCGTCGTCGAACAGACGGGAGGCGTCCGGCGACCTCTGTGCCTCGGTCGGTCGCTGCCGCCCGCCCTCTTTGCCAATGCGCTGCCCGAGGGCCTCAGGCTGTCGGCGCTGAAGCCCGCGACAGAAGGCGGGGGCACGGTCATCCGCGTCCACAACCCGACGGGACGACCGGTCTCGTGGCACGGTCCCGACGAAGGATCGTGGATCGGTTGCCGTCTGGATGAGACACCCGACGAGACGGGAGCGGGCCCGTGGACCTTGCCCCCGGGCGGAGTCCGGACAGTGCGCCAGGTTCCGGGCGCATGAACGCCGGCTGGCGCGAGACCCTGGGGCCTGAGCGGGCCGTGCGGGTGCACCGCCTGCTCGAGCGGATCGCGGCCGAGGCCGATCCGTTCCGGCCCCTGATCGCCGAGCGGATGAAGGCGTTGCAGGGCTGGCAGGAACAGCTGGCCCCCCTGGCGTTGTCGGAAATGCCCGAGACTGCGCTGCCCTTGGGCATCGGCCTCACGGAGGCCTGCCTGATCCTTGCCGACCCTTCCGTCCATCGGGCCGCACGCGCCGTGAAGGGGGCCAAGGCCCTGGCCGATGCCCTGGACCGACGCGAGCGCGACACCGCGGTGGCCCTGGCCGGCCCCCTCGAGCAAGATGCCGAGGGCCTGCTCGACGAGTTGCGTGGCCGCATTGCCCAGCTGGCCCTGCACATTCGCGAAGGACTCGATCTGGCCAAATCCCATCGCTTCGCAGCGTGCCACGCCCAGATGGCTCCGATTGTCGCCGACATCGCCATCCTGACGCACGTCAAGTCGGGACGCATCCCCGAACCCGAGCGCCCTGCGCTGGACCAGAGCCTGCCCGAATGCTGCGAGGCCATCGGACGGCGTCTCTTCGAGGAGGAGGACCCCGAGGCGGCGCTGGTCCAGGCGCGCGCGGCCTTCGTCCTGTCCGGTGCGCTGGCGCACGGTACCACCGGACAGGCCGTGCGCTGGATCGCTCGGGTGAGGCGGACGCGCGGCGCGATGGCCTCGGGTGAGACGAACCTGGATACGGGCCTCGCTTCGCTTTTCGTCGGGCACGAGGACATCGTCGCGGCCCTGTCGATGCTTGCTGCCGACCCGAGCCGACTGGCGGCTCCTCTGCTGACGGCCATCCGCGGGCAGGACTGGCCGGCCGCCGCGACTGCCGGCCGCAAACTGATGGTCGCCTGCGGCGTGCTGAACTTACCCCTGGTCGAGCGGGCCGCAAGTCTGGGCGTGGTTCGGGAAGCGCTGGCCGAGGCCGTTGCCGAGGGCGACAAGGCCACGGCGATGGCCCTGCTGGAGGGCGTCTGACAAGGTTGTTGGCCACCCTCGTCATGGCTGCGGCGACGATGGGTGGCCGTCGCGACCTGCCGGACGCCTTCTCGGGGACACGCGCCCTCGACCTGGCGCGGACGCTGGTCGCCTTTGGGCCCCGAGTGCCGGGTACCGCGGCGCATGACCGCGCTGCGACGTGGCTCGCCTCCCAGATCCGGGCCCGCGAGGCTCGCCTCGTCCTGCAGGATTTCACGGTTGAGCTCGAGGGCCGCAAGGTCGCCTGCCGCAACCTGACGGCCCTGACGGGTCCGGCGCTTCCACCCAGGCTTGTCCTGGTGGCGCACTGGGATACCAGGCCCTGGAGCGACCGGGAGCCCGATGCGTCAAGGCGACGGCAGCCGGGACCGGGTGCCAACGATGGCGCCTCGGGAGTCGCGGTCCTGCTCGAGATGCTGCGGTTGCTGCCTCGCGACATGGCCATCGCCACGGTCTTCGTGGATGCCGAGGACGTGGGGCAACGCCCCGAGGACTATGCCCAGGGGAGCCGGGCCTGGGTCCGGGCCCACCGTGGCCCCAGGCCGCGCTGGGCCCTCGTCCTCGACATGGTCGGCAGGGCCGACGCGGGGTTTGCGATGGAGGCAGCATCGCGCCGCTCGGCACCATGGCTCGTGGACCGCCTCTGGAGCGTCGCCGGCACGGTCGGGGCGGGTCCGTGGTTCAGCCGGCGCGAGGGCCCCGAGATCATCGACGACCACACGCCCTTCATCGAGGCAGGCATCCCGGCGGTCGACCTGGTGGACATGGCCGATCCCGCGTGGCACACCCATCAGGACGACATCGATCGCCTCGACGCCGGAACAATGGCGGCGGTCGGCCGTACGGTCCTTGCACTCGTGGCCGGCGAACCGGGCAGGGAGGGCCGGAAATCTTCGCCGTCAGCCCTCTCCGTTGGGTATGATGGCCATGCGGCCCTGTCCCGCGAAAGGAGCTTCCCGTGGCCTTGACCCGTCGCATCGTCGTCGGCATCGGCTCCGTCGCGTTGGCGGCCTGCGCCCAGAACACGGCCACGACCCCCGCGTCAGGCCTGACGACGTCCCTGCGCTCCGTCAGCTATACCCTGCCGCAGCTGTCCACGGAGAGCATGGACAAGGCCAAGGAGGCCGACAGGGCGCTGTCCTCTTTCCAGGATGTGAACTCGGCTGCCAACTTCACGATGCCCATGGGCAACAACTTCACGATGCCCATGGGTAACAACTTCACCATGCCGATGGGCAACAACTTCACCATGCCGATGGGCAACAACCTGTCCGGGCCAAGTGACCGCCGGGTGTTGGGCGCATCCCTCAACAGCGTCTACGAGCGCTTCGGCTTCCTGCCCTTCCCCGCGGACATCTCGATGTCTGCCGAGAGCACGACCTCTGTCCTGCCGGCAGAGGGGACGGACCACCTTGCCACGCTGTCCGGCACCGGCTTCAAGGCGACCAAGCGTCTGCGCCGCCTCGCCGAGGAGGTCGAGACCTACGAAGACCTTCTGACCTACGCCACGGCATCCGTCCCGATGGGGTCGGAATCCGTCGTGGTCAGCGGCGAGCATACGTTGACCCTGGCCGGCACCGGCTGGACGACGGACACGACGAACCGGCCCTCGATCATCGTTGGCGTGCACGCGCGACCTGCGGCCACAACCCGCCGGACCGAGCAGGTCGTCTTGCGCCAAGGCGGCAACGCCGTGGCTGAGGTCAGGGTCGATCAGGACTCCTTCACGTCCTACAAGGTGCCGTTCCTGCCGGACGCACCGGCGGTCCAACTGCCGGGCAAGGTCACGGTGGACGGTCGCCTGTCCCAACCCGGTGCAAGCGGCCGGACGCTGGCCTTCGACCTGGCCGCGCGGGCAGATATGGATCGTATGACGTTGATGATCGAAGGCTGGCTGCGCGATTGCGACAGCGCCGGCGGATGCACACCCACTGCTGCGGCTGTCACCACGGGGCAGGCCGGAGAGATCCGGGAAACGCTCGAATTCGACCTGCAAGGAGCCCAGTCGCGCCTGACCTTCCTGAAAGTGCCCCAGCCCGGCCGCTTCGGCTTCAAGGTCATGATGCGCTATGACTACGCGGCGCAGTTGGCCCGCAACCTGCCCGGTACCTCGGAGCTGACGGGCGAGGTCGTCCTGGTCGATGACAAGGGCAGCCTGGTCCCTGGCGGCAAGCTCGCGGACATCTCGAGCGACAGCGACGGCAATCCGGTCCTGACAAGGCTGGACGGCACCAAGGTGACCTGGAAGCTGTAGGTCGGGTTTCACGCCACGGCAATCCGCGCACAAGCCAGGATGGCCCGGCGCATGTGGTCCGTGACCTGCCTGTCGGCCTGGTAGCCAGTACCGTACGCGACGGCCCCGATGCGTCGGTACGTGATCCGGACCGGGGGCAGGGCAAGGCCGCACCAGAGCCTCTCGGCCTGCACATAGGCCGCCACGACAACCAGCCCCAGGCCAAGTCGCCGCGCCTCACGAACCAGAGCACCCGCTCCACCGCGACAGCGGCCGACCATGCCCGGCGGTGCCGGATACAGCACACCTGCCATCCCCTCCGGAAACACCAGCACGAGTTCACCCTTTGCCCACAGCGGACGGACCAGTGCGACCAGATCCTGCCGGTCTGCCCCCCAGGGCAACGGATGCAGGCCCAGCGCAGGTCCCCATAGCCCCAGACCGAAAACCCGCAACCACGAGGCCGTGACGACATGCAGCGGTCGCGGACACGACAGCCTCAGCCAGAGGACATCGAGCGGACTGCGATGGTTGGCCACCAGCAAGCCGGGCCCCCGGGCAGGCAGGCACGCCACGCCTTCGGCTTCAAGCACGCACAAGGAAGTCACGACGCGGACCGTGCCGCGTCATGGCCCGTTTCACAAGGCCGGTTCGGCAGTCCGGGCAGCAGCCGGCAACTGGCGTACCGTGGCCTTGAGGTCCAGGCTCAGGATGCCGTTCGCGACAGAGAGGTCCGACAGGCGCGCGTCCGAGACTCCGGCCGGCATGAAGGTCGCGATGTCGAGGCGCGCCGGTACGGGCAGGCGACGCCCCAACTCCTGCCCCATCAGGCGTACCGACAGATCCTCGATGCCGAGGGTCCCGTCAGGGAGCAGCACAGGTCTCACGGAAGCCTGCAAGGGCAACGCCATGCCCCCCATCATGGGCAGTTTGGCCGTGAGCACGACCTGGACCAGCCCCTCGGCAAAGGACAGCCCACGCAGCCCGATCTTGAACATGTCCCCTTCCGGGACCGGGAGACGACCCTGCAAAAGTCCGGGCAGTGCATCGCGGAGGGCCTCGGACACCTCGGCGTCCCGAACCCGGACCGTAACGCTGAGGCTGGCAGGCACCGCCAACGACGGCGTGCCCACGAGCGACGCCGGTTCGACACGCACACCCGACAACGACCAGCGAATCGGCACGGCCGAGAGGGAGGCCCCCTCAATCAGGACACTGCCGGAAAAGTCGCCGACCTCGCCCCAGGTGGCATGGGTCGCGGCTCTCGGCAGCCACGCGACCTCCCCCACGGCAAGGGGTGTTCCCTCGAGGGCGCGGGTCATCGAGGCCGCCAGGCGCTGCGTGACGAATTCGGGACCGAGCGTGGCCACGCTCCCGAGGGAAAGGCCAAGCACGGCAAGGACGGCCAACAAGATGCCATGAATCATCAGAACGCCCTTCCGACTCCGAGCCCCAGACCCTGCACGACATCCTGGGCGCCACTGCTGCGCAGCACGGCCTGAAGACGCCACGTGAGCATCAGATCGATCGGCAGGCCTGCTGGCGACGGCCAGGCCGCACCCAACTCGCCCCCCGCCCCGAAGGCCGGCCCCGTCGAGACCGCGAGGGCAAGGCCCACCTGGCTGCGGGCCAAAGCCCAGGTGCTGAAAGGACCGAGGGGGGCCCGGATGATGGCGGATGGCCCCGCCCCCAGGAACGTGCGACCCGCCTCGGGATCGGTGGTGCCCGAGGCCAACTGGAGACCGATGTCGGAACCCAACCCGACGCCCCACGTCACGGAACCCGTGGCCGACGGCTGCCAAAGGACATCGGCGGCGACCCCGAACTGGGTCAGGGAGCCCTCGGTACCGGGGAACAAGCGTCCCGTCCCGCGCGCCTCGAGCGCCCAACCCGGGACCGCCAGCGACAGGCCGGCATCAAGGGCGCCCGGCATGTAGAAACTGATATCCCGGAAGGTGCGTCCGTCTCCCGTTCCGATCGCAAGGCCCGTGACCGCCCATCCCCGACCCAGACGGCGTGACCAATCGAGAGCCGGAAGGGTCCAGCGCGCACCTGCCACCGGAGCCGATGTCCGCGCCACCTGAGGGGTCGCCGCGGGCGAGGGTGTCCGCGCAGGAGCAGGCGTCGGCGCCGGCTCGTTTTCGACGGGCGTCGGCGTCGGCATCGGGTCGGGCACCACCAGCCAAGGCGGCGGCGTCATCGTGCCTGCAGGCGGACGGGTCGGCACGGGCACGGGCGTCACGACAGGTCGCGGCGTCGGAAGCGGACGCGGCGTGACCGCAGGCGCAGGGGTACGCGTGGCCGCAGGCTCGGGGGTCGGTTCCTCGACCGGCGGCTCGGGCGTCGATCGGGGGCGCTGTTCGTCGGCGAACCGAGCCGCCACGCCCGGATCCACCAGCGCCGCCGCGCGATAGACCCAGATCAAGGCATCCTGGCGTGTCAGGTCCTCTGTCGGTCGGACGGGGCCACCCGAGGTCACGATGAGCCAGTCGTTAGCCGCCCGTTGCAAGGCCTCCTGGCCGGGAAAGCCCCGGATGTCCGTGAGCACGATGCGTCGCTCGGGCGACGGCGGCAACGGAGCCGCACGCAGGCGCAAGACCTTGTCGAGTGCAACGAGGAAGGCCCCTCTCGAGATGGGTTGGGTCCCCTGGAAGTTGGCGCCATCGGCCTCGAGCAGGTCGCGGGCCGTGACCCGGTTGACGGCGGCCAAGGCCCAGAAACCGGGAGGCACGTCCGCCCAGGCCGTCACCATGAAGGCGTGGTCCGACGGATCGAGGAACGACGCCAGGATCCACGCCGCATCGTAGCGCGAGACCCGTGCACGATTGGTGGCGCTACCGCCCCAGACACCCGGCAGGAAGCCACGATCGATCAGAAAGGCGCCTGTGGATACGGCATCCTGCGCCATGGCGGCAGGGGCCGTGGGAAACAGGCAGCCGAGGGCGAGCGCCATCGCCAGGGACTGACGGACCTTCACGGCTCCCACCTCAGTGTCACGCCCTCCTCGAGACCCAGCCCGCGCGCCTGGCCGGCCGGCAACTCCAGAACCTGCCGGGCCTTGGGGACGATCGGTGAAAACCGCCCGGGCGGCAGGTCGTGCAAGACCCTAAGGATACGGAAGTCCCGCGAAAGGAACAACACATCGAGGTTCAGGCGCGGCCAGAAGGTGTGGATACTGTTGCAAGGCACCAGCAGCATGCCTTCGCCGGGTTCGAAGCGATCCCGGAAGCCCAGGCCCCTCATCCGCGCCCACGGTGTCCGGGCCACCTCGAGACGCTCGACCACGGGCCGGTCCCCCAGCCAGAGGCCGGGCACGTCAGGCCTTCCCCGTCAGGATGCCGAGGACGAGCGGGCCAAAGATGATGATGAAAATGACCGGGAAGATCAGGAAGGTGATCGGGAAGACCAGCTTGAGCGGGGCCTTCTGAGCCAATTCCTGCGCACGTTGCCAGCGGGCCTCGCGGATGATGCCGCTCTGGATGCGCAGGGTCCGGGCAATCGATGAGCCCATCGTCTCGGCCTGGACCATCGCGATGGCCACGCTGTTGAGCTCCTTCAGGCCCACGCGTCGCCCCAGTTCCCGCAGCGCCTCGCCACGACTGCGCCCCAGCTGCATCTGGCGAAGCGTCTTCTCCATTTCGTCCCGCAGCGGATGGGGCCGCATCCGCTCGCTGATCTTCTGCATCGCCGCCGTCAGGGACATGCCCGCCTCAACGCACGTGGTCAGCAGGTCCAGGGTGGTGGGGAGTTGCCTAAGGATGGCCTGCTGGCGCAACTCAACGGCCTGGTCGAGGCGCGATGCGGGCAAACGGTAGCCTGCGACACCAGCCAGCAGGAAGCCTACGGCAGCCCCGAGGGGGGGCAATTCGAAGGCCGCGCTGTTGACCAGCAAGAAGACTACGGGCAGCAGGGCAGCGTAGATCCATTGGCGTGCGACGAAGCGTGCCGGTGTCGTGTGGTCGTCCCCCGCCATCAGGAGGCGAGCCTGCAGGGCCGTGGCGCGATCGTCGGAAAGACGCTCGACGGCAAAGGGCTTGAGGCGCTCCTCGAGCACCCGGAGCGGTGCCGTCTTGGCACGGGGAGGCCGCGGCGCAGCCGTGCCGGGCCTGGCCACGCGCTTGAGCCGGGCCTGCACCCGCGAGCGGTTCTGCGGCTTGGAGAAGGCCACGACACCCAGCAAGGTCGCACCGAAGACGGCACCGAAGACCAACAGGAAAATCAGGGCGACCGGCATCAGACGTCCAACGCGACAATCTTGCGGACGACGAGGCTGCCTGCCGTGACCATGGCGACGCACAGGGCCACGAGCACCCAGCCCAGCGGCTCGGTGAAAAGCACACCCATGCGATCCGGGGCAATCAGCAGCAACACGAAGTACAGGCCTACGGGGAGGAAGGAGAGAATGGCCCCCGAGAAGCGACCCTGCGTCGTCAAGGTGCGGATCTGGCCCTGGATGCGGCGCCGCTCGCGCATCGTCGACGCCAGATTATCGAGAATCTCGCCCAGATTGCCGCCCGTCTGGCGCTGGATGACAAGGGCAGTGCAAAGGATATCGAGGTCGTCGTGATTCATGCGTTCGGACCAGTTCTGCAGGGCCTGATCGAAGGAGACGCCCATCGTCAGTTCCTGCATGACCTCGCGCACCTCGGCACCCATCGGGTCCGTGAACTCCTGGGTCACGAGGTCCAGGGCCTGCTGCACGGAGAAGCTCGACCTCACGGCATTCGCGAGGACGCCCACGGCATCGGGCAACTGCTCCTCGAACTCCTTCACGTATCTTTGCCACTGCATGTCGAGCCAGCGATTGGTCAGGGACCACACGACGCCGGCGGCCAGCGCAGCAAGGAAGATGCGACTGGCAAGGCCGTCGCCCAGCACGAAGCCCAGCAGGGCGGCAGCACCCGTCAGACCTGCCTGCTGGCGCGCAAACCGTTCGGTGGACAAGGGATTGCGCGTTCGCGCAAGGGCCTTGCGCGTCCGACCCAGGTAGCCCTCGAGCGCCGCCGACAGGCGTTGCTCGTAGCGGCGGGCCACCACAAAGGCCAGCATCCCCGCCGACACGAAGGCCAGCAGGAAGACCAGCAGGAGACGAGGGTCCATCAGGAGCCGACGCCTGCCCGTTCGAAGACCTCGGCGAACTGGGGCCGGAGGCCCGATGCCTTGAAGGCGCCCTGGACCTTGCCACGGGCATCGACGCCCGTCTGCTCGTAGCTGTAGAGGTCCTGGAGCGTCAGCGTCTCGCCCTCAAGACCCGTGACCTCGGTGATGCGCGTGATCTTGCGTGAGCCATCGGCAAGCCGGGAGACCTGCACCACGACCTGAAGGGCGCTGGCGATCTGCTCGCGGATGGCCCGGACAGGCAGGTCCATGCCTGCCATCAGCACCATGGTCTCGATACGGGCCATGGCATCCCTCGGAGAGTTGGCGTGGCCCGTGGCAAGCGATCCATCGTGGCCCGTGTTCATGGCCTGGAGCATGTCGAGGGCTTCGCCTCCGCGCACCTCACCGACGACAATGCGATCCGGCCGCATGCGCAGCGAGTTCCGGACCAGATCCCGGATGGGAACGGCCCCGACTCCCTCGAGGTTTGCTGGCCGGGCCTCGAGCGGCACAACATGGGACTGGACCAGTTGCAGTTCGGCGGCGTCCTCGATGGTGACGATGCGTTCCTCGTCCGGAATGAATGACGACAGCACGTTGAGCAGGGTGGTCTTGCCCGAGCCCGTCCCCCCGCTGATGAAGACATTCAGGCGCGCCCGGACGCATTGCCGCAGGAAACCGGCCATCTCGGGCGTCAGGGATCCGTACTGGACCAGATGCTCCATGGTCAGGCGCCGCAAAGGAAATTTCCGGATGGTCAGGGTCGCGCCCCGCAAGGCCAGGGGGGGGATGATGACATTGACGCGGCTGCCGTCGGGCAATCGGGCGTCGCACATCGGACTGCTCTCGTCGACCCGTCGACCCAGAGGCGCGACGATGCGGTCGATGACGACGCGCAGCTGGGTCTCGTCCGTGAAGCGATCATGAACCTGCTGCAAGCGCCCCTCGCGCTCGACGAAAATCCGTCCCGGGCCATTGACCATGACCTCGCTGATGGCCGGGTCGGCCAGAAAACGCTCGAGTGGCCCATAGCCGACGGCCTCGTCCGTCACATCCCTCGCGAGGGCGCCACGCTCTTCGCGCCCCATGGCGGCGGCATCGGGCATGTCCTCGATCAGATCGGCCACCGTGCGCTGGACCTGACGGCGGATCTCCTGACGGTGCTGGGGGTCGGAGAGACGGTCGAGGCCGACGTCCATCCGCTTGAGTTCCTCGACGAGCATGCGGTGCAGACGTTGGCGCAGCTCCGCGTGGCCTTCACGCCAGGCCGTCTCGACGGGCACCAGGGCCGTGGAGGCCTCGGCGGCAGCTTCGCTTCCGCCACGCACGGCAGGACGCGCCGCCGTCTTGCGCGCCAGCGTGGCCCAATCCCGCGGGGACGGGGCCTGGACGGCCTGCGCCAAGGCCAGCAAGGCCTTGCCGAAGGGACTCGACGGGGGCGTGGCAGCCGCCAGCAGGGGGACGCCACGGTTGAGCGCCGTGACCACGGCCGGCTCGAAAGGCACCGCCTGGGCAAGGTCCAGACCCAGCTCCTGCGCCACGTCTCGGGGCGTGATGTCCTGGACGAGGCCAGCCCGATTGACGACGAGCATCAGGCGGTCGAGGACCGCGTGCTGGGTCCGAAGGTGCTCCAGCAAGTGCCGCGTGGCCGTCAGAGAGGGGATGTCCGGCGTCACGACAAGGACGACGGCGGAAGCGAGGTCAAGCCAGGCCAACTGGTGCTCGGCCAGCCCCACGCCCGACAGGTCCACGACAAGGTGGGGCGCTGCCACCTCGCGCACCCGCGAGGCCAGGGCCCCAGGCTCGAGAACCCCACCCCAACCGATGGGCGGCGCAGGCAGCAGATCCAGTCCCGAGGCGTGACGCACGACCGCCTCAGCCAGCGGGTTTCCGTGGCGCAGGCATTCGCCCCAGTGGGGATGAGCGCCCTGGATGTCGAAGGCATCCGCCTGAAAGCCCCCAGTCAGTTCATCAGCATCCCACAGCCAGACGGGTTGGCGATTTCGCCGCAGCAGGGCAAGCGCAAGGTTCGCCGCGAGGATGCTGCGACCGGTCCCGCCCCTGGCGGACAGCATCACCGTCAGCCGAGGAGCCGTCATTTGCCCTTGCCGTAGCCCTTCTCGGACATGGCCTCGCCATCCTTGAAAAGCGTCGGCGTGACGAGGAAGACCAGTTCTCCCTCCTCCTCCTCCTGCTGGGTCGAGGTGAACAAGGCACCGACACCAGGCAACCACCCGAGGAGCGGAACTCGGCTGGTCACGGAGCGCACGGTCCGGCGCTTGAGACCCGCCAGCACGATTTCCTGGCCCGGCCGGACGGCAACCTGCGTCTCGGCCATACGCGTGGCGATGGCCGGGATGTTGAAGTTGCCGGTCTGCACGCCGTTCAGGCGATCGATACTCGAGACCTCGGGCTTGATGCGCAGCAGGATTTCCTCGCCCTCGACAACGGGCGTGACCTTAAGCCCCACACCGAAGGGCTTCCAGTCGACGGCGACGGTATTGGGGGTCTGGACGACCACGGGCAGCTCACCGCCGGACAGGAAACGGCTCTCCTGGCCCGACAGGGCAAGCAGGGTAGGGGAAGCCTCGAGTTGGGCTCGCTTGGCCTGAGCCAGGGCCTGCAACCGGGCCTCGAGCACGCCGGCCCGGACCGGAAAGCCCAGCGCAAAGGGCGTCGAAGGCGGCGCCTCCTGGAAAGACAGCCCCTCGGACCACTTGATACCGGACTGCCCCTCGTCGCCCTTGAGCAGCTCCCAGACCTGAACCCGGATGACGACCGTCTCGGTACGCCGACCCGACAGGACCTCGAGCCGATAGTTCGAGGGCACCTTGCCTGCGGCGGTCCAGACCAGGAAGTTGGTGAGGCCCGGCTTGCGCCCCTCGATGAGCAGGTTCTCGCCCGTCCCGTCCTGGATGAGCGTCACGGCGGCAACCGCGGAGTCCCCGATGGCGACGCGCGTCGCGCCCTTCGGGACCCGAAAGACGGTGGTATGGCCCTGCCGGACCGTCAGATCCGCCACAGCCGCCTGTGCGGGTGCCGGGACCAGCACGCTGCCGCCCGGCCACGGGGCAAGGACTGCGAAGGTGGCGGTCAGGAAGGGCAGAAGGCGTCGGGTCATGGCTGCGTCACCCCTCTATACCCCCGGCAGCGTGCCCTCAGTTGCCCGAACCCTGCCGCGAGGCGCCGTTGTAGATCTCGACCTGCGGCGCCCGGCGCACGGGCGGACGAGGAGTGGCGGCCGGCACCCGCACCACGCGGGGCGCCGGGGCCGGGGCCCGCACGACGCGGACGACGGTGCGCGGTGGGGCCTGGCGTGGAGCCACCGGACGGGCCACCTGCCCGAGGACGAGCCGTTCGAGTTCGCGGATGTCCGGCTGGGTGCCTGTCGTCGTGTCACCAGCCGCCCGCAGGATGAAGTGCAGGCGCCCGGCCTCGGCCAGGACGGCCAGCAACTGCACGCGCCCCTGCGGCACGGCCAGCGTGATGGCCCCGTTAGGCCCCGTCACGGACTCCGTCGCCTCGGAAGAGAACCGGTCGCCGACGCCGATGACCCGTGCACCGTGCACGACAGGCCGGGAGACCAGCCTGCCGCTGCCCTCGGCCTCGGGCACGGTCGCGACCAGATCGACCCGGTCGTCGGGGCGCACGAGGGGGACGTCCTGGAGGCCATCCGGAACATACACGAAGCCCCGCTCGCCCTTGCCGATCCGGGGCGTCACTCCGGTCGCGGCTCCTGCCGGCACGGCGCGCCCCTCGAGCAGCACCTCGCCGGGCCACAACGCCGTCGTCGTGACGCGTCCCAGCACCGCCTTGTCCGACGTGACATGCGGACCGGCAAGGTAGACCGCAGGCACCTCGCGCTCTTCGAGATCGCCCTCGGCAAGGGCATGACGGGCCGGCAGGTCCCGCGCGACCACCCAGACCTTGACCTTGGTCCCGGCGCCGGCAATGCGTGCCGAGGCATCGGAGAGATAGGTCACGGCCAGCAACGCCGCGACCGCCGCGAGGCCGCCCGCAGCCAGGAGCAGGCGCCGGTTCACGTCGAGGCCTTCGAGCAATCCGGGCCGGGCCGCCTCACGGGCACCCCGCCCGCCACGACCGCCGGAAGCCTTGCTGCGACGCAGGGCCTTGCCACCCGAGGTCGGAGCCGAACCCGCCGCCTCCTCACCTTCGGGGCGCCGCAGCTTCGCACGAAGATCCGACATCGATCAGGGCCCTCCACGGGACGGAGAGGCAGCGGAGGTCCGGCTGTCCCGATCCGTCATGACCAAGCATAGCGCACGCCCGGCGGCATCTTGGGCGGAAAACACCGTTGCCCGCCAAGGTCCCTTGCGCCACATGCGCAAGCGCCCCGGCGCCGGGGCGCCATCCAGGACGGCAGGCTCGATCTCGGCCTGCCAACCGGCACGCTGCCAACAGGCCTCGAAGCGGTCGAGCGCCGTGCGCTCGGCCCCGGCAAGGCGCACCCAGCGGGCCCGCCCCTTGCCTCCCCAGACCACACCCGGACAGCGCGGCAGGTCGGGCAGGCTTGCCGCCACGGCAAGCAGGACTGCCAGCATCACGGCCCCTCCACGATGTCACGAATCCAGCGGTTGCTTTCGACAAGGCCCACCTGGGGGTGATGGACCGGCAATTCTCCCGGCATGAAGGCCTGGGCCGAGACCGTCAGCGGCGCCGCCAAGGCGGAAGGCGGCTTGCCGACCTGCTTCGCCACGCCCTGCGCCTGCTTGCGGACGGGTTCCAGGATGCGCAGGCGGCTGTCGGCCTTGGCACCATAGAGGACGAAGCCCAAGCCGAAGGTCATGGCCCTGCCCTCGACCTGCTCGACGTGCGTGGCCATGTAGCCCATGGCGCCCGCCCCGAGCGGCCTCGGACGCAGGCGACTGGTGGGGGTGCCCCCGACGGCAGCAGCCCAGTCGGGTTGGGCCGCCTTGCCCTCGGGCAACAGCTCCCGGACCGCCGCGTCCCTGCCCGCCAGCCCGACGGAGGCCTGGACGACACCGGCACCGGAAACCTTGCCGACCGTCGAGGCCATGGCCTGGTGGGCCACGGTACGCGCGGCGTGGCGTGCGGCCATCACCACCTGCTGGCGTTCGAGAAGCCCCTTGCCCATGTAGCCCACCATCAGGAGCAGCAGCACGCCGACCGGCAGCACGATGGCCATCTCGACCAGCGCCTGACCCCGCGCGCGTCCGTGCTCAGTGCAGGAGTTCATGGGGATACCCGTTGACGCCACCCACCTGGAAGAGCCGCGGTGCATACCAGCGGAAGCCGAATCCGCCGAGGCCCGCATCACCCGAGCCGGGCTCCGCGGCCTTGAGTTCGCTGGCCGGCACGATGCCGGCAGCCGCCACCGAGGGCAGGGCAAGCGGGTGCGATGCCCCGAGCAGGGCGGAGCCCAGAGGCCGGTAGACCGGCTCGGCCCAGACCAGGGTCTTGCCTGCGGATCCCCCCGCCCCGGCAGACTCGCCCGGATAGTTGACGCCCCCTACGAAGCGCCCGGATGCAAACTGCCCCCCGTTCTCGGGCAGGTTCTTCGAGCCCGCCAGCAGCGTCAGGTTGCGGGCATTGGCCGCGCTGCCCTCGCCGATGGCCGCGTTCATGCCCGATACGTTGGCGTTGAAGGCCAGCCTTGCGGCATCGGCAACGATTTCCGGCCCCTCCTTGGCCACCCAGGCGTTGTAGGCCACGAGGCCGGCACGCAGGCGCCGCAGCTTGACGACGTGGGCCTGGGCCTCGCCAACCCACTTGTCGAACTCCTTGGCCGCCAGATAGGGCTGGCCGGGAACCGGAGGCTGGGCCCCCACCACGGCGATGGCCTTGGCAAACTTGAGTCTTGCCAGGGTCGCCTGGCCCGTCATGGCGGCATAGGCAAGCGACCGCGTGTGATGCACGGACACCTTGACCGACGAGCCAGCCAACGCCGCGGCGTCCACGGCCGTCTGCGCCTGCATCTTGGCGGTGGTCAGCCGGGCAAGGTCGTAGGTGGCATACAGGACGCCGACAATCACGGCCAGGACCAGCGTGAAATAGACGAGGGCCTGGCCTCGGGGCGGACGGTGGGCCCTCAAGGCGTGCCCCCCCTGAAGAAGGCCTTCTGGGCCTTGTCGAGGCGCTCCGCCGTGCCGGCAAGTGAAACGGTCCTGTCGACCTGCGCAAAGGCCGCAGCCAAGGCCCCCAGGGTCGCATCGACACCGGTCGATCCGGGAACGGTTGCCGCAACGACATAGGCCGCGTAGAAAGCCTTGACGACCTTGTCCAGCTGATCAAATCCCTCAGCGAGGCGCTGGGCCTGCCGGAAGGCTTGCGCCTCATTCTCCGGGGACACGTAGCGCTTGCTGGGCGAGACCGTGCCGTTCCGGTCCATCGGGTTGGCGAGGGTGGCCTGCGTCGTCGGATCGGCAGCCAAGGCCAGCTCCGCCCCGGAAGCCCCACCAGGCAGCTTGCGGACGATGTCCCCGATGCCCTTGAGCCGCTCCAGCCCCGGCAAGGTCACCCGGTAATCGACCTGCAGGTCCGTCGGGACCTGCGCGGCGCCCCGACGGAGGCGCCCCGGAACGAATTCGGGCCGCACCACGGCGGCAACGGTCCAGGAACCCCTCTGGGGCGGCCTGCCGCCGCTGGCGACCATCGCCCCCACGAGGGCCGGGGTAAAGCCCTCATCCTTCCGGGTCATCCGGACACGCACGCCACTGCCCGCGCGGTCCAGTTCGGGCTTGACACCGGTCAGCCACGAAGACTCGGCATCGGCCGCATAGGTCTCGACCACCTTGCGGACGCCCGCCTCGGCCGTCTCGCCATGCACGGCGGCAACACGCGCCGCCACGAAGGCCGTGCCCGTCAGCACCAGCCGACGCTGAACCGCCAGCCCCAGTTCCAGAGTGCCGAAAGTCAGCAAGAGCAAGAGGGGCAGGACCAGGGCGAACTCCACCATGGCCTGACCCGGCGCGGCGGGACGCAACGACCTCACGAGCCACCGCCCAGCTGCCACAACGGGGGCCAGACCATGGCGGCCACCGTACCGAGGGCGATGGAGAGTGCATAGGGCAGGAGAGGCGCCTTGGAGTCGGGCACCATCGCGGCCGGCTGCCGAAGCCCTGCCCCGACAGCCATGAAGAAGCCCCTGACCTGCCTCAGCACGCCCCCGAGCGCGCCGTGGGCAGCCGCCCAGGCGAGGCTGATGACCCCACCAGCCAGGGCCGTGTCGAGTATCGCCGACAGGGCAGGCAAGAGCCCCATCCAGACTCCCGCCGCGGCCATCAGCTTGATGTCACCGGCTCGGATGCCCTTGAGCTGGCCCCACGCTCCGGCGTAGAGCGCATCGATCAACAGGAATGCCAGGGGAAAGGCGAGCCACCCGGCCAACGCCCCGGCCCCGCCGGACAGCGCCCCGCGCCAGCCGTCGGCGAGGCCGCCCGCAATCAGATTGGCCAGCAGGCCCACGGCCATCGCGGGAAAGGTCAGCCAATTGGGAATGCGCTGACTCCGCGCATCCGTAACGACCGCCACCATCAGGACGGGGAGGAGGGCCCACCGCCACGGGTCGGCCACGAAGAGCGAGATCACGGCTTGCACTGTACCCGGAACAAAGGCCCGGGACGCCGGTCATTGACGGGCGCCCCGGGCCGGGGAAGCGTGGCCGGGCCTACTTCATGTTCTTGATGAGCGTGTCGATCGACTTGTTGACCTGGGCGCCGACGGCCTTGTAGCCACCGATGCAGACCGCGGCGATGACGGCAACGATGATGCCGTACTCGACCATGCTCTGGCCTTCTTCTTCACGGACAAGGCGGTTGATCAGCGACATCGGGATTCCTCCGGAACGGTTGATGGGTGGGGTGACCTTGCGGGCACTGGGCCCTGACAGGAAGTTTGTCCGGAGAGGACGCCCTCCGCTTGCGTCGCTGCGGTTAAGTAGCGCTTAAGCTTCGACAAATCTCTCGATAATCGCGGCAGGGAGACCAGATTTAGGAGAGGCTTAACCGGATCCGCCGTCAGCGCGGTGCGTTCCGCGGGGATAGACAGGTCAGGAGAACCCGTCATGCCCAAGCTCGTGCGCGACCTGAACCAGGTCCTGGGACCGGCACCGCAGCGTGAACGCATCTACCGCCCGGTGGACGCGGAGACACGGTCGGAGCTGGCCGCCCGCCGGGTGCGGCGCCCCGTCGAGGAGCAAGGCGTCGGTGGCTTTGTCGGGGACGTGATCGTGGGCGCCCTTCAGGGCGCGGGAGACATGGTCGGCGGCACCATCCACATGATCACGCATCCGATCGAGACCGTGACCGGTCTGGCGATGCTGCCCGTCGCCCTGCTGACGCGGCCCGGCGAAGTCGTGAAGGCCTTTGCCGAACCGTACACCGAAGCCGTGCGTTCGGGTCGTCCGGGACGAGCCATCGGCAGAGGCCTGTTCGACGTCGGCAGCATGTTGCTGGGTTCGGGCCTGATGAAGCCGGCGACTGGGGCCGCAGGCGCTGGCCAGGCCGCAACGCGGGCGAGCCAGGCGACGCAGGTCGCGCGCCAGGCGCAGCAGGCGACGACGGCTGCCCGCAAGACCCAGCAGGTCGCCCAGACGGCGCGCAAGGCCCAGCAGGCATCGCAAGCTGCACAGGCGGCCAAGACTGCTCAAGCGGCGCAGGCCGCACAAGCTGCACAGGCGGCCAAGGCAGCGCAGGCCGCACAAGCCGCACAGGCGGCCAAGGCAGCGCAAGCCGCCAAGGCGGCTCAAGCGGCCAAGGCTGCTCAACAGGCAACTCAGGCCAGCCAAGCCGCAGGCAAGGCCACAAAGGCTGCCCAAGTCGCCCAGAAGACCCGTTTGGCGAGCCAGGGCGCGAAGGTCAACCAAGCCCTGCAGCAGGCGCGCAAGGCGGGTGAAGCGGCCAAGGCCGCGCAGGCAGCCAAGACCGCCCAGGCCGCGACCCAGGCCAGCCAGGCCGTGCGCACGGTATCTGGAACATCGGTGCGCGTCCGGGCCATCCGGGTGGTTGCGGCGCCGCCCGCATTGCGTGAAGTAGCCCGTTCCACCCGGCGCATCAGCGTCGTCAACCAGAAGGTCGTGGGCGGCATGCTGGCCGAAAGCCGCAGCGTCCGCATCCTGAAGTCCACCCAGGTCCTTGCCACGCCCGGCGGCGGCCTGCTCGAACTCTCCCGCACCACCGCCCGCAAGGTCCAGACGGTCCTCGGGCACCCCGACGGCGCCGCCTTGCTGCGGATGGCCTCGCGCCTGTGAGGATGTCCTGATGCCTGCTTTTCCAATCATCACCGGTTGGCTCACCAACCTGCCCTTCCTGCGAAAGGAGAGGCAGGCCCGACCGACAAGCCAGCCACCCCTGCCTCCCATGCGGCAGGACCAGGTGCGCCTGTCGACCAAGGAAGGCTTGCGCGAACAACTTCAGCGCCAGCTCGATCAGGAGATCGGGGGCGCCAACCAGGCGTCGGTCAAGACCCTCGTCCGCAAGCGACCGGATCTGGTGGACGCGGCCAGCCCGGATCAACGCGCCCAGCTGATCGGGGTTCTTCTTGGCCGCAACGGCAATTCGCCGGATCGTGAGGGCATCGGCCTCGTCATGATTCCGTCGGTAGGCAAGGGAGAAGATGGCGTCCTGTCCGAAGCCCTTGCCCGAGTGGGCAAGCGGGCAACGCTCTTCAAGGCGATGGGCGACCTGGGGCCTGGACTGGACGTAGCGCGTTTCGCACTGAAGGCCGCCTGGTTCGAGGATCTGGAGGCTGTCGCGGATGCCGGCCTACCCGGCGTCAAGGCCGCCATGCGGGTGGCAACCGACCAGGATCTGACAGGCCTGCCCACTGTCTCCAAATCCAAGATGATCGCCATCCTGCAGGACGCGCCCTACTCCGACGAGAACGACCTGATGGTGATGCGAATCCGGCGGTTCATGGAGCCCTGAGTCCGGGCATGCTGGGGCGGTGATCTTCCCAAGGCACTTCCACCGATCAACCTGGTGGCTGCTCGCCCTCGGCATCCTGATCCCCCTGCCCGCATCGGGCCTGCCCCGGCCCGATGCGCCGGCCCGTCAGCTTGCGGAGGCGCGTTTGCTGGCCGTCGCGGAGGGTGATCTGCCGGGCGCCATTGCCCGCTTGGAACTTTTGCTGCCCCTGGCCACGGGCTCGATTCTGGCCGAGGCCGCAGCCGATCTCGGGGATCACTATGCCGTCCTTGGTCAGGAGCAGGTAGCCCGAGCTGCCTACAGGACAGCCCTCGAGGCCCGGAGCGACCACGCGCGCGCCGCTGCCGGCTGGATGCGGACGGGGGGCATCCGCGACATCAAGGCCGACGGACCTGCCCCGTCTGCCGATCCGCTGGTCCTGCGTCCAGGCCAGGGCTGGGAAGCCCTGTTGCCGGATGAGGAGCGGGCAGGCTTCCGGAACCAGGTTGATCGATACACACGCCTGGAGGCCTCGAAGCGCCTGCAGGCCGTGGCAAGGCGACTCATGCGCACCGGCCAAACAGGCCGAGCCACCGCGATCCAGCTGTCGCTCGCCATCGAGTTCGGGGATACCCTGACCCTTGCGGCGCATGCCGATCTGGTCCGGGAGCTGGGCGCCAAGCCCCGGCCCGAGGAGGGCCTGCAAGCGTTCCGTGCCCTTGAGGCCCGGTCCCCGGGCCTGAAAGCCCTTCCCGCCGCGACGCGCGGTCGGCTCTGGCACCAGCAGGGGCAGCGCCTCTGGGACTTGGGGCGCCTGGATGCCGGCATGCAGGTCACGCAGATCGCTCTGAGCGACGCGACGATCCAGGCCGGCCAGGGGCGCGAGGACCTCGAGGCCCTGGTCCGGGCACTCGCGAGTGGCCTGCCTGCGGACGCCTGGCGCCGGGCTTCCCAGCGGCTGGCGTCACTGGAGCGTGTGACAGGCGCCCAGGATCGGGAGGCCACGGTCCTCGCCCTGCGCGAACTGGCCCGCGAGTATCCGCGCAGCAATCTCGACGGCCGTGCGCTCGTCACGGCCGCCCGCCTCGAGGATGAGGGCGAGGCCACGGCCGAGCAGGTCCTGGCGGATGACCGACGGATGGATCTCTGGCCCGACGGCACCCGCGCCGGCGGTCGTGCGCTGGCCGTCCTCGGCCGCAAGCGGGAGGCGCGTGGAAACATGGCAGGCGCACGTCAAGCCTGGCAGCAACTGCTCGACCAGTTTCCGTACGGCCGCGACGCCGACGGCACCCCGCTGCGCGCGCTGGCCAAGGAGCACCTGGGCCTGCGGGGTGAAGGCCCTTGAAGACTGGCGTCCAGCCGATGTGGCGGGCCGGCATCCTGCTCGCCATGCTGGCCGGCCTGCCCGTGTCCCTGCTGGTCCTCGCCGAAATCCGGGAGCTGGCCCGGGAGCGAACGGCCATCGAGCGCTCGATGGCGGATGCCCAGCAAAGCCAGGCCACGGCCCTCGCTGGGGACCTGGGCAGCCAGCTCGGCCGACGCCTCGCACGCCTGTCCCCGCCCCTCGGGCGCGGGGGACGTGGCAGCCCGTTCCTGGCTGAGGAGCGTCCCTGGGTGACCCAGCCTTTCTGGATCGATCGGGAATACCGGCTGGGCGGAACCCAACTGCTGGCTTCGCCGGGCAGGGTGGCCGACCTGCCGTTGCCCTTGGCACAAGGCACCCCGGAACAGGTGCAGCAGGCCCTTTCGGAAGCCCTCGTCGCCGAGTTCGCCACGCGTCGGATTCCCGAGGCCGAAGCCGCCTACAGGCGGGTGCTCCTGCTCTCCGCGGCACCTTCCGTGCGTGCGCGGGCCGCCTACGGGATGGCCCGCCTTGCGGAGCGTGGTGGCCGCACGGCAGAAGCAGGCTCGCTGTACCGGGCCGTGGAGAGACTGCTGGGCACGGACCGGGCAGAGGATGGCGTCCCCTATGGCCTCATGGCCGAGCTCCGTTTGGTGCGTCTCAGCGGCGAAAGCAGCGCCGAAGGTCGCCTTGCCCCCCGCATCGAGGCCGCCATGGGCCCCGACGAGGCCTCGGCCTACCTCGACTACATGCGCAGGATGATCCGGGAAGGCTCGGCCCGCGGCACGGGCCCGCTTGGCCAGGGCACGGTCGCGGGACAACTCTGGCCGGCCATCCGGGACCGTGAATTCCGCACGCCCGGTTGGGTCGTCGTGGGCCAGGGCGAAGCACGACGGCTCTTCGGGGTGGTCGGCCGGGCCGAAGTCGGCTACAGCGGCTTCCAGGTGGACCTCGACGGGATCCGCCGAGGCCTCGCTCGTGAAGGCGTAAAGCGCCTGCGCCTGGACCCGACGGCGCTCCCCGACATCGCGTGGGGCGAGCCGGAGGACCCCACGGTCCGCTCCGCCCGACTGCCCCCGCCGCTCGACGCACTCAACGTGACGGTGCGATGGCCGCCCGAACTGCTGGAACAGCGGCTCGCTTCCCTGAAACGACGGTCGTGGAGCATCCTCGGCATCCTGCTCCTTGTCGTCCTCGCGGCCACCATCGCCATCGCCCGGGGCCTGGCGCGGGAATTGGCCTTTGCCCGCATGCAGGCCTCGTTCGTGGCGGGTGTCTCGCACGAGCTCAAGACACCACTTACGGCCATCCGCATCTATGCTGAACTTCTGGCCTCGGGGTTGTCCCGCGATCCGGGTGGCGCGGCCCGCACCGTCATTCAGGAAAGCGAACGGCTCGGACGCCTGATCGACAGGGTCCTCGACTTTGCCCGGATCCAGCGGGGGACAAAGACCTACAACTTCCAGAAGGTCGAACCTGCAGTCCTCGCCCGGGATGCCCTCGCGGTCCTCCAGCCGACGGCCGAAGAACGGCAGTTCCACCTGGTGCTCGACCTGCCCGAGACAGAACTGCCACCCGTTCGTGCCGACAGGGATGCCTTTCTCCAGGTCCTGCTGAACCTCCTGGGCAATGCCCTCGCCTACTCGGGCGAGGGACGCGAGGTCACGTTGCGACTCAGGGCGGCCGGGACACCGGCGCGAACCGTGCGCATCGAGGTCCGGGACCAGGGACCCGGGATCGCACCCGAGCACCGCCGGCGCATCTTCCAGCCCTTCTACCGGGCCGTACCACCGGATGGCCCCGGTGGCAGCGGCCTCGGACTGGCCCTTGTCCGCGAGTTCACGACGGCCCACGGAGCCTCGGTCGGCCTCGAGCACCCCCCGTCCGGTGGCGCCGTCTTCGTGGTTCACTGGCCGACGTGGCATACGCCGGAAGGAGCAGGCTGAACATGGCCACCATCGTGGTCGTCGAGGACGAATGGGCCATCCGGGCGGGCCTCGTCGAGCTGCTGGAAGGCCAGGGCCACAGAGTCATCGCGGCCGCCACGGGCCCCGACGGCCTCGCTTGTGCGACGGCGCCCGGTGCCCGCCCCGACCTCGTCCTGCTCGACGTGATGCTGCCCGGGATGAACGGCCTCGAAGTCTTGCGCGGCATACGGGGCACGCTGCCCGGACTGCCCGTGATCATGGTGACGGCCAAGGGCCAGGAGGCGGATCGGGTCACGGGATTCGCCCTCGAGGCCGACGACTATGTCGTCAAGCCCTTCAGTCCCCTCGAATTGCTGGGGCGCATCCAGGCCGTCCTGCGCCGCAGCCAGCCCGTGCTGCCCCCCCAGCCAGAGATCAGGAGCCTGCGCATCGGCATGGCTGTCGTGCATTTCGATCGGATGGAACTGGAACGGGACGGGCAGGTCCAGAACGTGCCGGTACGCGCCCTGGAGCTGCTGCGCTGCCTGTGGCGCCACCGAGGCACGGTGGTCAGCCGAGACCTGCTGATGGATGAAGTCTGGGGCAGGGACGCCGTGCGCAACACGCGCACCATCGACAACTACATCGTCAAGCTGCGCCAGTGGATCGAGCCGGATCCGCTGGTCCCGGCGACCCTGCACACGGTGCACGGTGCCGGCTACCGGCTGGACGCGCCCTGCACTCCATCCGACACCACGGGCTGAGCCGGCAGCGTGAAGCGAATCCGGGTTCCACCGCCCGTGCGTCGCTCGGCAGATACCCGCCCCCCGTGGGCCTCGACGGCCGCCTTCACGATGGACAGGCCCAGCCCCGATCCCCCGGGACCACCGGCCCGGGTCCGATCCCGCCCGACCCTGTAGAAACGGTCGAAGACCTGGGCCAGATCCTCTTCAGGAATGCCGATACCGCTGTCCTCGACCGTGAAGACCCAGCCCTCGGGCTCCTCGACCAGCCCCAGCAGGATCTCGCCGCCCAGAGGAGTGTACTTGACGGCATTGCCCAGCAAGTTCACCAGGACCTGGCGCAGCCGGACCCGGTCCACCATGATTTCCGCCGACCCCGGCAAGTCGAGTGACAACTGCTGTTCACGCTGGCGAACCTGGGGGGAGACGGTCGCTACGGCCTCCTCGATGACCCGCAGGGCCTGCACGCGCTGGATGTTCAGATCCGCACGCTGCGAGGACAGCTTGGACACGTCGAGCAGGTCGTTGACCAAGACATGCATGCGCTCGCCCTCGGCCACGGCATCCCGCAGGAAGCTGTCGAGGAGGTCGACCTCGGCCGGACGTCCCACTCCCTCGGGCCATTGAACCCCCTCGAGCACATCGACCGCACTCTCGAGCAGCAGCTTCATGCTCGTCACGGGCGTCCGCAATTCGTGGGAGGCATTGGTGATGAACTCGGACTTCATCTGGTCGGCCTGCCGCTCGGCCGTCACGTCGTGATAGATGACGACGTGGCCAATCTGCTGGGCCTTCGGGTTGAAAAGCGGGGATGAGTAACGCTTGAGCCACTGACGCGGCTCCTTGAGGGCCAGGATATCCGTGCGGGGCAAGGTGGGCTCTTCGCGCATGGCCTGCTCGATGCGACGCATCTGCTCGGGGTCCTCCCAGCGGGCGAGGAACATCGTATGAGGCTCGAGGAAAATCGTGGCGTGGATCCCGGGCTGCGCCATCTGGCGCAGGGCCGGGTTGGTCAGGACCGGCTGCAGGTCAAGGTCGTAGATGACCAGGCCTTCCGACATCGAGAAGAGCACGGCCTGCAACTCGGCCCTGTCGACAATCAGTTGCTCGACATTGAGCAACTGGAACGCATGCAACTGATCCCCGAGCCGGCTGACGGTTTCGATCGCCGGCTGCAAGGCTGCCGGTGCCTGGACGGACACGGCGGGATCCCACGCGTGGGCAAGGGCCCGGTGCCCCAGTTGCTCGATGGTCGCCACGACGGCTGCCGTGTCCCGCCCGATCCACCACAGGCGTCGGGCCTGCAGCGCGACGACGAGGGTGGCCCCGAGGGCCCAGACCCCAAGGATGACGTCAGCGGGTGTCACGCCTCGCTGCCGGCACGCACCCTGCGCTCGAAGCGATATCCGACGCCACGGACCGTCTGGATCCGGACGGGGTTGTTGGGATCGCGCTCGATCTTCTCGCGCAGCCAGTGGATGTGGACGTCGACCGTACGGCCCTCACCCGTGAAGTCATAACCCCACACCTGCGTGATCAGGTATTCGCGAGACAGGACCTTGTTGGCATTGAGCGCCATGAGCTTGAGGAGCTCGTACTCCTTGAGCGTCAGCGACAGGACCTTGCTGGCCATGGTGACTTCGTGGCGCGTCAGGTCGATGCACAGATCGCCGAACTCGATCTTGTCGGGCGTCGCGACCCGCGCCTCCTGGAATCGGGCCACCAGCCGCAGCAGGGCCTTGACCCGCGCCAGCAGCTCGCGCAGCGAGAAGGGCTTGGTGACATACTCGTCCGCGCCCACCTCAAGGCCGACGACCCGATCGATTTCCTCGCCCTTCGCCGTCAGCATGATGATCGGGCACGGCATCTCCTGGCGCACCTGGCGACAGACCTCGTAGCCGTCGATCGACGGCAGCATCAGGTCCAGAATGATCAGCGAAGGCTTCTCGCGCCGGGCCACCTCGACAGCCTGAGCCCCGTCGGTCGCCGTGACCACCGAATAACCTTCCTTTTCCAGCGAGAACTGGATGGACTTGACGATGCTGGGTTCGTCGTCGACGACGAGAATCTTGGCGGACACGTCGGGAACCTCTGGCTTGAAAGCTGGCAGATGAGGGTCGGGCAACCCCATGATGCCTTACCCCGGCTTGATGGTCGCCTATCATGCGCTTGCCGGGCGCTTCACCTGCGCGCAACAACGCGGCGGACGTTGGCCCGGGCTGGCGCCCCGTGCTAGCTTGGGGACGTGGACAATCGCACCCCGCTCGCCAGCCACCTGATGTATGCCGTCTTCGCCGCGTGGCTCGGCTTCGACATGGCCGTCAAGGCCTGGACCGAGAAGAACCTCGCCGTCATCGGGCAACCCAGCGACGGCCTGCCCTACTCCGTCCCCTTCATCCGCGAGAACTGGATGGCCCTGACCCATGTCAAGAACACGGGTGGGGCGTGGAGCATCCTTGCGGGCAACGTCTGGTTCCTCGCCCTGGTGGCGGGCGCCGTCACGGTCTTCATTCTGGCCTACGAGCGCAGCCTCGAGGCCCCGCGCTGGTGGCAGGCCATCGGCCTCGGCCTGCTGCTGGGCGGCTCGGTCGGCAACTTCGTCGACCGCATCCGCTTCGGCGCCGTGACGGACATGTTTGACGCGCGCTGGCCCGGGCCTGACATCCACTTCGTGTTCGTGAACCTTGTCCACGGCCAGAACTGGTTCCCCATCTACAACATCGCCGACATCGGCATCGACGTGGGCATCGCGATCCTGATCCTGGGCTCGATGCGGATCGCGCGAAGCCAGGTCTCATGAGCCTGTTCGTCGACAAGGCCACCGTCCGGGTCACCAGTGGGCGGGGCGGGGACGGTTGCGTCGGCTTCCGCCAGGAGAAATACGTCCAGCACGGCGGCCCCTGGGGCGGGGACGGGGGCAAGGGCGGGGACGTGGTCTTCGAGGCCACGCATGATCTCCAGACCTTGCTGGATTTCCAGCTTCGCCGGCACTATGAGGCCGATGATGGCCAGGCGGGCGGCCAGAAGAACCGATCGGGGCGGACGGGCGGCGACCGCGTGGTCCGGGTGCCCTGCGGCACCGTCATCCGCGATGCCGAGAGCGGACGAGTCATGGTCGACCTGGCCGATCCCGGCGACCGCTGGGTCGCGGCCCAGGGCGGACGCGGCGGACGCGGCAACGCGGCCTTCGCAACTCCCGTGCATCGCGCCCCGACCCACTCGGAGCCCGGGGGGCAAGCCATCACGCGGGAGCTGATCCTCGAGCTCAAGCTGCTGGCGGACGTCGGTCTCGTGGGCCTGCCCAATGCAGGCAAGAGCACCCTCATCAGCGCCGTCTCTGCAGCCCGCCCCAAGATCGCCGACTATCCCTTCACGACGCTGCAGCCCCAGCTCGGGGTCGTGCGCTTCGAGGACGGTGGCACGATGATCCTCGCGGACATCCCCGGCCTCATCGAAGGCGCCCACGAAGGCGCCGGCCTGGGACACGCCTTTCTGCGCCACGTCGAGCGGACCCGCTTGCTCATTCATGTCCTCGACCTTTCGGGCGGCATGGAAGGCCGGGATCCCTTGGCTGACTGGCACACCATCGAGCATGAGCTCGAGGCCTACAGTCCCGAGCTGGCGGCACGACCGCGCGTCGCCTTCCTGAACAAGTGCGACCTGCCCGAGGCGAGGGACCAGGAAGCGCGCGTCCGTGAGGCGCTGGAAGGCAAGGGCCTCGTGGTCGTGGCAGGTTCCGCCGCGACGCGCCAAGGCCTGCAGCCTCTGCTGGACCACCTGCGCAAGACCCTTCCGACGCTGCCCGAGCCCACCCGATTCCTGCCCGAGGAACTGCCGGAGAAGCCTGTCGAGGCTCCCTTCACCATCCAGCAGACCCGCGAGGGCTATGAGGTCACGGGGCCCACGGCCGACCGCCTGCTGACGACGTTCGATCCGGAAAATCCCGAGGCCATCCATCGCTTCGAGCGCGGCCTCAAAGGCAGCGGCATCTATGACGCCCTGCGGAAGTTGGGCGTCAAGGACGGCGACACGGTGCAGGTCGCGGACATGGCCTTCACCTGGGTCGACTGAGGGTCATTCCGTGATCCTGGTGCTCAAGATCGGGACCAGTACCATCGCCCGGGAGCACGGCCTCGACGGTCGTTTCCTGCTGGCCCTCGCCTCTGTCCTCGGGGAGTTGGTGGACGCCGGGCACAAGATCGTGCTCGTGACCAGCGGGGCAGTCGGGGCAGGACGCGCCAGGATGAGCCTGGGACGACCGGGCGATCTGGCGACCAAGCAAGCCGCGGCCGCCGTGGGTCAGGGGTTGCTCATGCATGCCTATGAATCCCTGCTGGCCCCGCTGGGCCTCGCCACCGCGCAACTGCTGCTGACGCGGGCCGATCTGGATGATCGCAAGCGCTACCTCAATGCCCGGGGTACCCTGATCCGCCTGCTCGCTTTTGAACCGTCCGTCGTGCCCATCGTCAACGAGAACGACTCGATAGCCACCGATGAGTTGCGCTACGGCGACAACGACACCCTGTCGGCCCACGTGGCCGGACTCGTCGACGCCGATCACCTCGTCATCCTGACGGATATCGACGGTCTCTACGATCGCCACCCGGACCAGCCTGATGCACGCCTCATCCATGAAGTCCCGCGGATCACGCCCGAGATCGAGGCCATGGCCGGCGGTGCCGGCAGCGCGCTGGGCACCGGGGGCATGGCGACCAAGATCCAGGCCGCCCGCATCGCCACCTCGGCCGGCATCCCGATGACCTTGATGCATGGTCGCCACGTGCGCACCCTGCTCGATCTCGTGGCCGGACGCCCCCCCCACGGCACCCGATTCCAGGCGCCCGAGGGACGCCAGGCCTCGCGACGCCGTTGGCTCGCATCAGCGGACGGACGCGCGGGCCTGCTGCTCCTGGACGATGGTGCCGTAGCGGCCGTGCGTGACCGGGGCAAGTCGCTGCTGGCCGCCGGCATCTGCTCCGTCGAGGGCACCTTCGCCGCCGGAGCCGTGATCCGCATGGCCGATACCCGCGGCCGCATCATCGGCCAGGGCCTCGCCAACTACGGCGACGGCGACATGCGACGTATCGCGGGACACCCCGCCGAAGCCATCGAGGGACTGCTCGGCTTCGTCACCGCGGAGGAAGCCGTCCATCGGAACGACATGGTGCTTTTCGACAGCCAGGAGGGGCAGGGGTGACGGAAGGGACGCTTGAGGCGGAGGTCCGGCTCGCCTGTCGGCGCGCCGCGGCCGCAGCACCCGTCCTGGCACGGACCGATGGCCGGCTGCGCCGTGCCGTCCTGATGCAGCTTGCCACGCTGCTTGAGGATGCCGACATCCGCACGCGTTTGCTTGAGGCAAATGCTTCCGACGTGGCGCAAGGCGTCGCAACCGGCATGGCTCCTGCCTTGCTGGACCGGCTCAGGCTGGATCCCGATCGTATCCGGGCCCTTGCAGCCGCCGTGCGGGCTGTTGCCGACCTGCCGGATCCACTGGGTGAAGTCGTGCGGGGCTGGACCCGGCCCGATGGACTCCAACTCAGCCAGGTGCGCGTGCCCCTGGGTGTCGTCGGCTTCATCTACGAGGCCCGGCCCAACGTCACCCTCGAGGCCGCCGCCTTGTGCTTGCGCAGTGGCAATGCCCTCGTGCTGCGGGGCAGCGGGTCGGCTCTGACCAGCAATCGGGCCTTGGCAAGTGTCGTCCGGGACGCCCTCGCCGCGGTCGGCCTGCCCGAGGACCTCGTCGTCCTCATCGACCGTCCGGAGCGGGAGGCCGCTACCATCCTGATGCGCCAGACCGGTCTCATCGACGTCCTGATCCCGCGTGGAGGCGCAGCCCTGATCCGACGCGTCGTCGAGGAAGCCAGGGTGCCGGTGCTCGAGACGGGCGTGGGCATCTGCCACGTTCTGGTGGACAGCTCGGCCGACCCGACGATGGCCGAGGCGATCGTACTCAATGCCAAGACCCAGCGACCCGGCGTCTGCAACGCGGCGGAAACGCTGCTGCTGGCCCGTGACTACCCTGCGTGCGAGGCCCTGCTGGCTCGGCTCGCCTCGGCCGGCGTCACCCTGGTGGGCTGTCCGCGTGCCCGGACGCTCGCCGAGCAAGCGGGCGTCCCGATGACGCCTGCCGACGAAGAGACCTGGGACACCGAGCACCTCGCCCTCGTGATGGGCGTCCGGGTCATCGATGACCTCGACGAGGCTCTGGCCCATGTCGCTCGGCACGGCACCCGACACAGCGAGGCCATCGTGACCCGGGACCACGCGCGTGCCGAAAGGTTCCTTCTCGAGGTCGACGCGGCCGCGGTCTACGTCAATGCCTCGACCCGCTTCACCGACGGCGGCGAGTTCGGCTTCGGGGCCGAGGTGGGCATCTCGACCCAGAAGCTCCACGCCAGGGGCCCGATGGGCCTGCGGGAGCTGACGACTGTCAAGACCATCGGCCGGGGCAGCGGCCAGGTACGGACGTGAGGGATCGTGGCCTGCCGCGCCCGTGGCGGGTCATCTACGGGGGCAGCTTCGATCCCTTCCACGAGGGTCATCGTGCCGTCGTCGAGGCCCTGCTGGCGTGGGGGGCCGACGAGGTCTGGGTCGCTCCGGCGGCGCGCTCCCCCTTCAAGCGGAAGGCACCGGGCGCACCCGACCCGGACCGGATCCGGATGTGCCATCTGGGCGTCTCGGGCCTCGCAGGTGTCCGCGTCTCGGACATCGACATGCATCGGCCCGCACCTTCCTATGCCGTGGACACCCTCAGGTCCTTGCAGCAGGAACATCCCGGGGGCAGTTGGTGGTGGGCGATTGGCGAGGAGCACCTCGCCACGCTCGAGGCCTGGCGGGCCTTCGACGCGTTGCGACAAGCCATGCGCTTCGCCGTGGTGACCCGACCGGATCTGGTTCGGCCGGAACCCCTGACGGCGACGCTCGCAGAGATTGTCGACCGCGTGCCGATGACGCCCGTTTCCGTCAGCGCCACCGCCATCCGCGACGCCCTGGCCGCCGACAGGCCCGCCACGGGTCTCGCGGAGCCCGTTGCGGCGTGGATCACGGCACACGGGCTCTACCGGAATCCGACGTGAGGGCCGGGTTCCTGTCATACTGGAACTGCCCCGACCTGTTTCTGGAGATTTTGCCGCTTGGATCGTGCCCGTGAACTCTGCGACCTCGCCTCTCGCGCTGCCGACGACAAGAAGGCCCGAGCCATCATGCGCATCGACCTGACGGATGTCTCGGTCATGTGCGACCACTTCGTCGTCTGCAGCGGCGGTAGCCCGGCGCAGGTACGCGCCATCGCCGACCACATCATGGACGAGTGGCAGGCGGCCGGCGTGCGGGACATCAAGCAGGAAGGGCAGCAGGAGGCGTCCTGGGTCCTGATTGATTGCGGACTCGTCGTCGTCCACGTGATGCGGGACGAGGTCCGCGAGTTCTACGCCCTCGAGCAGCTGTGGGGCAAGGGACGTCTGGAGCCCTGGCAGGCCGTCTCGGCCTGATGGCGTGATCAGCACCGGCACGGACCGGCAGTCGGCGTGGTTTGCCTGGGTCTTCCTGGTGGTGGCCAGCCTGGCCTTCGGGGCAAGCGGCCCCATGGCGCGCCTCATCGCGCCCGCGAGCGCCTTCGAGGCAGCCTTCTTCAGGCTTGCAGTCGCAGCCCTTGCCATGGGGCTCGTCGCGGCTCGGACGCTGCTGCCGGCCCTGCGCGCGCTGCCGGGACATGAGGCCAGGCGCGTCCTCGCGGCCGGAGCCGTGCTGGGTCTCCACTTCTCGGCCTTTCTCTGGGGTATCGGTCATACCTCGCTGCCGGCGGCGGTCTCGTTGGTCAGCCTCGAACCCCTCGCCGTCGTCGTCGCCTGCGCAGCCGTCTTCCGGCACATGCCCACGCGCGCCGAGACCATCGGCCTTGCCTGCGCCACCGTGGGCGCACTTGTCGTCGCACAAGGTGCCGGCCAAGGGGAGCACCAGGCGTCAGGTGACATGGCGATCGTTCTCGCCGTGGTCCTCTTCGGCCTCTATGTCGCCCTGCTTCGCCCCGTACGGCACCTTGGGGTGGTTGCCTCGGCAGCCGTCATCTATGCGGCGGCAGCCGCCACAGTGGGCCTGGGGCTGCTCCTCGCGCATGTTGTCGGCCTCGGCGGCCCTGACCTGTGGCGACTGGACCTGCCTTGGTCAAGCTGGGCCGCCATGGCGGGGCTGGGTCTCGTGCCGACGGTCATGGGCCACACCCTGGTGCAGGCCGCTTCCCGGACACTCAGACCCACCATCGTGTCGCTGGCCTCGCCCGGCGAGACGGTCGCCGGCATCGCGCTCGGCATCGGCCTGATGGGCCTTTGGCCCCAACCCGTCGAGGCCGCAGGGGCCACCATCATCATCGCCGGGATGATCTGGCCGATGGTTGCGGCTCAGGCGCGCCGGGCGGCCTGAGCCACAGAAGGACTCACCGGACGACGACGTTCACGAGGCGGCCCGGGACGACCACCACCTTGACGATGGTCTTGCCCTCGCACCAAGTGCGCGTGTCGGCATCCTCGAGCGCCGCCTTCTCGACGGCATCGGCCGGCGCGTCGGCAGCCACCGCGATTCGCCCCCGGACCTTGCCATTGACCTGGACCGCAAGCTCGACGACGTCCTCGACCGTCATGGCAGGGTCGTAAGCCGGCCACGGCGTGTAGGCCAACGTATCGTCGTGGCCCAGTCGGTGCCAGAGCTCCTCCCCGAGGTGGGGAGCGAACGGTGCCACCAACAGGATGAAGCGCTCGACCGTTGCACGGGGGAGCACCTCGGCACGGCTGGCCTCGTTCAGGAAGATCATCAGGGCGCTGATGGCCGTGTTGAGACGCAGGGCCTCGATGTCCCCGCCGACTTTGGCGATGGCCTTGTGCAGGGCGCGCTCGAGGTCACGGGCCTCGAGGGGGTCGACATCCCGGATGGCCGGATTGAGCTGTCCATCCGCCCCCACGACCAGCCGCCAGACGCGCTCGAGGAAGCGATGCGACCCGGCGACATTCTGGGTATTCCAGGGCTTCGAGGCCTCGAGCGGGCCCATGAACATCTCGTAGATACGGAGCGTATCGGCACCGTAGGCCTTGATGACGTCATCCGGATTGACGACATTGCCCCGGGACTTGGACATCTTCTCGCCGTTCTCGCCCAGGATCATCCCCTGGTTGAAAAGACGCTTGAAGGGCTCCTTGGTCGAGACCAGACCCAGGTCATAGAGCACCTTGTGCCAGAAGCGCGCATAGAGCAGGTGCAGCACGGCGTGCTCGGCACCCCCGACGTAAAGGTCCACCGGACCCCAGTAAGCTTCCTTGTCCTTGGCGAAGGGCGCGTCGGCATTGTGCGGGTCCATGAAACGCAGGTAGTACCAGCAAGAGCCCGCCCACTGGGGCATCGTGTTGGTTTCCCTGAGCACAGGCTTGCCATCGACCTGCGTCTCGACCCAATCCCGGGCGAGCGCCAAGGGGCTTTCACCCGTCCCGCTCGGCTTGATGGCGTCGAGATCCGGCAACAGCAGGGGCAGCGCATCCGGCGCGAGCGCCGACCACGTGCCGTCCTCGTGGTGGACCACCGGGATGGGTTCGCCCCAGTACCGCTGGCGGCTGAAAAGCCAGTCGCGCAGGCGGTAGTTGACCTTGCGGCTGCCGTGGCCGCCGGCTTCCAGCCAATCGATCATCCGGCTCTTCGCAGCAGCCACGTCCAGACCGTCGAGGAAGGCCGATGCGACGTGCGCGCCGTCGCCAGCCCAGGCGCCCTCGGCAAGATCACCACCCTCGACGACGCGGCGGACGGGCAGGTCCATCACCAGGGCAAACTCCCAGTCCCGCGCATCGTGGGCGGGGACGGCCATGACCGCCCCCGTGCCGTAGGTTGCCAGTACGTAGTCGGCAATCCAGACGGGGATGGCCTCGCCGTTGGCGGGGTTGATCGCGAAGGCGCCCGTGAAGACACCGGTCTTCTCGGTCGCAAGGTCCGTACGATCCAGGTCATTCTTGCGGGCAGCAGCCGCCTGATAGTCCTCGACGGCAGCCCGGCACTCGGGCGTCGTCACCTGGGCCACGAGGGGATGCTCGGGTGCGAGGACACAGTACGTGGCCCCGAAAAGGGTATCCGGGCGGCTCGTGAAGACCTTGAAGGCGAGGTCGCGGCCCTGGATGGAAAAGCTGATCTCGGCGCCCTCGGATCGACCGATCCAATGGCGCTGCATGTCGAGGACGCTCTCGGGCCAGTCCAGTTCGGCAAGATCCTCGAGCAGGCGATCGGCATAGGCCGTGATACGCAGCATCCACTGGCGCATCGGCTTGCGGATGACGGGATGTCCGCCCCGCTCGCTGCGACCATCGATGACCTCCTCGTTCGCCAGCACGGTCCCCAGTTCGGGGCACCAATTGACGGGCACCTCGGCCACATAGGCCAGATCCTTCTCGACCAGCTTCAGGAAGATCCACTGCGTCCAGCGGTAGTAGGCGGGATCCGTCGTGCCGAACTCGCGCGACCAGTCGTAGGAAAAGCCCAGGGCCTTGATCTGGCGGCGGAAGGTGTCGATGTTGCGCCGGGTAATTTCCCGCGGATGCTCGCCCGTGGCCAACGCATGCTGCTCGGCGGGCAGACCGAAGGCATCCCAGCCCATCGGATGAAGGACGTTGAATCCCTTCATGCGCTTGTAGCGGGCCACGATGTCGGTGGCGGTGTAGCCCTCGGGGTGGCCGACGTGCAAGCCTGCCCCGGAAGGATAGGGGAACATGTCCAGAACGTAGTACTTGGGCTTGCCGGCATCCTCACCGACACGGAAGGTCTCGTGGCGCTCCCAGTACTCCTGCCATCGCGGCTCGATGGTCTGGGGATCGTAGCGTTCCTGCATGCGGGGCCTCCAGCTTGATTCTCCATCCTACCAGCCCACCCCGGGGGTATCATGAACCCATGGTTCCGGCTGGCTCTCCCGACGAAGAGGCACGCACGCCTCCTGGACCGGGCGGCGGCCTCGAAGGGGCCCGCACGACCGTCGAGGAGCGGCAGGCCCTGCTCGCCGCATTCACCGATGATGACGACGGTGAAGCCGGGGGTGGCCTCGGCATGCTCTCGGCCCTGGAAGGGGCTTTTCCCGAGGGCGGGGCCGTCATCCCGACCCTCGATCGATTCCTGCTGGACGGCGACGCACCGGTCTCCTCGGGCTACGACATGCCTGCCGCGGCACCACCGTCCGCGAGGCCCGTCGCCGAGGCGGCAGCAGCGGAAGCGGAAACCTTTCCGGCGGCCCCCGCTCCCGTGGCGCGCACAGTCGAGACAGGCGAACCGGATGAGCCGGAGGTCGATCCGGCCGCGATGGCCGGGCTCTATGAAGCGCTGGGCGATGCCTTGGACTCGCTGGGCATCGAGGACGACCATCCGATCCGCGACGGCATGCCCGTGCCCCCGCCCCCCGTCCATGTCGTCGAGGGAGACGAGGATCCCTGGAGTCAACTCGAGCCTCCGGCCGAGGCCTCGGCCGATCCGACGGCCGAATGGCCGGCCGTGGCTGTGGGACTCGGCCGGATGGCCGACGACCTGTGGCTTGTCCCCGGGGCCGACGCACGCCTCCGGGTCTGTATCCCGACGAGCCTGCGCAGGGCCCTGGATCCCCGCGAGCCGATGGATACCCGTCGGGGCCTGCTGATGGGACGTGTCGCGCTTGCCCGCGACCAGCATGACCGTCCCCGAATCGACGTGACGGTCCTCGCGGCCGTCCCCTTGGCGGACGGCCTCGACGGACCGGGACGACACCAGGAGGCCCGTCAGGTCCTGCAGGGCCTCCTGAAGACGGGCTCCCACCACCCCGGAACGGCGCTGGTTCCCGTCGGGACCTATGTCATCCGGCCGGGCGGCGGGCTTGTTCGGGACGACGGTGGCCTGCATGAGGCCCTGATGCCCCATCCTTGGCAGACGTGCCTCGTCGTGGACGATGTGCGGGCCGAAGCAGCACTGCTGCAGCGCGTGCTCGGCCGCATGCCCCGAGTGCCGGCCCGGGGCGAGCCAGTCTTCGACCCGGCGACCGGCGGCCTGATCCGGGGCGCACGCAAGCCTTGGCATCGCGTTGCTGCCCGCGGCATCAGCGAGGCCTTCGCGCCCACGGACAGGCGCCTCGGGGCAGGCATCGCCGTCGCCGGCCTGCTGGCTGCCCTGTGGATCCATCGTCCGCAGACCTTTGCCATCGAACGCGCAGGTGAAGCGCCCGTCCTGACCTGGGCAGCCCGGGAAGAACCCCTTGCCCTCTACGGCTGCCTGCGTGCCGACTGCCGCACCGGGGACAGGCGCCGCCTGGGCATGGTGCCTGCCGGGGCCAACCACATGAGGCTGCCGCGCCCCCTGCTGGGCCAGGATCCACCCACGACCCGCGTCTGGTATCGCCTGGCGGCGCTGGATCCCGATGGACAGCCCAAGACCTGGTCACGGGCCGTGCCTGTCGACTGGCCGGCCAAGGGTGCCTTCAAGCCGGTCGAGGGGATGATGGAGCTTTCACTCGACCGCCAGACCCTGTCCCTCGGCCTGCGCCATCCCGAACCGCAGTTGGACGGGCTATGGGTCTTGCGGGAAAACCTGGGGCCCGGGGGCGGGATGGAACACCTGGGGGGGGGACGCCGCATCAAGTCTGGGCAGTCCCTGCAGGACCACGTCGGGGCTGACGGCATCTATCGCTACCTGATCCTGCCGCAGGACCGCCAGGGCGTACTCGGACAGCCCTGGGACACCGCGGCCGTGGGCCTGCGTGCCCGTCCCCCCTGGGATGCGTGGGGACGCTGACCATGGCATGGCTGCTGCTTGACGCGCTTCCCCGGGCAGGAAGCTGGCCTGAAGGCCGTATCGAGGCGATCCGGCACCGAGCGGGGGATATCCAACCCTTCCTCAACGCCTGCGGTTCGGGCAAGATCTGGGAAGGGATCATTGTCGCCGGCAACGAGGACGTCGTCTCCGAAGTCGTGCGCGGTGTCCGGACGGCCTTTGCGCAGGATGCCGGCCGCCTGCTGGCCTCGACCCACTTCTGCCTGCTGCCGGGCACACCCGGCACTGCACCGCTCGATGATCCCCGCAACTTCATCGAGCGGATGGCCGCGCAGGGCGTGCGCGTCGTCCGTTTGCCGGGCAGGGATCCTGATGGCGTCCGGGACGCCATCGTCGGCATCACCTCGGGCACGGCCCCGATGGGTGCCGAGGCCGACGTGCCCGACTACTACACCCTTCTGGGCCTCCCGGAAACGGGCTCGGCCGCCGAGTTGGCGACCGCCATCGACAACTACCGATCATTCTGGCGGGGTCGCGTCGACCACCCGACCATGCGTGACGATGCGCTCGCCGCGCTCGCGCTGCTGGATAACGCAGCGGCCGAGTTGATGGACCCGGGGATCCGCGAGGCCTACGACACCCGGCTCTCGCTGGCCCGGGAGCGTGCCGGCAACAGGCTCGTCGTCCCCAAGGTCCAGCCGGTCTCGTTGCAGCGCCCGCCCGAATCCTTCACGGGGCACGGCTGGTCCAAGACGGCCGGCGTCGGTTCACGGACGGATAGACTCGACAAGATGGCGGCGCGCCACGACATCGAGCGGCGTGCCAATGAGAAGGGCGATCCGGATGCACCGCTCGAGGGGTTCGAGGACAGCAACCTTCCACCGACCTTCCATCTGCCCGGCCTGGGCTTCCGGTGGCGTTCCAAGGACCACGAGGATACGTGGCCGCCGGTCGAGACCCCGGAGGGCTGGATCCCGCTCGACGACCCCGTCCTGATCGAGAACGCGATCCGGTATGGCGGCATGATCCCCGTGCCGCAAGCCAAGGCAGGAACGCCCGTGCTCCCGGCGGACCTCGAGGATGTGCTGCAGGCATTGGCCCCCCCCGAACCCGATCCGCTGCCAGTTGCACCATCGCCACCGCTCCCGCTGCCCGAACCTCCTCGCCCGGAAGCCCAGGCGCCGCTGCCCCCGGCGTCTCTGAAGAGCCCGGCCCTGCCCAAGGTCGAGGTCGAGGTCGAGGCCAGCCTGCCCGATATGGACCTTCCTGCGGCTGATGAAGCACCGGAAGACCGCGGCTGGACCATCCTGCCCGTTCCGGACAAGCCGGTCTTCGTGCTCGAAGCCTCCCAACTCGAGGTGCTGGACCTTCTGGAGGAGCCCGAGGATCTGCTCGAGCGGTTCCTGAACGGGGAGATGCCCTTCCCGACCCTGGATGAACTGGTGCCGGAGAGCCTGCGGGCGCACATGCCCGCAACCGATGCGGAGGACGATGTCGAGGAAGAGGGGGAGGGGGAGGGCTTCTTCCCGCCCGTTCACCTCCTCGAGGACACACCCGGACCAGACACGAAAGCGGATACCGTGCCGGGCGAAGGGCTGGACGTATATCCGGTTCCAGACGAGCTCTCCGTGCCACCGGAGGTTCCGGACGCCGAGGAAGTGCCCGAGGAAGTCCTGCTGGAGACGCTGACGCGCCTTGAGCATGATCCCGAATTGGATGCGCTGTTCAAGCGATTCGGCACCGGGCCGCTCGACCCCTCCGTCGCCCCGCCCGCAGCGCCATCGACTGTCGGGAATCAGGGACCTTCGCCCGGTTCGGATCCGGACGTCACGGCCGAAGAGGCATGGGAAGACCCCACGGAGGATGTCTCGGCCCTTCGGGCCATCCTGGGTTCCGCGCCCGATGACGTGCTCAATCCCGTCAGGGCGGCCACCCCGGAGCCCGTGCGCTACGCCATCGACGAGGTCGAGGTCGAGGCGCCCCTCGGGACAGCCGCAGATACGGCCTCCGGAACGCCCACCGACGAGACCCCGCTCGTGCCGTTGCCCGAGACGGCCCTGTCACGCTTTCGCAGCCTCGAGATGCTGTTCGGGGATCATCGCATTTCGATACCGGAAGACCTCGCGTGGCCTGTGGAGGGAGAGGCAGCCTTGCTGGGCGACTGCGCCTGGGGTCCCGAAGGGCAGTCGACCCACCGCATCACGGCCGTCGTCCCCATCGGGCGCCTTGCGCCCGCTGACCTCGAGCGTCTCAAGGAGCTGGGTCTGATCGGGTGGATGCTTCCCGGTACCTTGCGCCAGGTCACGAAGCGCCTTGAATCCCTCGATCCCCTGCCGCATGATGCCCCGGCAGCGGCCGGCCCGACTCCGGCCTTCGCTGGCCTCGACGACGACCAGGATGAGCTGCTGATGAAGTTGCTTGCCGAGGAGGGCTACGAGGGACCGATCGAAGCCGCGCCTGCGGAGCGAGGCCTGCTCGAGGACGACGGGGATACGGCCGAGGGGCGGGCCCTGCTCGAGGATGCGGACCTCAACGACGAGGACGACTATATGGCACACGGCAACATGGCGGTCCGGCGCACCGGAGGAGGCACAGGCCCGGTTGCGGCCACGACGGGTCGCAAGGACCCGAAGCCCTGGCGCCATCCCCTCAGGTGGTGGCGAACCCGGGAGGTCCGCCGCCAGCGCGACCAGGCCATGAGCATCCTGCCCGCCCTGGTACCCGAAGGCCATCGTCCGCTCGTGCTCGCCTATGATGGGGCGCGCGGGCGTGCACGCTTCGCACTCAAGACCGCTCGCCGCCTAGAGCCCCTGACCCCACCGCTGCTCTTACCCGGGCTGTGGCCCGCCCTCGACCACCTCACGCCATTGGGACAGTTCAGGCAACGCACGGCCGGCACGATGACGGGCATCGCGGCCGTACTGGCCCTGCTTCTGGGGCCGGTGCTGCAGGATGCGGTCCGGGGCGTCCTGCCCTCATGGCCGGAGCCACGCGCCACGCCCCTGGAGGTCCAGATGGCCGATGCACCCGCGGGAACCTTGCTGAGCTGGACGGAAGAACTCGATCAGGTCGTGGTCCTGAGGTCCGTCGACTCCGACCAGGACGCGCATTGGGTGATGATTGGCAACATCAGTGCCCCCGGCTCCCGCTACCTGGTCGATCCATGGCCGCTGGACCATCCGGGCAGGTATCGCTACCTGGTGAGCGGGGTGCGTTGGACCCGGCCATGGGCACCATGGGCAGACAAGAGCCGCCCCGACCGGCAAAGGGCCTACCGTACGTGGCTGTCCGACGTCCTGAGACACCATGACCACTGAGTCCGTCGCCATCGAGGACGCCACCGAGGCGGATCGACCGGCCTTGCTGGAGTTGTTCGGCCAGGCCGTCCGGGCCAGCTATCCTGACCTGGCGCGGATGACACGCAGCGAGGCTCGCGAACGCATCGAGGCCCAATGGGCCTGGTATCGCGAGCAGGGCGGTCACATCCGGGTCACCCGCGCCCCGGGAGGCGAGGTCTCCGCGTGCTGCTGGTCGCTGCCCACGCACCATCCCGTGACGGGCGTTCGGGAGTGGTTCATCGTCATCCTCGCGGTCGATCCGGGGCATCGCCGCCAAGGCCTCGGACGCCTGCTGCTCGACGACGCGCGGAGCCAGGCCCGCCGTGCGGGTATCCATCGCCTGCGCCTTTTCACCCACACGGCCAACGTCGCGGCCCGATCCCTCTACCGCGAGGCAAGGTTCGAGGAGGCCACGGTCGAACTGGTGCTGGACGGGGAGGGAAGCCGTGGATGACGTGACGGCAACCCGGACCATGATTGTGGTGGCAAGCCTGCTGCTGGCCACCTGGGCAGCGTGGGGTCTCCCGCGACCCTTGCTGGCACAGTTTCCCGACCGCCCGCTCGAGGCCGCCCTTGCCGGCCTGGGGGCAGGATGCCTGATTGCCGTGACCGGTGGAATCCTGGCCCTGTGCCCGGGGCAACCGCCAACCACCCAGGTTCTGCTGGCCACGGTCCTGGTCGTCATCGGTGCCAGCATCTGGTTCGGGGTCTGGATCCGGGGATGAGGCCACCGGAAGTCCATGTGCTCGGGCCGACGGCCCGCGAAGCCCTGAAGCAGGCGCGAGCGGCTTTGCCGACGGGAACCACCGGGTTCGAAGGGTGGCCCGGGCAGGTCCATCCCGGCACGGTCGTGTTGATGGACCTGCGCGAGATTCGTCCCGGGGCACCCGCAAGCTTCCTCGAGGCCGCGCCCACGAGCGTGGACGTGCTCGTGGTGGTCCCTGCCGGCACGTGTCTGGACGGGGACGGTGTCCGCAACCTGATTGACGAAGGGAGGCTGCCGGCCTCGACCATGCTGGCTGCGGCCCTTCGTCTCTGGGCCCGCGGTGAACTGCCGCCCACCGGCCATCCGCTGGGCCTGCGGCCGCAGCCTGCCGGGCGTCGCCATCCGCAGGCCTCCGGCTCGGGCTGGACGCCCGGCATCGCGGAACTGCCCGGCCCATGGCGCGTCCTCGACCCGACGGCCCTGCTCGCGGCCGAGGTCGAGGAAGCCCTGAAACGGGCACTCTGGCCCTGGAAGCAGACCTCGGCCGGACCGAGGGAGGCTGCTGCCCGAGCCTGGCAAGCGGGTCGATGGCCATTGGCCTGGATGGCCGAGAGCCTGAATCGCCATCTCGATGCCGTACGCAGGGCACACGGCACCGAGGCTGCCGAATCGGCCATGGCTCTCGTGGCCAGGCACCTGGCGGCCGCGGATGCACCCGCTCCCGTGCTGGATGAGGACATGTTGCCCCTGGACCTCGCCGAGGTCGCAGACGAGGCCGAACGCCACGATCGCAGCCTGTTGCTGCAGTTGGTCCGGGCCAGGGACCTCGCCGTCGCGCCACTGGGCCAACGACTCTGCGAGGAGGGTTGGCGCCTGCGCAGGCAGCATCTGCCGGGGACCGAAAGCCTCTGGCGCCTGCTCGAGGAGGCGTGGAACGCACCAGCCGGACCAGCGCCCGTGAGGGTACAGGATGCGCGCGTCGAGGACCCGCCGCCGCCAGCCCATCGGCGCCACGGGGGTACCGACGACGGACGTTGGTTCGTTCCGGTGCTGGCATCCCGACAGCCCCGGAACTGGTCCATGCCCCGGAGCACGGTTGCGCGGGCCACGACAGCATCCCCTGTCGGAGCGCACTGGCCACGGCCCCGGCCGGAGGCATACCGACCGGAATTGTGGCGGCGGACGGCCATGCTGCGTGAATGGCGCCCGGATGGCTGGTGGCTGACGTGGGGGGAGGGGGATGTCCTTCGGGAGTGGCGCCTTGGCCTGGACGGGCAGGAGGCCGGCTCGAACCTCGAGCGGCTGGCACTGGGCCACGCCCGCTCATGGTGGCGGCGCCAACGATGACGCTCCTGATCGGCATCGGCCCGTCCGGCGTCCGAACTCTCGGCATGCTGGATGACTTGCTTGCCATGGCCGTTGCACCGGAGAAACGCCCAAGGCCTCGCCTCGTGGCCGTGGTCGCTTCGGATCGCCCGGCGGGCTTTCCCGGTCCGGTCCAGCTGCTGGACGCCGATCCGCCCGCTGCGTGGAGTCGCGCTCCGTGGCTGGCGTGCGTGCCCGGGGAACGCACGCTCGTGCACGCGCTTCAGCAGGCCGAAACCGACTGGAAGCGCATCCTCTCGGCCGACCGGGGCGCCATCCACCTCGTTCTCTCGGGAAATGACCCCGAGGCAACCCTGCTCGCCACGCTGGCCGGATGGGCGAAACCCACGGAGCGTCCGCTGGCCGTGACATGGGTGGACGGCGTCGGGACCGGTGGAAGGACCACACCGGACGAGACCGCCGCAGCGTGCATCCTGCTGCGGGACCTGCTGACGGAGCCCGAGCTCCCGTTGCCCCCGGGGACCTGGACCGGACAGGTCAGCGGCCACGACAGGGAGAGGGTCCAGGCCATCCTCGAGGCACGCTTGCTCGAACAACTGCTGGACCCCCTGCGCCCCGGCCAGGACGAGCTGCTGGCCACCTGGCGCGTCCTTGATCCGAAGCCCGAGTTGCCTGTCGATCCGGGTCTCGTCGCGACAACCATGGTTTCGGAAGGTCCGATCCGGGGCGAGACGCTGCGCGCCTGGCTGCAGGCCGAGCTGGACATGATGGCCTCGGCCCGGGAGCCGGCATGGACCCCGGACTCGGCCCTGGTAGAGGAAGCCCGCGACGCCCTGCGGACCGCCCTGCGGGAAGATCTCTGGCCCGCAGGCCCGCAGCGCCCGACGCTTGGCGCGGTCGACTGTTGGCTCGAATTGCTCGACGTGGTGCAGAGCGGCATTACCCGGCGCAAGGAAGCTGTCGATCGCCAGCTGGAAAGCTGGTTGACGTCGGCACCCGCTGCCGAGGCTGCCGCGGCGGAGCGCCTGAATGGGCTGCACGATCGACCGCGACGCCTGCTGGGCAGCGTGGCCCTGTCCACGGACGAAGTCCTGCATGCCGTCGAGGACCTGAAGCCTTGGTGGCAGTTGCTGGAACAATGGCGCGCCTGGCGGACCCGGCGCTTCCAGCTCGAGGAACAAGGGGCCCTGATCGACCGGATGGCCCGCTCACTGCAGGCGTGGCGCGCGATGGTCGGCCGGGAGGGCTTGCGACGCCTGCGCCAGCTCGGGGCGATCATCGAACGGGAGGCCCTGCCGGCCTTGGCCGAAGAGCACGAGGAGGCAGTACGCGAGGGCCTCGCGATGCTCGATAAGGGACCCGACGACCCGCTGCTCCAGGCAGCAGGCGGTCAGGGCTGGGTGGACAACCTGATCGGCCATCGGGCCACAGCGGTGGTGCCGCAGGTGGCCGACCTGATGGGCGCCTTGACGGCAAGCGCCGTCAGGGCCGCAGCCATGGCCGCCACGGCTCCTGCCGGAAGCAAGCCCCTCGCCAACCGAGCGACCAGGGCTTATGACCCGACCTTGCATCCGTTCACGGGCCACGGGGGACGAACCTTGCGCCCGGGTTGGCTTCTGGGCTGGAGTGGCCAAGCGGACTCCGCCCCCCCCGGCCCATCGCCCGAGGACGCAGTCGCCGTGCTGGCAACGCTGGCATCGGGGGGTGTCCGCTGGGCTGCCGGGGCCTTCCGGATCATGCGCGAGGACGGCCGTTGGGAGGCCATCGCACCCGGCCAGCATCCGCTCGACCTGCCCGGACGAATCGTGCAGGATGCAGTCTGGATGCCCCGGGTGCGGGCGCTGGCCGCCGAGGGACTCGGCATACCTGCGGATGCAGAGACCCGACGGTTGCGTGCCCGGCAGTATGCACGCCTGCTGCGAACCTTGCAGGCTCCCGGCGCACCCGATGCCTGGGCAGGTGCCCTGTGGGCCCGGCTCGAACGCGAGGGCTGGCCCCCGCTCGTGCTGGCCGAGTCCGAGAACAGTCGACGCGCCTGTGCCGCTTGTGGCGACCCGTGCGAGGAGGGCTCGTGCCCCGGATGCGGTACGCTGCACGGAACATGGTGGACCGCCGTATGAAACCGTGGGAACTCCTGGGCCTGACCGAGGACGCGACGGATGCGGAGTTGCGCCGCGCGCTCGAGGCCTCGCGCAGCCGTTGGCAGCGTCGCCGCGATGTCGCGACGACGCCCGAGGCGCGTGGCCGGGCCGAAGCCGCCCTCGATCGGCTGGCCGAGGTCGCCGCGGGCCTGGGGGCACCCTCGCCTTCCGCGCCCCCCAGGACAGAGCCGCTGCATTCGGGCACGGACCTCGACATCCTTGCCGAGCTGGCCCGGCAACGCGAAATGGCGCGACACGAACAGGAACGGCGCCATCGAACCCCGCAAGCGGGCAAGCAGGCAGGCGCACCTGCCGAACAGACGCCTCCCGAACCGACACCGGCCGACAAGCCCCCCCCCTCCGCCTCCGAGCCGGCAACACCGGCCAGGCGGCCCACCGTGTCCAGGCCACGAAACACAGGCCGGAAGCCGACGACACCCTTGACCTGGGTGCTGCCGCTCCTCGCAGCCTGTCTCGTGGCCCTGGGCTTGCTGGTCCGTCCGGGGCCGCCCCCGAACTCCACGACGGTGCCGGCCTCATCCCCAGAGGTACCAGAGCAGGTACAGGCAACCGCCCCGCGTCCATCCACGCCACCGCGGCTGCCGCGCGCCATAAGGCAGCCGCCCCTGTCGGGTGCTCCGGCCCTTCTCGCGGACGGCGCCCGGTCCTGGAAACAGGGGCGTCATCAGGACGCCCTGGCGGCCTTCGAGGCTGCCGCCAAGGCTGGTGCCAATCCGGCCATTGCCGATGTCGGCCGTGCCCTGGCCCTGATTGCCCTGAACCGGCACCCGGAAGCCGAGAAGGCCTGTCGCCGTGCGATTCGACGCGAACCCAGGCTGGCGGCAGCCCACTACAACCTCGCCGTGGCCCTGCATCGACAGGGCAAGCCCCAGGACGCCGCAGCCTCCTTTCGCACGTTCCTGAAACTCGCGCCGCAGGACCCGGCTGCGCCGAACGCACGCGGCTACATTGCGCGGCAGGTGATGCGCCACAAGCCTCTCGTCACGCGCTGAGCGGCCACGCGGCAGCCGCCTGCTAGAGCGCGCCCAGGGCTTCGAGGCGCGCCTTGACCAGCTTGGCATCACCCGAACGGGGTGCCAGCCGCAAGTGGCGCCGATAGGCGAGTATCGCCTCGCTCTTGAGTCCGCGCGACTCATAGGCTCGGCCCAGGCGCAGGATCAGGCCGGGGTCCTCGGGAAAGAAACGCATCGCCTGGGTCAGCGTCCCCTGCAG
The DNA here is from genome assembly GCA_035286125.1 of Candidatus Sericytochromatia bacterium. Classification (GTDB taxonomy): domain Bacteria; phylum Cyanobacteriota; class Sericytochromatia; order S15B-MN24; family VGJW01; genus VGJW01. Next base: position 108,068 of record JAYKIS010000053.1, read on the forward strand.
CAACTCCCACGATCCGGCCCGCTCCAGCGCGTCGAGATAAGGGTCGTAGCGGGACCGGTCACCGGGCCGGAGCACCAGTGCCCTTTGCCAGAGTTCGATGGCCGTGTCGATGCGCTCCATGTCCGCCCACATCCGGGCAAGGCCGTCGAGCACGTCCGGGTCGTCGCCACCAGTTGCCATCAATGGGTCCATGACCGCCCAAGCCTCGTCCTCGCGCCCTGTCGCCACGAGGACGCCCACGAGACCCACCTGGGCCTCGACGCAATGCGGGTCCAGCGAGAGCACCTCCCGCCACGTGGCCTCGGCGTGCACCTGCTGGCCGATGGCCACCATCATCCTGGCCTTGAGGACAAGGACCTCAGGCACGGGTGCCGTGGATGCCGTAAGCGCCATCAGATAGCCCAGAGCTTCCGCAGGTCTGCCGAGGGACGCGTGGCATTGCGCGACGGCATACAGGCTGGCGATATGACGCGGTGCACGCTGGAGGGCCTCCTGGTAGCTGACGATGGCGTCCTCGAGCCGCCCGAGCATGAGCAAGGCCTCACCCGCGAGGAATGGTCCGCGCTCGGAGCCCTGCTGCCGACTCGCCAACAGGCGGGCGTGGGGAAGCGCCTCCGCAGGCTTGCCTTGGCGAAGCTGGGCTTCGGCCAACGCACCGTTGTAACGCACGGAGGTGGGATCCAGCGCCAAGGCCCGGGCAAGGTGACGCTCGGCGGCCTCGAGATCGCCACGGCGAAGCGCATCCAGGCCCTGCAGGCCCGCAAGGTCCGGATCCCTGGGGCTGTCCGCCGAAGCACGAAGGAGCATCCGCTCCGTCCCGGGATGATTCGCATCGAAGTAAAGGCGTGACAGGAAGACGAGGACGGCTGGGTGGCCCGAATCCAGGTCCAGGGCCTTAAGGCAGCTCTCCTCGGCGCCTGCGGCGTCTCCCAGCGACGACTGGGTCCGGGCAAGAAGGAGCCATGCATCCGGCAAATCCGGCCGGCGGGCCAGCACGGCCTTTGCCCGCGTCATCGCGTCCACGCCCTGGTCGTGGGCCAGCAGGCGCTCGACCATCAAGGCAGCCATCTGGACCGAGGCAGGATAATTCTCAAGCGCGACCATCAACGCCGGAACAGGACCATCAGGTTGACCGAGCAGCTCAGCGAGGCGCATGACCTTGCCCCAGAGGTCATCGTCCCCGCCGATGTGCGGCAAGGCCCATTGCAGGATAAGCCAGGCATCCTCGGCCCTGCCTCGCTGCTGGACGTGGACGGCAAGCGCATAGTGCGCGTAGGCGCAGGCAGGATCGAGGGCGAGAGCCTGCTTCAGGCGCACGAAACCGAGCGAGTCGTCCCCGATGCGAAAGGCAACAAAGGCCCTTAGCGCCAGGCGACCCGCCGAGGGTGGCGCAACCATGGCCTCCTCGTCGAGCAGGACGGCCATCTCCCGGAAACGGGCCTGGTCCACCATCTCGTCCATCGTCATGCGCAGGATCAAGGTCGGCGTGCGGGAAGCCTGAACGGGCCGCTCGGGAGCAGTCTCCAAGGCCTCCGGAGTCGGCTCGCCCTTGAGCCGCGCATCGAGGCGGGCTCTTCGTTCGGGGTCCGTCACTTCCTGAAGGGCATCGAGAAGGCGGGCATAATCCTCGCTTGCACGATCACGAACCAGCACCGCAGCCCTGGTGTGGAAAGCGGTCCAGATCTCGTCTTCGGTGGCCGTCGGGGCAACGCCGAGCAATGCGTAGGAATCAGGCAAGGTCATCAGGACAATCGGTCAGGCAGGGTCAGATACCCGCCTCCAACCTACCCGCATCTCCGCGTGTTCTCGCCGGACCCGAACGGCGCCGGAAGCGGTCCGCCAACCGCTCGGCCTCGGCGAACGCGACAGGAATGACCACCAAGGTCAGCATGGTGCTGACGAGCAGACCGCCAATCACCACGATGGCCATGGGATAGCGGTACTCACTGCCGGCGCCGAGACGAAAGGCCATGGGCATCATCCCCATGACCATGGCCGCGGTCGTCATCAGGATGGGCCGGAGACGAACCGGAGCTGCGGCCAGCAGCGCTTCCTCCACGCCCATACCCGCCGCCCGCCGCGCCAGGGTCACGTCCACCAGCAGGATGGAATTCTTGGTCACGATGCCCATCAGCATGATGACGCCGATCATGGAAGTGATGCCCAGCTCGGTACCCGTCAGGAACAAGCCCAGGAAGGCACCCACGACGGACAGCGGCAACGACAGCATGATCGTGAAAGGGTGGATGAAAGACTCGAACTGCACGGCCAGGATGACGTAAATGAACAGGACGGCCAGCAGGAGGGCCTGAACCAACCCTGTGAAGCTCTCGGCCATGTCCTTGGCCTGGCCCTCGAGCGAAATCGTCACCTCGGGCGGCAGGTCGAGCTTGGCCACTTCGGCAGAGACGATTGCGAGGCCATCGCCGAGGGCCACGCCCGGCCTGAGATTCCCCACCACCGTCGCGACGCGACCGCGGTCGAGGCGCTCGATTTCGGCGTAGCCGGCGCCGCGGCGGACCGAGACGACCTGCCCGAGGGACACGGGGCCGAGCAGGCCCGTGATTTCGAGGTCGGCCCACCGAAGGGCGTCGCCGCGCACCCGATCCTCAAGGGCCACGCGCACCGGCACTTCCTCGTCCTCGAGCGTCAGATTCGTGGCAGTCTCGCCTTCGGTCGCGAGCCGCAAGGTCGACGCGACGGCCCCCGGGCTCAGGCCCAAGGCCGCCATCCGCCCCCGGTCCGGCACCAGCCGCAGCTCGGGACGTGCCGACCCCAGGCTGGAGTCGAGATCCACGAGGCCCGGGTGCCGGCTCAGGGCCGAGACGAGCCGGGACGAAACCCTGGCAAGGGCATCCAGGTCCTCGGAACGAAGCTGGACATAGATGGGGTAGTTCTGGTCACCCTGCGCCACCACGCCGATGACCATCACCGAGGTCCGCACGCCAGGCAAGGCCTGGGCCTCGTCCCGCACGGCATGGGCAATCTGCACGTCGGTCAAGCCGCGCTCGGACCGCGGACGAAGCACGGCGTGAATCCGGGCCAGGTCCGGCTGGTCCTCGACCCCGACCTGGGTCAGCACAGTGCGGACCTCGGGGCGGGCACGGACCAGACGTTCCACCCCCTGGGCCAGCGTCAGCGTCTGCTGGAGCGAACTCCCCTTCGGAGCCTTGACCGTCAGCATGAACTCACCGGCATCAGCCTGTTCGAGGAAGCTCTTGGGAATGAACGGGACAAGTGCCAGGCCCGCGACGAAGGAGAGCAACGCAACCGCCAGGACCTTGCGACGATGTCCCAGGGCCCAGGCCAAGAGGCGCCTGTAGGGCGCAGCCCAGCGGAAACCGGTGTCCTGGTCCCCGCCCGTGCCGGACACGGCCGGCCGCAGCATCCGGGCCGAGAGCATCGGCGTGACCGTGCGGGCGATCAGCAGGGAGACCAGGACGGCAAACGCGACGGTCCAGCCGAACTGTTCGAAGAACCGCCCGATCAGGCCATCCATGAACGCCACGGGAATGAAGACGGCCACGATCGTCATGGTCGTTGCCGTGACCGCCAGCTGGATCTCGGCCGTCGCGTCGATGGCCGCACGAATCGGTTCCTCGCCGCGTTCGATGTGGCGCCAGACGTTCTCGAGGTCGACGACGGCATCATCGACAAGGATGCCGACGACCATCGAGAGGCCGAGGTTGGTCAGCTGGTTGAAACTGAACCCGGCCCGCTGCATCAGCCAGAAGGTCCCGAGGATGGACAGGGGGATCGCGAGTCCGCCGATGAAGGTGGCCGCCCGGCTGCGAAGGAAGAGATGCAGGACGGCCACGGCCAGGAGACCACCCACCAGGGTGTGCTCCCAGACGGACAGGTTCGCCTCGCGGATGAACTCCGTCTGGTCCCGGGTGGACACGAGCCGGACACCCGCCGGCAGCTCGGGCTCAAGGGCGGCCAGCGCCTCGCGGACCCGGGCGGAGACCCGCACCGCGTTTGCTCCCCGGGCCTTCACGATCCCGAAGACGACGGCAGGCTGTCCGTCCACCAACGCGGCTGTCACCGGCCGGCGCCGATCGTCACGGATGCGGGCAACCCGGGACAGGGGCACGACGCCACCGGAAAGGTCCCGTACGCCGATATCGCCCAGTTCCTCGACCCTGCTGGCACGACCAAGCGTTCTCAAGGTCATCAGCCTGCCGGCCTCTTCGACCCGACCGCCCGGCAGATCGACGTTCCAGGCACGCAGGGCATCGAGCACGGCCATGGACGTGACGCGCTCCGCAGCCAGCCGCGACGGCTCCAGGAGGACACGGACCTCGCGGGTACGCTCTCCGAACGGACGTACGGCAGCCACGCCGGGCAGGGCCTCGAGACGGGGGCGGACCCGCTCGCGCAGGAACGCGGAAACCCGCTCGGGCCGTCCGCCGGAGAAGGCAAAGGTCATGATGGGCTCGCTGGCCGGATCGAAGACCTGAACCGCAGGCGTCCTGGCATCGGCCGGCAAGCGGGTCCCGAGGCCTGCGACCTTGTCCCGGACATCGGCCGCCGCCGCCTGTGGGTCGGCGTCCAGCCTGAACTGGGCCACGACGACGGCCACGCCTTCCCGACTCGTGCTGCTGAGCGCCTTGAGTCCCGGGGTGCCCGCCATGACTTCCTCGACCGGCTTGGCAACGAGCGACTCGACTTCCTGGGGTGCAGCCCCGGGGAACGGCACCGTCACGACCACCACAGGGAAGTCGACGTCCGGAAACAGGTCCACGGACAGCTTGCCGAAGCTCATCGCGCCCAGCACGGCCAGTACCAGCATCAGCATGGACGTAAGGACCGGGCGACGAATGAAGGGTGCCGAGAAGTTCAACGATCGGTCCCCGAGCGAACGGCATCACCGTCCTTCACGAAGTCGGCGCCCTCCGTCACGACGACTGTCCCGACAGCGACGCCGCGCGCCAATTCGACCCAGCGTGCATCGCGCCAGCCGGTCGTGACACCACGACGGCGTGCCTTGCCACCCTCGACCACAAAGACGGCATCGTCGCCTTCGGACGTGATGACCGCAGCCAAGGGAACGACGAGGGCCTTGCGTTCCTGGCCACGGAGGTGCACTTCGACGGACATGCCGGGACGGAGCGGGTGGTCGCCTGAAGGCTCGATCCGGACGGGCCGGGTGTGGGTCATCGGATCGAGCACGGGCCCCAGAGCCGTGACGCGGCCCGGGAAACGGCGCCCTGCAAAGGCCACGGCTTCGAAGATTGCCTTGTCCCCGACGGCAATCGCCCCCGCTGCCTGTTCCGGGAGCGCGACCCGGACGTGCATGCGCCCGTCCTCCACCACCACCGCAAGCGGTTGGCCCGGCATCACGACCGCGCCGGGCTCGACGAGGCGCTGGGCAACGACGCCGGCAGCCGGCATACGGACGATGGTCTCGTTCAGCTGAGCCTGAACCGTCCGCAAGACGCCACCAGACTGGGCGCAAGCGGATCGGGCCTGCGCCGCCTGGGCTTCGGCCACCTCGACCATCGTCCTGGCCTGGCTACGGGCCTGTTCGCTCGTGACCTCACCCTCCGCCAGGTCCTGGGTCCGGCGGGCGAGATCGCGCGCTTGCCTGAGATTCGCATCCGCCGTCGCCCGGCCAGCCTCGGCCGTGGCGAGTGCTGCCCGGGCCTGAGCCACTTGACCCTCCACCTCGGGGGCAGCCAACCGGGCGACGATGCCGCCCGCCTCGAGACGGCCCCACTCAGGTGCCATCCCGACCACACGCCCACCCACCCGTGCCAGTGCTCGCCACTCACGTCCCGCCTGGACCTGACCCTGCAGAATCCAGGACGCGCCGACCACGCGCTCCTCGACCCGTCCCTGCCTCACGGCCACGGGACGGTCGGCCTCAACGGGCACAGGCTTGTCCGCAGCTTCCGGACGACAGGCCACGGTAGCAGCCAGCAGCGCGGCGACCACCGCAAGACGGGTGGCAACGCGTGCACCCCAAAGCCCGGAAGACATCGTCACGACCTCCGTGAGGCGAGTGGCAGCCCGAGGCTCCCTGATTCCCGGGGACAGGAGTCCCATTGTAGGCAACATCCGGAGGGGGCCGGGAAGCACCTCTTCAAAAGATGATGAATTGGATGTTAATCGAGACGAAAATGACCCGCGAACGCCCCATGAAGCATGCAGTACCTCCCGGAATATGGACAGGAGTCTCATCTTGGGCCTTTTGAATGACGTCCGGCGCATCAACGGCACCGCCCCGATCGCGCCTCCATCGCCCACGGGCGAGACGCAGGCCCCACCCGCCGAGGCCAGGACCCGCGCAGCCACGGACCGTTTCCAGCGGACTGCGCCCCTGCCGCCCCCCCCTGCGGCCCAGGCTGTTGCCGAGGACAAGCCCTCCTTGCTCAGGCGCCTCGTGTCGTGGGCGGAGCGCCTGTGGCAGGGGATCGTGGGCGGAACCCCGTCGCCCAGTCGCGGTGAGGGCATCGAGGGCAAGAGTCGCAAGATGCTCGAGATCGCGGCCGAAATCCAGGAGGCCAAGCACGTCGCCGAGGCCCAGCAGAAGTTCAATCAGGCCGACGCTGCAGAGACGATGGCCGCACGGACGGCCCGTGCCCAGCATGCCGCCGTGCCCGTGCGCCCGGAGCACGAAGCGCTCCTGGGCACCCTGTCGCCTCCGCAGCGCCAGGCCTTCCGCGAGTTGTCGGAGTCGGATCGGGCGAGCTTCGCGGGCGTGCTCGAAGCCTTCGAAGGTCACCTCGACAGCAAGGTTCTGGAGGGCACCCGGGCAGGACTGGCCCGTCTGCTCGAGGAGGGCGTGCTGCTGCGCAAGGCCCCGACCGGCCGGGCAAGCGACGTTCCTCCGACCGTGCTCCAGCTCCTGGCCTCGCGGGCGCAGGCACCGACAATCGCCACCGGCCTGCGGGAGCGGGGCCTGACCCCGGCAGGCCAGCTTGCGAACCTGATCAACCACGTTGCCTACCCCGACAAGGTCTACCAGGGCGAAGGCACGAACACCTGCGTGGTGGCTTCCCTCCAGACCCTTATGGCTCAGCAGGATCCGGCCGAATACCTTCGCCTGGCGACGGGGCTCATCTGGGAAGGCAAGGTGCGCCTCGCCAACGACGATCTGCTCGAGCTCGCACCTGTCGACTGGCAGGGGGAGACCGTCGGACGCAGTTCGACGGACGCGGTGCTCCAGGAGGCCCTGATGGCCCATGCCGATCGGTATGATGACGGCTCTGATTCGGGCATTGGTGGCGGCAAGTACGGCGGTGGCCGCCGCGGCGGCGGCGTGTATGGCAATGGCAGGCGCGGCGGTGGCAGCTATGGCGGGGGCCGCCGTGGAGAGGGCATCTATGACCCCGAAGGCACCAGCAGCGCGCTGACGCGGCAAGGAGCAAGCGTCCCGGGCGGCCTGACGGAAGTGCAGGCGGAAAAGCTCTACGAAGCCGTGGCCGGGGACCGTGCCGTACCCGTGCCTGTCACGGATCGGAACCGTGAGCAGGCGTGGAAGGGCATCCGACAGGCCCTCGAGGAAGGCTACCCGGTCCCGGCGAGCGTGACGGGCGTGCAGAACGGCCAGCGCGTCCTGCACCAGGTCACCATCCTGGAACTGCGCCAGGATGCGGCGGGTCGCGAGATTGCCGTGGTGGCGGACTCGGGCTCGGGCGAGGCCGTCACGGTAGACATGGACCAACTTCGGGGCGACGTGGATACGGCCATCGTGCCGTCGCGATTCGCCAACATGACGGGCTGGAACCTGGTCCTGAGCGAGACCCGTCCCGAGGATGCCGAGGCGAGCCAGCGCGGGGGTGGCAAGTATGGTGGGAGGGGGCGCGGGGGCTAGTCCCGCTTCATCCCGCCGAAAAGCCGGCGCGCCTTCTCGTCCCGATTGAGCGAAGACGGATCCGACGGATCCCCGCCCGAAGCGTGGTCCTGTTCTGTCTGGCCTCCGCCGGTCTGGTCGAACACCTGCGCCCCGGGCCCGCCTGTCGTCAGGTCGGGTGCGGAACGCGGGCGATGGACCCACGCCCAGCCGCCAAGAGCAACCAGCATCAACACCGCGGCCAAGGTCAGAGAGGTCATGACCCGCATGACCAAGGGGTCATCGCCCTCTCCCACGGCCTCAGGCTCATCGCGCTCGTCCGCCACGTCGCATCGCCCTCCCCGCGGGTCTTGTACCCGATACGGCCGAGGCCGGAGCCAGGGGCGTCGTGGCTGTGGCAGGACCAAGCACGTCGAGGATGCCCGCAGCCATGCCCTCGGCAGCCCGGCGCTGGTACTCGGGCGTCCGGAGGAGGCGCGCTTCCTCCGGATGGGACAGGTAGCCGACCTCGACGAGGCAAGCCGGGAAGCGCCCGTATTTGACCACCACGAAATTTTCACGGTGGACGCCACGATCAGGCGCACCCAGCGCCGCGACCAGACGGCGCTGGACGGACCGTGCGAGCGCCACGCTGCCCGGTGTGTACCAGTAGGTCTCGATGCCTCGTGTCGACGACCTTCCAGCATGGTTGAGGTGGATGCTGACAAGGGCATCGGATCGAAACTCCTCGCCCATATCCACCCGGCCATGGAGCGACAGGGTCTCATCACCCCGTCGGGTGGCCTGTACCTGGACGCCACGGCGCTCCAGCGCCCGCTCCAGCTCCCGGGCCAGGGCAAAGGCGACAACCTTCTCCGGCTCACCGAAGACACTTCGGGTACCGGGATCCGCCCCCCCGTGGCCTGCGTCCACGGTAATCCGCAACTGGCGCCCACGCGCTCGTCCCGGAGCCAGAAAGCCCAACACGAGCGCCTGACCATCGGCCGTCTGCAGGGCTTCGTAGCGATAGCCCAGGGGCCACTGCAACACGACCTGGGTGCCGGGCGCGGACCCCGAAGCCGCCTCGACACGCAGGGAAAAGGGACCATCCGCAAAGGCCTGAGAGGCCGCAATCGGGACCTTGCCCCCCTCGATGGCGACATGCACCCGATTGCGCTGGCCTCGCCGCGCCATGCGGAAACGCGAGGCACCATCCGCCGTGAGACGTACCAGCCACAAGGGGCCGGCGCGTCGCAGCGTCACACCGGGCGAAGGCGCCACGCGAACCTCGTCCCGGCCTTCCTGGGGAGCCGAGGCCGTGGCCTCGAGGGATGGAAACGGCGAAGGCGCGCCTGAAGGAGCAGGAGCCACCCGTGTCGGGCCCGGCACGGGGGTCCCCCTGGTTGCGGAGACCGGTCGGGCGGGCTGCGGGACCGGAGTGGCCGCGGGTGGCGATTGCCCGCCGGACCAATCGAGGCGACCCAGAAGGCCCTCCGCCGAGCGCAGGACGCTCCAGGCAGGCCGCTGCGGTCCGTGGCCAACGAGGACGAGGCGAGCAACATCAGGACGCCACATCCCGAGGCGAATGCGGACTCGGCCAGCCCCTGGCATGGCGTCGTCGACATCGGCGGGCCAGCGTGCGCCAGCAAGGTCGAGAACCCAGCGGTCTCCTCCCAGGCGAAAGAGTTTCGAGGTCGTCCCCGCGGGCAGGACCAGGAGCAAGCCCCGCTCGGTCTTCTCACGCACGACAATCTCGGGTAGCCGCCCGGCAACACGCCCTGCCGGCACGGCCCCAGCCGCCAACGGGAACGCCGGGACCGCCAGCCACGACAGCAGGAGCAGGCACAGGGCCGTCAGCCCGTGATGCCGCACCCGTCAGGCCTGGTCTTCTTCGGCCAGCCGGGCCAGCAGATCATCCGACAGGTCGAAGTTGGCCGAGACCCGCTGGACGTCATCCAACTCCTCGAGACGCTCGACGAGCAGCATCAGCTTTCTGCCAAGTTCGCCATCCGCTACGGAGACCTGCACATCAGGTACATCCTGGACTTCAACTGATGCAATCGGGAAGCCGGCGCGGCGCAGGGACTCGGAAACCGCCTCGAGGGCCGGCACGGCGCAATGGACGGCAAAGGCGCCGGGCAAGGCCTTGAGGTCATCGGCGCCGGACTCGAGCGCGACCTCGAGGACTGCATCTTCGACAGGCAGGTCACCGTCCTCGGTCGCCAGCAAGACCACGCCCCGCTCGGCAAACATGTAGGCCACGCAGCCTGACTCCCCCAGGTTTCCCCCCAGCCGCCCGAAGACCGTCCGCAGGTCTGCAGCCGTCCGGTTGCGGTTATCGGTGCAGGCCCGGACCAGAAAGGCCACGCCACCCGGTCCGTAGCCCTCGTACCGCAGTTCTTCCAGGACCTCGCCACCCTCGGCACCCGTGCCCTTGGCGATGGCCCGACGAATGTTGTCGTTGGGTACGCCAGCCTTGCGGGCCGCCTCGACGGCGGCGCGCAGACGGAAATTACCAGCTGGATCGCCACCGCCAAGCCGCGCAGCCACGATGATCTCGCGGGACATCCGGGTGAAGACGGCCCCTCGGGCCGCATCGACCTTGGCCTTGGTGCGCTTGATCTGGGCCCACTTGGAATGCCCTGCCATCGAGGCTCTCCTCCGTGGGGGGCATGGTAGCACGCGCGACTGTTGCAGCTTCTTGACGGATGGCGACCCGGCTCCGATAATCCACATGCGTTCATTAAGAAATGTAACGCAAGGCCTCAAGGGCCTCCCACGGAACCCATCACCAAGGAAACGGCATGAACAAGGAAGAACTCGTCCGGCACGTCGCCCAGAAGACCCGGATGCCGCAGAAAGACATCGCCCTGTGTCTCAACACGGCCCTGGAGACCATTACGCGGGCCCTCGGTCGCGGCCAGAGGGTCACCCTCGTGGGCTTCGGCTCCTTCCAGATTCGCGAACGGGCCGCACGCGAAGGACGCAACCCGAGGACCGGAAGCGTCCTGCAGATTCCGGCCCGCCGCGCAGCGGTCTGGATTGCCGGAAAGCATCTGCGCGAGCGACTCGAAGGCACGCGGAAGAGACGGCAACTGGTCGAGGCCTGAGGCCCGATCACAGGCCACAGGGCCAAGGAAACCGCGTGCTACCATGACTCCCGACAGGACAGATGTCCTGTCGGGAGTAGATGTGTCGCAAAGACTGCGTCGGGTGGCCTTGCTGGGTGCCTTCGAAATGCCCCGGGACAGCCAGGGCAAGCGCCGGGAAGGTCTCATCCTCGGGTCGCGCAAGGAATTGCTGGGTTTTGTCCTCGAAACGAATCGCGAGGCCATCGAGCAGATCGTCACCCTGTCGGCGCTGCTCGATCCGGCCTTTGGCCCTCCTCGCATGGCCGCAGGCATCGTGCCCGCGCTGGAGCGGCTGGGCGCGGTTGCCCTGAGGCTCGAGCTCAAGCCGCTGGGGGGCATCAAGGCCGTCCAGAACGGAGGGGCCGTGGTCCACGGTGCCCTGGTCTATCGCGATACCTCCGGCAAGTTGCAACGTCTCGCGCTGACGGCCATCGAAGCCATCCATGTGGCGCTCGCGAGCCGGCTTCCGCTGTTGGCCGACTCGGCTCTGCTCCAGATCGATGTCGCGCCGCTGCTGGGCGACGTCCAGGCGGACGAAGGCAATGAGGAAGACTTCAAGGCCTTCGTCGCGAACGTGACGGCGACCGACTTCACGAATTACTTGCGCCGCCAGCAGCCGGACAATCCGGGACCCGAAACCACCACCTGACAGCCCTAGTCAAGAAAAGCTCACGAGGGCCCGCTGTCCGGACGGACGGCGGGCCCTCGTGAGCTTTACGAAGGATCAGGCTTCGACGGCCAGCGGAAGCACCGCGACCTTCTTGCGATCCGCGCCGGACCGCTGGAACGCGACATGCCCGGTGACCAGCGCATACAGGGTGTGATCCCGGCCGACACCGACGTTCTCGCCCGCCAGGATGCGGGTGCCGCGCTGGCGGATGATGATGTTGCCCGCGACGACGAACTCGCCGCCGAACTTTTTGACGCCCAGACGCGTCGAGTTGCTGTCGCGACCGTTCCGGGTGCTACCGACGCCCTTCTTGTGTGCCATGACGATAATCCTCTGGATATTCTGGGGGGATCAGGCCTTGATGGCCTCGATCATGACCCGGGTGTAGGGCTGACGGTGCGAGTTCTTGCGACGGTAATGCTTCTTGGGGCGCATCTTGTAGACGATGAGCTTGGGCCCCTTCCACTGGCGCTGGACCTTGCCCACGACCTTGGCGCCAGCCACGACGGGCGCACCGACCTTGACGTCGTCGCCGACGACCATCAGCACGCGGTCGAACTCGATCGTCTCGCCTTCGGCCAAAGGCAGCTTCTCGACGTCGATGTAGCGGCCTTCCTCGACCTTGATCTGCTTGCCGCCCGTCTCGATGATGGCGTACACAGGGAAACCGTCCTTTCGAAAATCGGGCCACAGCCCGGACTTGCGCGCCCCGGACGGCCGCCACAAGGCGTTATCAAAAACCGGCAGGGAGCGGCGCCCTGATATCAGGTTCCCATCTTGACCGCTTCAAGGGTCCGGAGTCAAGAGCGGACAAGCTTCTTCACGCGAGCGGACGTGGAAGCGGACGGCGGTCCGCTCGAGCCCCTCGACGTCCAGGTCCAGGAAGGAAGGAACGAAGACAAGCTGCAGGCCCTCGGCCTCGAGAAACGCGCGCGCCACGGCCAAGGCCTTGACCGCCTGGTTCACGGCAGCGGCGCCGATGGCCTGCATTTCGCATTGCCCACGCACCCGCAAGCCCGCGCAGATGGCCCCGGCCACCGACGAAGGACGCGACTCACCCGCGACCTTGAGCGTGACCCCTTCGCCATCCATGATGCACGCACCCCCATGACGTCATCGGATCGCATGAAGGGCTCGCGTGTTGATCTGCATCACATGGAACGTGTGCGCCTGCGCAAGTCGGTCAAGGCTGCCAGGAAGCCGTCCGGATACCGAGGAGCAGGTCATAGGAAGACCACTCGCGCCAGTAGCCGCCGTAGTAGGCAGGAACCCTGACAACGCCCCATATGTCGATGCCTTCGGTGACTCGGAAAGTCAAACCGGGAGCCAGATCAATCCGCTGGCCGCCGGTCTCGCAGAGAACCCGCCGGTCTTCTTCGAAGGGGTTGGACCAGAATCCGAGGGCCTCGAGGTGGAAGGCCGCAAGACGCAGCGGACGCCATGTCACGCCCGCGCCACCCTCGAAGGCGAGCCCGCGCCATTGAACGAGGGTATCCGTGACCTGCCGCCGGAACGGCACGTTGGCCCCGAGCGAACCCACCAGTTGCAGGTCCGCTTCGGGAAAATCCTGATGGCCGACCATCCGCAGGTCGACGCTCGGCGCCGCCCACTCGATCCGGGAAGTCAGGGTGATTTCGCGTCCGTCAGGTCCCGTGATGACGTTGCCTTGACCATCCCGCTGCACGCAGTTGACCGTCTGAAGACCCAGTGGCGACGGGTTGGGCGGCAAGTTGGCCCGAAGGCGCGTGACCAGCCCGCGGTAGCTGTCTCGCAACAAGTCACGGGCCAGCACCAGGCGCAGGTCACCCAGCCCGAACGCCTGGGGGGGCACCCCGGGCGGCAGGAAGTCACCGGCGTCGTCCTGCAGGACGAACATGGCCGGCACATGAAGCTCGAAGCCCGTGCCCTCGCCCAGACTCCAACGCCCGCGACCCTCGACGACGTAGAGCGACCGCGTCGTGACGAAATTGGCACACTCGGGGTCGGAGACCAGAAGAGGAGAGCAGGCAGCGCGCTTCTCGTTGTTGAAGACATCCTCGGCAAAGGCCTGCCAGGCCCCGCGGAACTCCCACGCCTCGCCATCCTCCGGCGCGGCATTGACCGGATCCTGCAGGATGACGGCATCTGCCGGACCTGCACCAAGCAGCACCGAGGCCGCCAGGATGCAGGCAAGCCGTCTCATCAAGGGCCCACCACCGCGGAAGCCACCGTCAGGGCGCAGAGCAAGCGGATGCCATCCCCACCGAACATGGCCAACAGGGCGCCAAGGCTGTCCACCAATGCCCGCCGGGGCGGTGCCGAGGCGAGAATGCCTCCCGCCAGCGCCCCGAGGAAGGCCCCCAGCAACATCAAGCCGAGACCGCCCTTCGAACCGACGAACAAAGTCACGACCATGCCGACGGCTGCGCCCGTCATCACCTGGCGGTCCAGCCTGAAGAGGCGCAGGCCGAGACGCGCCGCAGCCCGCTCGAAGAACCAGCCGAGCAGGAGCAGCAGGCACGTCCACGCGGCCGCCACGCCATCGGCCAGAAGACCGTCCACACCCTGGCCGAGCCAGGCGAGGAAAAGGCGCGGCAGCCAGGCAGCCCCGACAACCAGCAAGCCCGCCCGATACCCCCGGATGGCGAGGAAGATGCCCACCAAGGCCAGCACGGGCACGGCCCCCGGAAGGACCATGGCCATCATCGAGACCGATGCGTTCAGCGGCTGACCCTCCTGCGTGTTCCGCGCTCCAGGGCCCACTGCACCATGTGCTCGGCAAAGACGCCCAGCTCAACCCCGGCTGCGGCCAACGCCTTGGGCAGAAGGCTGCCTTCGGTCATGCCCGGAACCGTATTGGTTTCCAGCAGGAGAGGCCGACCTTGCGCATCCAGAAGCACGTCGGTCCGGGAGACGGCGAAACACCCCAGGGCCAGATGGGCCCGAATCCCCAGATCGGCGAGCATCGCGGCGACCTGGGGCGCGATGACGGCGGGCACGATCTCGTCCGCACCACCCGGCTGATACTTGGCCTCGAGCGTGAAGTAGTCGGCAATCCTGGGGACGATTTCGACGATCGGAAGGGCCTCGGGTTCCGGGTGCCCCCAGACGGGAACCGTGAACTCTCGCCCCCTGACAAAGGCCTCCACGAGCACGTCCTCACCATAGCCCGCGACGACGGCCCATGCCCGAGCCCAATCCGCGGGGCTTCTGACGACTTCGATACCATGGGTGCTGCCCTGGCACACGGCCTTGAGGACGACCGGCCAGCCCAGGTCAAGCTCCACCTTGGGCAACAGCAAGGCCGGGTCGGCATCGCGAACATCCCTGGCCGGGACCAGCAGGTCCGCAGCCACGGGAAGTCCGGCAGCACGATAGACCCGCTTTGTCGCACCCTTGTCCATCGCCGTGGCGCTGGCCAGCACGCCTGAACCGGTGTAAGGCATCCCGGCCAGTTCGAGCATCCCCTGGACCAGGCCATCCTCACCGCCTGAGCCATGAAGGGCCAGCATCACGACGTCCGTGCCCGGCATCCAGGCCTCGGGGGCCAGGCTGCCGCCCGGCAGAACCTCCATCAGGTCCAACCGACGAACGGCGTGGCCACGCGCAAGAAGCGCCTGCGCGACGGCTTCACCGCTGCGCAGGGAGACATCCCGCTCGGATGAATACCCGCCCGAGAGCACGACGATCCTGGCCCCCGACACGTCAAACCTCCCCGCATGCCGCGCCGGAAAGGCGTCGGCCCTCGGCCAGCAGCAGTTCGACATCCGCATCGGATGCAGCCTCGGCATAAAGCCGCAGCAGCGGTTCCGTCCCAGACAGCCGAAGCAGCAACCAGGAACCATCCTCGAGCGTCGCCTTGAGACCGTCTTCCGCCCCCCACGTGGCGATCGGACGACCGATGAGGGTAGTCGGCGGTTGCCGATGCAGGCCTTCGATGGCCACGCGGACCTGCGCCGGATCCACCAGTGGCAGATCGACACGATCATAGGCGTGCGCACCGGCCACCTCCCGAAGCGACGCGAGGAGGCCGCGAAGGCCGGTCCCGGCATAGGCACAAGCCTCGAGCAGCAACAAGGCGCTCAGGAGCCCGTCCCGCTCGGGCAGGTGACAAGGGAAGCCGATGCCACCGGATTCCTCGCCGCCCAG
Organism: Candidatus Sericytochromatia bacterium; assembly: GCA_035286125.1. Taxonomy (GTDB): domain Bacteria; phylum Cyanobacteriota; class Sericytochromatia; order S15B-MN24; family VGJW01; genus VGJW01. The sequence continues at coordinate 123,774 of JAYKIS010000053.1, forward strand.
CATGACGGGCCTGG
>JAYKIS010000054.1:0-9059 GCA_035286125.1 Candidatus Sericytochromatia bacterium
GCCGTGATGAGACCGCCCGTCGGGAGACGGTTAGTCCTCGTCCTCGTTGATTCCATCCGAGTCGCTGGATTCCTTCAGAGAGAGGGAGATGCGCTTCTCGTCGGGACGGAACCGCTTGATGATGGCATTCACCATCTGGCCGACCTCGACGACATCTTCGGGCCGGGCCACGTTGTCACCCATCTCGGCGGTGGGCAGCAGGGCTTCCACGCCGGGCTCGATCTCGACGAACGCACCGAAGGAGGCCAGCTTGGTGACCTTGCCGGGCACCTGCATGCCTTCGCTGAACTTGGCCGTCAGGCTGCTCCAGGGGTCGTCCTGGAGCTGCTTCAGGGACAGCGAGATCTTGTGGGCATCCCGATCGACCTTGAGGACCTTGAGGGTCACCTCGTCGCCGATGTTGAGCACGTGGCTGGGGTGCTGGATCCGCTGCCACGAAATCTCGGAGATCGGCAGCAGGCCGTCGATGCCGCCCAGGTCGATGAAGGCACCGAAGTCCGCGATGCGGACGACCTTGCCGGTGATGATCTGACCCACGTCCAGCGTCTGCAGGATCTCGGCACGCAGCTTGCCCTTCTCGGCAGCCACGGCCTGGCGATGCGAGAGGATCAACTTGTTGCGGCGCTGGTCGACTTCGATGATCTTGAGCGGAACCTCGGTGCCGACGAGCTCGTCGTGAGCGCCCTTGGTACGCAGCTGCGACGCGGGCACGAACCCGCGCAGCTTGTAGGCGTCGACGATGATGCCGCCCTTGACGACACCCGTGACCCGCGCGTGGATGACGGCCTCCTCTTCGAAGTCCTTCGTCGCCTGGACCCAGCCACGAGCCTGGTCGACACGGCGCTTCGAGAGCGTCAACTGTCCGTCCTCGTCCTCTTCACGCAGGACGTAGAGCTCGAGCTCCTCGCCTTCGCGGATGTGGTCGTGGGGGTTGCCGACGGGACCGTTGGCCAGTTCCTTGATGGGGATGAGGCCTTCGGACTTGCCGCCAACATCGACCAGCACCTGGTCGTGGGCGACGCGGACCACGCGGCCGATCACGATGTCCCCGGGCTGGACATCGACAAAGGTGGAATCGTAATCGATGACCTCTTCGTCGAGGTCGGCCACGGCAGTCTGATCAAGAGTGTTCATAGGGGGAGGGAAACCTGCTCTTCCAAATAGATTCGGCGCACGGCGTGCACGCCATGCGATCATACCATGCGGGGTGGGGTCGGAGGTGGCGACCTGACTGTCGTGCGGCCTTCAGGTAAGGGCCAGCAAGGCGTCGCGGACCTCAGCGATGCCCGTGTCAGGTGTCGAGAGGCCCGACGCGAGGCCGACGGTCCGGAAGCCTGAAAGCCAGCCGGCATCAAGCTCTGCGGCCGTCTCTACCTGCAGCGTGGGCACGACCGTCCGGCACGCGTCGGCAATCTGGCGCGTGTTGGCGCTGTGATGGCCGCCGACCACGACCATCGCCTCGACTTGGCCGGCCAGGTCCACGGCGGCGTCGATCCGCTTCTGAGTTACATCGCATACGGTGTTGAAGACCCGGAGGTCCATGGTCTTCATGGCCAGCAGGCCGATGATGGCCCGTGCCGGGGCGGGGGGGAAGGTGCTCTGGATGACGACGCCCAGGCGCGCCTGCAGCCGCGGGAAGAGGCGATCCACATCCTCGGAGGTCTGGCACACGGGCACCTGCCCGTAGTCACCTGCCGTCAGGGCCTTCACCTCGGGATGGTCCGCCTTGCCGATGACGACGAGGGGATAGCCGGCCTTGCGCAGGGCCTCGGCACGGTGGTGGGTCCGCGTAACCAGGGGGCAGGTGGCGTCCACGACTTGCCATCCGGCCTCGCGGATGTCCGCAAGTTCGCCGGGCGCGATGCCATGGGTGCGGACCACCAGCGTGCCCGGTGTCTCCGGTTGCCAGGCGGCAACGTGGCGGAGACCCTGGGCCTCCAAGGCAGCGACTTGCTGGGGGTTGTGGACCAGATGGCCGTAGACGACGATGTCCTGCTGCTCGCCCCGGGCTGTCGCACCCGCTTTCTCGGCGAGCCGGACGGCGCGCTCGACCCCGTGGCAGAAACCCGTCGCCTCAGCCTCGATGACCTTCATGGCTTCATGATAGCGCGTCGGGTCTCCCAGAAATGGGGATCCGAGATTCCGGCGACCTCCGGGTCTGCGAGCGTGACAGGCCCTGCTGCCACGAGACTCGCGATGCCCGCAGCCATCGCGATGCGGTGGTCGCCGTGGCTGGCGACCCGGGCACTGCCGATCCGGAAGGCCTCGCCCGGCCCGCGGCCGTGGATGGCGAGGTCGTCTCCCGACATGGTCGTGGCGATACCGAAAGACGCCAGCAGGGTGGCGATGGCTTGCAGGCGGTCCGATTCCTTCACGCGCAGCTCCCGTGCCCCGCGGATGAACGAGGTCCCGGTTGCCCTCGCCATGGCCACGGCCAACACCGGCATCTCGTCGAGGGCCTGGACCAGGTCCTCGCCCTCGACCGTGACGGCAAGAAGGCTCTCAGGGGCCTCGACCGTGACCGATCCCACGGGATCGTGGCCATGGGTGCTGCCGACGACTACCGTGCAGCCCATCCGTCGGAGTATCCGAATCCAGCCCGTACGGCCGGGATTGAGGCTGATGGGGCCGAGGACCAGTCTGGATTCGGGAACGAGGGCGGCCGCCACGCCCCAGAAGGCGGCGGCGGAAGGGTCGCCAGGAATGTCGATTTCGTGGCCCGGTGGTCGCCAGGGCCCCTCCAGCACGAAACCGCCCTTCACCCGGTTGAGGGGTGCGCCCAGGGCCTCCAGCATGCGTTCCGTATGATCGCGGGAAGCATGGGGTTCCCGCAGGTCCAGACGGCCGCCTGCGTGAAGGACGGCGAGGGCCAGGGCTGTCTTGACCTGAGCGCTTGCCACCGGCAGCTCCACCGTGCAGTGCGCTGCCCTGGGCCAGCTTTGGACCAGCAGCGGCAGGTGTCCTTCCCCCTCCGTGGTCTCGAGGCCCCACGCGGCCAGCGGCTCCAGGACCCTGGCCATCGGTCGCCGGGAGAGAGACGGGTCGCCTTCGAGTCTGGCCGAGATACCCGTCCCGGCCAGGAATCCGAGCAGCATTCGCGCCGTAGAGCCCGAGTTTCCGCAATCGAGCGTTCGGCCATCACGCCAGCCGGTTGCGGGGCCGTGGACGCGGACGACCTCGCCTTCAACGCCGATCCCGGCGCCCAGCTTGGTCAGGGCTTCCGCCGTGCTTGCCACGTCGCGGGCCGGGCTCAGCCCGCGCAGATGCCAGGGGGCCGTGGCGAGGGCGCCCAGAAACAGGGCCCTGTGGCTGACGGACTTGTCGCCGGGCAGTACCGGTCGGCCGGTCAGGGGGCCTCGTGCCGGATGCAGGACCGTGGTCGTCACGGGCATCATGGTGCCATGTCGCGCTGGGCGCCCACATTGCTCTGGATGGCCATCATCTGGATGCTGTCCGCTCGGGGACAATCCGGCGAGGACTCCGGGTATCTGTTGGCCGGGCTCCTGGCTTGGCTCGGACATCCCGAGGCTGCGGACCCCTATGCCCGATTGGTCGTACACGCGGTGGCCCGCAAGCTGGCGCACTTCGGCGCCTTCGCAGTGCTGGCCCTGCTGGCCGTCCGCGCTACCGGCGGGGGGCGCCCCCTGCACGCATGGGGCCTGGCGGTCGCGTGGGCAATTCTCGACGAGTGGCACCAGTCGTTCGTGCCCGGCCGCTCGGGCAATGCGCGTGACGTCATGATCGACGCGGCCGGGGCCACGTGGGCCATGTGGGGACGATGGATCCACGTGCGCTTGTCTCGACCGCCTGGTCGGCCTGCTGGCCCGCACCCTGCCCGGGATGCCGGGCCATCGTGACGACGGGGCTCTGTTCGACTTGCCGCCGGGCCGTCCGGGAGCCGGGGCGGAGCCTGGTAGGCCCCACGGCCCTCGAAGTCCGTGCCGCGGGGCGCTATTCGGGACCACTCCGGCGCATCATCCTGGCCTTCAAGCAGGGCGACCGTCCGGACCTGGCCAAGTACCTGGCGGCCCTGATGGAACCTCCGGACCCTGTAGGCGGCGTGATTGTCCCCGTTCCGACCTCACCCGATCGCGTTCGTGCCCGGGGCTACGACCATGCCCTGTTGTTGGCGCGCCAGCTTGGCCGTGCCTGGGACTGGCCCGTTGCCGCGGGCGTCCTTGGACGGGCACGTGTGACACCGCGCCTGCACGCCCACGGTCCCCTGGCACGGATCGGGCTGCTTCGCGGGGCATTTGTTGCCGTCGGTGCCGGTCGGGGGAAACGCGTCTGGTTGCTGGATGATCTCTGCACGACCGGTGCCACGCTGGAGGGCTGCCGCGCGACCCTTGCCGCGTCCGGGTGGGGCGTCCGCGGTGGCGTCGTGCTCGCCCGGGCCCACCCGGGGATGCGCTAGAATGGAGCCGATGAGGTTTGGTCCCGGCCGCTTGGCATTCCTGCTTGCATCGTGGCTCGCCTTCGTGCTGGCTGCGGGGCTTCCGGGGCTTGCCGCCGAAGAGTCCGAGGCGCCTCCTGAGGTCCGCCTCGAGGCCGAGTTCGGCCCGACCGCGCCCGAGGCCGTGGTCCGGCAATTCCAGGTCGAGGCGGGGCGTCGTTTGCCCGGCTGGATGGGCGGGCGGCCCGAAGCGGCTGACGAGGCCGAAGGCTGGACTGTCCTGCTCGAGGAGACGCCGCGCGGTGTCGTCGTCCGGATGGAGCTTCCGCCCGGGGCGACGGCCGATGCCACGCCTGTGGCCGAAGCTTTCCGTCAGCCGATGGAGCTTTTGTTGCGCGAAGTCGGTGCCAGCTTTTCGACCAGGCTCGATGTCCAGGTCCCTGCGGTCCCGTCCCGGGGCTTGCCTGGGGGGCCGTGGCTGCCCGCCGCCGGGGCCGTCGCCGTCGTCGGGGCCGTAGCCCTGATTGTCCTCCGATTCCGACGTTCCAGGCCTGCCGGCTCGCCCCGGCTCTGGGGCTTGCCCGTGATCGGCGTGCTGCCCGAAAGCCTGTTGCGTCTGGGGCGTCTCTATCACTTGCAGGCCAAGCCGTGCCAGGCCATGACCTGGTTTTTCCTGCAGCGGGCAGGCGGCCAACGCGAGTTCGTGCTGGTCGGTCCGACGCCCGAGGCTGCAGCCATCGTTGCGGTGGGCATCGCGGCCAACCTCTCGCGGCAGGGGCAGTCGGTCCTGTTGGTGGACGTTGCGGGCGCCGGTGAAGTCTTCCCCGGCGTCCTCGCCCGGTTCGGGCCCGAGGATGCGGAAGCGGTGGCGGGCAGCACGGCGGCGTCCGGGCTTCCGGACGTCGACCACATGACCCTGGGCGACGTGCCCCTGCGTGCCGGCACGCTTCCGGCAGACGTCCTCGACCGCTACAGGGTCATCCTGCATGTGCTGCCGCGCGGCCAGCGGCCCGCAGGCATGGGGGTGCTCGAAATCGTGCATCAGGCCACGCTTCGAGCCGCCGTGCCGCTGTGGTTCTCGCGGCGGACCCTTGGTTGGGTGGTCCTGGGCGAGTCGGTGCCCGTCCGGGTTTCCGATGCCTACTACACCCGTTACTACTACGCGCGCATCCAGGAACCGGGTGTGCCGAGCCACGCCCTGGCCTGAGGGGCGCGTGCAAGTTCCAGGGCAAGCCACGGGCGAGGTCGCGACCGACCCGCTGGACCGCGCGCGCGTCCTTCACGCCGCCTGCCCGGTGGTCGACGGCCACGCCGATACCCTCGATCGGTCCCTTGACGGTCACCTGGCCTTCGGCGGACCGCAGCCCGGCCTGCATTTCGACGTGCCCAGGTTCGTGGCCATCGGCGGTGCCTTGCAATTCCTCTCGCTCTGGGTGCCCGGCGACGTGACCGGCGATCGGGCCTTGCATCGGGCCATGCGTCTGGTCGGCGTGCTGCGTGAGGGACTGCGTCGCCAAGGCGGCTTCCGGATTCTGGATCGGGTTGCGGACCGCAGCCCTGGCGTGCCCGGCGTGATGCTCTCCTTCGAGGGCGCCGATCCGCTCGCGGATGACCCCAAGCTGCTCGAGGCCTTTTACGCCCTGGGCGTCCGCATGGTCTCCCTGACGTGGAACGGGCGGAATGGATTCGCGGACGGCTTGCTCGTGTCGGATCGTCCCAGCGGCTTGACGCGCCTGGGACGTGACCTGCTGCGCCGCATGGCGGACCTCGACATGGTCCTGGATCTGGCCCATATTGCCGAGCCCGGTTTCTGGGATGCCCTCGACGCCTACCCGGGGCGTGTCGTCGTCAGCCATGCCAATGCCCGTGCCGTCTGCGACCATCCGCGCAACATGGACGATGACCAGATCCGGGCCATCGCCGAGCGTGGGGGCGTCATCGGAACGGTGCTGTACCCGCGATTCATCGGCGGCGAGGGAGATCTCGCCACGGTAGCCCGGCATGTGCAGCACCTGCAGGCTGTCGGCGGCAACAGTGTCCTCGGACTCGGGGCCGACCTCGATGGCATTTCGGCCCTGCCGGCCGGATTCGAAGGCGTCCAGGACCTGCCGCGTGTCACGGCAGCCCTGCTCGAGGCCGGGTTGGACGAAACCGCAGTCGCGGCGTGGCTGGGGGGCAACTGGCTGCGGGTGCTCTCCGGGGCAGAGGAGGTCGCGTGAGTCCGGTTGTCAGTTTGCAGGAGCTTGAAGCCTGCGATCCCGGTGGCATGTTCGGCTGCGTGGCGGCCTGGGGGCAGCGCGCCGTCGTTGCCGACGCGCGTGCCCGCGAGGCCTTGGCCGCGTGGGCGCACGACCGGCCCGCGTCCATCCTGATCGCGGGGATGGGGGGGTCGGCCATCTCGGCGGATGTGGCGAGCGAGTTTCTGGCCGGGCGCTGGGGCGTGAGGATAGCCGTCCATCGGGGACCAGGGCTGCCGGCTTGGGTCGATGCGCGGACCCATGTCGTGGCGCTCAGCTATTCGGGCGATACCGGGGAGACCTTGTCGGCCGTCGATGAGGCCCTCGCGCGGGGGTGCCCGGTCGTGGGCCTGACGTGTGGGGGACAGTTGGCCGGCCGTCTGGCGGCCACAGGCCGCACATTGGTTCTCGAGCCCGGCTGGCAGCCCCGGGCGGCGATGGGGGAGATCCTGTTCACCCTCCTGGCCTTGCTGGCCCACTGGGGTGCGCCTGTGGACCCGAGTCCGGCCTTGGCGCATGCCGCGGCCTTCGGCGATGCCCTCGCGGATGGAGTCCGGGAGGACCATCCGGCCCTTGGCCTCGCGCGATTCCTGTCCGCATCGCCAGACGCGTGGCCAGTGGTCGTCGGGGTCGGGGGGACGACGGGCGCCCTCGTGGCGCGCTTGCGCGGTCAACTGGCCGAAAATGCCAAGTGCCTTGCCGCATCGACTATCCTGCCCGAGGGCACCCACAACGACCTGGTGTCGCTTGCCCTCGATCGCGACCGCGCGGCTGTCCTGGTGGCTTACCGCGATCCAGCGGAGGACTCGTGGCTGGCGCGTCAGGCGGATGCGGCCCTTGCCGTTGCCGACCGGCCCGTATTCACCGTCTGCCCGACGCATCCTGACCCCTTGGCACGCCTGATCGAGGGCGTCCTCATCGGGGACCTCGCCTCGGTACTCGTGGCGTGGCTGCGTCGCGTCGATCCCTCGCCCATCGAGCCCATCGTCACACTCAAGTCGAGAATGCAGACCTTATGAGCGTCGTCCTGCTCGCAGGTGGTCCCGGAACACGCCTGCATCCCTTCACCCACACCACTCCGAAGCCTCTGCTGGACCTCGGGGACGTGCCCATCCTCGGGATGCAGCTGGCGCTGTGTGCCCGTCATGGCCTGACGGATGTCGTGCTGAACATTCATCACCTCGCGGCGCGTGTGCCCGAGGTTCTCGGCGACGGGTCACGCTGGGGTGTGCAAGTGCGCTACAGCGTCGAGGATACGCCGCTGGGCACGGCGGGACCCGTCGCGCTGGCCTCGGGATTGCTGGATGAGGGACCCCACGTGGTCTTCAACGGCGATATCCTGACGGATCTCGACCTGACGGCCCTCCTCGACGCCCATCGTCGCTCAGGTGCGGCCGTCACCCTGACCTGCACCGAGGTCAAGGATCCCACGGCCTTCGGCCTCGTGCTGGCTGGTGACGACGGTCGCGTGTCGCGCTTCCTCGAGAAGCCGACGCAGGATGAGGCACGGGTCCTCGTGGATCGCTTCTGGGTCAACGCCGGGACCTACGTCCTGGAGGACGCCATCGTACGTCGCCTGCCGCAGGGACGACCCTACAGCTTCGAGCGCGAGTTGTTCCCGGCACTGCTTGCCGAAGGCATCGCGATGCATCGCTTCGAGTCAGGTGCCTATTGGCGCGATTGCGGCACGCCCGCCTCGTGGCGGCAAGCCGTGCGCGATATCCTCGAGGGGCGCCTGGCCCCGCCGTCACACTGGCAACGCGAGGAACGCGACGGGCACGCCGTCTGGACCGGCGGTCGCGTCACGTGGGGGGAGGGTGCACGCATCGAGGGCGGTCCCGTGTTTCTCGGGGATGGCGTCGTGATCGGGGCTGATGTTCGCCTGGGACGCCATGTGGTGCTCGGGCCGGATGTGAGGATCGGGGCGTCGTCCCGCCTCACGGGCGTGATGCTCGGCCGGCATGCCCGGGTCGGCGAGGGGACGCGCCTGCAGGGGCTCATGGCCGGCGACGCGTGCGAAATCGCGGCCGATTGCGTGGTCCAGACGGAGGCCCTGCTGGCTTCGGGAACCGTCCTGGCCCGGGGAACGCGAATCGCATGAGCAGGATCTCGTTCGGAACGGATGGTTGGCGCGCGGAACACGGTGCTGGTTTTGATGCCTCGAACCTGGCACGCGTGGCGGAAGCGGTAGCCCGTGTCTGGCGAGACGAGGCTCCCGCGGATGATCGTCCGGTGCTGGTGGGTGGGGATACCCGGACGGGCAGCGCCGAGGGTGTCCGCCTGGTCGCCGGGGTGCTGGCTGGCGCGGGCTTCACCGTGATGCGGGTCGAGGGACCGGTCACGACACCGAACATGTCCCATGCCGTCGTGCACGGTGGCGCACGTGGAGCCTTGGTGGTCACGGCCAGTCACAACCCGGCGTCGTGGAA
>JAYKIS010000055.1:0-42774 GCA_035286125.1 Candidatus Sericytochromatia bacterium
CCCGCGCCCCGCGGTCGGCAGCATGCACGATGCCTGCCGAGACGCTGACAAAGGTCCCACCGCCCTCGCCGTCCAGCACCTTGACCGCCAGCAGCGTGACGCCGGGGGCAACACCCACCACGCCGCCGTTGCCCAGGCCGGCCGCGACCGTACCGGCGCAATGGGTGCCGTGGCCGTCGTCGTCCGCAGGATCATCGTCCTGATTGATGAAGTCCCGGCCGGCCTCGACACGGCCCGAAAAGTCGGGATGCGCGGCGTCGATGCCCGTGTCGATGACGGCAACCTTGACCGCCCGATCACCGGGTGTCGTGGCCCAGACACGCCTCGCTCCGATGGCCTCCATGCCCCACAGCTGAGGCAACAGGTCGTCGGCCGCCAGCAGGGAAGGCCCACGGAACGCCAGTTCGCGGGCAGCCCGGACGGGACCATCGGGCTCGACCCACCGCACGCCCGGCAGGCTCGCGAGGCGACGGGGAAGATCGGGCGCGTCACCCTGCATCACCAGGACGCCGAGGGCAGGAATCCGGTCGACGACCACGGCACCGACGGCGTCGAGGGCAGCCCGCGACAGGCCGGCAGACGTGGTGGCCACGATCCAGCGCGGAGCGGTGGCCCGGGTCGCTGCGGCGGTCCCCGCAGTGGCCCGTGGCGCCTGCAACGGCTGGCCGCCGCAGGCGGCGAGTGTCAGCAGGGCGGGCAGCAGGAGGGACGGACGAGGACGAAAGGGTCTGAAGGAAAGTCGCACGACCCCATGTTAAAGAATGATTACGGAAGGTGCAAAGAGGGTTCGCAGAGGATCCCAGCCCACACTCAAAAATCAGTGTGGCCGCACCTCAAAGAGGCAAACCGCCGGATGATGCTGCGTCTACCTCTATTCATCCTGCACGGTTGGCGGTTCCCTCGGACAACCCCGCTGTGCCAGTCGAGGCCACAGACGAGCGCCCCTCGCACCCGCTACTGCTCTGCCTGCGCCTGCTTGACCCTCGCGACGAGATCGGCGAGCGACGCGGGTGCCACGGGCGCATGCCGGAAATCCGGGTTGTCACCCTTCAAGGCGGCGACGGCTGCCTCGAGCGCCCGGGGCGAATCCGCCCACAGACTGAGCCACAGCAAGGTCTGCCCATCCTCAAGGGGAGCCGTTCCGATGAGGATATTGGGAAACTGCTCACGCAGCGCCTGCCGCGTGGCGTCGAGTTCAGCCGAAGGGATCGCGAACTCGAGGACCTGTTCCGTGGCGGCCACGGTCAGGGCTTGACCGGTGGAGGCGGAGGGCCTTGCAGTTGCTGGTCCAGCGGCGCAGGAAGGTTGTCGAAGGCAATGCCGCGACGCGAGGCCGCCTGCATGGACCGCCACTGCTCGGCACTGACGTAGACGGTTCTGGGCTCGCCGAGCATGTCGAGAATTCTGAGCGGCCGGTTCTGCAGCTTTTGCGGATCGGCCGAAGTCATGCCTGAAGCGACACCGGCCATCGCACCCAGGATGGCACCGCCCACGACACCCACGCCCGTACCCAGCCCCGGAACGACCGAACCGCCGATGCCACCGGCCACGGCTCCGGCTGCCGCACCCGCCGTGCTGCGGTTCAGCACGCGCCCGATCATGCCCCGCTCGACATCAAGTGGACGGGATGAACCCCGGATCATGGACATGCTGGCAACCGCCTTCCCTTTCAAGAACACACCGTAGGATTCATGCCTCGAACCGGGGGGCGGTGAAACATCGCGGGGCAGGGGCCTTGAAGTCGCCTCCTGCCGAGGGATATGAGGACCCGTGTCCAGAATCCGAGGGATCTGATGCCCTCTGCCAAGACAATCGGCCCATCGAACGGGAGCGGATGAGGATTCCATCCAGTTCTCCTCGCCCGGCAAACGCCAGTGCCGGCGGGCCGAAACCGGCGAGGCACATCGGCAAGGAAGCCTCTGACCGAACGGGTTGGCGGCCTTGACTCGAGGCCTCGCGTCCCTGTCTGGTATGGGGACAGAAAGCCGATACGGTCGACATCACCTCCGCGCACGGGTTTCCATCTCCTTCACCGGTCAGCCCGACAGCAGGATTGACAAGACAACGAAAACATCAAATGATTATCAAGTGATCGACCCTGAAGTACGCGCCGAAGGCCTGAACGCGAGGTCGGCCGAGCGCATCTTCCTCGCCAAGTACAGCGTATTTCCGACGCATCCCCTCCACGCTGCGAGAGAAGAGCTCTGGCGCTCGCTGGCTGCGATCGCGGCAGAACAGGAACCTCTCGGTTGGCCAGCCATGCCGGAACGTCACCGCAAGTCTGCATCCAGCCAAACGCTCCATCGGATCCCCGACCTCCCCCCGGAGTTCAGGGCCAGCGGCATCTACCACGCCTACTACTTCAGCCTGGTTCCCGCCGAACGCAAACGCGCACGCAGGCATGGAGGCGGCATCTTTCTCCGATGGTCCCCGCACACCACTGTCTTCTGCTGACCATCGGCACGTTCCCGGCCCTCGGTTTACCCGGACCGAGCCGATAGCCTCCCGGGATTTGGCGATCTGCCGGGCAATGCACCCCACCGATGCCCCGGCAAGGGCTCCGCGTGGATGCAGAATCGCACCCCGACTTGCTCAGAATGTGCCAGGACTGGCCTTGTAGCGACGTCCCGTGACCACCCCATGGGGCCAGAGCTGCCACGTTCCCTGCCAATCCCGAGCAATCTCGACACGGTCGACCAGCACGTCGATGACGTCCCGTTGAGGCAGGCGCCGTGAGGCTGGCCGATTGTCCTCCGGGTCTTCCGGCGGCCTCGCTTGCCAGGTTTCGACCGGGGCCACGATGCGCCTGTGCAGAGGGTGGTACCTGAGGCGCCGGGACATGTCCCGGGCAAGATCAAGCAACAGGGCTTCAGGCAGTGAGGTGAAGACCTCGGGTATCGCCAGTCTCGAGACCGATACGTGCTCCATCCAGGCCTCGTGCTCGTCGAGTGCCATGAGACGAAGTTCGATCCCCAGCCCGGCTTCGAGGGCGCGTACCAGACCGTCGACGACGGCTTCCTCGAAGGGGCGGCCGACTTCCCGGCTCAGGGCACCATCGTTCACCCGCTCCGTTCCGACAGGAGAGCACCTGATGGTCTCTCCATCATCCTCGAACTCGATCAGGCCTTCGAGGTCCACACGCCAGCGCCCCATCGCCATCCTGCGAAATCGTGCACCCGTGATGCGAATCAGCGCAACCCGCGCGAAACGCGTCATCTCGAGGTCGCGCACGAGGATCCAGGAAACGACACGGCTCAGAAGCATCGGACGCGAAGAGAATTCGTTCCGGCACCAACGAGCAAGGGTGTCCATGAACTCCGGCCCGATGCCAGACAATCCCTGATCCAGCAGTTTTGCAAGGCGCACCCCGGCCCTGAGGGACAGGTGGGGATGAAGCTCGCGGAGCTCTCGCCCGCCCACCAGCCTCACCACGCTCGGGGACCAGTCGGTCAGACACAATCTGCCTGCCAGATGGACGCATTGAAGCAGCAATTCGGTCTCGCGACTCACGGCCGCCGCCTTTCATCCTGGTCAGATCGTGACCAGCACCGCTCGAGGTGCCCCTGAAGCAATCGAGCCGTGCGCCCGGTCGAATGGCCTCCGGAAGGCAGGCCATCCCCCTCGAGCTGACGCGCCTCCAACATCAGGCTCACGACCCGCATGCCGAGGGCAGGCGAGGCACCCTGTGCCCGAAGCAAACGCAACAAGGCCACCAACGCGCGCACTTCAGACATCGAGCTCACCTCGTCCGGTGGCCTCAGGAAGCGCCAGGCAAAGCTGGAGATGCTTGATCAGGTTGCGCTGCAGCGCACGATTGACCTTGAACGGAGTGTTGTCCTTGCGGCTCTCGAGTCCGAGGCCCCGAGTGGTCAGATGCAACAGCCCGAGGGTCGACCGCGCCGCCCTCGGAACTCTTTGCATTTGCAGAAGTTGGTCATAGGCCAAGTAAGACATGATCCTGCCATCCGACGGGGGCAGCGACCCGGGATCCGGCTTGCCGGCTGGACGCTTCATGGGAACCCTCTCCTCTCGAAACACTCGTGAGCGCGTACCTCCCCAACGTGCCACGCCTGCACCGGAATCCTGAGTCAGGATCTGACAACATGGAGCCCAGGAAATGTGCATCAAGGCCAGCAAATCAATATATACTGAAACTAAACCGACAAATAGATAATCTTCTTATTTCAAAAAACAGCATAAACCGATTAAAAATCATCCGAATTCAAAATTCAAATCAGATCAATTTTGCTTGTTTTCTATTTTATAGAATAACTCGATAATTATTATCGACAAAAATCCCACATTTGACGGAGCGGCCATCCACGTGCAACGATTAAGGCCAAGAGCCACACATACTGCATTGGCAGGTACCTCAAGCCATGTTGCAGCGCATCTGGGACAGCATCTGGAACAATCCGAGACCCGTGTCACGAGAGGAGCTGCTGCAGAGAACTCCGGCTTCCCCCAGTACCGTCGATCGTGCCCTCCGCCAAGGCGAGCGCGAAGGCATCATCCGACAGACATCGGAAAGCGCCGCACGCAGCGAAACAGCGGGCATCAGAGCCATCCGGGGCGCCAGCCCCCGCCCGGGAGGCAGCCGCCCCCTGCAGACAGGCCGATGCTACATGCCGGATGAAACACGGACGCCGCTCAGGGTCTCGCACGCCAGTGCCACCGCGATCCGGGGCCTCGCGGCCTTGGGGAGCCGGATGGGCTTCATCAGTCGGGACACGGAAGCAGGCCTGGTCGGTCGGCTGTGGGCTACAGATGTTGACGACACGCGAATCGCGCTGGGCGGAACACCGCATTGGCTGACCTCGGCACGCCTCGACCTTCCTCGGATCCCCTTGGAGCAGCACGCTGACCTGCTCGACACCTACGGGAGTCTTGCTGCCACGGGTCGGCGCATGCAGATCCGCCTGAAAGAAGGGCAGCGAATCGAGTCGGAACCCACGGCGGACATCTGGTTGCTCGACCGCAGTCAGGTGCACTGCCTGCTCGACGAGATTGTCCTCTTCGGCTGGGGGCAGCCGCTGGCCGTCCCCGGCGATCCTGAACTCAGGTCCGTGACCATACCGCTTGACAGCATCGCGGACCTGACGCAGTCCGAACTGAAAACAGCCTGGATTACCCCCGAGCTGCCAGCCCTGATGGAAGTCGAGTACTTCATCTGCAACGAGAGGCTGACGACTCTCTGTGCGCGCTGGCCCGGCGTCCGATGCATCGGCCCGGATGGCGGGGACGGCTGGATTCGGGTTCGCGAGCTCTTCCGCGATGAAGCCCACGCTGTGGCAAGAATCCTTCAGCTGGGTACGGAGGCGAGGCTTCCGGGGGATTCAGCTCTGCTGCCCATTGTCCGGCAAGCCCTCGAGGATCTGGTCCGGCATCACGCGTTCTGAACCCGACTGGCCCGCGCCCGGCCTAGCCACGACTGGCAGGCAGGGCGTGACAGCGTTCCAGATGCTCGAAGACCGACCGGACAGCCAAGGTATCGCCCAGGGTCATCGTGCCCTCGCGGGCAGCAAGGTCCTCGACAAGGACCCGCATGTCATAAATGCGACGAATGTCCACTTCCAGGTATCCCTGACGACGATGCAGGCGCATGGCCTCGACCGGATTCATGGGCAGGTATCCATAACGCATGAAAAGACCTCCTAAGCAAATCCATAGCACACATTCAAGGCCAAAGTCAATATAAACACGATAGATCAACTTTACCTGCCTTTTTTTGAAAATAACGAAGTAATTTGTCCGAATACTCTCTAATTAAAATGCATAAAGATAACAATATATGAAATTTCAAGCCATAAAAATTTGACCTGAATACTTAAAAACCATCGCATCTGAGGTAATGTTTTTTGGGTTTCTAAAGAACCTTCATGACAAATCAGAAAAAATATGAAAGTGAAGAAAATTTTCCAAATAACCCGAATTTCCCAGGTTCATCAGGCGACAGGGGGCCCGATGATGCATGTACCAACACCGCCCCAGCCAGCCCTGAGGATTCAGACATGCCCGCAAAGCCCCCAGACCCCGACGACGAACCGCTCGACGCGTCCGGGTACAGCACCATCCTTCGCAAGGCAGAGGTACCCTCGTCGATCTTCGACGAGCTCCAAGCCCTGCACATCCTCTCCCGGCGCCTCGACCTGAAACGTCAATCGACCGGATTCAAGACGCACGCGACCGCGGCCCCGAGTTCCTACCCGATGGTGCGAACCCTTGTCGGGCATCTCGAACGCTGCCTGCTGCAGCCATCCTTCTGAAAATCCCCACGGAGCCACACGCATGAATGAATCCGGATCGCCCCGCCTTGCCGAAGGCGACGCGCACTCGATTGGTGAACCCGCCCGGATGAACATCGTCGACCCTGCCGGGTCGGCACCCGAAGCATCCGTTTCCCCGGACGGCTGCACCCCAATGCGCCAGCCCCTGCCCCGCGGCGTCAACGCCGAGAAAACCCGCCAAGCCTGCCGCAGGCGCGTGCAGCCGAGGCCGAGCAACCGGAGGCCCTCGTGAAAGGAGTGTCGAATGGTCCGTCCGGACTCCTGAAGGATGTGCACGACGTGGTCAGGGCCGTTCAGGATCGGGTGTCTCTCGTGAGCATGCCCGGTCCGTCACCTGACCAGCCCCTCGTGCGTGCCGTGCCGCAGGAAGTCCGACTGCCTCCGGGTCTGATTGGTCACGACAGCGTCCATCATGATGGCGATATTGCCCGAGTGCTGGATGCAGGCTTCAAGAGCCTGAGCAGGATCTGCCCTGCAACCCTGTCGATTCCGTCGCTCGAGCGTGGCGGCAAGGCACGACGCAGGCGGGTTCCCAGTCGAATCCTCGGCGTCGAGCTACTGGGCCTCGAGGGTACCCATGCCTTCTTGGGCGTGATGGGACATGTCCGCCTGCCTGATCGAGGCAGGGAGGTCCTGCGGTTCAGCCCCCATGGCTCCAGCCTGATGGAAGGCCTGCAATGGCCCGAACAGAAGAAGAGCAAATCCGAAGGGGAGAGAACGTCCGCCGTCAGGAAGGCACCCGGCCGACTGCCCGAGCAGCTCATCAAGGTGACGGAAGCCATCACCTCCGGCTTCGGCATCCGGTTCGAAGCGGATGTCGTCGGGCACGACGAGGCACACGTACGGACCGTCGATGTTCGGCCCATCCCGCTGCCTGAGGAGCTGCAGGAGTGGAGCATGGCGGAACTGACCGCAGTCATCAGGATGGCCAACCTGCTGCTTGCCCTCGATCCTCTCGAGAGCGAACTGGACCTCCGCTTGAACCTGCACGGTCGCCTCGAACTGCGCGACGGTGGCGCGGGCGGTCCCGAGTCGAGTCGCGACAAGCTGAGGATCAGGGTCCTCGGGTGCAGGCTGATGCCCATGGGACGCGCTCTGGTGCTCACCCCTGCGGGAGACGTGGCAACCCGACGCTACCGGCTTGGTCGCGTGACCTTCTGACCCACAAGGAGCTCCCGTCTCATGCACCTCAATGACCACCTGGTAAAGAATGCCATTGCCTACGCCACCCACTCGTTCAGGCTGTCCTGCCTCCTGAGGATGGACGGCAGCTCGGTCAGCGGCGGCACCTGCAAGGTAGCCCCTATCGTCTACCATCTTCCTCCCGAGTTCTTCGGCGAAGGCAAGGCCGACATCTCGGACCTCGACGCTGGCGTGAATCTGCTGCTGGAAACGCACCAGCACGCCGGAGACTTCGAGGTGTCGATCAAGCGAAGCTGGTGGCGGCCCGGCGAGCAGATGCCGGCAAGGGCCTGCATCGAGCGGCTCCGGTTCCGCAAGGGAAGGGGAGCCAGCTATCTCGCCGAGCCTGAAGGCTGGGTCCACGTTCCCTCGCTGGGGTATGCGGCGCGATGGTCTGCCGCAGGCCTGAGGCCGATGGACACGGTTCCCGATTCGGCCGAACCGGTAGCGGAGATCGCGCCGTGGAGGTTGTAGCGGTTCCTGGTGTCGTTGCGCGAGCACCTCACCGACTGGCTCCATCGGACGGAGGCCGTCTCGAACGAACCCGACGGCGATCCGTCCGCCAGCCTGCCCGTCGCTCCGGACCTCGAAGCAGACGCGAACCTGGACCCGATGCCACTCGAACGGGCCCTCAATCTCCAGTTGCTCTCGGGCACCGGCATGCATCTGGACATGCCGGGGTCGCCCCCGGGTTCAGGACGCCACGCCTCAGCTCGCCTGTCCGTCCGCCGAATCAAGGTCACCCATCAGGACGGAAGACTGCTGGTCACGCCCGTGCTCCGGATCCAGTCAGCAGCCGGGGGGGTGGGCGCGTGAACCGTCATCCCCATCGCTGGTTGCCGAGCCGTGGCCCACCCGACACCTCGCCCAACTCAGGCCATGAAGCCCGTCCACTTGAAACCGTAACCATTCCCCATAGCAAGACCTCGATGCGTCGAGGCAACCCAGGAGCGATACCGATGGAAAACCATCACCATGCCCATCCGAATCCCGCACGGCATCACGCCGCGGACGAAGCATCCGAAACCCTGAACGGAGCACTCCGAGCCCCCGACTCCTTGCGGAACCAATTGCTCGAAACCACTGAGCGGCACGTCGGAAAGCTGTCTCTGCACCCGACTCGGCACCAATGGGGCGGGAATGAGCTGCTCGGCTTCACCCACGACGAGCCGCGCGGCGAACTGACCATTCTCGCGATGTTTCCCGAGGCCGTGGGCAGCGACAAGCATGGCCTGCACAAGCACGGCATGCAGATCATGAATGTTGCGACCGGCCACAACGATGGTCTGGAAACCGCCCCCGAACAGCTGCATGCCGTCCTTCAGGAGCTTCGCACCCACATCGGCAGCACCCCTATTGAACGCGTCCGAGTCTGCTTCCTCGACCCGGATCGTCTGGAGGGGGAGCAGGATTCGGTCGAGGGAGGCCGCCTGCCCTGCGATCTCGAAGTCTGGGGACAGGCCAACATCGATCGCGTTTTTGACGGAGAGCGCGCTTTCCCCACGGATCTCGACATCCTCGCGGTTCAGCAAGCTCCCATCGAAGCGATCCTCGTGAGCCAGACTCCCGACTGCACGACGCTGGCTGGCGCGATGTCTGCGGACATGCTCAACCACATGCTCCGGGAATGCGGGCCCGAGGTCTTGAGGTCGAATGTCAGGGGCAGCCTTGGCGAACACGGGAAGATCAACTCGGGCATCATGCAGACGCTTCGCAACCGCCCGGAACGCATGGCCTCGTACAACAATGGCGTGACCATCAATGCCAAGGGCATGACTTTCGCCCGGATCGGCAATCTCGTGCAGATCCAGCGACTGCTCGACCCGGAGATCTCCAATGGCGGACAGTCCAGCTTCAGCATTCGTGAAGCGGCTCGGGCAGGTCTCGATCTGTCACAAGTGCAACTTCCGGTGAAAATCCTTGTCATTCCGGAAGGTCCGAATCGCGCGGAACTTGTCCGTCTTTCCGCACGGTACGCAAACTCCCAGAACCCGGTCGCCAAGTCGGACTTGAGCGCCGACAACCCGACCCTCCGTGCGGCCCAGAAGCAGTTCGAGACCTCCATCTTCAATCCAGCCGATCCCGATGGCTACAAGTCGGCCACGCACTGGGTGCTCGATTGCATGCGCAACGAAGTGGCGACCCGCGAACGGTTCATGGATGAGGACACGCTGCGGCGCTTCCGACGCCGCCATCCCGTCGACCAGCGGCTGACCCGAGCGGAACTTGCGCGTGCTGCGCTTGCCTTCGATGGCAAGCCCCACATCATCGCCCGGGGAGCCGAGAAGTACTTCAGCCAATGGCTTGCGGACTTCGAGATGAAGTGCCAGTCCGGAGCCGAGCAGCTGAACGACCAGTGGGTCCGCAACACGGTCGGCAAGCACCTGCTGTTCTGTGCCACGCACAAGGCCGTCCGCGACAGCAGGATCCTCGCTCGCTCGGACCGCACGATCAAGATCGTGGCCTACGCGCTCGCGCTGGTCCAGGAACTGCTTGCAGCTCACGACCTGCGCATCGACTTCCATCACCTGGCGAATCAGGGTGTCGTCGGCAGCGACCTTGTGGCAGGATTCCACGAGCTGGTGCAGGTGCTCAAGGACGTTCTCTCCCAGCATTCGGATGGCAGTCTGAAGGAAGAGAAGACCTGGGACTGGGTGAAGGCGACGTGCGCGAACATCCCGCTGACGGAAGAATTCATGAACGCATCCGGGATCGTCGCCATCCGGGCCAATGACCGGACCTTCCGGTCGGCACGCAAGGCCTTGCTTGATCGCAAGACTCCGCCGGAGGTTCAGGGCGAGGTGGCCAGCATCGACCACTGTGATCGCAGGGCCGTCCGTGATTGGATCAGCACCGATGCTGCTCGCGAAGCCCGATTCGGCGCCCTTGCCGACCGCTGGCTGGAGGCCCGCATCGGCGCCATGGCGCTGTCGGCGGCAGATTCGCTGTCGCTGCTGGCCCTGATGCAGACCATGGACAAGGCGGCCTGATGCAGGTAGCGTCCCGCGCCCCCGGGGGGAGGCTCCGCCCTTTCCCCCGGGGGTGCGCTCCCAGGCGGATCGCATCCCGCGACGAACAACCCGACACCATATCGGGTATGGTGCACACTCATGCTTGTCACCTTCGACGTAGACCTCGAGGCCACGGCCTGGCCGGGCGCACGCTGCGGCAGGGCCACCAGCGGGGAAGTCTGGACGGGACCTGCGGGTTTCCTCGGGATCCTGCAGACAGCCCTCGGGCTCGGGGGGCTGCCCGATTCGGACCTCGAACGGGCGGCTGCGCTGTCCGTCAGACTGACGGATCCCGACAAGTTCTGGAGCGCATCGGCCGCCGTCGACGCGCTGGGGTCGGCCGAGCGCCTGCTGGCATGGCGTGACGAGTTGCGGCTGCAGGGCTGGAAAGGAACGGGCGCCACAGGCCGTCTCGCCGACCTGTGGGCTGTCACGACCGGCCTGCCGATGGGGCGTGCGGAGCGCCTCGAGGAAGTGCTGGAGGAGTTGCACCACGCCAACGCAGGAATCAGCCAGGTCCGGCTTGTCGCCCCCGCCAGCCACTTGCCCAAGCTCTGGCAAAACGTTCTGGCAGCCCTCCAAGCCCAGGGTACCGTCATCGAGGTGCTGCCTCCTCCCCCAGCCGTCGTGACAGGCAACGATCTCGAGATTGCCCGGCAAGGCCGCGGATCACTGACTGGCGACGGGAGCCTGCTGCTGCTGCGCCCGAGCGGCCCTGTCGAGGCGGCCGAAGAGGTCGCGGCGTGGCTGGCCTCCCTCGATGACCTCGAAGGTACCGTCATCATCTCGCCGGATGCCCTGCTGGATTCGGCACTCGGGCGCCACGGCCTGCCGACCACCGGTGGCACGGCGGATGCCCGGGCCTCGGTCCTTCCCTCGATCCTGCCGCTCGTGATCGAGCTGGGCTGGGGACCGCAGGATCCTCAGGTGGCGCTGGATCTGCTGACGCTCGCCAAGTCGCCGGTGCCCGGCAAGCTGAGAGGCGACCTTGCGAGAAAGCTGCACGACGCTCCAGCAGTCGACTCGGACCTCTGGCGCACGACCGTCAGCACGATCCTTCCGACGCTGGATCCCAAGGTCCAGGGTCGTTTCAACGCCATCTTCCGCGTGGACGCTCAGCGCGGCGGCCGGTATCCGATGCAAGCCCTGCTGGAACGCGTCCGTTTGGTCGAGGGATGGCTTCGCGGCAGCACCCATGTGGATCCACCGCCGGCATGGCCGGAGGCCTGGGCTCAGGCATCCTCTCAGGCGCGCGAGCTGGCCCGAGCCCTGCTTGCCATGGGTAGAACCGACGTTGACGCCACCGAAATCGTGCGCCTGTTGCGCCGCGTAGAGGCCGACGTCCGCGCCGTCTACCCGGCACAGGCCGGCCTGGCCTTCGTAGACCGACCGGGAGCCATCTGCGGACAGGCTCGACGCGTCATCTGGTGGCAGGCAACGCTCGATCAGGCACCACCGCTTCGCGGATTACCCATGACCGAGACCGAACGGGCAGATTTGCGGGGCCACGGGGTTCATCCCGTCGATGGCGCGACGATGGCCGAAGCACGTGCCCTCCGGCATCGGCGGCCCCTTCTTCGGGCCGAGGAGTGTCTGATCCTCGTGGCCCCCACGGCCGATGCGAAGGGGGATCCGGCCTTCCCCCATCCCCTTTGGGACGAGGTTTCCGGGCTTGCCCCCACTCCCACCGTGCGGGATGCCTTGCAGCCTGCCCAACTACCGGTAGCGAACCGCACGATCAGATCGGCCAGCGCGGTGGTCGAGTCGATCGAACAGGTCACCCTCGCGGGGAGTCCTCCGACGAGACCCGAAAAGCTCAGCGTGACCGCTGCCGGCCATCTGCTGCAATGCTCGCTTCGATTCGTCCTCGAGGACCTGCGGAAGATCCGGACGGGAAGATCCGCGGTCTTGCCAGGAGCAGACAGCGCACTCGAGTTCGGCAAACTGGCGCATGCCATCCTGCAGCAGGTCCTTCAGGAAGGAAAGGTAGGTCCTGATGCGCACCAGCGAGCCGTCGAGCTGCTCCGGACGGATGGTCCTCGTCTCTTCGCGGCGCTGTTCCTGCCGGGAGCGGACAGGGTGCGTACGAAGTTGTTCCGACAGATTCCCGAGGCAGCCCAGCACCTGACGACCATGTTGCATGGCCGTACCGTTCTCGGAGTCGAGGAGAAGCGTGATGTCGTCTGGAACGGCATCACGGTGGAAGGTCGGCTTGACCTTCGCGTCGATGGACCGGAAGCCATCCTAGACCTCAAGTGGGGGAGCGGGAGCAGGAAGAGAACGTCGCTGCAGGCAGGCGGAGCCTTGCAACTGGCCGCCTATGCGCAGATGCAAGGCGGCACGGCTCCGGTAGGCTACTACATCATTTCGGAGCGCAATCTGCTGTCGACAGATGGCACGATCGCAGCGGGCGCCGAAGTCGTTCGGGGCCCGGACCCGGCTCGGACCTGGGGGGCATTCGAGAGGGGTTGGGATCATCGCTGGAGCGCCCTGGATGCCGGCTCGGTGACCGTCGACGGGGCCAAGCATGACGGCATCGTGCCCCCCTTGGACAGCGACTCCATTGACGGAGATGGCCGGCTGCTGCTGAAGGCAGAATGCGCCTACTGCGATCTGGACGCGCTCTGCGGGCGACGCTTCAAGAGGGCCTGATGGGAATCGAAATCATTTCTGCAAGTGCAGGAACGGGCAAGACGTGGACGCTGGCGCAACGAATCGAGGAGGCCATCAGGCTCGGGCGGGCTCGGCCCGAGTGCATCGTGGCGACCACCTACTCCGTCAAGGCCGCCGCGGAGTTGCGTCAGCGTGTCCGCGAGCGTCTGCTCGAGGCCGGGCTGGTGCAGGAGGCCCAACGGCTCTCGGCAGCGCGCATCGGCACGGTGCACTCCGTATGCCGGGGCTTGCTTCAGGACTTCAACTTCGAGGTCGGCTTGTCCCCGGAATTGCGCGTCCTGGATGAGAATTCTGCGAAAGTCGAGATTCGCCGTGCGCAGTCTCGCGTGCTGACGCCACAGATTCTGGACAAGGCCGCCGATCTGGCTTCCCGGATGCAAGACTGGCAGTTGGATGAACCGGTCCGTGAGGTCGTGGACTTCGCACGCTCGAATGGCATCAGCACCGCAGACCTTGCCGATTCGAAGAGAAAAAGCCTAGACACCTTGAACTCCATGGTGCTGCCTGCCCCCATCGGCACCGCTGGTGACCTGCTTGCCGCGCTGAAGACGGCGAGTGCCAGCTTCCAGGCAATGGTTCTACCGATGACAGGGCTTTCCAAGGTTTCGACCAACGCCATCAGCGCCGCCGCACAGCTGAATGCCAGACTTGCGAGGGGAGAGCAACTGCTCTGGCGAGACTGGTACAAGCTGGCATCCCAGGACACCGGCAGGGATATTGCCGCCCACTACCAGCCCCTCCGGGACGCGGCATCCGCCCAGGACGCCCATCCCCTCCTCCGGGAGGACTGCGAGGAAGCCATCAAGCTGGTCTTCCAGGTGGCCGGGCTTGTCATGGATGCCTACGCGACGCACAAGCAGGAACTCGGGCTTGTCGACTTCATCGATCAGGAAATGCTGGCGCTTGACCTCCTGAACGAGCCTCAGGCCGGGGCAAGGCTCTCGGATGAACTCGACCTGCTGCTGGTCGACGAGTTTCAGGACACCAGCCCCTTGCAACTTGCCATCTTCCTCAAGCTTGCCGATCTGGCCAAGGAAAGCATCTGGGTCGGGGACAAGAAACAGTCCATCTATGGTTTCCGAGGAGCGGACCCCGAAATGCTGGATGCCGTCATCCATCAGTTGGGCGCCCGAAATGCCGTCAGCTACCTCGACACGTCGTGGCGCAGCCTGCCCGAACTGGTCCAACAGACATCGGACATGTTCGAGAAGGGTCTTGCGGGCGACGGATACACCGCACAAGAGGTTCGACTCACACCCGCGCCGGCGACCATCCCGGCAGGGGGCAGGCCCATCGTCGAGAGCTGGCGCTTGAATTCCAAGAACCAAGCGGACGCCCTCAAGGACCTCGCGACCGGAATCTTCGACATGCTGGCTGCCTCGGCTGCGGGTGGCGCCACGAGCCTGCAGATACGAGACCGGGTGTCGGGGAACTTCCGGGACCTGCGCGCAGGCGACATCGCCGTCCTTTGCAACCTGAACGACAGTTGTGCCGCGCTGGCAGAAGCCCTCGCGAAGGTCGGAGTACCGGCGCGGGTTGCACGCAAGGGCCTGATGGGCACCCATGAGGCCTCGCTCATCCGAGCCGGGCTCGCCCTCTGGGCTGATCCAAAGGACAAGCTTGCGGCAGCGGAGATCGGACGACTTACCGAGGGTGCCGGAGATTCGTCCCTCTGGCTTCAGAGGCTCCTGGACGATGAGAGCCCCTTCGAGGCTCTGGTTGCTCCGCTCGTGAAGGCGCGTGAGGACAACCCGGTTGCAGGCCCCCTGACAGCTTTCGACCTGGTTTGTGAAACCCTCGAAGTTCGTGAATGGTGCCTCAGGTGGGGCGACAGCTCGAATCGACTGGCCAACGTCGAAAGGCTGCGCGCACACGCCGTCGCGATGACGGAGCAGATCGGCGACGGTACGGCAAGGACACCGGCAGCGCTGCTTGTCGGGTTCCAGAAGCTTGCGGATGCAGAAGGGGACAGTCAGGGCACGGGTGGCTGGATCGAAGCCGTGGACATCTCGACGTGGCACAGGTCCAAGGGGCTCGAATGGCCCGTGGTCATCCTTGCCCACTGGGGCTCCCCCAATCCCAGGGTCTTCGGGGTATCCGTCAGCGGTGACGGCGGCTCCATCGACCTCACCACGCCCTTGGCGGGGCGCTGGATCCGCTACTGGCCCTACCCCTACGCGTCCACCCAGACCACAACCCCCTTTGCGGACCGAGCCACGAGATCCCCGATCGGCGTCGCCGTCAGGGAAGCAGATGAGCGCGAACTGCGCAGGCTTGCCTATGTCGGCTGGACGCGGGCCCGGGACCGGGTAATCGTGGCTGCCGTGTCACCACGAGGGGCCACCAGCCCATGCAAGTATGGCTGTCTCGACCCGTTGCCCGGTGGCCTCACGGACAACGGGCCTACCCTGTCCGTTGCCGGCCTGCCCGTGCCGATTCCCCATCAGCACATCGCAAGCAGGCCACTGGTGGCGATCGCTGCGGTGCCAATGGCAGCACCGACCCCTTCCGGAAGAAGGGCGCACCACCCGGCCTTCACGAACCCTTCTCGCCTGGCGGGAACAGGTTCGATTGGCACGACTCAGACAATTGGTCCACGCATTCTCCTGCAGGGTCGTCCGGATTTCGAAATACTCGGTCAGGCCATTCATGGGTTCCTCGCGGCAGACCGGCCGACGTGGGACCCGGCACGGCGGCTGGCGGTCGCGAAACGGGTGCTGGATCGCTGGCTGGTCGCAGGATTCGTCACGCCGCAGGCCCTCGTGGATGCCAGCGACGCCCTGCACAGGTGGGTCGGAGCGAATTGGCCCGATGCCGAGTGGCACAGGGAGTGGCCCATCACCATGCCGATGGCGGATGGAAGCATCCTTCGGGGTACATGTGACCTGGCGCTTGAAACCACCAAAGGATGGATCGTCATCGACCACAAGTCATACCCAGGCAGCGAGGCACAGGCAGCCGAGCGCGCCAAGGAGCACGCCCCGCAGCTGGAGGCATACGGAGCCGCCCTCGCGATGGCGACGGGCAAGCCGTTCCTGGGAGGGTGGGTGCACATGGCGGTTGGGGGGGTGGTGTTTGGGCTTGGGCAGCCAGTGACGGAAGTGTACTCGACAGCCTTGCACGAGACAGCAAGTGCCCAGACCTCGACAAACAGCTAGCCGGTCAAATGCAACATTTACCTCATACCTGCCGTGCGAAAGCACGGGAAATTTTCTCTGAACTTCCCACTCAAATAAGAGGTTATGACAAATGACCGGAACCCGTAAGAGGCTCAACAGGGCCGAGAAGGCCAGAGCCATGAAGGAAGGCTTTTGTTACGTATGCGACGGGCTTGGCCTTGACCACAAAGGATTTGATGGATACGAACCACAATATGCCCATCTAGACCACTATGCAATTCCATTTTCCAGTATAGGTGGATCATCTGGAGGAACTGCATTGATCCACGCACACCCAGACGGAAAGACACCAGATGATGAAGGATTTGAGAAAGCGACGACCAGGAATTGCCATGGCATAAAATCCAACAAGCATAACTCAATGAGCGGATACATCAACTACGTAAAGGCGAGAATGGGCGCCAGAGAAGTAGAGTTCATTGAAGACATCCCAGACCTAAAAGGCAGGGACCCAAGTAGCTGCATCATGACTTGGCGATGGAACTTCTCAGGAGCACCAAGTGCATCTTTAAGACACAAAGAATACCCTATCGTCGAGGAGAAAAGAGGAGGTGTATCATGGTCGAGATTTCTCTGCGGGGCAGAAGCAAGGGTCTTGTTTACCGATAGAGAATCCCAAGTTAGGCCAGCAGAAAAAAAGTCACTAATCAAGATTATAGACACCTTCCTTATAGATGATTTTCCGGTATTCAACCCAATTAATGTACGCATAGACAAATGCGGGCACTTAGTTATTTTCGATGGAAACCATCGCGCAACGGCGGCCGCGCTATCTTTCGGCGTAAATATTACACTACCTATTATGGTGTGGAATATTGAAGCAGACCAAGACACGTGCGCCATCATAAATACCTAAAAGGACCAAAAATAAGAATGAGTAGCAACCCAAGCCGCAAAAAGCTTTATGACGTACTTGTCCGCCTGCACGGGGAGGTCAGACAGGCACAGTACCCATACTCAGCAACCGCAAAAAAGTGGGGAATAATAGGCGAAGATGAACTATTAGCACTAAAATCAAACCCAAACGCCACAGAAAGGGACGTGTGGCGGGGCATCACAGGTAAGGACATATCCCTGAGGATTGCTGGAAAATTAACCAACTTTATCGACGAAAGACAGCCAAATCTACGCAGGGAATGGAAAGAAAGAGGACTTGCAGAGGGGTCGTGGAAAGTATTTCTGCAAACCTACTGCCTGCTGGAGGTGGCGGACCAAGGAATAAACAAGCCCGACTATCTTCGTGATGCAGAGTTCGAGAATCTAGAAACTTTCGCTAAGATTATCGACGATGAAATATTCAAAAAAATAGACGCGCACTCAAGGCATCAATACTCCCTGAAGACTAAATGGTGGAAGGAGTGCCACAAGCGCATAGTTGTCTCCACAATCGAAGCAGTACACCGCGGAACTCCCGGCGGAGATAGACCAAAGTCCCCGTGCCATCACTTGAGGTGGAGCCCAGGAACCGTGGCGGAAATCCGCGGTATAGTCGGAAGATGGAGGGACTGCGATATATGGAACTCCAGCACCATAGACTTTACAAGCAACAATGAAAAGACTATTCACGGGCTTCTTCAAGCGAACGGATTTACGGAAATGTACCTAGAGGACCGAATAAGATAAATAATTCGATATTATTTATCTGAAATTTCCGCATGTCCGCCATCAGGAGGCACACGGGAGGATGAATTGAGACGTCATCGAATCAAGGACGACTGCGAGATTTGGCTCGAACCTTGGCTGGGCTCGCCCTCCATAATTGTGAACTCGGTGGGTGGTGGTCGCGAACGCATCGAAGGCCTCGCGGTCCTCCTGGCGTCTCTGGCCCGTTCCGGCCATCAGGCCGTGGAGGTCGGTTATCATCCTTCCGGCAAGGAGTATCAAAAGCTTCCGGATGTCCCGCTGGATGAAACCTCCACCCTTGCACAGCCGGTGGAGGCGGCCAAGGCACTCTGCCGGGCTGCAGCAAGGGTAGAGGGCGGCAACTATGGCAGTCGCTTGCGCCTGGTGCTGCCCACGGCAGGCATGGACAAGATCGAGGCTCTGATCGCGACCATCGGAACGCCTGCAGAGGATACCAGGCGGACCACCGAAGCGCCCGGGGTGAAAGTGGAAAAGCCCCAATCCGGGCGCCAGATCGTCGACCATGTCTTGCGGTCCCTTCAGGCCGAAGGACTGGCCTTCCGTCGGGAGCAGGTTGCCGATTTCTATCTGGCGGTCCGCACCAAGCCTTTCGTCCTGCTGGCTGGCATCTCGGGCACGGGCAAGTCCATCCTCGCGCGTCGGTTTGCGGATGCCTGCGACTTTCCGGCGCCTCTCATCGCTGTCCGGCCCGATTGGAGCGATCCTTCGGAGCTGCTGGGATACCGGGACCTGAAGGGTGCCTTCGTCCCTGGCCGGCTCATCCCGCATATCGTGGCCGCCACCGAACAAGCCGACCGCCCGTACTTCCTGGTTCTCGACGAGATGAACCTGGCGCGGGTCGAGCACTACTTCGCCGACCTCCTGAGCATCATGGAGACACGGCGTCTGCGAGGAAACTCGATCGAAACCGATACCATCTGCCTCGATATCGGGGCCGATACGCGCCTTCGATGCGAGGCCACGCTCGCGGCACGCATCAAGGCAGTACTCGTCGATGGGGGCCTGCGCCTCCCGCCAAATCTCTGCATCGTGGGCACGGTCAACATGGACGAGAGCACCCATCCCTTCTCGAAGAAGGTTCTTGACCGGGCCATGACCCTCGAATTCGTGGCCACGGATCTCACCGAAGTTCCTGTTCGTCAGGAACTGCCGCCACCCCTGTCCGTCAACAGCGAGGAACTGGATGCACCGCTCATCGCCTTGTCCCAGATACACCAAGGCAGCGAGATGTTCTTCGCCGATGCCATCCAGTTGCTGGTCGACCTGAATGTGCACCTCGCCCGCGCATCGTTGCAGGTCGGCTATCGGACCCGGGACGAAGTCTGCATCTACCTGCACCACAACAGGGAACAGAATCTGCTGAACCCATCAGACGCGCTCGACCTCGCCCTCTACCACAAGGTCCTGCCACGGATTCAAGGAGGGGAAGAGATTCGGGAGCCCTTGGCGGCAATCAAGTCCCTGCTGGATCGCAAGGGGCTCGGTCGGTGCGTGGCCAAGATTGCCGAGATGCAGCAACGCCTCGAACAAGCCGGATTCACGGCATTCTGGGCCTGACCATGCCGGAACTCAGGGTTGCCGGCGCAACCTGGGTGCTGCATGTTCGGTGGGCCTCCCGAGAACTCCCCTTGGTCCCCGCGACCGAAACCTCATCGATCCTGATTGAGGCCCCGATGCCGGTGACCGTGAACCTTCCCGGGTTGGGAGAGTTCAAGGACACCTGCCGCTTAGAGAGAAGCCTTCCACGACCCTTGCTGTGGGAAACCCGATCGCTCGAAGTATCTTGGGAGCATGACGAGCGCGGCGGGCCCCTGACGCTCGAACACGAAGACCCCAGGATCAGAAGTGCCCTGCAAGACGCCTCCGGTCGCGGCCAGATCCTTGCAGGTTCTATCGACCTCGAAAGTCGCGTCGGCTTCCTCGATCTGGACTTCCACCAAGGTGGACGCAGCCTTGTCCGCCTGCGCCTCGAGGTATTTCCCTCCAAATTGGAGTTCCGGCGCGACTTCGAGCAGATGCTTCACGAACTGGGAAGCCACCGTGTCGGGATGATCGTTCGCCTGCTGCCACCGACCTCGATTGCACGCCAACTCGCGCATCGGACCAACCTGACCCTTGCGGAACGCTATCAGGTCTTCGATGCCTTCTTCGACCCGATCGAACGAGCCCTGGAGCAGATTGCACGCCAGCCTCACATGGACCTGGCCCGTTCTGTCACGCCAAGACCCGTCGACAGACTGCGCCGCCCGGACGCCGTGACCAGACGGGCAGCCCTGAGAGGAGGCGGACGACAGGTCCGCGTCGGGGTTCAATTGCTGCCGGATCGACTGCCGGATGGCCATCGGACCAGTACCTTCAACACCCCAGCCAATCGATTCGTGGCCCGCGCCCTTCGGAACCTGGCTGGGCTGCTGTCTCAGGTTCGAGCCCAGCAAGGTGAGCCGTGGAATGATCCCGAATTCCGCACCGTCGTGGACGGCCGCCTGGCCGCGATCAGACACTGGCTGGGCAAGGACTTCCTCCGGGAAGCAACGGATGGGCTGCACGCCCCCGACCTCGTCGTCCAGCGAGCCCCGGGCTATCGAGACCTGCTCGGATCGTACCGACACACTCTGCTGGCGTTCTCCACGATCGCGGGAGACATCAGGCTGGGCATCAAGGACCTGTGGTATCTCTACCAGATCTGGTGTGCCGTGCGGGTCGAACAGGAAGCAACCCGCCTTCTCGGCACGGGTCGGGGCAGCCTGGTGCCGCCCGTACCGCATCGTCCGGCCCTCGACGGCACGGTTTCCTTCCCGAATGGGACAATCCTGTCCGCGCAACATCAGGCAGAACCGGACGCAGGTGGGGCGACTCATCGTCCCGATCTGCTCATCGAGTTGCACCGCCCGGCACCACGCGGGGACTACGGGACAACCTTCCAACTGGTCCTCGACGCCAAGTACCGTCTGACTTGGGCCAACGGCCAAGCGGCGCCCCCCCAGGATGCGATCAACGCGATCCACCGCTATCGCGATGCCATCCTCGTCCGGGAGGGCCAGCGGGTTGTACGTCGTGTCTACGGAGGTGCGATTCTCTTCCCCCATCCGGACGAAAGGGCCTACGAGGCACATTCCGACTCGGCGTGGCACGAATTCGAACGCATGGGTGTCGGTGCCATTCCCCTGGTGCCCGGACAGGGGGCACTGCTCCGACGCTGGCTCGCCAGCCTGCTGCACGCCAGCGATGTGAGGCTCGACCGTCTCGGCCCCATCTACCCTGCGCTGCCACCCAAGAGGCGGTCAGGTACGGTCCTCGTCGCCCCGCTTCGCCACGGGGAACCGCAGCTCGAGCAGATGCTCGGGGAAGGCTGGTACCACCTGCCGACAAAGTGGCGTCTCGACAGCCACCGCCCGACCCACCTCGCTGCGTGGGAAGGGGGACGCACGCCGATCCGGCACCTGTGGACCGTCGAGGGCTGGGAGCGCATCGAGGACGACCAGATCGCCCGGGACGCGCGGTTCGGTGGGGGCAAGGCCGGACGGCAGCCGCCCTACTGGCGGATCAGCCTGGGGGAAGTTTCGATCCTGGAACCCGGGATGGATGGCGAGTCGTGGGGCCCTCGTGGACCGATGTTCGTCCCTCTGGAGGTCTTCGATCTGGCTGAGTCCACCTTCCTCCTGCATGGCGATTATCGACACATCGATCTGCTGCGGGTCCTGCATCACCTTCGGGAAGGAATCGGTACCTGGACCGCCGGCTGGCACGTCCGAGAGCCGCTTGTCCTGGATGGTCGAATTCTCGGCACTCTTGAGGGTACCGAAGCAGGCTTCCGGTGGGAGGTCGGCGCTGCGGAAGGGCGCTTCCAAGTGGCCGAGCTCGTGAATCAGGCGATCAGCGGGGTCTTTCAGAACTTGCAGATGGAGCTGGATCGGCAAAGATGACGCCTACATAGCGCACCAAATACATTCATCAACGCACACTTCATAATATCTGACCGAATCCCGGCCGGTCTGAAATTGGCCAAAGACTACCACAGACAACCCAACAATAGGCGCAATAAATTTGATAACTACGCGCGAGTACAAAGATGACCGACCCTGTCCAGCATTTTACAGCCAAAAGCCGTCTGAATCAACATTTTTTGGTTAAATTTTCGCCTAAGCCCATCTTCAACTCCAGCAGGACTAACATTTGCTCGAAATTTTCCGTTAATGTACATAGAAATCAGATAACAAAGATCATGGCCCCTGCAAATCCTCCAACTTCCGCCATATTCCGACCGCAATTCTAAAGCCTTCTCATTTACGGCGTCAAAGCCTATACCTGCAGCCATCCTCACATTTTCAGTGAAAACTTCCTCCTTTACCACCAGATCACCTCTATCATATTTGACATAACTAATTATATTGTCAATAAAACCTGTCCTCAATTCACCCATAGATTCGCGCCCGACCAACCTGAAAGCAACCCTGTAAGAACCTATAAATCCACCCAAATCTAACAGCATATTCCGCAAAAAAGAAAGATTGACCATTGGCCCACCGCCTGAATAATCCATCATAAGAGCAGCAAGTGCATCCGTCAGAATCATTGCCGACTCCAGGTCATTACAAGAAACTTCGTCCCACGAACTTCCCTCAGAAACCACAAAAAGATCTTCATGCTTTATATCTTCATCGAGAAGATGCGAAAAATCTGCATCGATCACGCATATGCGATTACCAGATTCACTCCTTTCCCTTGCATTAAATAACATCTTTAGAACATTCGACTTACCTTCCACGTGATAAACGGTAGCCCTATCAAATATTTTCTGGAACACACTCTTATCGGTGGACCCCTCAACATAGATAAAAAAGGAGCGCCTGCACATGGCCTGCTGCGCAGCCATGACTGATGGGGTGTGGTAGGAACGTAGGGACATCACTACCTCAAAGACCTTAGGTCAACCTCACTATCCCAGTCATCATCAACGATAATCGGCGAGTGCGTCGCCAATAACATATGGCATTTATTGATTTCCGAGATTTTCCGAAGCGATTTGCTCAATATGGTTTGCCATTCTGGGTGAAGAGATATCTCCGGCTCATCAAGAAGAATGATCGAGCCATCTCGAGCGCTCTTCTCGAATACAACATTCCCAATCATCACCATCAGGTGCTTCTCGCCAGATGACAACAGGCCTAGAGGAATTTCCCTTCCGGTGCCCTTATCAACCACAGACAGCGGCCCAAAACTACCCGAACTCACCATTTTACGATGCCGCCCGCCGCCCTCTGCCAAGAATGAGAACTTTTCCCCGGGAGCCTGGTAGACGACCTCCTTTGAGCCCATCATCTCATTAACCACACCCCTGAAAAGCTCCATCCTATCCGCAAGATCTCGAAAGAGCCCAAATCTTTTATCCATGTCAGAAAGAAACAAGAATACGATCTTATTTATCGCGACATTATCAATAAAGCCAAAAAACGCATCCTTGTTCAGATACTCCATCTTTGCCTCGCCAATCTCCAGAGACATGAACCTATTGACGTCACGATTCAGCTTTTCATACAGATCATCAATTTGCTTCTCACTGACTGGCTCTGAACCATCCCGCAAGGAATCTAGTGCCCTTCGGATAAACTGACCTTCCGCCATTCGCGATCTCCTAGCGTATCTAAGCCGAGTATCATCAATATCTGCCTTCAGCAACTCCGAGACCCCAGAAAGAGCCCTCTCTTCACCCACCTGAGCCCCCCAGATTCTCTCTGCACCAAGGTAGTGAACCTTGAAAGATTCCAAGAGCACCCGTAGACCCTTGGGTTTCTGGTGAAATCTTCTCTCACGATGTTCTGGAGAGTGTCGCTCGAGAACATCCCTGCGTCGAACAACCTCCTTTGTTTTCAAGTCAACATACATGTCAGCGCCAACCCGCCTAAGCCAAGGCGGTAGAAAGTCATCCGTATTCCTGGAATCGAAGGAGCGCGCATCCGAATCGACGACTTTGGGAGTCCACGATCCAGGTTCCAGCCCGATTACACCCGACCAACTTATGGTAGGCAAGGAAGAATCGAGCGGATTTCTTTCAACAAGCAGCCTCCCTCCCTGAGCAAACTCTATCGAGTAAGACTTGAAATCAACTTCGCGGATTTGCTCCCAGTTCTCCTCCGAAAGATCTCGCATAAGACGAAAAATGGTGGACTTGCCGTAACCATTGGGTGCGGTAAGGAACAACACCCTCTTCCCCTCGCGGACGAGCGGTATGGAGTAGTTGATCGAACCGAACAAACCTTCAATTTGAAAGGATATCGGTTCTTGAGTTGAATACTCCTCATCCTCCAAGTCCATTCCTGAAAGCCCCATACAGCCCCCTGCATCCCCTGAGAAGCCTAAGGCCCAAAACAGACCCGCCAGCTCCGCAAGATTTCCAGCCTTGGAACCCGGATGCCCTACCATCCCTTCCTACCCCGGGTAGCGCCACAGAACTCCGATGAAGGCCTTAAAATGGACTGAAGGACTCCAAGCAGGCCTGCCTGGGAACTTGCGGTTCAAACGAGCCGGCCTTCACGGAGCAGGTGGACCAGGACAATCCTGTCGCCGCCTGGAGTCCACCTACCAGCGACCATCATCATGCAGTTTCTCGGCTGCATGCAGCAAACCAGCACGAAAGGCCTCAAGTTCAGAGGAAGAAGTACCCGCAGGAACGAGCTTCTTGGCCTTCCTGGGATCGGGAGTCATGTAGACACCCGAATCAGCCAGCAAGGTACGTCCACGCTCGGCATGTGACTTGTCCGCGAACCAGATATACGGATCATGAGTGCGGCCTCGATGAGAGGCATCACAACTGCCACTGGTCATGATTCCAAGCTGATTCATCCAACGAATCACCCCTGCCATGTAGGTGTCCATGATCGCGAGTTCGTCAGGTGGCCCGCCTTCCGCACTTCCGTGACTCTCGGCAACAGCCTTCAGCCAATCGTCCTGACAGGCAAGAGGCTTCTTGGGCGTGAAGATACCTTCCGCCAACGCGCCGAAATCACCTTTCTTCAGGATATCGGCAAGGTATCGAAGATTGCGCAGCGTTTCCCGCTCGAGAGAGATGCGGCCATCCGGCAGAGCCTTGGCATCGAAGCCTGACCGTATCAGGACTCTCACCCATGCCAACGACTTCTCTTCCTGGCGTGTACCTCCGGCTTCCGATACAGCGGACGACCCGGACGGAACAGGGATGAAATCCTTGGAAAGCTCGGCCTGCTGATCCCTGAGGCCAAGAATCTGCTGCTGCAGCAGCACCTCCTCCTCCAGGATTCGTCTTGCGCGCTCCTTCTCATCACCCTTGGGCAGAGGGATTCCGAGATCGCGCAACTGCGAAACCTGGATCACCGGGATCGTGCTCGAAGCAGTCACCTTCTGCAGCAAGGCCTGACCGATGGGGGACCGCAGCAGTAGGAGCAACCACGGTGCCAGATCCTGATACGCACGCCTGAGCCGCAAGATCACCATTGACTGACCCGGCACCGCACCTTGCGCCCGAGAAAACACCGGTACATCGCAGACCAGGCCGACGCGCACCCTCGACGCGGAACCCTTGATGACCAGCAGGAAGTCCCCCTCACGAAGCAGCGACTCTCGGGAGACAGCCAGCCTGAGTTGCTTGCTGTCGGGCTCTGCGGACAGGTCGACGGCCCCGTATTCAGGAAGCCAATCGGTACCGATCTCGAACACCCGGTGGTTACCCTCTGGTTCCGAACCCTCGGGCAGCAGCCGCGTCCGGACGACATCGACCATATCCCTGAATTCCAGAGTCTTCCGGCCCGCCATGAAGAGGGCCAGTTCATCCCGTACCCTCGGATCCGAACCCAGATGGTGGGCTACCTGCAGGTTCGACCAGTGCTCCTCAGTCAGGGTGTCGGCCGAGATATCCAGAACCTCGGCCCCTGTTACGAACTCCTTGCCACGAACAATCGCTACAAGGTCGGCAATGGCCTCCTCGGACAGACCGGAACGTCGAAAGTCCCGACCAGCCCCCCCCAATCGGCTTGCATCGACAAAGCGAACGCTCGGATTACCCCCCAGAGCATCCAGCACCAGGAGGCTCAGCGATGCGTGCACCGATCCAAGTGATCCCATGGGCATGCGAATGACGGCGCGAACCTGCCTGTGAGCGAGCAGACGCCGCCTGATCGCCGCATCGCCCGACCCGAACAACATGACTTCCGGTACGGCAAGGACCGCGGCACCCTCGACTTGCTCGAGCAGCTCGGATAAGAGGTCCCCGGCGCTCCGCGCCGCCTCCCGGCCCTCGTAGCGATCCCGTTCATACCTCCTGGCAACGGACAAAAGGCCAACGGCGCCGGAACATAGCATATTCGGACGGTTGCCAGTTTCCCGACCAAGGCCCTGATCCCGACGACGGATCTCGACCACCTCCGCAGCGTTGGCCATCCACAGAAGCAACTTGGTGATGGCGGGATTTCCGACATCTTCGAGAATCGCGTGAGCTCCCTGGCCGTGAGCCAGCAACGCCCATATGGCTGATACATCGCCCACACTGAGAAGCCTGCCGCCTGCCTTGATGCCGGCGAGTTCGAACATCAGTCGAGCAACACCCGGCGAAGGAAGGAAGCCGTCACCGCGCTGAGATGAGCTCCAAGCGTTCGTGAGCCGAGTCCAAGCCTCTGCGGTCAGAGTACCGGAGCCAGCTATCCTCAAGGCACCCGTCAGGACCTCACGGGCGGGACCAGGAAACTCGTCGAGAAAGTCCTCGACGGCAGCCATGGCGGCATCGAGCCCGTCGACCATCCGCCCATCAGTCTGCGCTCTCTTCCTGAGCTCGGCCAGCCACTCGGGAGAAACCGGGTTCGGAGGAGTACTTATCCCGCCACCAAGCCTGCCGTGAAGCACCGCACAAGCCATCGACTGCACAAGCAACTCGAAAGTCAGGAATCGATCCGACAGAGGCATCGCCTCGATGTCGCCGGGAAGCGGCACCGTTCTCCTCGAATATTGCCCGGACATCACCGATACCTCCGACGCCCGGTGTAGGCGTAGGCCGTGACGAGACAACCACCGAGCTCAACGACCACGAGCCCCCCTTTATCCAATATCTGTTTCAGAGGCCTATACGGGGGTGGAGCCTGAGCCAACCTCCCCCTGCGCGAGATAGCCCTAAGCTCCGCAAGCATGGCAGCCGCATGATCGCGTGTCATGACCACGCACTCCCGAACACGAACCCCATATTCGAGCACCAGCTCGATCATCTCCCAGGTCAGGCCCCTCTGAGACATCCGGACTCCCAGGTGAAGTGTCTTTTTCATGAATCCGGCCTCCTTATGCCGTCTCCAAAGCATACGAGAATACCCTTTACGAGTCAAGATACCTCAAGTGGTACTTGATACCATTTTTTGGAGCCGGTCAGAGTGCTCCACCCCGGCCCTTCGCTACCTCGTCCCGACCCGTTGCCGGAATCCTCATCGCGACTGGGCTCGCCCCCCCCCTACCACGTGACCAAGGATCTCCCGACGAGAAACCGTCCGATGACAAAGCGGGCAATCAAGAGACTTGGGAACATCGGTCGGCAGGGGAGGCCGACGGGTCCGACCGTGACGATACTCCCTCCCTCGCCGACGGATGCCACAAGCACCGCACTCGAATCGATAGCTTTCATCGAAGCCCCAGGCGACCATGCCTGTGAGACGCACCTTGCAGCGCGTGCACGCACCGGGGGCCTCGGGCAGAAGACGCAGCAGCGCTGAGCTGCCGTCATCCCTGAAATGAGCGAGCCGACAATGCTCGGCCACGATTCCCGAAACCGACGACTGGAACCAGAAGCCCTCGATCGAGATCAGGGAACCGACCGGCATCATCATCGCGAAGAACCAAGGCACGAAAACCGGATAGCCCCGCCCTTGAGCACCACCCACCCGCAGTGCGACGAACGGGACCATCCACGATTCCGGAGCAGCTGCCAGGTTCACGACCTCGAGATTCCTTCGCTGTAACGAGTTGGCGATCACCACACCGCTCGAGGCAACGGGCGAACCGATGGGGCCAGGGGGGCCTTCGGGTTTCCCGACAACCGGAAGAGCTCTCAAGGCCTCTGAGCCCCGCAGGGCGATCAGAGTCGCGTTCCATCTCCCCTCGCCTGACGCCCGGTGTGCCCAGCAGGCGTGCACGGGCCAAGGGGAACCAAGGTCGTCCAGCAGAACGCACCCGCCGTTGGGATTGCGATGGAACCAGACCTTCTGCTGGCACTCCCGACAGGGAATCGGAAAGGTAGAAGCACTCCGTACATCATCCGAGGCCGTCGAAGCCGCGCGCCAGGCAGGTATCCGGGCCACCTGGCCCGAAGAACCATGCGACCCCTTGGCGCCTCCCCGAAAGTCACAGCCACAGTCAGGGTAATGGTTGTTGCCGTTGCAGGTCATCGTTCCCCAACCTACCGCCCATCACCCCTCCTCGAACTCCGAAAAATGCGGAGTTCCACCCCTGCTCGCGGAGGCATCATGGTCGTGGGACCCCGCCATACGGGGCGACGGTTCGCCAAGGCATGCCCGGTCAAGGAGGCACCAGACATGGACTTCACGGAACAGGTCCGCCAGATCAGGGACGACCTCGCACCC
This sequence comes from Candidatus Sericytochromatia bacterium, assembly GCA_035286125.1. GTDB lineage: Bacteria > Cyanobacteriota > Sericytochromatia > S15B-MN24 > VGJW01 > VGJW01. Next base: position 28,563 of record JAYKIS010000055.1, read on the forward strand.
AAGGTCAGCCTCGATCTGACGGCTGCGGAAGGTACATCCGCACGCAAGCTCTGCGTGGGCTGGCGCAATCGGCTTTCGACCATCCTCGGCAGGGCCGAGCTGGATGACCTCGAAGGCCTGCTGATGCTGACCAACGCCGTCAGTGCCGACCTGAGGGCCAACCCCATCCGGAGGGACGGCATGATTCCCGTCACACGCATCATGCCCGGCGGCATCCGGCAGGAGCACATCCGGGTCCTCTTCCACATCGAAGGGCTCCGCGTCCACGCAGCGCCCCGCAACCGCTGGCGCTACATCCCCGAGGGTCGCCTCGAAATCCGCGAGACGGGTGAATGCGTTGCGTGGACCCTCGAGGGCAGCACGCCGCTGCCCGCCTTCACGCTCTCGCGCGAATCGTGGGACAAGGCCACCATCGACCCGATGATCCTCAATCTCGAGCTCTTCGGGTTGTCGCGGTGCATGAAGCTGGACACCGAAATCTGGATTCACTCGACCACCGATGCGTGCCTCGGTGATGTGCTCACGCCGACTTTCCTGCTGTCCTCCGGGGTGCAGCGCGCACCCGAATCCTTTCTCCGTCACCTGGAACGCCAACTGACGGCCCGACTGGCTGCGCGACCGATCGTGCGCGAAATGGAAGTCTCGGCCGATACCGTCGCCGACCTTGACCTGCTCTCCATCGAAGATGACGAGTTCCTGCCCAGGAGCGACCATCTCGAGGTCCGTGTCACGGGCGTCCGCCTCGGCAGGCTCGGGGATGGCCGGTGGTGCTGGGCGCCGACCGGTCACGCCAAGGCCAGCTACTACAGCCTCCATCCCGCGACGTTCTGACCACCGGGTCGGGGGTCGCTATCCCCCGAAGCCGAGCCTGCGTGCCTCGTCCAGCAGGATCTTTCCGTGATGGGCCTGCCGCGGTGACGGCCTCTTCCCGCCGGAGGCCACCCGGCCGAGACTGAAGGAAAGCTGGCGCTGGAAGGGGCTCAGCTTGTTGGCCGCCTTCGCCCAGCCCGAGATGGCGAACCACGTGTCGGCCGGAACGCGGGCCATCTCGTCGATGACGGTGGCCTGCTCGTTGTCCACCGGGGCATCCTTGCCGGCCAGCGACGGCATGGCCTTGGGCACGAGGGCAGCGAGCACTCCGGCGGGAAGCGGCACCGAAATCCTGCCGATCTCGTCCCAAGCCTTCTGCTCCTTGCACCACTGCACCACGTTCTCGCTGCCGGACTCCGTGCGGATGGCCTCGTGCACGAAGCCGCACAGCACGTCGATCCAGGCCCGCAGATCGTCATCCAGTGCCTGGCGCTGCCAGATGGCCTCGAAGTCCAGGCGGCTCTCCGTCAGCCGCGCCAGCAGCGCGACGGTGAAGGTCACGATATTGGCCTTGTAGCCCCCGAAGCGCCTCGCGGCGACGATCCGGTCCGTCTCGCGGAACAGGATCAGCCGTCCCACCATCGCCCGGAAGGCCCGCTCGTCGGGCAGGGCCAGATGCCGCTCCTCGAGCTGCCCCAGGTAGTGCACGTAGCACTTCTCGGCCCCCCGGCTGACGATGTGGGGGAACTGGTCCCAGCTGTATTCGGACTTGGCCAGATCGGTCTTGGTCAGCATCTGGCTGCGGGGATGCTGCAACTCCCAGGCACGGCGCTTGTCGGGAGCACCCTGTCGTGCCAGTTCGTCGTGGTAGTGCCCGCGCGCCCGCTCGAAGAACCAACGGGTCTGCCTCTGGCCCCATGCGGCCTGGGGCGGGGCCCACACGACGCGGGACAGTTCCTCGAGCCTGCGCAGGAAGCGGTTGTTGCTCGAGAAGTCGGACATGTTGACCTTGTTCTGGGCATTGGCCGACTGCGAGATGCGCGGAGCCATCTGGTCGAGGTTGTCGGGCTGCAGGATCTCGGTGATCTTGACGGCGACCGACAGGGCGGACAGGTCGGCACCATCCTTGCTGGCCGCCCGGAACAGCGACCCGGTGGTCTGGCCGCCATTGACGATCTGGAAGTCGCGCGCCGACACCAGGCGCACGATGCCGGCACCGAGGTCCTCGACCTCGAGCCCCATCGCCGTGACGGACAAGCCGTTGTTGAACGCCAGGAACATCTCCGGCTCGGAAAGGATCGTGTTCTGGATGCCCTTGTTGACCTTGCCCTTGGCCTGCAGGAAACTGCGCACGTTCCGCTCGAGCAGCCTCGGCCCGTGCTGGCGGTACATGGCCACGATCAGCTCTCCCGGCAGGATCGTCAGGTACGTCCGGTAGCCGGCCCCGGGCGGCTCGACCACGAGCGCCCGGACCGGCGACTCGTGGAGGTCGGCGAACTGCACCGACAGCGGCTGGGGACCGTGCGAGACCAGCCGGCTGAAGGCGGCCAAATCCCATACGTGACAGGAGACCTCGCAGCCCGGCAGGACGGGGACGGGTACCTCGAGCTTGTTCGTCACGCCATCCGTCAGCACGAACAGCCGAAGATGAAACAGGCGCGGCAACAATCTGTATATTTGGTCCAGAACATCGAAAGCATCGGAAGACTCCTCGACCCTCGCGAATTGGCCCCTTCGGCCCATAACGAAGAACGTCTCCAGGCGAGCGAAGCCATCGAGCAGCTCTTCGGCCGAGACCTTCGAGGCCCGACCATCCATGCGACCGACGGTCAGGAACAGGTCCAACCGGTCCCCATCCTCGGACATGGACCATGCACCGCAGGCGGCATCCTTGCCTTCGTACGAACCCTCGAAGTAGGCGAGCGTCGGGTTGTCGACTTCCCCCGCCTCCTCGAGGTACGACAACAAGACCTCCGTCAGGGCCTCGATCTGCATGGCACCCGTCTCGGCCAGGTCGCAGCGTGCCAGCGCTTCCTCGCGCAGTTCGACGGCCCATGCCTCGAGAGAGTCTGTCGTTCTCATGGTCTGGCCTCCTCGAGCCAACGCACGAAAGTGTCCTCGGCAATCTCGTACTCAGGCAGGTTCGTCACCACCACCGAATACCGGATGTCCCCGACGCCTGCCGGCACCCCGGCCTCCGTCAGGCGGGGGAATTCGTCCCGTACCTCGAGCACCAGCAACCTGCGGACCTCGAGCCTGCGATCGGCATACAGCCTCGCCTGGGCATCGAGATAGCCGTACTCCTCAAGCCGGTCGTCCAACATGCGCCGCGCCCCCGGTTCGTCATCGAGGCGGGCCCGCAAGGCCGCGACCTTGTCGACCAGCGAAGTACCCGTGCCCACATCGGCATCCACCAGGACACAGGCCAGCAGCAAGCGGTGCCACGGCCGCTCGTCCAGTTGCCGCTCGTTGGCGATCCTGATCCGGACATGCTGCCGCGCCTCGGAGGTCTTGACCTCGATGCCGAGCCCCCCCAACCGGAAGTCCTGCAGGTGCTGATCAAATCCCTGCCAGCCACGCACCGCGAAGTCGGCAGGCAGGTGGTCCAGCAGGATGTCCAGCACGTGCATCTCGCCGAAAAGCCCGGATTGCCGGGAAGTGGACATGCCCTCCGCACGCACGCCATCCAGCAGCAACCGCCAGCGATCCAGGCGGCCCAAGCCGGCCACGAGGGCTGCGGCGCCCTCGCCCCGTTCGAGCATCACGTCGCAGAGGTCCGCGCAGAGCCTCGCGAAGACAGCCAGCAGCGCCTCGTCGAGCAGCGTGAGGACCAGATACGTCCGCCAAGCGTCGCCTTCGGCAACGACCTCCCAATCGACCCGCACCCCCTCGCAGTTCGCGGGCTTCCAGTGGTCCGGACGCACCGGGTAGAGCACCTCGACCCGGAAGGTGGCCTCCCCTGCCGGGAGAGTTCGGGCCACGAACAAGTCGAGGGCACTTTCGGGATGCACCCGGCGCCGCACATCTCCGTCGCGACGCGTGGACGGACGACCCAACTCGATCCAGAGAGCCTCGAGATCCGCCGGACTCACGACCAGTCCTCGACCATCTGCATCACGGTGTTGGCGGCATAGGCCACCGTCCCGCCGTCCGGATCCTCGGGGAAGCTGACGCCCAGCCCCATCAGCGGCACGGCACAGTCCGGCCGACCGGCTGCGTGAATCGGATACAACACCAGCAGCCCACGCGTTCGGGGCCTCAGGGCACGGACCCGGCGACGACGCAGACGATCGGAGCGACGGTCTTCGTCGGGGGCAGGCGGAGCCTCGATGATGGCAGCCACCTGTGCCGGATCTAGGTCCAGCCACTCGTCCTGCTTGTCGACGAGGACCTTGATCGAATAGTGCCCGGCGTCCTCGGGAGACTTGTTGCCTCGGGCCACCATCGTGATCTCGTGCGGGCCGACCATGGCTCGCACGCCCGAGTCGCCGTGCGTGACGAGCACGACTGTCCACTCGACCAGACACCCTGCCCCGAGGCGCCCCCTGACGTAGTCGGCCATGGCTTGGGCATTGGCCTTCCACGAGGACCGAGCCGTGCGGAAGTTCCGGAGCATGCCTTCGACACGCGCGCCGGACACCCCGGACCAGACGAGACGAGTCTTGACCGTCCGTCCCTGACCCAAGGCGGCAACGAAGTCGGAAACCGTGGCGTGGTTGGCCTCCGCGTGACACAGGTCGAACGCGACGGTCTCGGCAAGCGCCGCCGAAAAACCGACCTGAAGCCGGCGCGCGGCACGCATCTTCTGCCGCGCCGTGATCTGGACGAGGCTGCCCGGATGGGACAGGACGCGATGACCGAATTCGAGGGGTGTCGCGTCCTGGTCCCGAGCCTCGTCGAAGGTGGCCCGAAGCTCGCTTGTCGCATCGTCGATCCATCGATACAGCCGCACGAGGTCTCGCGTCGTGAACAACCGGCAGAGGTCGGCATAGCGCGGCCGATACCCGAACCAGCGGCCCATCTGCAGCAAGGTGTCGTAGGCGCGGGCCGGGCGCAGGAAGTAGGCCACCGAAAGGCCCTCGAGCGTCAGGCCCCGCGACAGCTTGTCGGCACCCACGGCAATGACCGCGAGGCCTTCCTTGTGATCGACGTAGTCGAGGGCCTCCTTGGCCGTGCCGTTGATCGTGCGGACCTTGACCTTGCAGACGGCCTCCACCAGGCAGTCCCGCACCGCCGGCCAGGCAAGCGGAGGCAGGGCCTGTATGGGGCCCATGACCGAGGCGGGCAGAATCGCGGCCAGATCCTCGTCCCGGCCGACGAAGAGCGCGTTCCACGTCTGCTCCAGTCGCGTGAGCGCATCGCCACCCGTTCCCGGGTATTCCAGCTGACGCCGGACATCGTCGACGAAGTCCTGGACCAGGTCAGCCACCTGTCGCTGCACCTCGGTGTAGCGTGTCACGTGGACGAGCATCGAGTTGTGCACGGCCTTGTCTCCGCGCACCATCCGGGCGGCCACCACAAGCAGCCACGCGAGCATGGCCATCTCGAGCGACTCGGGCAGGGCCGTGACCTTCAGGTCCTTGCGGTGCCCGCGCGGGAAGATGTCGGGGCCATCGTCCACCGTCACGACCATCGGGCCGTCGCCCGTGCCTTCGTCGACCATCCCGAAGACCCGCTCGGGCCCGATGTGGTTGTCGGGCGTGCGCATGTTGAGGATGAAGCTGCGGGGGAAGAGGTCCTCGCCGATGCGCACCCCGAGGTCGGGATCGACGACGTCGGATTCCGCCTCGTGGTGCATGAACACGTTGGCGAAAGGCGTGGCGGTGTACCCCACGTAGGCACTTTGCTCGAAGGCCGTCAGCAACTGGCGGATGAGGCCGTTGATGCGCGACGGCTCATGCTCGGGGTCGATGGTTTCGTCCGGGTTCAGGAACTCCTTCGTGTTCACTGAGGCGTGATCCGCCTCGTCGTCGATGACCAGGACCGGCATCCCCCGGATAATGAGGCAGCCGGGTTGTTCGGGGTCCTCTACCCCGTGGTTCAGCACCCAGCGCAGGAGATTCGTGAGGATGCTGACGTTCTTCTTGACGACCAGGATCACGGGGTCCTGACCACCGAGCACCACGTTCAGCTGTTTGGCCACGCTGGCCTTGAAGTCACCCTTGTCGGAGCTGTTCGTCAGCGAATGGGCCACGAGCACCTTTGCATCGGCCATCGAGCCAGCTCCGAATCGGCCACCGCCGGCCGTAGGGGCATGGGCCCGGCGGGTGTCGAAGCCGAGAAAACCTTCGTCGATACGCACCTGCGTCTGGCTGCGCAGGTTGTCATGCAGGCCCGCGAGGACGATCACCAGCTTGTAGCCCGCATCCACTGCCTTGCAGACAAGGCCCGTATAGTTCGATGTCTTGCCCGACTGGACATCTCCCACGACCAGCCCCCGTCGATCCCACGGACCATCCGTGGCCGGATGGCGCAGACGGTCGAGGATGTCGTCCGTCAGGCTGTCCAGTTCCCGCACGACCTTGCGTGGCAGCATCCGGTAGCCTTCCAGCCACGCCACGTAACGGTTCCAGAAGCGGAAGGTCGTCTGGCTGCGCACCTCGCCGATCCAGGGTGAGAACTGGCGGTCGTCGATGACGACATGCCCGGGCACATGCACCGTCACGAGGGACTCGAGGCTCCGCAGCACCAAGGCGGGATCCAGGTGCCCGTAACCGTCCATCGTCAGGGCTTGCCTGACCTTCGCCTCGAGCTGCTCGCGCGTGGGGATGCCGCTCTCCCCGAGCAGGGCGAGGACAAGCCGGCAGGCCTGGTCGAGTGCGCGCCCATCGGCAACGGCGCCCTGCGAACCGGTCGCACCCTTCGTCGTCGTCATGCCTGCTCTCCCGTGAACCTGCGGATGAAGGCCTCGAGGATGTCCATGTGGTGATGGAACGGTTCCATGTGCTGCAGCGCCTTCGCGGCCGCAAGGGGCTCGCTGCCGCCCTCGACCAAGGCCCGGTGGACTTCGGTCATGGCCTGCATCAACTGCTGCTCCTCACCCTCGAAGGGCATCGGCAGACTGTCTGGATGCTGGGACTGATCCAGCACGATCCGGGGCACGGGGATGGACTGCTCGACGAGGGCCAGGAGCGCCAGCAAGGCCTCGCGATCCTCGCCGCGCTCGAGCAGCTTGCTGACAAGCGGATGCGACCGGTTGATGCGGTAGAACGTCCGGCCGCCCTTCGCGACGTGCCGCCAGAGCATGTCCTGGGGCTTGGCGTGCTTTTCGGCCAGGACCTTGCCGCGATGGCGGTAGATTCGGGTGGCCAGCTCCCGCGCATGGCGAGCGATGCGCCGAAGATCCCGGACAAGGCCGGCTGGTGGCGTCGCCCGCGACTTCTTGACGTCGAGCTGCCACGCGAGGTCGGCGGTGTTGGGCAGATCGACCCGGATACGCGCCAGCTTGGCGTGCTCTTCCTTCTTCATGCCGAGTCCCAGCCAGTCTCCGGGCACCAGCAGACGCCGGTTCCGGTAGACGTAGAAACCCTGATGCGCGTTCCAACCCAGCGGCCCGGCAGCAGCCGCGTGCTGGTCCGGGGTCATCCGGCTGTGATGGGGCAGGATGTAGGGCTTGACCTGAATCTCGATGCCCTCGCACACGAGTGTCTCGTCACCCAGCCTTTGCGTGGCATCGTGGTCCGTCAGGAAGGGATCCCACGGTTTGATGCGCTGGGTGTTAAGGCGAATTTCCAGGGGATCCGGCCCCTCCAGGAAACGGTGGAAGGTCATGGCGAGATGCGCGCGCACCACGTCGACAGCCTGCCGGAAGCGCTTGTCGGCTTCGGCATCGTCCTCGGCCACACCCGCATCGACGACCTGGTCGAGGCGGTCCCAGACCAGCATCGTGCCGGAGGGGCGAGAGGCCAGGAGTTCGAGATCGGCCGGCTCCGCCAGGGAGGCCCCCTTGAGCAAGCGCCATTCCCCATCAGCTTCGGCGGCGATGTAGTCGAGATCCCAGCTCCGGACGGCCACCTCGCTCGTGGTCGTGCGCGAAAGCACCGTCAGGCAGCGGCACTGGGAAATCGAGGCCGTCTTCATCCCCAGCCCGAAGCGGCCGAGGTCATGGGCCTCGCGGAGGTCCCGCGGGTTGGAGCTGCCGGGGCGCATGGCCTCGATGAGGCGCGCTTCGGTCATGCCCTCGCCGTCGTCGAGAATCCGGATGCGGGAGGCCGATCCTCTCCATTGGAAGTCGATCTCGATCAGCCGGGCACGAGCCGCGATGCTGTTGTCGAGAATGTCCGCAAGCGCCGTCGGCAGGTCGTACCCGAATGCGCGCAGCGACTCGAGCAACGCCGAGGGGCCCGGAGGCGCAAGATCGAAGGCGGCACCCGTCCGCGTCGAGGTCTTCATGGACACGCGTACGCCTCCCGGCTGGAACGCTCGAGTGCATCGGCCACTACCTGGGCGATCTGGTACGCGAGGTAGGGAGGCACCGCGTTGCCGACCTGGACGAACTGCTGGGTGCGGTTGCCCTCGAACTTGTAGTTGTCGGGGAAGGTCTGCAGGCGGGCAGCCTCGCGGACCGTCAGGCTGCGGCACTGGACCGGGTCGGGGTGGATGAAGTAGTTCCCGTCCTTGGAGATGTGACTGGTGACGGTGCTGGAGGGCCCGTTCGCGAGCTGGACCTTGAAGCGATCGGCGAACTGCGCCGACTGCCAGTTGCGGTGGCTGGGCCCTAGGCCTTCCGGAAAGTCGGGCGCGATCGGCGATCGCTCCAGGACCTTGCCGAAGACGGCGCAGAACACGTAGCGGGCAAGGTCGGAGGCCATGTGCCCGCGCGTCTCGTGATTGGGCAGGGCCTCGAGGCGCCGGTCGAGCAGCCAGTCGGCCATGTCCCCGTCGGCGACTGGCCCCGGCGTTGCTTCGCTGCGTTTCCGGGGTGCCGAGGTACATAGCCGACCCTTCACCTCGTCGAGTTCTTCGGCCACCTTCCGGAGCTCGGCACGACCATCGGAGCGGCAGGCTTCGATGGCTCGCGTGCAGGCGGCAAGGACTTCGGCCTGCCAGGACTCGGGATCGTCGGGCTTGCCCGAGAGGCCGCTTCGGAGTGGCGTCATCTTTCCGAGGACATGGTCCACCGTCACCGGCCGCTTGCGCCGCAGCCCGAGGTCGGAACGGTCCTTGTCAGACAGCCGCTCCGCGAGGTCCTTGCGGACGCCGAACAGGATCACGCGATGACGGGCCTGGGGAACTCCGTGCTCTTCGGCCCGGATGACGCAGGCGCTGCCCTGACGGGGGCCGGAAATCCCGAGGCCCGGCAGGGCGGCCGTGGCTCCCCCCAGCCCAGTCGAAAGCGGCAGGATCTCGTAGCCCTGTCCTGTCCCATGCAGGTCCTCGAGGACCTTGTGGAAGATCTGCTGGCCGTCGACACGGGCCGACAGCATGCCCTTGACGTTCTCCATGACGAAGGCGACGGGCGACAACCGGTCGAGGATGCGGATGTACTCGAGGTACAGGAAGTGGCGGTGGTCCTCGCTGGCGACGTAGTCGGCCTTGCCCTTGTTGCGTGCCCGGCCGACCAGCGAATAGGCCTGGCAGGGTGGCCCGCCGATCAGGACAAGGTTGTCCGGTCCGGCCCGCAGGCCCTCGAGGACGGGTTCGAGCTGCTGATTGCACTCCTCGGTGCCCAGCGTCAGACAAAGTGCCTCGCGCTCGGCCTTCCTCCATTTGTGGCGGTAGGTGCGTTCGAGGGCATCCCGGTCGATCCGGCCGGCCACGTAGTCGTAGTAAGCGTCGGGCAGGCGACCATCGAAGGGCCTGCCCGCGGGGTGCGAACCGTCGAACTGGCGACAGAAGCTGCGCAGCAGCAGGGTGCGATGAGCCACGGGGTCCTTCTCGACGGAGAGGACGACCTCGAAGACCCGGGTTTCATCGGCATCCCGGAAGCACGAGAAGCCTTCCGCGAGACCGCCCGGGCCCGCGAAAAGATCGACGACCCTGAACCTCACGCCTGCCTCCCTCCGCTCCACGCGGGGCACGAAGCATTCACTGCGGGCCTGCTGTGGTAAACCGATATCCTGCGCATGGATATTCTGGACGAGAAAACCCGAGGTCGCATGATGGCGGCCATCAAGGGACGCGACACACAGCCCGAACGCATGCTCCGCAGCGGGTTGCATCGACAGGGATTCAGATTCAGGCTGCACGTGCCCGGACTCCCCGGCCGACCGGACCTTGCATTCCCGCGCAGACGAGCTGTCATCTTCGTGCACGGCTGCTTCTGGCATCGCCACGCCGGCTGCCGGTACACGACCGAACCTGCCTCGCGCCAAACGTTCTGGCAGGCGAAGTTCGCAGCCAACGTTACCCGAGACATCCGCAACAACGAAGCACTGAGAAGCATGGGCTGGCGTGTGGCCACGATCTGGGCCTGCGGCCTGAAGGGGGGGGGGACGTCAGGAACCCTGAAACAGGTCGCCGACTGGTTGCGTTCGGATCGTGCGGAGCTCGTCTGGCCCCCGACGCCGACCAACCCGGGATTCCAACCGGACTGACCAACGCGCCCGCGCCAAAGCCGCGCCTGCGGTCGGGGACACCCATACCGTCGAGCCCTCAACCGCCCACCCCCTCTCCCGAGAGGCAGCATAGAGCAGACTGGAAGGGGAAGAACCCGGAATTCGCAAATTCATCGCGAAAATTCCGGCGCCATCATGTCTGCGTAGCCGGACGGGGGCAAACCTGCGGAATTGCTCGATGTCCCGACCTTCGGAGGCAACAAGGCGTGGACCTGACGGATCAAGTGCGCGCGATGCGCGAGGACTTCGCACCCAAGGTCGATCTCCACCTGATTGCTGCCGAAGGGCAGGCAGGGCGAACGCTCAAGGCAGGCTGGCGCAATCGACTCTCCTCCATCATCGGGCGGGAAATGATGGAAGACCTCGAGACGCTGTGGCAGCTGACGGACGCAATTGGCGCGAGCCTCAGGGCCAATCCCATCCGGCACAAGGGCTGCATCCCCCTCTGCCGCATGACCTCGAAGGGCATCCGCCACGAAGAGGTCGCAGTCATCTACCGCATCGAAGGCCTGCAACTCCACGCCGCACCCAACCACCGCTGGCGCTACGTTCCCGAGGGCCGACTGGAGGTAATCGAAACCGGCGAATGCATCTCGTGGAATTCGGAAGGAAGCAAGGCCTTGCCTCCGCACACCCTTTCACGCGAGGGCCACAATCCGCCAAAGGTTGCCGCGGCACTGATCTCGGCCGAAATCGAACGCATCGAGGCAGGCCTGTTCATCGATACCGAACTCTGGGTCCTGACGCCGACCGAGGCCGATCTCGGGGAGGTGTCGTCGTTGGCCATTCCTCTCCAGTGGACCCTTCAGCGCGCCTCGGAGAAGCGCTTGCGTCAGGTCGAACGCCTGGTGACGGAACGCCTGTCTGCAAAACCCATCCTCCACGAGATGGAGGTTACTGCGGATACCATCACTGCACTTGATCGCACGACAGTCGACGAGGATGAATTCCTGCCGAAAGAGGATCACCTGCTGGTCCGCGTGACCGGGGTGCGACTGGAGCAACTCGATGACGGTACCTGGGCATGGACCCCTGCCGGACACGTCAAGGCAAGGCACTACAGCCTCGAGAACACGGATTTCTGACTCAGGAATGAGGCTGACCGGCACCAGACGTGGCGCAGAGCGGCGACCTCGCGATCGGCGCTCGCAACGTACATGCGGGATGGATGATCCGTGGAGGCATCTCGATCGCAGTTCGTGCTCCCTCTACCTGATCCTGATGGAGCTCTTCAACCGCCGGTACCACCCAATAGCCGGGATGTCACCTTCGAGGCAGGAAAGCGTAAGCAGGACCATATCGGCCCCCATCGGCACGTGATACTGCTGCACCCTCATGGTCTCTCCGGAGTTGGCCCAAGCGGTACGTCCATAGCTGATGACCTGAGCGAGTTGACCGCCAATGAGCTCAAAAGAGTGTCCCAGAGCCAAGACGTTTTGCCAAACCAAGAACGGGGCAGACCATACACGTATCAGATCCAGAAAGAGCCAAACCAACTTCGGGGACACAACCTCCCACCGGTGTTGATTGCGGCGAGTTTGAAGTATCCCGGAAGGATGAACCGATTCATGACAGGCCCAGTCAAGGTAGGCACGCTTCTGGGCATTCCCCGGGAGGAACTCTCCAAGCACAAGCTGCACTTGGCGACCTTCAACGGGACCCGGCACCCTCTTGACGCCTACCTGACAAGTTGGGACGAATGGGTTGGATGGAATGCGCACCGAGGCGGTAAGAACGACTTCAATCGAGACTATATTTTTTCCCTGATCAGGTACTACTCGGAGCCGAGCAAGTGGATGTTCGGTGGAATCTTCAAGGTGGTCCAACGGTTGCCCAACAGCTATCAACTGGAGCTGCTAGACCTCCACAAAGAACTGATCGGCAGGCTCTTCATAAACTACTACCGCCAACCGGGAATGATGGGACGCGCCTTCAAATTGGAGCAGTATTTCGATGAACTCGAGCTATCCGAGATTCGCCAGGAGTCATTTCAAGGCGAAGACTTTCCGGGATTCGAGGACCTCTCGATCGACTTCCATAGGCTGGAGGCGATCTACAAGCGACAGAAGTCTGACTGGCGCGCAGCTTTGGAGAGTGTCAAAGGCGTCTACCTCGTCGCGGACAAGAGCAATGGCAAGAAATACATCGGCTCGGCCTATGGCCAAGGTGGCATCTGGTCGAGGTGGGAGACATACATTCGAACTGGATCGGGATGGAATGACGAGCTCGTGACCCTCATCAATCGGGAGGGCATGGACTACGCGCGCAAGAATTTCAAATTCACGCTTCTTGAGTTCATGTCTATGAAAACCGTCGACTCGATGGTGATCGCTCGGGAGAGCTACTGGAAAGAAGCATTGCTGACCCGAGGCGGCTTCGGTTACAACAAGAACTGACCCGCCCCCCTACCCCAAAACCAGACTCCGCGCCGTCATCTCCCTCGGCTTCTCGACCCCCAACAGGTCCAGCAACGTCGGCGCGATGTCGCACAGCTGGCCGTCCGGCCGCAGCTTCACGTCGCGCCCGACCAGGATGGCCGGTACCGGGAACAGCGTGTGCGCAGTATGGATGCCCCCCGTGGTGGGGTCGATCATCATCTCGGCGTTGCCGTGGTCGGCCGTGACCAGCATGACGCCCCCGCGGGCGGCGACCGCATCGGCGACTTCGCCCACCGCGGCATCCACCGCCTCGATGGCCTTTACCGTCGCGCCGTAGTCGCCCGTGTGGCCCACCATGTCGGCATTGGCAAAGTTCAGGATGAACAGATCGCTGCTGCCGTCCCGAATGCGGCGGGCGGCCTCGTGGGCCACCTGCGGCGCGCTCATCTCGGGCTGCATGTCGTAGGTCGCGACCTTGGGCGAGGGCACCAGAATCCGCTCCTCACCGGGGAACGGCGTCTCTACCCCCCCGTTGAAGAAGAACGTGACATGGGCGTACTTCTCGGTCTCGGCACAACGCAACTGCCGCAGGCCCGCATCGGCCACAACCGGCGCCAGAATGCGGTCCAAGGACTGCTTGGCATATGCGACAGGCAGGCCGTAGTCGGCCTTGTACTCCGTAAGACACGCATAGCGGATGCGAGGGAACGGCTCCCGCTCGAAGCCAGAGAAGCCTTCCAGCGCCAGGGCCGCCGTGATCTGCCGCGCCCGGTCCGGCCTGAAGTTGAAGCACAAGACGGCATCCTCGTCGCGAATGCGGCCCTCGTCCGACACCACCGTCGGCAGGATGAACTCATCCGTCTCGCCGCGGGCATAGGCCTGCTTCACGGCCTCGCTACCGCTTGCCGCCCGGTGGTCGGCATCGGCCCGCACCATCGCGGCCCACGCCTTGCGGGTGCGCTCCCAGCGCTGATCCCGGTCCATCGCATAGTAACGGCCCGACACCGTCGCGATGCGTCCCGTGCCGAGGCGCACCATCGCCTCTTCCAGCTTGCGCAGCGACCCCTCGCCGGACGTCGGCGACACGTCACGGCCATCCGTGAACGCATGCACCCAGACCCGGTCCAGGCCCTCCCGCCGGCACAGGTCCAGCAGCGCCACCAGATGGTCCTCATGGCTATGCACGCCGCCATCCGAGACGAGACCAATCAAGTGCAGCGCCGTGCCGCGGGCCTTGGCGTGCCGGACCTGGTCCAGCAGCATCGCGTTGGTGAAGAAGTCCCCATCGTGAATGCTCTTGGAAATCCGGGTGAAGTCCTGATAGACCACTCGGCCCGCGCCCATGTTGAGGTGGCCGACCTCGCTGTTGCCCATCTGGCCATCCGGCAAACCCACGGCCTGCCCCGACGTCGGGATGCTGGTCACGGACCCGAGATCGATCAGGCGATCGAGCCTCGGCGTATGCGC
>JAYKIS010000056.1:0-45105 GCA_035286125.1 Candidatus Sericytochromatia bacterium
TTGCGCTTGCCTTCCAGCGCTGGCGCGAGCGTGAAGGCCTGGGATGCCCCTTCGGCTTCGAGGCCGACGGTTTCAACGTGGCCGTGCTGGGCCCCGACGATACCAGCTGGAACGGACTCATCTACCATGTGGACGATCCGGCCCAGCGGCTCACTTGGTCTCGCGAGGGCGCCGACGATGCCATGCGGGCCGAGGTCGCACTGTTCGAGCGTTTCTTGCGTGAAGACCTGGGCTGGACGGACGCTCGGGTCACCTGCCCACCCGGCTTGTATGTGCGCCAGACTCGCCACGCCCGCCGTACCCGACATCTGCTGGGGCTGTCCGAGATCGCTTCAGGCAAGCCTCTGCCCCGCGTGGGCACGTTCTGCTATTGGCCTGACTTTCGCGGCTTTGCCGTGACCCCCACGAAGGGACCGCTGGTCGCCCCTGTCGTGCCGGACGCCGGCTGGCTCGCCGACTGGACCAACGTCGGCATGGCCGGGCGGGCCGCGGGCTACACGGCCCCAGCGCACGCGCTGTGCCGTCTGGTGCAGTACAACGTCGTGCTGGGCACAGGCCTTGCGGCTGCCGTCGCCCTGGCCGTCGGCAAGGTGGCCGGGCATCCGTCCATGGAGGAACCGATCGTGCCAGCCCGGATGTCTGCCGAAAATGTGCGGACTGTGCTGGCGGCCGCCGGTCTCGGCAACGACGATCTGGAAGGGTTGGCTGACACGCCCGAGCGGGGCGCGGGACTGGCCGACGACCCGCTGGTGCGCGGGGAAGGAGTCCTGCGGTCCCGCACGGCACCAGAACGGCGACAGGATTGGCTGACTCGGGTGCGACAGGACCTCGTGGGCTCGAGGCCCGTCATGGACGGGCCCTTCGGGCCTCGGCAGATGGTCTATGCCGACGACATCGCCACGGGCCGAGCCCTGGGCTTCCTCGAGGACCGACTGACCTCGATGCTGCTGCCGATGCATGCCAATCCCCACTCCGAGGCATCGGCGGTCGGGATGGCCTCCGGCCGCTGGCGCGAGCAGGCTCGCGACAGGGTGGCCCGCGCCCTGGGCGCCGGACCGGACCATGCCGTCCTTTTCACCGGCTCCGGTTCGACGGCCGCGGTCGATCGCTTCGTCGGCATCCTGGGCTGGAAGGTCCCGACGGACCCCGAACTTGCCGATCGCCTGCGCCGTAGCCTGTCGCCGGCCGAACGCCCCGTCGTGCTGCTGGGTCCCTGGGAGCACCACTCCAACGAACTGCCTTGGAGAGAATCCATCGCCGAGGTGGAGACCCTGCCCGAAGGCCCCGACGGCCAACCGGACCGCACGGCCCTCGCCGAGGCCCTGGCGCGCCACAAGGGCAGGCGGCTGCTGGGCTCGTTCTCGGCAGCCAGCAACGTGACAGGCCAGAAAGCCGATGTCGCCGCACTCGCGAGCCAGCTGCACCGGGGTGGCGCCATGGCATGCGTGGACGCCGCGGCGGCCGGCCCCTACCTTCGCTATGCCATGGCACCGGCAGACCGGCCCGAAGAGGGCCTCGACGCGCTGTTCATGTCCATGCACAAGTTCGTCGGGGGGCCCGGGACGCCGGGGATCCTGGCCCTGCGGCGCGACCTCGTCCGCCATCCCGTGCCAGCCGTGCCCGGTGGTGGCACCGTTGCCTACGTCGGCCCCTCCGAGCATCGCTACCTGCTCGATCCCGTGCGGAGGGAAGAAGGGGGAACGCCGGATGTCCCGGCCGCCGTCCGGGCAGGCCTGTGCATGGTGGTCCGGGATCGCGTCGGCATGCCCGTCATCGAGGCCCTGGAACACGAGCTGGTCACGCGGGGCCGACATGTCTGGGGCCGACATCCGGGCCTCGTGGTGCTGGGTTCGGACACGGCGGACCGCCTGCCGTTCTTCAGCATGCTGGTCCGTCACGGCGAGGGTTACCTGCACCACGGCTTCGTCGTGGTCCTGCTGAGCGATCTGTTCGGCATCCAGGCGCGGGGCGGGTGCTCGTGCGCAGGCCCCTATGGCCACCGGCTGCTGGGCATCGATGCGACCACCAGCCGCCGGTTCGAGAAGGCCATTGCCGAGGGGCACGAGGTGCTCAAGCCAGGCTGGGTCCGCCTGGGCCTGCACTGGAGCCAGGATGCCGGAACGGTCAACCTGCTGCTGGACGCCATGACATTCGTGGCCGACCACGGCTGGAAGTTCCTGCCGCAGTACCACGTCGATCCCGCGAGCGGCCGCTGGACCCATCGATTCCGGTCCCGCCCCGAGGTTCCCCACCTCGATACGTGGCTGGATCCCCGGGGCCCTGCGACCGCGATGGCCGCGCCCGCACTGGGGGACATCCTGCCCCGGGCCCATGCCCTGGCCGACGAGGCCGGGCTGGAAGCGGCCAGACAGGCCCCGCTGCCCGTCCAGGGCCTGCCCGCGAGCATCGACGACCTGCGGTGGTTTGCCTGGCCGCACGAGGTTCTGACCGAGTGGCAGGCGGGCGCCCCCTTGCCGGCGCCCCGCGTGCCGTTCCGGATGGCCTGACGCCCGTGTCCGAAGGCATGATGGCGCGTCTTTGCGCCGTGCTGGTGATGATCGGGGGCCTGTTGCTGCCGACCCCGTCGGAAGCAGCCGTGGAAGTCCGGGACGACCGGGGCAAGGTCATCCGCTTCGCGCAGCCACCGCGACGCATCGTGAGCGTCCTGCCCTCGCTGACAGAGACCGTGGCGGCCCTCGGAGGACTCGATCGCCTCGTCGGAACGGACCGCTACTCGGACTGGCCCGAGAACGTCCGTACGTTGCCCAAGATCGGGGGCGGCATCGACCCCAATCTCGAAGCCATCGTGGCGCTGCGCCCGGACTGCGTGCTGATCGCCCCCTCGGCCCGAGTCAGCCGACGACTCGAACAACTGGGCCTGCGTGTCGTGGCACTCGAACCCAAGACCCACGCCGATGTCCGGCGCGTCACCCGGGTCGTGGGCGCACTGCTCGGCAGCCCTGCCGTGACGCGCCTGCTCGCCGACATGGACCGGGGCCTCGCCGCGGCAGCCGCCCGGGTGCCGACCAGGGCCCGGGGCATGCGGACCTATGTCGAGGTGGACCGGACACCCTACGCCGCCAGCAGCGGATCGTTCCTGGGCGAGACCCTGGCGCGGCTTGGGCTGGCCAACATCGTACCGGCCTCGATGGGGCCCTTCCCTCACCTGAATCCCGAGTTCGTCGTTGCGGCCAACCCTGCCGTCATCCTGATGGCGGGGGGCAGCGCCGCCGAGCTGACGGCACGGCCTGGCTGGAAGCGCATCGAAGCCGTCAGGGCGGACAGGGTCCGCGTCTTCGATCGGCAGGAAGGTGACGTGCTGGTCCGGCCGGGTCCCCGCCTGGCCGAGGCAGCCGCCCTCCTCGCGGATGCCATCGCGGTGCTGGTGCCTTGACCGGTCGCCTCATGGCGGGGCTGATGGCCCTGACGATCGCGCTCGGCCTGCTCGGACTCTGCCTTGGCGCAACGGGCTGGACCTGGCCCTGGCATGAGGGCACCGACCCCGTCATCCTCTGGGAGTTGCGCATGCCGCGAACCGCAGGCGCCTGGCTGGCCGGTGGCTTGCTGGGCCTCGTCGGTGCCATCGCGCAGGGGCTTTTCCGCAATCCGCTGGCGGACCCCTACCTGCTGGGCAGTGCATCCGGTGCATCTCTGGGCGTCGCGGCCGTGCTGGCCGTGGGTGGCACCGCCGGGGCCGAGGCCATGGCCGCGGGATCGTGGCTGCTGCGCCTGGGCCTGACGGGCGCGGCCTTCCTGGGTGCCATCGCCGCGGTCCTCCTGACACTGGTGCTGGCCCAGGGGCTGGCCCACACCTTGCGCCTGCTGCTGGCGGGCGTGATCGTGGGTGTGGTCCTGGGTGCCGTGACGTCCCTGCTGGGACTCGCCGTACCCGCCATCGCACCGGCCCTTCAGGCCTTCATGGTCGGCAGCACCGGCCTGCTCGGCTGGACCTCGGTCGTCCTGCTGGCCGTCGTCCTGGCATCAGGCCTCGCGGTGGCCAGCCTGCTGGGTCCGTGGCTGGATGCACTTTCGCTGGGCGAGGAGACGGCCACAAGCCTCGGCTTGCCCATCACCCTGCTGCGCGGCGTGATGCTCGCAATCCTGGCGCTGGGCACAGGCACCGTCGTCGCCCAGGCCGGCCTCATTGCCTTCGTCGGCCTCGCGGCCCCCCATGCAGTTCGCGCGGCGACGAGGCTGACGCATCGCCCCCTGCTGCTGGCTTCGTCGCTGATGGGTGGGGTGTTGCTGCTGGGAGCCGACTTGCTGTCCCGCTGGTTGCTGGCACCGCAGGAACTGCCCGTGGGCATCCTGACAGCCTGCCTCGGCGGTGGCTACCTGCTGTGGTGGATGCAACGGCAGGGCCACGGGGGGCAAGTGGCGTGACCACCGCCCCCTTCGAGGCGCCGGAAGGCATTCCGGCCCTCAGCGCACGCGGACTCGACGTGCGGGCCGGGCACCGCAAGCTGTTGGGTCCCCTGGACCTCGAGCTGGCATCCGGCACGTGGACCAGCCTCGTGGGCCCCAATGGCGCGGGCAAGTCGACCTTGCTGCGGGCCCTTGCGGGCGTGGTGCCGCACGAAGGCGAGGTCTTCTGGCATGGCGTGGCCCGATCGGCCCTGGCGGCGCGCGCCCGGGGACGCCACCTGGCGTGGCTGGGCCACGAGACGCCCGGGGCCGAGGATTTGCTGGTCGAGGACGTCGTCATGCTGGGCAGGCTGCCTCATCAGGATCTGCTCTCGGGCATCCGGCCCCGGGACAGGGAAGCCGTCGAGCAGGCGCTCGAGGCTGCCGGTGCGACCTATTGGCGGAAACGGGCCATGGGCACGCTCTCGGCCGGCGAGCGCCAGCGTGTCCGGCTCGCACGGGTGCTCGCCGTGAATGCCCCGGTGCTGCTGCTCGACGAACCGCTGGCCAACCTGGACCCCCCGCACCAGGCGGACGTTCTGGCACTGATACGACGCCTGGTCGACGCCGGCAGGACCGTCGTGACCGTGCTGCACGAGTTGCAGCCGGCACTGTCGGCAGACCGGATGCTGATCCTCGAATGCGGCGGCATCCGGCATCATGGCGGTTGCAGCGATCCGCGCACGCATCGCGAGCTCGAGGGCGTCTTCCTCGATCGCATCGCCATTCACCACGTGGGGGACACCCCCGTCCCGATGCCCCGCCCCTGAGTCCCACCGGAGCCACCTATGGATACCGTGACACCCCCGACCGAAAAGCCCTTGCTGAACCCGGACGGGCAACGCCGCGGGCTGGTCCTCGTCCACACCGGCGACGGCAAGGGCAAGAGCACCGCGGCCTTCGGGCTGGCGGCCCGGGCCCACGGACGCGGCAAGCCGGTCAAGGTCTTCCAGTTCATGAAGCTGCCCACCTCACGCTTTGGCGAGCATCGGGCATGCGAGACGCTGGGGCTGCCCGTCGAGGGCCTTGGGGATGGCTTCAGCTGGGACAGCAAGGATCTCGAGCGGTCGGCCGGAATCGCGCTCGAGGGCTGGCAGAAGGCCAAGGCGGCCATCCTGTCTGGCGCATGGTTCATGGTCGTGCTGGACGAGGTCACCTATCCCGTGCGCTTCGGCTGGGTACCGCTCGAGGATGTGCTCGAGACGCTGCGTGTGCGCCCGGAGCACGTTCATGTCGTCCTGACGGGCCGGGACTGTCCGGAAGAAATCATCGACCTGGCCGACACCGTGACGGAGATGCGGCTCGTCAAGCACGCCTTCCAGGCCGGCATCCCCGCACAGCGCGGCATCGAGGACTGAGCCCCGTGACAACGACCCTGCGCGAGGCCCTGGTGGCCCGCATGGATGCCAAGACCAAACCCCTCGGGGCGCTTGGCCGCCTCGAGGACCTGGCCGTCCAGCTGGGCCTGATCCTCGGTACCGAGCACCCGAAGCTGCACGACCCGCAGATGGTGGTCTTTGCGGGGGACCATGGCCTCGCCAGCCACGGCGTGTCGGCCTATCCCTCGGACGTGACGTGGCAGATGGTCGAGAACTTCCTCGCTGGCGGCGCGGCCGTCAGCGTGCTCGCCCGGCTGCACGGCCTGGCGCTGACGGTCGTGGACTGCGGCGTTGCCCACGCCTTCGCGCCACGCCCCGGGCTCATCGACCGCAAGGTCGCGCCGGGCACGGCAGACTCCCGCATCGGGCCTGCCATGACGCAGGAGCAATGCGCGGCGGCGATCACTGCGGGCATGGACGTCGTGCGCGACCTGCCCGGCAATGTCCTGCTTCTGGGCGAGATGGGTATCGGCAACACCTCGGCGGCTGCCCTGCTGATGGCCAGGCTGACGGGCAGGGACATCGCGTCGTGCACGGGCGCGGGCACGGGCCTCGATGCCACGGGCATCGCACGCAAGACGGCCATCCTGCAGGACGTCCTCGACCGGCACCCCGACGCGCAAGCGCCACTTGAGGCCCTGGCCGCCATGGGCGGCTTCGAGATCGCGGCCATGGTCGGAGCCGTGCGGGAGGCCGTACGCCAGCGTCGCGTCGTGGTCGTCGACGGTTTCATCGCCACCGCGGCCGTCCGGGTTGCCGTTGCCCTCGATCCTGCGGTCAAGGACAACTGCATCTTCGCCCACGCCTCGGGCGAGCGCGGGCATGCCGCCCTGCTGGCGGAGATGGACGTTCGCCCGCTGCTGGACCTGGGCATGCGCCTGGGCGAGGGATCGGGCGCTGCCGTCGCCTGGCCCCTGCTGCTCGCCGCCACGTGCCTGCTGGACGAGATGGCAACCTTTGCCTCGGCCGGAGTCTCGGAGCGCACGTGAGGCCCCCGCGCAAACCCCGCATCAAGGGCACGCAGCCCGGTGCGCCGGCACCCTCGGATGCCGGTCCCTTCGAGGCGATGCTGGCCCCATTGCTCGGTTCCGAAGCTGTCCGGGATGAGTCCCTGCAACCCGGTGAGACGATGGCAGCCGACGGCTCGATCGTGCCGGGCCCCGCCCCCTTCACGGCCCCCTTGCCGCTCTCGCTTCCCGGACCGCTCCCCCCCCCGCCGGAGGCACCCCGGTTCCGGACACCCTCGGATACGGTGCGCGAGGTCCTGCTGGCCGTGCAGTTCTTCACGCGAATCCCGATCACGGGCCGACTGGCCGAATGGGTCGGCTTCAGCCCGGCGATGCTTCGTGCCAGCGCGGCCCACTTCCCCGCGATTGGCCTCATCATCGGCGGCCTCGCCGCCGTCGTCCACCTCGGGATCATGCTGGGCATGCCGGCCGGACCGATGCGCCCCCTGCTGGCGGCAGTCCTGGGCACGCTGGCGACGGTCTGGGCAACAGGCGCCTTCCACGAGGACGGAATGGCCGATACGGCCGACGGCCTTGGCGGCAGCATGGAACGTGACCGCGCCCTCGAGATCATGAAGGACTCGCGGGTCGGTACCTACGGCAGCATCGCGCTGTGGCTGACACTCGCCACCAAGGTGGTGACGCTGGCCATGCTGGGTGCGGAAAGCCTGGGCGCCATGCTGGCCGCAGGCCTCGCTGCCCACGGTGTCTCGCGCCTGCTCCCGCTGGGGCTCGTGGCTTCGATGCGCCACGTCGGGGACACGGCCACGTCCAAGGCCAAGCCGCTCGCGGACGCCATCGGCCCCGAAGGCCTCGTTGTCGCGGTGCTCTGGACGCTGCCCGCCCTGCTGCCGCTGTCGTGGTTCGCGGGCGCGACGGTACTGGCTGCTGCCCTGCTTGCAGCGTTTCTCGCCGCATATGCGGCGTGGCGCCTGTTTCGCCGGCGCCTGGGCGGCTTCACGGGGGACAGCCTGGGCGCCACCCAGCAAGGTACGGAGGTCGCCTTCCTGTTGGGCGCGGCCTTTGCCGTTGGCCAGGGCCTGTGACGATTTCAGGTCCGGCCTTCACTGCCGAGCGGCCCCTTCGGGTCCTGCGCCACGCAAGGGTCAAGGTGCCCCGGGGTATCTGCTACGGGCTGCAGGACGTCCCTTTCAGCCGGACCCACACCGCCCAGGTGGCCGCAGCCTTCGTCGAAGACCTGGACGGGCGCACCCCGACGCGCGTCCGGATCTCCCCACGGACCCGGTGCATCGCGCTATGGCAGGCGGTAGCCGGGCACCTCGGCCGGGACGAAACCGGCCACGCGCCGGATGGGAGCCGCGTGGCCGTGACCATCGACCCACGCATCGGGGAAATGGACTTCGGGGCCTGGGAGGGGCTGTCCTGGTCCCGAATCCCGGAGGCACAGATGACGGGGTGGACGGACGGTTTCCTCGACTACCCATGCGGGGGTGGGGAGTCGGTTCGCCAGTTCCTGGCGAGGATGCTCGAGGCGTGGAAAGAAGATGCCGAGGAACCTGCCGGGGTCGTCTGGATTGCCCACGCCGGCATCCTGCGGGGCCTCGAGGTGCTCGAGGCAAACGCGTGGAAAGTCCCGGAGCACCTGGCGGCCGCCGACTGGCCACGGCGCAGCCTCGACTTCGGAACGTGGGGGGATTACCCTCTCGGCTGGGGCATCGAGATCCGGACCTGAGGGATCGGCGTTACGGCCGGGCCCACGGCGGTTCCCCTACGGCGACGAAAACATCCGTCAGGTCCTGGTCATCGCGCAGCAAGTTCTCGAGCTCGTCCTCGACCGTCAGCACATGCAGGCGCGGATGGTCGTCCATGGCGATGGCATCTCCCCAGACCGGCGTCGCGGCCTGCCCGCCCTTGAAGGACAGCACCTCGTGCCTGCCCCGCGGATCCAGACGTCCCGTGGCCACCATCACATGGGCCCCGCCATCCAGGGAGACCAAGGTCCCCGGAGGCCAGGCCCCACTCCCGAGACGCACGCCGGAACCCTCGAGGACGACGGGAACCCGCTGGAATCCGTGGGGCAGCATGACCCTGCGGAAACCCTCCGGATCGCCGACAGGCACGCGGGCCATCAAGGCGCGAGCCGCGTTGTCCGTGAGGAGACCGGCACGTATGGCGGCCCGAAAGACCAGACTGTAGCAATGGTCGGTATCGTCGCGCCAATCAGGGTGATGACCGGCCACATACCGCGGCAGGCTGTCGGGGTCGTCGACCCACGGACGCATGGCGGCGAGCAGGCGCACGCCGGGCGACACACTGGAACGAACCAACCGATCCGGCGATGGGCGCAGCGGTTCCGGGCGGGCAGACGCCACGCCCCGCGCCGGAAGCCCCGCGGCCGGAGCGGGGCGAGCGATGGGGCCGTCGGGCAATCGCGGCATGATGCCGGAGTCGTCGTCGGATACCGCGTCGGACTTGCGCGAGCCAGCACGCCCGAAATCCAGATGGAGGCAGAACCCGGGAAGAGAAGGGGGGCCTACCGCGCGACCAACATACTCATGATCGGGCATCAATCAAGCCGGACCGAGGTCGCCGATCCGCCAGCGAGACCACCACCAAGACCGCCGCACTTACGGGCAGACCCACGTAGACAGCTTCGGAAACCGGGAACCAGTGGGGCCAGACTGTAGCGGCAAGGGTGAGTCCTCCACCCAGCAACATGCTCCACAAGGCCCCCCGGGAAGTAGCCCGAGACCAGTACAATGCGCCTAGCGTCGGAAAGAACAGGCCAGCCACCATGATGTCATAGGCCAGCAGCATGCCCTTCAAGATGCCCGGCACGTGCAAGGCAAAGGCTACTGCCCCAAGGCCGAACAGAAGAGTTGTTTCCCTTGACAGCCGCAAGAGGTGTTGCTCATCTGAGCACGGATTAAAGACCTTGCTGTACCAATCATTGACCAAGTGACCCGTGGCGGCCAGAAGGCAGCTGTCCGCAGTCGACATGATGGCGGCAAGGTAGGCAGCCATAACAATTCCAGCCGCCCCTACCGGCAGTACTGTCGCGACGAAGGTTGGCATCGCCATCTCGGGATCTAGGGCCGGAAAGAGTGCGCGGGCGAACATACCCAGAGTTACCCCCAGAAATGCCATAAGTGGCCATTCAAGCAACCCGGCAATCAGCCACGCCCTCTGGGCAGTTGCTTCATCCCTCACGGCATAGAGTCTCTGGTAAAGGGTCATGCCAACAAACCAGACCGGAACGATAGAGAGCACCCATCGCCCGACGAGAGAAGGGGCAATGGCCAGCGGGTCGAAGTACGAGGCCGGCAATGCCTTGTGCAGGCCCTCAAGGCCACCGACGGCCTGGTAGCCCAAGGGTAGAGCCACGAAGGACAAGCCAACGAGCAGAATTCCCCATTGGATCGTGTCGGTAAGAATGACGGCCCGGATACCGCCGAGTGCCGTGTAGATGATGACAACCGCGGCCATCGCCCACACGGCGTAATGCAAGGGTAGACCGAAGACTGACGCCGCAAGCTTTCCCCCCGCCAAAAGCTGGGAGCCTGTGAAACCGATATAGCCGACGGCGGAAATGAGTGCGGCCACCCCGGCAACCCCCAGACCGAATCGATGACCGAGAAGATCCGGGAATGTGAGAAATCCGTACCGGTCAGCAAGGGGCTTCGCTCTTGGTATGAGGAGCACTGCACTGAGCCATGCGCCCAGAAGGCCCGTAAAGAGAAGCCAACTGCCGGCAAGGCCCATGGTGAAGCCCAGTCCACCAAGTCCTATGGAAAAACCGCCTCCGACGTCGGTGGCCACAATCGACAGGCCTACGTGGGTGGCACCCATGTTGCGATCACCGACGAAATAGCCCGCGACGGAAGTTTGGCGTTCCTTGATCCAGAGCCCGAATGCCAGTAGGCCCAGGAAACTGAGAATGACGATAGCTAGGTCGACGACGTGCACGAGTGCGTTGGCCTCAGGACAGAGACTTGCCCCAGAGGTTGATATCCTCAAAGCTGCCCGAGATATCGCAGTTGTTGATCAGCCTGCCGTAATGTCCGTAGCCCAAGTTATAGAAGACTCGGTTCATGCCCGGGGCTTGGGCTCGGGCCATCGAGTAGGCGCAGAAGATGCCCAGGGACTTGAGAACCTCCTCCAGATGACTAAGCAAGTTCAGCATCAAGCCGCGCCCCTGTTCCTCAGGAATGGTGGCACAGTCGGTGAGCTCGGCATTCGCGTTATTGAAGTCGATGTCTGCCGAGGCAGCGCTGACGATCCGCCCATCAGGGTTTCGCGACAACACATAGCGGACATTGCTGGACATCGTTGCCAAAATGTAATCTGGCGTAGCCAAAGGCACTGGATAGGTTTCGAAAGTTGCCGAATATAGCGAAACAAGATCCGGAATATCCACAAAATTCGCCACTTCGAGGCTATACCCTCTCGGGAGCACGACTGGCGCCCGGCGTTTCGGTACAGAGGAAATCTTTCGAAGGATTTCGCTCTCCTCGAGAAATCGGTCATATGAGAATCTGTCTTCCGAAAGGAAATGACTAACAACATAGGCATCTTGCCCTCGGAAAAAGTGCGGGATAATCCCTTCGAGCTTGTAGCCGCGCCCCAGGAACTCGCCCAAGTCAGCTCTCTTCACCTTTGCTGTAATCTTGTCGAAGCCATTAGCCTCTGCAAGGCGCTGCAGTTTGGCACAGGCCCTTCCGAACTCCCCCTTCACGTAACGGAGTTTGAGGCGACGATTGTAGCGGTCGAACGTCAGGCCCATCTCGAGTCCGTCTTCCCTGACGGTGTACTCAACTCCATAAACAGCACCATAGGCCTGAATATGCAGGTCGTCGTCGAGTTCGAAGCGTACGACTCCCATCCGGTTCGCTGTGGTAGCAGGTCGAAGGGCGGAAGGAGCCAAGGGCCGAATTCCACCCGGCGAAAGGACCGACCAATTGCTGGTGGTAACAGTTTGGCTTGCAGTCAAGGCCAACGAGTTCTGGCTCATCGCATCCTCCACGAAGTCAACAATCTTCCGTGCCCGGCCTTGGAGCAGGGAGCGGGAGAATCGCTTGCAGGGCATCGGAACTAGAGTGACGTTTCACCCATCCATTCAGAGGATAGAAGAATGCCATTCATAGGTCAACGGTTATCCAAAATTATTTTTCGATAACCGCTTGCTGCCCTTGAGTCAAAATCAGAGTTGACCGTCGAGTCCTTGACCGTGTTATCTGTCGTATGTGCACATCGAATTTCTGAAAACCTTCGTCATCGCGGCTGATTGCATGTCCTTCACCCGAGCCTCTGAAAGCCTGCGGATCAGCCAACCTGCCGTGAGCATGCAAATCCGGGATCTTGAGGTTTATCTGGGCACCGAACTCTTTGAGCGCCACGGACGGCTTTTGGCCCTGACCCCGGCCGGCGAGCGATTCAAGATCCGGGCAGCGCGACTCATCAATGATCTCGCAATTGCACGGGATGAGGCACTCGAGTTGACGGGTCAAGCGGGAGGTCATCTGCGCGTGGGCGCGACCGACACTCTCGGGAACTACCACCTGCCACAATTGATGGGGACATTCCTCTCGGAAAGCCCACACTTGCGAACATCTGTTCAAATCGCGGATGAATCACAGTTATCCCGACTGCTTGTTGAGGGGAGTCTGGATGCCTGTTTCTGGGAGGGAAATGTACCGGACCGCCTGCGGGCAACGGTGGATTGCCTCCATCTCGGGGAGGATCGCATTGTCCTCTTGGTAGGAAAAAAGCACCCTTTGTTCGAGACATCTGCGATTACCCTGCGAGAATTGACCGACACCTCGGTAGTCTTGCGTATGCCTGATGCATCAATTCGTCAGCACGTCGAACGAGCTTTGAATATAGCTGGTTTTCCACCCGAATCACTGGATCTGCAACTGGAAATTTCACAGACCGAGGCACTCAAAAGGGTCCTGATCTCTATGCCGATATTGGGCTTTGCATCCCGCTTGGCAATCAAAGACGAACTGCGGACAGGAACCCTTCGTGAGATTGCCCTGCCGGAAGTAGACTTGGCGAGGCAGCTCTGGCTGCTCACGCCCGCTGACGGCCCGAAGCCTCTACGCGTGAGGATTTTCCGTGCCTTCGTCGAGGCAGCAAGTCAGAAACAAGGTCCGCTGAGCCCTTAAGTTAATTTCCTGATTCGCTAGGCGATCAGCAAGTACGCTGCAGTGGCTATCCCCTTAGGTACCTTGCATGCACTCGGGGTCGACGTACCGCAGCCACTGGCGAAGGCAGGCCGCTCGCTACGCCGGGCAGGCGCAGGGTCGGGCAGGGGCCACCCCAGATTGACCTTGACTCACAGATCAGGTCAGCAGCCTGATGCCGTAGTCATCGTCGGGAACCACGCCCTGCTTGCGGGATCCCCGACTCCCGCCTAACCGGCGACCAAGGCCTTGTCGAGACGCTCGCGCAATTCGAGGGTCGTGAGTTCCTTGCCGTCCTGGCGCGGGCTGGCGGCCTCTCGGCCGACCTGCTGGAGCAACTCGAGCGCAGCCGGGCCAAGCTCCCTGCGCTGCACGGCCCGCAGGGCATCGTCCACGACGGCAATCCGGGCCTGCTGGGCGAGACGCCACGCCCGGAACTCCTGCGGGGTCACCTCCCTGCCATCCGCATTCTTCCTGCCGACGGACGCTGCGCGCACGTCGATTTCAGCCCGCAAGTCCTCGCGGGCCGAGGACAGGGCCAGCGTCGTGGCCCCCGCAAGGCGTTGCTGGCTGACGGCTTCGGGCGCATTGGTCTGAGCCTGACGCCCCCGAACCACCGCTTGCGTCATGGCGGCATGGACCTCCTGGGGGGTCATCTCGCGAGCATCACCCGTGCGGGTCAGCATGCCGGCGATGCGCTGGGCATCATCCGGGCGCAGATCGCCTCGCCGCAAGAGGTCCTGCGCCTGCCTGAGCAAGCCGAGGCGCGTCTCCTGAGCGCGGCTCCAGGCGGCAAACTCCCCGGGCGTGAAGGCCTTGCCATCCGCGTCCTTGCGTCCGACGGAAGCGGCCTTCGCCCCGATCTCCGAACGGATGTCCTCGATATCGGAACCGATCCGCAGGGCCGCGGAGGCAACGGCTCCGGCCTCGGCCACGGGCACCCGCCGACGCGATGCATAGGCGACTTCGGCCAGCACGGCTTCCAATTCCTGAGGCGTACGCTCGAGCCCCGTGCCGTCCGGACGTGCCTGCCCCGCAAAAGCGTCCTGCAGGCGGGCGATGGCGTCAGGAGCCAAATTCCCGTGTTCAAGAAGGCGCAGCCCTTCCTCGACCTGGCGCAGGGCCGTGGTGCGCGCCAGGACAAAGGCCCGATGCTCCTGAGGCGTATATTCCTTGCCGTCGGCGTCCTTGAGTCCGACCAGAGCAGCCCTGTCGGCCAGGTCCGCACGCAGGTCCTCGCGCAGGGTGGCAAGATCCAGCGTCGCCGAGACCAGAGCGGCCTGATGCTCGCGAGCAGCCGCATCCAAGGGCTGGGGGCGGTCCCGTTCGAAGGCCATGCCGGCCAGCTTGGCCCGGACCTCCTGCGGGGTGTAGCCGGTCACCCCGGTGTTCATGTCCGTGAACATCCGAGACAGTTCCTGGGCCGACTCGGCGGAAAGCTTGCCGGATCCAAGCAGCTTCAGGGCCTTGTCGGCGGCCTTCATCATCTCCTCGCGTCCCTTGCGGAAGGCGACGAACTCGCGACCCGTGATCGTCTGGCCGTCAGGTCCCGGACGACCGACCATCGCGCGCTTGGCATCCACGTCGGCTGCCCAGTCCTGCCGCGCCGTGGACACGGCGAGGGTCGCCGCGACCGTGGCCTCGCGCCGGGCCGCCTGCGCCGCATCGTGGGGCTCGGGGTTCG
The DNA here is from genome assembly GCA_035286125.1 of Candidatus Sericytochromatia bacterium. Lineage (GTDB taxonomy): Bacteria > Cyanobacteriota > Sericytochromatia > S15B-MN24 > VGJW01 > VGJW01. The sequence goes on from JAYKIS010000056.1 coordinate 14,621, forward strand.
CGTTCAGGAAGGCGATGTCGGCCAAGGCCGCGTGGACCTCCTGCGGCGTGCGCTCCAGGCCTTCGGGACCGGCCGCCGGTGCCAAAAGCTGCTCGAGGAGCTGGGCCTGCCCCGGAGCCATGTTTCCGGCCTTGAGCATGTCGAGGCCGCGATCGAGCATCTCCATCCGGGTCCGGACGCTGGCGGCATAGGCTCGGAATTCAGCTGGCGTGTAGGTGGACCCCGGTGCCATCGCCTGGCGCTGGACACGCCGGAGATCGTCCGTCAGCCTTTGCTTCTCGGTACCGAGTGCATGAGCGGCATCGACCGTGGCCTTGTGCGCGGCAACCGCTTCGGGGCCGACAGGACGTCCGTTCACCGCGATCCATGATCGGCTTGCGGCCGAGGCGGCCAAGGGGCCATAGCCCGGGAAGGGAGGCGGCGCTGCCGACGGCCGGACCGCATCCTTGACACCCAGATCCAGCCTGTCCGTTCCGATGCCCGGCTTCGACTGGCGCAGATCGGCGGAAGGTCCTACACCTGCCGTGCGCAAGGGGCCTGTCACGACCGAAGGAAAACCAGACCTGCGGATGTCCATCTCACGCCTCGCTTTGCCGGGGAAGACAAGACCTTATCCGGCCCTTTGCAGCCCCACCCCCATTCGCTTGATGGATATTTCACAATCCCTTGGCCCAGACACGCAGAGCCCGGGACGGTCTTGTACCAAGGGCCTTGTCGCCCTAGAGCAGCGACTCGATGTCCTTGCCCAGGGCCCCGGGCTCGGCCGACGATCCGTATCGAGCAACCACCTTGCCCTTGCGATCGACGAGAAACTTGCCGAAGTTCCAACTGATGTCCCCGGGCTTGGCCTGCTTGAGCCAGGCATAGAGAGGATGGGTCCCGGTCCCGTTGACCTCGACCTTGGCGAACATCGGGAAAGTCACGCCGTACTCCCGCGAGCAGAACCTGGCAATCTCGCCGGAGGTACCGGGTTCCTGGCCTCCGAACTGGTTGCAGGGGAAGCCGAGGACGGCAAGGCCCTTGGCGCCGTAGCGCTGGTGCAGTTGCTGCAGACCCTCGTACTGGGGCGTATAGCCACACTGGCTGGCCGTGTTCACGATCAGCAGCACCTTCCCCTGCCACGCCGAGAGCGTCGTGGCCTGGCCTGCAATCGTCTTCACAGGAATATTCCAGGGCGCACCCGTTCCGGCCGCCACGGCAGGAGACGGCCCCATCAGGGCCCACGCAGAGAGGGCGGCGAGTAAGGACAAGCGGGCAATCATCAGCTGGGCTCCTTTGCCGGGGCGACTTTGTCTACTTCATGTATACCACCAAGCCCCCGAAGACACATCCTGTCCAACCACAGCCCAGACACGCTCCATCAGGATATAGCCTGAAACTATCATAATAATGCAATTCATATCTTGGACAGGGTGCCGGGGACTCGAGAAGCTGAAACCGGGGTTACGTGACCCTGCAAGCCCCTCTTCCCAAGGAGTCCCTACCATGGAGATCAACCAGCGCCTGCCAGAGTTCAGGGCCGATGCCTATCATCAAGGCACCTTCCGCACCATCACCCATGAGGATCTGCTCGGCCGGTGGGCCGTCCTGTTCTTCTATCCGGCCGACTTCACCTTTGTCTGCCCGACGGAACTGGCCGACCTGGGCGAGCGGTATGCCGAGTTGCAGGCGATGGGGGTCGAGGTCTGCAGCATCAGCACGGATACGCACTTCACCCACATGGCCTGGCATGACACGTCGCCCAGCATCGGCAAGCTGACCTTTCCCATGCTGGCCGACCCGACGGGACATCTCTCCCGTACCTTCGGGGTCCTCGTCGCGGAAACGGGTCTGGCAAGTCGCGGCACCTTTGTCGTCAACCCCGAGGGCCTCGTCAAGATCATCGAGGTCACGGACGACGGCATCGGCCGCAACGCGCGCGAACTCGTCCGCAAGATCCAGGCCGCGCAATTCGTGGCAGAGCATCCCGGCGAGGCCTGCCCCGCCAGATGGACGCCCGGGGCCGCTACGCTGAAACCGGGACCGGATCTGGTCGGCAAGATCTAGAAATCCGCATCCTGCCCGGGCAGGCCCACGCCATCCTGGAAGTCCGCAGCGACGCTTGTCCGGCGACAACTCCGGATTCCGGGGCATGGTCCATGCAGGAACCGGACACGCCCAGCGACCATGAACACGCAGGACCACGGCACAACGCTCCCCGATGCCCGGGCGGGCGAAGAAACCGGCTGTCACGATTCCGGCTGCCACGGCATCCCGTCACACCGGACAGGAGGCCGACAGGCGGCACTGGGCCGCGCCCTGCGGCTCGAATACGTGACCGTCGGCTGGAACCTTCTCGAGGGATTGGCAGCCGTCGCCGCGGCCCACAGCGCGGGCAGCGTGGCGATCCTGGGCTTCGGTATCGACAGCTTCGTCGAATGTGCCTCGGCCCTGATCATGATTCGCCGCCTGCGCATCGAGCGTGATGGCATGCTCGACGCCCATGGCCTGGAAGCCCTCGAGCACCGGGCGCGACGCCTCATTGCCGCTTCGCTCCTCGCGTTGTCGGCCTACGTCGCCGTCGACGCCCTGCAGACGCTTCGGACCGGAGAACATCCCGAATTCAGTGCGCCTGGCGTCGGCCTGCTGCTCGTATCCATCGCCCTGATGCTCTGGTTGGCCAAGGCCAAGCGCCGTCTCGCAGTCGAATTGGGCAGTGGCGCCCTCCAGGCGGACGCCGTCCAGACCACGGCCTGTTTCTGGCTGTCCGTCGCCGCGCTCGCGGGAGTGTGTCTGAATGGCCTGCTCGGTTGGTGGTGGGCCGATCCGGCCGCCGCTCTCGTCATTTCCGGCCTTATCTCCTACGAGGGCCGTGAAGCCTGGCGCGGCCGGGACTGCTGCTGAACAGAGCCTCCGCTACGCCGGGGCATAGGCTGCGGCGGCTCTACCGGCCGGCCCTGGCGTGACGGCGTCCTGCAGGATGTCCTTCATGCGACGGGCGACACGCAGCACGCCTTCGGCCTTCTCCTCCGCCACGCCAGCCACCTTGCGGGCGTCGGACGCCAAGCTGCGGGCCAGCTCGCGTGAAACCGGACCGGGGTCGCGCGCGAGGTCCTGCGCGCGCTGGGCCACATGGCCCGCCAGATCGACCGCGGCCTTGCCACCGGCCACCAGGGCCTCGTGGTTCTCGGTGCCGAAATGGATCAGGTCCAGACCCAGGGCTGCCGTCTTGAGCCCTACGGCCCAGACCTGCCCGCCGGGAACCAACATGAGCGCGTGCCCCGAAATCGACACGGCATGTCGCGCGATGCCCGCAACCTTGCCTACGGAAAGACCTTCATCGCCAATATCGGACGCAAGGCGCGAAAGACCCACGCCATCCGCTGCCATGCCGGCGATCGGGTTCAGGCGCGCCACGACGGTCGAACCCGCGCCAGCCAGCCGCAATGCCGCACTGGCACCGGTCAGCGCATCCAACGCACCGCCACCCAAGCGGTCCCACGTGGCCTTGCGGGTCAACAAGGCCGGGTCCCGGGCCGCTTCGGCCACGACCCGCCCCAATTGCACGGCGCCGACGCCACCCCGCACCACGTCGAGGGTCGCCGTGATACGTCCCATGCGACTGAGTGCACCCGGAGTATCCGGCCCCGGTCTGTAGGCTGCACCCTGCTGCCGCGCAGCCCGCAGACCTTCCAGGTGCTTGCGCAGATCCTTCTGGCCCGTGAGCAGTTGCTTGCCGCTCTCAACGCCGCTCGTGGCCGCCTCGACGGCCTTGGCCAACTCGGCCAGGCGAGCACTCTCGGTCAAGCCTGCCCATGCCGCCACCGCCGATGCGCCAAGGCCAGCTGCGACCACACCGGACCCCGACTTGCGCACGGCCTCGATGGCCTCGACTTTTTCCTTGATGGCCTTGGCACTCTCGGCCGTCAGGACGGCAAGGTCCTCCTCGCCGGCAGCCCGGTTCGACAGCATCAGGCAGTCTCCCTTCACGGCCGCGGCCGGACGGTTGTCCCGGCCCTCCGACATCGGCGTCGGAAGCGGCGTGGACACCGCCGTGATTCTTCCTGTCACGCGCTGGGTCATGGCTCTGCCACCCATGCCATACCCGGGAAGCGGGGGGCGCCTATCCGAGTCAGCGCGCCACAGGCGTCGCCAGCGGCAACCAGACCTCGTTGCGGCGCATGAACCACAGGCTGAAGGGCTGGTTGTAGCGGGCCCACGTCGCCTGCCCCGCCGACTCGAGTCCGGCCGTCCGCAAGGCCTCGCGCAGGCGCCGCTCCTGCGTGCGGAAGGCATCCTCCGTCCACCAGCCGCTGTAGCGGAGGACGGCCACGTCGCGCCCCGGAACCTCGCGCAAGGTCACACGGGCATCCGCAGGCCGCGGCAGCCGCGCCAGGTCCATGCCGGGAGGCATCACGAACTGCACGGCATGCCGACCGGCAGCCCCCGAGGCCTCGCCCTGCAGGACGGGTGCCGTCATCGGCAAGACCTGGCTGCGCTCCGGCTCTTGCAGCACCGGTGCCGTCATCGGCAATTCCTGACCACCGCCTGCCGCCAAGCGGTTCTGCCCCCCGATGTAGCGGACGAGCGGGCGAAAACCGAGGCTGCCGGCCTCCGAAAACGGCGCCTCGACGACGACCTCGGCCACGACATATGGCGCGTATCGCCGCACCTCGAAATCGGGGGCCCGGCGGACCACCTCGTAGACAGGTTCGGCAATGGACATCGGCAACCTCCTCAGGGCGTGGCCACGGGCATGACAGGACGCACCGCACCAGCAGGACGCCACGCGACAACCTTCGAGAAAATGCCCACCCGGACCGACATCGCGAGGCGACCATCCTCCTCGCGTACGAACGTGGCCGCATACCAGTCCTGGCGTCGAGGTGCGAATACCTCGCCCTGCCAGCGCCCCGGGCCACCCGCGGCACGCAGGTCACGAAACAAGGTCCGGCCCAGCAGGCGAGCGTCCGGCGCCTCGACCACCGTGCCCCGGTAGCCACCGGCCACCGGGACCACCTGAACGACGACCGCATCATCGGGATGCCGCCAGGCACCGACGATGCCCGCTTCCGCAGCACCCGCAGGTCCGGGGAAAGAGAGCAGCAGGATACCCGCCACGACAAGGACCGGCCTCACGCATCCCCTCCCTGCCGACTCCGCAACCACGCCCGGACAAGGTCCTCGTCGACGGAAACGACGACCGTCTTGTCCCGGCTCTTGTCCCCGCTGACCAGGCACACCCGGGTGCGCGCCACGCCCAGCGCCTCGGCGACCAGACGACAGACCGCCTCGTTGGCGGCTCCCTCGACAGGTGCCGAACGGACCCGCACACCCAGCCGGGGACGGTCCCCGGGTCGCGTCGTCACGCCGGTGAACAGGTCCCGAGTGGCCCGCGGGTGGACCCGCAAGTCGAGCAGGACGCCCTCGCGGGCCAGCCGCAGGGGCATGATCGAGCCAGCGTCCTCAAGCATCCACGGCGAAACGGCGCAAGTCGGCGAGGTTGCTGAACTCGAGCGCGGCAAGGTGCGTCGCGGCCAGGCGAACCTTGGGCGCCATGCCGGCCTCGAAGGCCTCCTGCCAGCGGGGGGCGCACAGGCACCAGGCGTCGCCGGCCTTCAGGCCCGGGAAATGATGCTCGGGGCGCGACGTGCTCAGGTCGTTGCCTGCGGCCTTCGAGAACGCGAGGAAGTCGTCGGTCATGATGGCGCAAACGGCGTGGACACCGAAGTCATCGCCGTTGACCTCGCAGCAGCCGGTCCGGGTCCAGCCCGTCAGGGGATCGGTGCTGCACGACTGCAGGGGCTGGCCCAGCACGTTGAGTTGGGTCGACGAGGGTGCCTGGTTCACGTTCACGAGACCTCCGCCCGCCATCGTACCCGGTCAGACGCCTGGACCCCAGCCCCGCTCGGCCACGAAACGGGAGACACTCCCGGAAACCGCATCCCGAATCGCCCGGACGGCATCCAGGCCCTGGCCCTTGGGGTCGGGGAAAGGCCAGTCCAGCATCTCGACCCCCGGGACCACGGGACAGTGCTCGCCACAACCCATCGTGACGACACAGGCTGCGTCGGCCACGAGGTCGGGCGTCAGCAGGACAGGCCGGGCCGCGGCCAGATCCACGCCCACCTCGGCCATGACCTCGAGAACCTCAGGATGCACCCGATCCGCAGGCTGCGTGCCCGCCGATGTCGCTCTGGCCAACCGAGGATCGGCGGCCCGATTGAAGAACGCCGCAGCCATCTGCGATCGTCCCGCGTTGTGGACGCAGGCAAAGACCACGTGGATGATGCTCATCGCGTTCCCTCCCGCCAGAACAGCCGGGCCAGCCAAGCACCCGCCGCCTGAGCCATGACGAAGGGCAGGACATCGGTCGGCCGTATGCCGGTGTAGGTGTCCGTCCACGCCCTGGCCAGCGTGACGGCAGGGTTGGCAAAGGAGGTCGACGCCGTCGCCCAGTAGCCCGCCACGATGACGAGGGCCACCGCCCCGGCGGTCAGGGCCAGGCCGTGGCCCGCCCGACGGGCACCGTGAAGGACGCTCAGCAAGGCAAAGGTCGCCACGAGCTCGGACAACCACGCCCCCGGACCGGTCCGTACCGTCGTCGACACCTGCAGGGCCGGAAGGCCGTACATCAGGTGAACCAGAAGGATGCCGGCCAGCGCCCCCAGCACCTGCATCAGGACGTAGCCGGCGCGCTCGGCAGGGGCCATCTCGTGGCGCCCGGGCCCCAGCCACGTCACGACCGGGTTGAAATGGGCACCGCTCAGCGGCCCGAAAGTCACGATCCACGCAAAGAGCCCCGCACCCGTCGCGAGCGCGTTGGCCAGCAGCGCCACGGCCTGCTGGCCCCCGGCAAGTCGCTCGGCCATCACGCCCGAGCCCGCCACCGTCGCCATCAGCAGGGCGGTACCCACGGCTTCGGCCGCGAGACGACGAGGCAACGGGACGGACATGGCTGGGTGCCATGCTAACAGCAGGCACGGTGCTAGCATGGCCCCTCGTGAATGACGCGACCGAGGACACGACCGACGATGCCCTCGTCGGCGCATGGCGCATCCTTCAGCCCCGCAAGGGCCACCGCTGGTCCACGGATGACCTGCTCTGCGCGTGGTTCGCCCTCGACACGCTCGAACACCTGGAAATCCGGCCGGATCGCGCCCTGGACCTGGGCTGCGGCCTGGGTTCGGTCGCGATGATGCTGGCCTGGGCCCTGCCCGACCTGCACGTCACGGGCCTCGAGAAACAGTTGGCCCGGCTGGACCTGGCACGCCGGTCCGTCGCCCTGAACGGAGCCGGGGATCGCATCAGCCTGATCGAGGGCGACGTCCGCGACGCCGGAACCCTTCTGGTGCAGGCCGATGCCGCACGCTGGCCCCTCGTCACGGCGACCCCGCCCTACTGGCCCGTGGACTCGGGCACCCACCGGGACGACGAGCAGGCCCGATGCCGCTTCGACCTCATCGGTGCCGTCGAGGACTACGGGCGGGCAGCCCTCGACCTGCTCACGCCACAAGGCGTGTTCGTGATGGTCTACGACGGCCGGCAGGCGGAGCGGCTGGAACGCGCCATGACCGGACTATGCCGGCTGCGCGCGCGCCCCGTGGTGGCCCGCGAGGGCGACTTGCCCCTGCTGACGCTGGGGGCCTGGACGCCGGCGCGTGCTGGCGGCGCACCCCGGGCTTCGGAGCCGCCGCTGCTGCTCAGGCGCGCGGACGGCGCGCGCAGTGAGGCCTTCTCGGCCATCCGCCGACGCATGGGCATGCCGACCTGAAACCGTCTCAGGGAACAACAGGCCAGATCCGCAGGCCCTCGCTCTCGCCACCCACCGGCATGTAGATGCTGCCGTCCGCCCCCACGGCGATGGCCTCGGGCTGCTGGAAGCGCAGACGCAGGGCAAGGGCCTCGCCATCGCCGACCTGATCGCCTCCCCCCGCCACCGTCCGGATGATGCCCGTCCCGAGGTCGATGGCCCGCAGGCGGGCATTGCCCACGTCGGCGACCACCAGGCGACTGCCCGAGGCATCGAGTGCCAACGGTACGGACGCGATCGCCGGGGGAAAGTCGAAGGCCGCCTCCGCCGCGGCACCGCCATCGCCCGCGAAGCCTCGCCGGCCACTGCCGGCAAGGGGCAGCAGCCGCACGCCTGCCCACGATCCGGGGCCAGGTTGCGTCAGGACCATGATGCGCTGGCGATCGACGGATGCCGTGAACAACTGCTCACGACCATCCGGCAGACGCCGCCAGGCGAGGCCGGAATGGCCCTGCACCTCGCCGGCAAGCAGGCCCGACACGAACGCCGAGCCTGTCGCGTCCGCCGAAGCCAGGCGCACCACGCCCGTGACCTGCCCATCCTCCCCGCGCAGATGCCGGATCCGATCGGCGTAGGCATCCAGAAGGTACAGACCACCCCGATCATCCCAGGCCATCGCGGTCGTCATCATCACGGCCGAATCCCGCCCGTCCGCGTCATCGGGGCCGTCCGCCATCTCTCCCGTCCCCAGCAAGCGATACCAATGCCCGGCCCGGACCGGGCGACCAAAGCGGACGCCATCGGCGGCTGGCACGAAACCGACGACCGCAAGCGCTTCCGCATGGACGGCCAGATCACCCAGGGCATCCACTGCGAAGCGAATCGGCCCGAAGACCGCGTCCCCTGCCGCAGAACCCTCCTCAGGCAGGGACGGGGGCGCTGGCTCATCTGCATCGGCTCCCAGCACGCGATCGACCGCCCCCCCGGCCTCGGGCACGCGATAGATGCGGGACGAATGGGACCAGTAAGCGTGTCCTGCCCCGTACCCGGCAGCCGTGACATAGTCCTCGGTATCACGGAAGACCGTCGTGGCCGGAACCAGCGGGCTGCCCAGCAGCGTCCCCCACGCCCCGCGCAAGGACGGCACGCCGGCCATGGCCGCGACATAGCCGTGGACGACATCCAGATCATGACCGATGGTCAAGTCGGGGACCGGCAAATGTCCGGACTTCATCCTGGCCCGGGTCTGTTCCGTCAATTCAAGCAGGGCCGAGGCCGGGTAGCTCGCCAGATCCCGTCCCGTCACCCGGGCCTTCAGGGCCAGCAAGTGCGCGACGCAGGTGCTGGCGAGGCTGACGGAGACCGTATTGTCGCCGGGCCGGGTAACGACAAAACCGACCAGGCGGCGATCCCCCGGCAGCAAGGCCGTCAGGAACAACGGCCGGCCGACGGGCAGGCGCTCGACGAAGCGGAAGCGACCCTCCCCATCGACCGTCGTGGCGATGCGCGTCTGGCCCTCGAACGACACCAGGCGACCCTCCGGGTCCGTGAGGTAGACCAGGGCCTCGGTACCGGCGACCTCCTCCGTCGGGCGGGTTCCCGGTCCCGCCATCTCCGGAACGATGCCGGCCTGCACGGAGCGGGCCGCAGCCAGCACGGGTACCTTGAGGTTCCCCTCGAGCCGCGCTGCCTCGGTATCGGCTGCCGGGCGCGGCAGTACGGGGGCTGAAGCGGAAACAGGTGCCGCAAGCTGCACCACGGGTAGACGCGTCACAGTCGTGCACGCCTGCAGGAGGAGGCAGGCGACAAGCACCGGGAATCCGAACGCGCCCCGCTTCACGGTGCCAACCCCAGGGTCAGGCGGGAGACGCCGGGCCCATCCGTCGCGGACAGCCACAGGTCCGGTCCGGCAAGCACCATGCCGAGTCGCTCGCCCGTGATGACGCGACGGGCCTCACCCTCGGCAAATCGCCCCAAGGCCGGCATGGTCAGCGTCTCGATACCGGTGGCGCCGACACGAACCACGCGATCCGCCATCGACACGACAAGCTGCCCGTCGGGGGCCACCGCGACCAGATCAGGATGCTTCAGAACCGCCTCCAGGGGCGCAAGTCCCTCATCCGCAGGGAGGCCAGGCAGGCCCCTGGTGTCGCGCGCGATTCCACCGCCCACGATTGTCTCGACGCGAAGCGGCTTCCCCGAAGCCGCACCCACGACCCGCCGCACCCGGTGGTTGTCGCGATCTGCCACGATCAGATCCTCGCCGTCGAACGCGAGGCCCATCGGGTAATTGAAGCGGGCGGTGGCCGCAGGGCCATCGACCCAGCCACCATCGTCCGGCTGCCCCACCATCACCGAGGCCGTCGCCAGCCCGATGCCGGCCTGGGTCACCGCAGGATAGAGGTCCTGCGCAGCAATGCGCCGCAGCACATGCCGACTGCCATCCGCCAGCCACAAGCTGCCGTCCGGAGCCATGGCCATGCCCCAGACCTCGCCGACCTGACCGCCCTCGGACGGCCTAAGGAACAACCGGAACACCTTGCCGGGACCCTCGAGGCGTGTCAGGTAGGTCGGCAGGGTTTCCGGACGGGCCACGGCCTGGTAGCCGTCGGCAACCCACAGCGATCCCGAAGCCATCCAGGCGAGGCCATCCGGATTCAGCATCCGGAACCCCGTCCCCCGATCCCCATGCCAGGTGACAGCGTCGATCGAGGCGGAGCCCGCGACGGACGACGGCTGCCAGACGACGATCCGCGTCTCGCTCGCGCCCCGCAGCGCGAGCGCCATCCTGGCCCCGGCCTTGTCCCACGCAAGGCCGGCCGGCCTGTAGGCGTCCGTGCGCGCCTGGGCCAGAAAGGCATCGGCCACCGGCGAGAGATCATAAGGCCGATAACCGAGAATGGCAGCCCACAGGCCCTGCAAGGCAGGGTCCCGCGCCACCATCGCAAGATAGCGATTGATCAGGGCGGGCAAGCCGGGCAAGGACAGATCCGGGTCATCCCGCTCGGGCACGACAGGCCCGAAGGCGCCGGCATCCAGCGAGGCCCGGGTACGCAGGACCAGCGGATCGATGTCGGTAGGGACGAGGTCCGCGAACGGAACACCGCGGCTGCGGGCGTGGTCCCGCAGCGTTTCCGTGACAAGGGTGGTGGCCATGTCCACCTCGACCCGACGCACCCCGCCCGACAACCGCACGTAGCCCATCAGGCGCCGTTGGCGGGAGAGCATCACCTGGACGAGAGCGAGGCCCTTGTCCGGGACCTGAGGCAGCAGGAACCGACCCTCCTCGTCCGTCACGGTCGACAGGATGCGTCCCTCGCCGTCCGTCAGGAAGCGCCCCTCCGGCGATGCCAGATAGACCAACGCACGCGTCACGGGCTCCTGCGGGAACAGGCTCATGGTTCGCCTGCCGCCGGCACCGTTCGCCACCAACCCTCCGGCACCATTCGCGACTAGGCCACCGGCGCCATTCGCGACCAACGCGGCAGCATTGTTCGCAACCAAGCCCGCCGGGCCCGTGACGCGGCCTTCGAGCGAGGCGAGACCGGCAACGCGCAGCGGCCCTGATACCGCCGCCACGGGGCCCTGGGCCTTGCTTCCAGCCTCGGCCTGCACCACCGACCGGACAGCGGAACCGGTCATACCCGGCGATGCGCACGCCGCGACGGTGCAGGCCACCACGACCACCAGCCAGCGTGCGGTGGCCCGGGAGAATCGGCCAATCGGAGACATCCTGCATGGTCATACCCGTCGGTCACGTGACCGCCTCCGCCGTGACGGGTACATCGCCTCCATGACCACCACCGTCGACTCCGCGACCCAGCGCTTCCGGGCCGCGCTCATCTACGCCGCCGAACTGCACAAGGACCAGTTGCGCAAGGGCACCACCGTGCCCTACATCAGCCACTTGCTGGCCGTCTCCGCGCTGGTCCTCGAGGATGGCGGCTCCAAGGACGAGGCCATCGCGGCCCTGCTGCACGACGGCCCCGAGGATCAGGGCGGCGAGGCGACGCTCGAGACCATTCGGGAGAAGTTCGGCCCGCTGGTGGCGGAGATTGTCGAGGCATGCTCGGACGCTTTCGAGAAGCCCAAGCCCGCGTGGCGCCCCCGCAAGGAGAAGCACATCGCCAAGCTTGCCGAACTGGCCCGCGGCGAGGGCGCGCTGGACCATGCCAAGCCCGGCCAGCTCGTCCGGGTCGTCCTGGCCGACAAGCTCTCGAACCTCAGGTCGATCCGCGAGGATTTCCTGGTGATGGGTGAACGCAGCTGGAGCCGGTTCAATGGTGGTCGGTACGACACCTTGTGGTACCTGCGCCAGGTCTGCCTGCTGCTGGGCCCCCACGCCCCGCGTGACGCCCATGGTCGACCGAATCGCCTAGCCGAGATCTACCGCCGGGAACTGCACGAGTTCCACGCCAGGGTCCTTGGCCCCAGGGCGCCTGCGACCCGGGCGCTCGCCCTGGACTGAACAATCCTCCAGCCTCAGCCGAACAGGCCCAGTTGCCCGCCTGGCTCGCCCCCATCCGCCACGCACTCCGGCCCCTCGGCACCCGCCCGGTTGACTGTCCGGCCCACGCGGCGGGGCGTGACGCCGTTCGCCTGCGCGCGACCGGCGACCGCAAGCACGACGGCCGGGTCCGTCGTCCCGGGTTCCAGCCAGGCGTCCCACGCCTCGCGAGCCAGCAGGACGGGCATGCGGTGGTGCACCTCGGCCGGGATGCCTGTGGCCTCCGTCGTCAGGAAGGCCACGGTCTCGCGACGGGCCGGCCCCTCACCCCAGGCTTCCCATATCCCGGCAAAGGCCACGGGACGACCATCGTCAGGTTCCATCAACCAGGGCTGTCGCGCCCGGCCTTCCTGCGTCCATTCGTACCAGGCCGACGCCGGGACCAGGCAACGCCTGTGCCGCAAGGCGTATCGAAAGGTCGGTTTCTCGGCCACCGACTCGATCCGGGCATTGATGGGTCCCGGCCGGAATGCACGGGCCCAGGCAGGCACGAGCCCCCAGCCCACCGTCGCCCAGCGACGCATCCCGTTCTCCACACGGACAATCCCGACATCCTGGGTCGGCGCGATGTTCCAGCGCGGCTGCACGTCATCCGGAACCGCCACACCGAAGACCTCCTCGAGCTCCCGGGGCGGTGCGAGCACCACATAGCGTCCACACATGGCAGGGCAAGGCTACCATGGGGCCAAGGAGTCCCCTCACCATGCTGGACCTGCTGCACGGCCTCGCCACCGGCGACCTGACGGAGCGCGGTGCCGTCCTCTGGACGTGGGTCGCATCATCCGGGCCTGCGGTTGTCGAGGTCTACCGGGATGCACCAGCGACGCCCGCCGGCTCACCGGTGACCCGCATCCGGCAGAACATGCCCGAAGGCCCGGCAAAGTGGCAATTGTCCGGGCTCGAGTCCGGGACGCCCTATCGCGTGCACCTCACGACCGCCGACGGCCGATCCGGCACAGGCCGCTTCCGCACGCTGCCGGCCGCCGATGCCGCCGTGCCGGTGCGCTTCGGCGTGACGGGGGACTGGAGCCAGGACCTGCAACCCTACACCGCCATCACCGACGTGCCCGATCGGAATCTCGACTTCATGGTGGCCCTGGGCGACACCATTTACGGGGACGAGCCGTCGCTGGCTGCGCAGCAGGATGCCGTCACCTACCCCGACTACCTGGGTCGCCACCGCGAGGGCCTGACGCCACGTCACGGCCTCGATGCCTGGCAGCGTGCACGGGCCGCAACCGGCCTCTTCGCCATGATCGACGACCACGAAGTCGTGAACGACTTCGCCGGGCTTGCCCGGGTGCGCGTCGCCGGACGGTCCGTGGCCTTCGCGCGAACCCCGCGCTACCGGTCGGGGCTCGCCGCCTTCGAGGCCATGATGCCCGTCGCGCCGGACCGCTGGGAAGCCGGAAGCCCGGGCGGCATCGCCGGCCTCCCCCGGCTCTACCGATCCCGCAGGCTCGGCCGCGACGCGATGCTGGCCATGGTCGACGGCCGCAGCTTCAGGACTTCGCCGGTGGCCAAGGTCAAGACGCTCGACCCGCTGGGGTGGGCGGCCTACCTCCTGCAGGCCGGCCGGCCGGGGCGCCGGATGCTGGGCGAGGCCCAGATGGATCTGTTGCGCCGGGACCTGAGGGAAGCCGAGCGCGACGGGGTGCACTGGAAGTTCGTCCTCGTCCCCGTGCCGGTGCAGAACCTTGGCCTCATCGGGGCCGGAGACCGCTACGAGGGGTGGCCGGAGGAGCGCCTGGACCTGCTGCGGTTCCTCCGTGACGAGGGCATCCGGCACGTCGTCTTCATCGGTGCCGACCACCACGGGACCCTGGTCAACGAGGTCGACGGCCGGCGTGCGCTGGGCGTCCTGCCGCCTGACCGGACACCGGTCGAAATCCTGACGGGGCCGACCGCGGTCGACTACGTCCTCGGGGAACGCCTGGTCAGCGTCGCCACCTCGGCCGGCGTGCTCGGGCCCGAACTGCGCAGGCGCTACGACCGTTCCTCCATGGCCGGAAAGGACCGCCTGATGCTGGACCTGATCAACACCCAGCTGCAGGTGCAGGGGCTGGATACCATCGGCCTCGCGCCCGGAATCGGAAGGCTGGAACAGGGCACCTGGGGGCTGGGTCATGGCTACACCTGGACGGAATTTGCCGTCTCGGGGCCCCGACTGACCGTGACCGTCAGGGGGGTGCCGCTCTACACCGCCCGGGACATGGCCGGGCAGGCCGCACGCATCCTCGCCCGAAAGCCGCGCGACCTCGCGCGTTACGTCATCGGGGACTGAAGCGGGCCCGGACGTCGGCCACGGCCCGCCGGGCCAGATCCGGAGCGTGCCCCACGAAACCTGCCGGTGTCATGGCGCCCAGCCTGACGCGGAGATCCTCGGGAATGGCCGGGTCATCCAGCACCGCGCGCATCGCGGCAGCATCGCCGGGTCGGCCCCGAGTCGCCTCCTTGAGGCGCTCATAGGCCTCCGGGATGCCGTGGGCCCGGAGGGCAACCTGCCACGCCTCGGCCAGGACCTCGTGGTGCCCGGAAAGGGCCAAGGCCATGGCCTCTTCGTCGGGGGCAACGCGCTCGAGGCCAGCCAGGGCCGAGGTGACGCCCAGCAGCCAGTGCCCCAGTGCAACGCCCAGGTTGCGCATCACCGTCGAATCCGAAAGATCGCGCTGCAAGCGGCTCTGCGGCAGCTTGACCGACATATGGCCAAGCAGGGCGACCGCCAGGCCCATGTTGCCCTCGCTGTTCTCGAAGTCGATGGGGTTGATCTTGTGCGGCATGGCGCTGGAACCGACCTCATCGGCCACCCGGCGCTGCCGGAACCAGCCGTCCGAGATGTAGCGCCACATGTCCGAATCAAGGTCAAGGACGATCACGGCTACCCTGCGCAGGGCATCCAGGTGGGCCGCGAGGCGATCCCGGGGCTCGACCTGCGTCGTCAACCAGACAGGATCCAGGCCCTGCGCCGCGACGAAGCGCGTGCCGAACCCGGACCAATCCACCTCAGGCCACGCTACGGACAAGGCACCATGGGTTCCGGTCGCCCCCGTCACCTTGCCGCCGGGAAGAGCGCGATCAACGCCCTCGAGGGCGTCCGCCAGACGCATCAGGAAGACGCCCAGTTCCTTGCCCAGCGTCGTCGGCGAAGCAGGCTGGCCGTGGGTCCGGGCCAGCATGGGCATGTCGGCGGTGACCTCGGCAAGCCCGGCCAAGGAGCCGATCAGCCCCAGAAGCGCCGGCCGCAGTTGGGTCCGCCAAGCGGCGACCAAGGCCGTGCCCCAGGCGAGGTTGTTGACATCCTCGCTGGTCAGGCCCAGATGGACGTGACCGGCCCAGGATGCCAGGGCCGGATCGGCTGCCACGCGATCGCGCACGGCATGCTCGACGGCCTTCACATCGTGTCGCAGCTTGTCCTCATGGGCCTTGATCACGGCCAGCTCATCGTCGCCACAGGCCCTGAGGCGCACCCAGGCCTCACCGGGCACCAGACGGAAGGCCTCGGGATCGACCTGCGCGACCAGGGCTTCGAGATAGGCCGCCTCCAGGCGGACGCGCGCCCGGTTGAGACCGGCTTCCGAGAGCAGAGAGGCAAGTCCCGAAAGTCGATCTCGGTAACGCCCGTCAAGGGGTGAGAGGGTTTCCACCCGCCTCAGGCCCGGACGGGTGACCGCAGGGGCCAGAGCCGGGTCAGGCGGTGCTGGCCCCCGAGGCCCTTGAGTGTTGCCATGTAGGGATCGGCAGGCACGGCCGCGGAGTCGAGCAAGTCCCGCACACCCGGATCGCCGAGCACGGCCTCGGACACGACGATGTCGTCCCCGACGGACTCTCCCTGGACCCGTGCCGCCATGTTGACGGTGGTCCCGAAATAATCGAGACGATCATTGAGCGTGACGGCGATGCCGGGTCCCGAATGCAGCCCGACCTTGAGCGTCAGCGGAGGACGCCCCGACGTGGCATTGAAGGCCTGAAGATCCCGCTGCATCCGGAAGGCCGACCCCAAGGCGGCGACCGGGTCGTCGAAGACGGCCATGACGGCGTCGCCGATGGTCTTGACGATGGCCCCACCGTGAGCATCGATGGCGCCGTCCATGACCGTGAAGTGATCCCGCACCAGGCTGAAGGACAAGGCATCGCCGATGTCCTCGTACATCTGGGTCGAGTTCTTGAGGTCCGTGAAGAGAATCGTCTGGCGGGACAACGAGACCTGCGTCCCGGGGGCAAGGACCTCCTGCCCGAACATGTGCCGGAAGTCGCGATGACTGGTCAGGGCGGCCGCCGTCAGGCGATCGTCGGCCCAGGCCGTCCGCTCGACCAGAAGACGGACCGGTCGATCCGTCGTGTTGTCGACGGCAAGCCGGAACCGGCCCGAGATAGCCCTGAGCGTCGCCAAAGCCAAGCCCTCGCGTTCGACCCGGACCTCGTGCAGGGGCGGCAAGCCGCCATCGGGGGCATGTCCGTCCACGACTTCGAGCGTACAGGCCTGGCTGCGCCACTGGGCACGGAGACGGTACGCGCCCCGGCCCAGGTCAAGCAGCAGTTCGCGACTGTCGTGAGGAGGAATCACGACTTGGCACAAGGCGTGGGGCATGGCCGCCGGACCACCGGAGCAGTACATCTTGAAGTCCTGCTTGCGGACGGCGGCATTCGGCCGGAACGTGACCTCGACGGAAGTCGCGAGGTCCGGCGGGACATCGACGAGGCAATAAGCGCAGCTGGCCGGAGCCGTGACCTCGGCCAGGTGTCCCTTGTCTTCGGCGACGCCCCGGCAATGGGGACATGTCATCTCCCAGTGCAGGTCCAGCAATCCCAGTTGCGTCGCGTGCAGGAAGAGCCGTACGACTTCGTGGGGTGGGGCGGACCATTGGCGGGCCAGAGCCACCGGCCGCATCCGCCAGACCTCGATGTCGCCCTCCGTGCGGATCATGGAGACGAGGCGCTCCACCAGGTCAGGCATCACCTTGCCTGCGGCCAGCAGCCGGTCGCGTGCGGCGGACAGCCTCGCCAGCGAGGCTTCGTCAAGCTCGGGTTCGGGCGGCGCGTACGTCGCGGGCATGCCTGCCTTGTAGCGGTCGTTCATCGCCGTGCACAACTGCAGGAGGCCCTCCCCGAAACCCGTGAGTATCGCCTCGAAGCCAACCACGACGTCGTCGGGCGTGCCCTCGCGCACGTCGCACTCGACGACATAGCGCAAGCGCGTCTCGGGCTGCCGTGCCGCGTCCATGCCGGGCAGCAAGCGCACATGCGTCCGCAGGACCGAAAGGGGGCCCTCGAGGAACTCGCGGCAAGACACAAAGGATTCGGGTTCGACCCACTGGAAAGGCTGCTCGCGGAAACGCCCCAGATCATGCTGGCCGTACAGGTCGATCTCTCCGGCCTCATCCGGCACATACCCTGTAAGCGCAAAGTCCTGGCCCAAGGCACGATTGAAGCGCCGAGTGTCGGAGATCCAGGGCCAGATTGCCTCGGGTGGGGCCGCAAGAAGGGCTTCCCACGACCGCTCTATTCTTCTTGCCATGCCCATGAGGATACCCCGACACCCCCAAGAAACAGAATTGACCCGGCCGTCGCCCACATGCCGACACCTGCCGATCCCGGGAGGTTGGTCCGGGCCAAGGGTATGAGAAGGTCATGCCAGATCCCGTGCAGCGTCCCGGCGGCTCTCGGCCCCTTCAGGGTTCAGCGCCGCTTGGCCGCGCCCTGCAAGGTCGGCCGACAGCCCCGCTGGACGGCCGGGCCATCCCGGGACGGGACAGCCTGAGCACCACGGGCCGCCTGTCCGAATCACGTTCCCTTGCAGAGGCGGTGGCCGCCGCGCGAGCCGCGAACCCCAGGGCGACCTTCGGGAACGACGTGGTGCAGGGCGCGCGGGCGCTGATCGAGGGAGGCTACAAGTACCCCCCCAACCTGACGACGCGCTACTACCACAGTCCCGGCCGTGTCGGCTGTTGCGCCGACTTCGTCGCCGACAGCTACCACCGCGCCGGATTTGCGTTGGGCAAGGACATGCAGGCCAAGGGCTACAATCCGCACTACTGCCCGTCGATGATCCAGTACTTCCGCAAGGAGCAGCAATTGGTGGACCGAGGGTCACCGGCACACGTCGGCGACGTGGTGTTCTTCGACTGGGACAAGGACGGCAAGTCCGACCACGTGGGCGTGGTCTCCAAGGTAGACGCGCAGGGCCGCCCGACGGAGATGCTCGAGAGCAACAAGTTCGGCCAGCCTGCCCATCGTACGGTCATGAACCAGGGCCGCCTCGACAGCATCATGGCTTACGGCCGTCTGACGGGTGCGGGCGCTGACGACGGCGCGGCAGCGGACCTGCCGCCGGTCCAGAATCCCCTGGGTGGGGGCAGCAGCCTCGCTGCCGTCGGCCGGGAGGACGGCCCCGTGCCGTATCGCCCGTCCCGGGGGCGCAGCGGGGGCGTGGCCGATGTGCCTGCGGCCGGTCCACCCTCGGACCCGCCCGCCGCAAGGTCCTTTGCGGATCTGCTGGCCCTTCGGGAAGTGATCCGTCTGCTCGCCCGCGTGCACGGCATCGAGGAAGAGCAGGCCGCCGAGCTGCTGGGGGCGGCCCGGCAGGGCAAGGACCCCGTGGCGGCAGGGCGTCGCATGGGACTCGACGACGCTCGCCTGGATCGCCTGGCCAAGGACCTCCCCGACGCGCTCTCGCGTGCGACAGAGGCCATCGGGAACGATCGACTCCCCCTGCCTGGCGACGACGACGCCTGGGGCTTCGATCGCGACGAGGCGACCACCATGCTCGAGCCCCATCGTGATGTGCTGGAAACCGTCGCCAAGGAGCACGGCATCGACGCGGCGGAGCTTGCCGCTGCCGCCTGGATGGATCAGGACGGCCTTGCCGCCGCCATCGCGGAGGGCCGGACGGCCGACCGCCTCACGGAGGCTGCCAAGGCCCTCGCGGGAGCCCGCGAGGGGGAAGGCACCGGAGAGCGGGTGCTCAAGGCCGTCGATCCCGAAGGCCGTCTGGCGCCGGACGAGCGCAAGGACCTGTTGCAGCTCTACAGCAACCGCCTCGCGGCCGCGCGTGCCTGGATCCGATCCTGAGACCGGGGGCGTTCAGGGCAGTCGTTCCAGAGCCTCGCTGATCGCCATGTAGGATGTCGCCCCCAGGAACCGCGCTGCCGGCCGACCTTCGCGATCCAGCACCAGGAAGGTCGGCGTGACCCTCGCCCGGGCCGCCTCGAGCACCGCCACCGCGTCTGCGGACGTCGATGCGTCATCCAGGTACAGGACGCGGAAGGTGACCTCGCGTCCAAGCCTTGCCTCGAGCAGGTGCCAGACCGGCACCATCGCGATGCAGGCCGGTCAGGTGTGCGTCGCGACCTCGACCACGGCCGGGCGGCCCCTTGGCAGGTCCACGACCTCGCGCACGCCCGTCACCCCCTCCATGCCGGCAGACTCCCGGGGCCCGAGGAGTCGCCACAGCAGGTAGGCCAGTACGGCCCAACCCACCATATCCCAGACCCGAGCGAGGCGTGCACGCCACGCCACGCTCACGCCACGGACGTCACGCGCCATGCAGCAAGGCCTCCTGGGATCCGTGGGCGGCCTCGCCGGCCTGCAGGGCCCACATCGTGGCGTAGCGCCCGCCTGCGGCAAGCAGCGCGGCATGGTCGCCCGACTCGGCAATCCGCCCCTGGTGCAGCACGAGGATATGGTCCGCGTGGCGAACCGTGGCCAGCCGATGGGCCACGACCAGGGTCATGGCCCGTCCCTTGCGGGCCTCGATCTGCTGCAGCATCGCCTCTTCCGTGGCACTGTCGACGCTGGCGGTCGCCTCATCGAGCACCAGCACCGCCGGATCGGCGAGCAGGGCGCGCGCAAGGCAGACCAGTTGCCGTTCGCCGGTGGACAGCGTATCGCCACGTTCGCCCAGTGGCAGCGCAAGGCCCTCGGGCCATCGCCGCGACGGGTCCTCGCCCAGGACCTGATGCAGGACCTCGAGCAGCATCGCGTCCGTAAGGTGCGTGCGCCCCATGCGCAGGTTCTCGGCCAACGTGCCGCGGAAAAGCAGCGGCTCCTGGAGGACCATGCCCAGATGCTGCCGCCAGGCCTCGGGCCTCCACGCCGTCAGCGGAGTTTCCCCGACGGACACCCGGCCGCGACCCGGATCGTGGAAACGGGCCACGAGACCCAGCAGGCTGCTCTTGCCGGCGCCCGTGGCCCCGACGATCCCCACGGTCTGGCCCGGCTCGATGGCGAACGACACGTCCTCGAGCACCCATGGCGCATCGGGCGCATAGGCGAAGGACACGCCCTCGAAACGCAGCCCTCCCGAACGTATGCCGGTGTCATCCGGCAAAACACCCGCCCACGGCTCCGCCACGACGGTGGGGTGTGTTTCGCGCAATTGCACCAGCCGCTCGGTCGAGGCAAAGGCCGCCAGCGTCGTGTTGTACTTCTCGGACAACTCGCCGAGCGGGTTGAAGAGTTGCTTGAGGTAGACGGTCAAGGCGTAGAGCGTGCCCAGGGCCATGCCCTGCTCGAGCACGGCGCGTCCACCGAACCAGAGGACGGCCGCAAGGGCAAGCTGGGTCGCAAGGTCGATGGCCGGACGCAGGACGCCCTGCACGTGGGTCAGGGTCCACGCCGTGCCGTAGAATGCCTCGGCTTCCTCGCGGAAGGCCTCCTGGGCCGCGTCCTCGCGACCGAAGGCCTGCAGCACGCGCACGCCCGACAGGTGCTCGGACAGGACGGCAACGAGCGCAGCCTGCCGCACCCGCAAGCCACGCCACGACGCACGCAGCCAGCGTCGGAAGCCGAATGTCAGGCCTCCAATCACGGGTGCTGCCGCGAGGGCGACCCACGCCAGCCCCGCATCGAGGTGGAAAAGCGCCCAGATGGTCCCGGCAATGACGAACAGGTCCCGGAACAGGCCCACGAGCACGCTCGTGACGAGTTCGTTGATGTTCTCGGTGTCCGAGGTGACGCGCGAGACGAGCCGCCCTACCGGTTGGCGATCGAAGACGGCCATGTCCAGCCGCAGCAGATGGCCGAAGGTCTCCTCCCGGATGCGGCGGATGACGCGCTGGCCCGCGCCCTGGATGACCAGGCCCTGGGCATAGCGCAGGAGCGACTCCCCGACCAGCAGGCCGAGGTAGAGCAACGCCAGGCCGATCAGGTCGCTAGGCCAGGCCAGCAGCGTCGGATCAAGGCCGAACGGAAGCTCCGGTGGTGGTGCGGTTGCGGCACCTGTCTCGCCCAGCGGGCCGTCGATGGCCTGCTTGACGATCCAGGGCAACAGCACGGGCACGGCGCTGAGCGGGACGAGCATCAGCAGGCCCAGCAACAACCAGGCCGCGACGGGACGGGTCCACGTCAGGACATACCGGAACAGCCTCGGGTCGAAGGCGCGCTCGTGGGCCTCCTCGACGATGCCGGCATGGCCCGCACCGTGGCCGTGCCCACTCATGCGCCCACCCCCGGGACGGGGCCGGCGAGGACCCGCTCCAACTGCTGCAGGTGCCACATCCGGGCATACAGGCCACCCTGCCCGACCAGGGCGTCATGGCTGCCATCGCCGACGAGACGCCCCTCGTCCAGCACGAGGATGCGCGGAGCCGTCCGGACCACGCTCAGGCGGTGGGCGACAATCAAGGCCGACCGATCCCGACGGGCCTCTCCCAGAGTCGCCAGGACACGATGCTCGGTGGCCGCATCAACTGCCGAAAGTGCATCGTCCACCAGCAGGACCGGCGCCTCGCGAACCAGAGCCCGGGCCAGGCAGACGCGCTGTCGCTGGCCACCCGAGAGCGTGACGCCACGCTCGCCCACCACCGTGCGCTCGGCCTCCGGCCACAACGCCAGATCGGGACCCAAGCCCGCGCGAAGCAGGGCCGGCATGACTCCTGACGCGTCTTCCCCCATCGCGACGTTCTCGGCAATGGAACGGCCCAGCAGGAAACCGTTCTGGGGTACCCACGCAAAGACGCGGCGAACCTCGTCTACGGCCATCTCGCCCAGATCGCGGCCATCGAGCAGCAGTGAGCCCGAGGGTGCATCCAGTTGGCGCAGCAGAAGGGCGACGAGCGTGCTCTTGCCCGCACCGGACCGACCGGTCACGCCCAGGACCTGGCCCGGTGCCAGCACGAAGGAGACGCCCTCCAGAGCCGGTCGGTGGGCGCCGGGATACC
The DNA here is from genome assembly GCA_035286125.1 of Candidatus Sericytochromatia bacterium. Taxonomy (GTDB): domain Bacteria; phylum Cyanobacteriota; class Sericytochromatia; order S15B-MN24; family VGJW01; genus VGJW01. Next base: position 37,017 of record JAYKIS010000056.1, read on the forward strand.
CGAAGGTCAAGTTCCGCACCTCGAGCGTCGGGGGGGCTACCAGCCACCAGCCTGGCTCGAGCCGGTGCATGGCGGGCGGCTCGGGGGTTTCCCGGAACAGTTCCTGCAGGCGCACAACGCTCGCCCGGGCGCGCTGGGCCATGTTGTAGGCCCAACTCATCGCCATCATCGGCCACGAGAGCATCTGGATGAACCCGAGGAACGAGACCAGCTGCCCGACGGTCAAGGCGCCCGCCTCCACAAGCCGCCCGCCGTGAATCAGGACAAGGACGGTCGACGACCCCGACAACAGGGCGATCAGGGGATCGAAGGCGCCCTGCATGCGCACCATCTTCATGGTGGCGTCGGCGTGGTCCCGGCTGCGGGCCGCGAACTCATCGGTGGCCCCGGCCTCCCGGGCAAATCCCTTGACGACGCGAATGCCCGAGATCGTCGCCTGAGCCTGGTCGCTAAGGCGCCCGAAGGCCTCCTGCACGGCCCGGTGGATCCCGTGCATCCGCCGCCCCAACAGGAAGGAAACGAGGCCCAGCAAGGGCAAGGGCAGGACCGCCCAGAGCGTCAGGCCCGGATGGAGCCAGAGCATCGGCAGAAGGGCCGACAGCAGGTAGAACGGGGCATCCAGCCCTGCCATCACCCCTTCGCCGGCAATGGCGCGGACGGCCTGCAGGTCATTGGTGGCCAAGGCCATGACCTCGCCGGGGGGCCTGCGCCGCTGGGCCTCCGCCGGCAGGCGGATGACGTGGTCATGCAAGGCCACCCGGACATCGCGCTCGATGCGGCGCGATGACCCGAAGACCCCCATGCGCCAGCCGTAGCGGCAGAGGGCCACGAACACGGCAAGGACCACCAGCATGCCCACGCTGCGCCCGAGCCCGGCCAGAGCCATCGTGCCGTCCCTCAGGCCGTCGACGATGCCGCCGACCAGCAGGGGCACCGCAACCTGCCCCAGATCGCACGCCAACAGGCAGGAGGCCCCGACCACGTACGCCCGACGCTCACGCCAGAGGAGCCCGCCCAGGATGCCCCACGGCGAACCTTCGCGAAAGGCCCCTGCGAGCGGTTTCAACCGGCCGTGACCTGAACGCCGTCCGCCAGGACCCAGGGCAGCAGGGCGGACCCGAAGATGTTCTGCCGGTCGGAGCTGACGGCCTCGACGGCCTGGAGCAGGTCGTACAGGTTGCCGGAGATCATGGTCTCCTCGACCGGGATGCGCTCGCCCGAGCCCACGAGGAAACCGCCCTTGACCACCCCCGAGAACTCGCCCGTGGCCATCTCGACCCGACCGGCAAAGCGCGGCACGACCAGAGCGCGGCCCGCCCGTGCCTCGAGGGCGGAGGCCGTCTCGTCTCCCCCGGCCATGTCGATGAGCCCCGGCATCAGGACCGGCGGCCCCTTGGCCCCGCCCCGGCCGTGTCCCGTCGATCCGCACCCGGCACGCCGAGCTTCGTAGGCATCGTAGAAAAAGCCCTCGAGGACGCCACTTCGGACAAGGGACAGGGGCTCGATCGCCTGCCCCTCTCGATCGAAAGGCGCGATGGCCATGCCGTCGAGCACGCGCCCCGGATCCCGCAAACTGACGCACGAGGCGGCGACCCGCTCCCCGAGACGCCCTTGCAGGGGACTGCGACCCTTGCGCAGGTTGTCGGCACCGAGCGCACCCAGCAGCGGATCGAGCAGGATCTCGCCCACGGCATCCGGCGTCAGGAGAACCCGCCCCCTGAAGGTCTCGCCCTTGCGCGCGCCCAGTGCCCAGAGAGCCTTTTCCGCGAAGCGATCCATCGCGGACAGCAGGTCCTTCCGGACCGTCGCCAGGCGATTGCCTGAAGCCCCGTCGTAGTTGAAGGATCCGACCTCGGAACCGTCGATGGCCATGCCCATCACGAAACCGGAAAGATCGCTGGTGACATGCGACGCCTCGATACCGGTGGACGTGGCAATGGCCACCGCGGCTTCCTCCGCGGAGACCCGGATGCCGTCGATGCTCAGGCGGGCATCACGGGCCTTGACCCGCTCGGCGAGGTTGCTGGCCAACTCGGCCATTTGCCCGAGGCCGAACGCGGACAGGTCGGGATCCCAATCCTCGCCCGTACGCGCCAGTGCGACCGGCTCGGGCAGATGGTGGTGGGCATCGGGTGGGGCAATGCGCGCCACGGCGAGTGCCTGACGCACGGCATCCTCGACACGTTCCGGCGCGTTGACCGTGACGAAACCGAAGGACTGGCCCGACAGGACCCGCACACCCACGGTCAGTTCCTCGTCCGCCCGGGCCAGGTTCAGGTCGTTCTTCTCGAAGGCGACCTCGCGGGTCCGCCGCGCGACAGCAAAGACCTCGACACCGTCGGCACCCGCCGCGCGTGCGGCTACCACCCCTGTCGCACAGACTTCGCGGACGAGTTCGCTGTTCATGCCCCCACCCCGCCGATCAGGACCTCGCACCGCACATACGGACCACCGGCATCCACCTTCATGGGCTGCCCCTTGCCGCAGTGGCCTGAACCCAGGTCCCAGCGGAAGGCCTTGGAAATGGCGTCCACGCTGGCCAGGACCTCGAAGGCCGACCCCGAGACCGTGGCACCCTTGAGCACCTCGCCCAGCTTGCCCTTGCGAATGCGATGGGCCCGGGCCACGGCGAACATGAATTCGCCCGTTGCATCGGCCTGGCCATTCAGGGGGCCGTCCAGCAGGAAGCCGTCCTCAACCTCGGCAATCATCTCGTCAAGGTCCCGGTCACCAGGCTCGATGTAGGTGTTGCGCATGCGGATGAGGGGCTCGTCGGCGTACTCCCAGGCCCGGGCGTTGCCCGTGGGTGCCACACCGTAATGCATGGCCGACTCGCGGCTGTGCAGGTAGCTGGAGAGGATGCCCCGGTCGATGACCACGGTACGACCAGCCACCACGCCCTCGTCATCGACGGCGATCGTGCCACCGGCCCCCCCCACGTGCTCCGACGCACCCGAATCGCACAACGTCACCAGATCACTGGCCACGCGCGTTCCGATTCGACCTGCGGCAACCGATCCCGACTGGACGAAGTCCGCCTCGACGGTGTGCCCAATGGCCTCATGCACCAGCAGGCCCACGATGCTGGGGGCCAGGATGACCTTGAACTTGCCACCCGGAGCCATCGAGGCCGTCGAGAGGTCGACGGCCCAGCGTGCCGCTTCGTCGGCCATCGAGGCACTGTCCCTGTGACGGAACAGGCAGTCCCATCCGCCCGTCGCGCCATAGCTCTCCGAATACGTGGCCCGCTCGGTCCCCTGGGCCACGACGGCATTGACGCGGAACTCGGGCCGTACAAGCCGTATTTCGGCGCGTGCCCCATCCGAGGTCACGATGACCTTGTCCTCGAACAGCTCCTGATAGGTGGCACGGGCCGTCTCGATCCTCGTCGAACTTGCCCGGGCACGGGCCTCGGCATCGATGGCCACCTGGATCTTGGCTTCGAGAGGCTGGTCCTGCAGCTCGCGGACGCCCGGCTCCTCGAAGCGCCCCCGTGCCAGCTGCACGGCAGGCAGCTCCCCGAGGCGCTGGCTGCGGTATCTGGCGGATGCCCGTGCGGCCGCCACGGCCTGATCGACCGCCCGACGGATGGCCGGTTCGCTCGTGTCGCTGGTGGCGGCAACACCCCACGTGCCGCCTTCGAGGACACGCACGCCGACCCCGGCACGCTCCTTGACCAGAGCGGCCTCCAGCCGCCCGCCCTCGACGTCGAAACGACGCGAGGTCTTGTGGTGGTAACGCAGTTCGATGAAGCCGCCGTGATCACCGGCGATCCGCTCGAGGGTGTCGCGCATGGACCCTTCCTCTTTTCCTGATGCCAGTATAAGGCCTAGAATCGGCCCATGACGCAGTCCTTCACCCCCGAGACCTTTCGTGAACGGGGCCTGCTGCCCCCGGCCGAGACGCTGTCCGGCGCCCTGGGCATCACCTTCCTCCAGCACGAGGCAGGTCACGTTGTAGCGAGGATGCCCGTGCACGGTCCGACCCGACAGCCCTACGGGGCCATGCACGGGGGCGCGCTCTCGGCACTGGCAGAAGAGGTCTCCAGTTTCGGGACGGTCCTGGGCGTCAACCTCGACACCCACGTCGCCTTTGGTCAGGAGTACAGCATCTCGCTGCTTCGGACGGTCTGGGAAGGATGGGTGCAAGCCGAGGGCAAGGCCATCCACCGGGGCCGGACGGCCTGGGTCTGGGACATCCGCATCACGGATCCGGAAGGCCGGTTGGTCGCCATCAGCCGCGGCACCGTGGCCATTCGTCCGCGTCGGGAGGGCTGACGCCCCGGATCGTCAGCGCTGGCGCGCCGCGTCGGCCGCTTCGGCGTCGGCATACGCCTGAGCCTTGGCTGCCGCAACCATGCGGTCGACGTCGTTCTGGCCCATCGCCGCACCTTTGGCCAGACCCTCCTTGGTGCGCTCGATGTAGAAGCTCTCCGTCTGCTCGGAAAGCAGGATGAGCTGCTGGAAGGCCGGGATGTGGCCGCGCTCGAGCAGGAAGGCCTTGGTGAAGGCCTGGTGGGCCAGCCGCATCCACTTCTGCTGGCCGGTCGCCTTGCCCTGCCGGACCGAGACCAGACCCAGCTGGTAGAAAGCCTCGGCGTTGCCGGGTTCGAGCGTGATGGCCTGGGCCAGCCAGCGCGCGGACTCTTCCGGGCTGCCGGACAACCCGCCGTTTTCGGCAGCCGCGATGATGCCCTTCACGAACTTTTTGGCCACGCCGGACTTGCTGGCGACCGCATACAGTTCACGCAGCGTGACGTTGGCCCGGTACCACTTCTTGGCCTCGTTCAGGTAGCCGTCGAGCTCCTTGAAGCGATTGGCCTTCTTCGCGAGCCCCATATCGCCCTTGGAGCGGGTCTTGACCAGCCAGAGCAGGACTCCGACCAGCACCAGCAGCACGAACCCGAGCACCGATGCGGCAATCATCGGAAGGTTGGGCTGGTCGAGGAAGCGTTCGGCGGCGTCCATGACCTTCAGCATACCCCCTTCCGCGCCATGGCCATGTGGCTGGGGGCACATTTGTGCGGCACGCCTGTCCCGGGTCGCTCGAGCGCGCCAGTCAGACCGCTAGAATGAAGGCATGAAGGTTGCGCTGACGATCGCAGGGCTGGTCCTGCCGTTCCTGATGGGGGCCAACCCGCCCCGGCCGACAGCATCGGCCTCTGCCGCCCCCGGCACGGCCATCGTCCAGGAGAATCTCGTCTTCCTCCCGGGAGAAGTCACGGTCCGCAAAGGCACGCGGCTCAGCTTCCCGAACCGCGACGGCGTCTTCCACAGCGTCTACTGTGCCTCCGGCTCGCAGACCTTCGACCTGGGGCTGCACGCGACCGGCCCCGGCCCCTCGGTCCTGATCGCGGCGACCGGTGACCTCGAAATTCGCTGCAGGGTCCACCGCCGGATGAGGGCAACCGTCCACGTGACACCCTGAAGACGCCGCCCCCGAATCCAGATTTCACGAACTGTTGACGTCATCTCCGACAGGTCGGGGAAGATAAAGCTAGCGGGGGTAACACACCGTGGGCATCGAAGTGATCGGGGCGGGTATGGTCGGGGTTTCCACGGCACCTCTGGTGCGACAGGAAACTGCTGGCCCTGCTGCAGCATCCGTGGCATCGACCGAGGCCACTCAGGCCCGGGGCACCACGGACCAGATGGCGCTCTCGGACCAGGCCCGTCAACGAACGGCCGTGACTGCCAATGCCGAGGCCAGCCAGGCCGAAGACGAGGCGAAGGCAGCCGCCCGCAAGGCGGAGGAGAAGACGTTGTTCAACAAGTTCTTCGAGAACCTCAACATGAAGGTGCTCGAGCGCATCCTGGACGAGATGAAGGCCACGGCCAACAGCTAGGCGGAGAGGAAAGAGACATGTCGCTTGGAGTTCGCGAAGGCTTCGCCGTCACGCCGTCCGCACTGCCGGTCGCGCCACAGGCCGCGGCCCCGAAGGCTGTCGGCGGCGGGTTCGCCCTGCAGTTCGCCGTGACCGAGTCCGGCCTGCCGGTCAGGCAGGACAGCTTCCAGCGTTCCGCTGCAGTGGGTCGTCTCGTGACCCAATTCGCCGTGACCGAGTCGGATCTGCCCGTGGCCCCCGCGCCTGCGCGGGGTGCGGCCATCGGCCGTGGCCTCGTGACGCAGTTTGCCGTCACCGAGTCGGACCTGCCGGTTCGGGGCAACATCCTGCAGCGCGCTCTGGCCTTCGGCCGCGAGCTGGTCACCAAGTTCACGCTGATCTGAGCGCGGTCGGGGAACTCCGGACCGCAGGCGGTCGCCCCTAGCGCCGCTGTGCCTCTGCCAGCGCCTTTGATGTCACGGCCAGCCGTTCGCCCAGGATCCGAGCCAGGTTGAGGCTGACCTTGCTGGCGACGCCGGGCTGCTGGCTGGCCAACTTCAGGAACGAGTCCTCGGACAGCACCATCACCTCGCCGTCCTTGAAGACCTCGACATCGGCGCTGCGCGGTGCGTCGGCCAGGAAGGCCATCTCGCCGACAATCTCGCCGGGGCCCAGCAGGGACACGGGCTTGGACAACCCGGGCAGGGTCACACCCAGCATGCCCTTCAGGATCAGGTAGAACTCGCGTCCGGTTTCGCCTGCGGCAAGCAAGCGATCCCCGGAGCGGATGGGCAGGATGGTGCCGGCCTTCATGACAGAGCCGGCCTCGTCGGAAGACAGGCTGGAGAAGAGCGGGATCGCCTCGAGCGGGTTGACGTTCATCCGCTCGCCCAACATCGCCCAGAACTCGCCCTTGGGATACATGCCGGGGTTGGCCGGCAAGTCGTATTCCGGGAAGCGGGTCGCGAAGAAGTCGGAGTCGTTGCGACCGGCCGCCACCGCCGCGAGCTTGGCCGCGAGGGGGGAGTGAATCCGGGCCAGGTGGTCCAGATCGAACAACACGAGGACCATCGGCACGCGGTAGCCCATGGGGTCCTGGAAATTGTCCTTGTAGCGCCGGAAGCCCAGTTGCTCGTAGGGGGCGACCAGGTGGGGCGAGCAGTAGCTGAAGGCAAGGCGAATCCCGTTCTCGATCGCCCAGCGCAGCGCAAAGTCCGACAGCAAGTCGCCCACCCCGGCAACGCCGGGACGCACGACCAGGCGAGAGACCACCGCAATGTGCTCGGGCGGGACATCCGAGAACTGATCCAGCGCATAGAGACGGCTCAGATCCTGGGACACGACACCGTCGGACAGGCGGTTGAGTCGGATTGCCCCCACCAACTCGCCGTCCCGAGCGACAAAGGCCTGGACGCCCGTCGCGTCCTCCTCGTCGACGACCCGGCGGGTGGCGTCATCGGCCGAGGCCAGCTGCCGCTTGAGCTGGGCGACGATGATGTCGTAGCGGAAGCCCGCGATGGCATCACGCTGGGAATCGGTGGTGGCGAGATCGACCTTCACGGGAACCTCCGGAGGCAACGGAACGCCTTAGGATACCGACTGCGCCTGCAGCGGGCAACCGACGAGACCGGGCAGCCCGTCAGGCCGGGACGACCTCGATTTCCGGATCGACACCCTGGCGCAGCATCCGCCTGATGGCATCCAGCGTCCCGGCAGCCGAACTGGGGCAGGTCCCGCAAGCTCCCTGGTAGCGGATGGTCAGGACGCGGTTCTCGAAACCCAGCACCTCGAGGCCACCGCCATCGCCAGCCAGCGCGGGCATGATGGTCTGCTCGAGGACCACGAGGATGCGGCCCAGCATCTCGGCCTCGGGCCCTTCCACGGGGATCCGGCTGCCCGGACGCAGGCGCGGCTTGTCCGTGGCAACCGCGTCGACGGCCCGCACCGCCGGCTCGGTCGCCTCGAGCACTTCGCGTACCCGCCGCCGCAGGGGCAGCCAGTCCGCGTCGGCCGTCTTGGTCACGGTCGCGAACTCCGGTGTCACGTAGAGCTCGGTCACGGCCCCGGTCGCAAAAATGGCTGTGGCCATCGAGTCCCTCAAGGCGTCATTGGTCGAGGCATAGACCTCGGCGCCGGCCGCGAGCAACGGCTCGTCGACCCGGAACATCAGGGCCAGCGGGTTGGGGGTGCGTTCGATGTGCGTGACTTTCACGCCCCCATGATAGCTAGTCGTGGCGAAGCGCACGCGCCGGATCGAGCCGGACG